>NZ_MUMH01000029.1 GCF_002155965.1 Allokutzneria sp. NRRL B-24872
GTCGAACGCTGCTTCAACCGTCTCAAACAGTTCCGTGCCATCGCCACCCGCTACGACAAGACCGCCCTGTCCTACCAAGCCATGATCGACCTAGCCACCCTCACACTCTGGCTTTGAGGACAGGCCCTAGCCCTTCGGATTCCATGTTTCCCCCTGCGCCGGTCCCGCCATCACGATGACCGAGCACACCGACAACGACCCTCGCCGTCCTCCTCCGTCTTTGGCATTTGCAGCAAGGTGCGCAACGGTGGGCGCTACGGTGCTGGGCGTGATCGTGGTTTCTCGGGGGTTCCTGGCCGCGCTGGTGATGGGCGTGATCGCGACGATCATCGCGGCGGCTCCGGCGACGGTGCTGGTGGGACAGGACGTGCGCGCCTCGGCGGACGTGGACTGGCAGCGGGTGCTGGTGGCGGCGGTGGTCGCGGTGGTCGGCGCGCTGGTGTGCGTGGGCCTGCGCGCGGTGTCGACCCGGAGGTACCTGGAACGGGCCGCGGCCACCCGCGAGGTCCGGTGGTCCCCGGCTTTCGCCTACACGCTGGTGATCTGGCTGCTGCTGGTGAGCGCGGGCGGCTTCGCCTTCGGCTCGTACCTGGTGTTCCAGACGGCGGACGCGCCGGTCGAACCGGGCTCCTACCGGGACAACATGAGCAAGTACCCGTTGCCGCTGCTGTTCATCGGCGCGGCGCTGGTGGTCATCGGCTGCGCGGGGTACGCGGCGCTGAAGTACCGGCGCCACAACGAGTTCCCCGTCCTGGAGGAGCTCGGCATCGCGCGCGCGGTCACGCCGCCCGGCAAGCTGCCCAAGGCCGAGGCGTTCAAGGTGCGCACCAGGTTCTGGATCGAGGGCGTGATCATCGACGGTCTCGCCTTCGCCAGCGGGATCGTGCCGCGCCTGCTGGACGGGGAGAAGCCGGCCGACGACGAGGTGGCCAAGGGCCTCATCAGCGTCATCGGTGGCCCCGGGATCATCAGTTTCGCCTTGCTGGTGGCGATGTTCCTGCTCGGCTGGCCAGCGCGCTCCTCCGCGCTGGACGCGCTGCGCCAGCCGTCCTCGCTTGCGGCGATCGGCATGACCGGAATCGGCTTCGCCATCGGAGATCAGCACCAGCTCGCGGGCAGCGTCCTCGCCACGGCCGGTGTCGTCCTGGCCTCGGCGACCTGCCTCAACATCATGGATCGCGGATCGCAGCCGTGGCTCGGTTTCGTGTACTTCACCGGAACCTACCTCCTCGGCTACTTCATGGGCCAGAGCGGCGATCCCGCGCTGCCAGAGGGTTTCAGCGGCTGGGCGCTCGCCGTCGGCGGAGCCGTCTTCGCCGCGCGCGAGGCCCGCGAGCACTGGCACAAGTGGGCGGCCCTGGAACCGCTGCGCGAAACGCCTAACGAGCCCTGAGCGCGGCGGCGATCCACTGCTCGCTCACGCCGGTGTCGTTGGGGTCCGGCTGCGGCGTGCCGTTGATGGTGGCCATCAGCGCCAGGTAGCTGCCGAGCAGTCCGCCGAATCCGGACACGGCGTGCTCGGCGTAGCGCTCGGCGGCGCTCCCCGGCTCGGGATCGGTCATCGAACGCCGTAGCCCGGCGACGTCCTGAACGTCGGCGAGCCCAGCGATCGAGGCGAGCATGCGCTCAGCGATCTCCTTTGCCTGCGCGGAATCCGGCGACAGCCCGGCGCGCTCCGCGTCCGCGGCCTCGATCTCGATCAGCCGGTGCTCCTCGATGCGCGCCAGCCGCTCCGGCGAGGTCATCTCCATGGCCCGGGGCGAAGCGAAGCTGGAGTGGAAGAACTCGCGGACCGCATCGCGGAAAGCCTTGTCCTGCACCAGATCCGCCAACTCGATCCAGGCTTGGAGCTGCTCGGTGCCGGGCTCCTCCGGCAGGTGCGGGCGCATCGCGTGCAGCTGCTCGACGAACGCGGGGTGGACGGCGAGGCCGTCGGTGACCTCGTTCCAGAACAGGTCGAGCAGCTGGTTGCGCTCGTCGTCGGAGAGGGAAACGAGGCTGTGCATGAGTTTCACCCGATCAGTCGTGGTGGGCTGGTTGACGATGGTGCGCAGGACGGCCCTTCTGGCGCGCAGGTCGCGCAGCTGGCGCTCGACGAGGTCGAGGTGGGCCGACGCCAGCTCGCGCAGGCTCAGCTCCTCGGCCAGCAGTGCGCGGATGTCGGTGAGACCGGCGCCCAGGTCGCGCATGGTGCGGACGAGTTCGAGCCGCGCGATGGCGTCGACGTCGTAGAGCCGGTGCCCGGCGTCGGTCTGCTCGGTGGGCGCGATGACCCCGGCGTCGGCGTAGAACCTGATCGCGCTGACGGTCAGGCCGGTGCGCCGCGCCGCGTCCCCGATCGAGTAGAGCTCGGTTTCCTTCATGGCGTCCACTGTGGAGCCTCAAGTCGCTTGAGGCGCAAGTCCGGTTGCTTTTACTAGACCAGTCTATATAGTTACGGTCATGGCACCCCGAGGCGCGACGCGGCAGCGCATCCTGGAGACCGCGCGCACCCTGTTCCGGCGGCAGGGCTACCACGCGACCGGTCTCAACCAGGTCCTGGACGAGAGCGCGGCCCCCAAGGGCTCGCTGTACTTCCACTTCTCCGGCGGCAAGGAACAGCTGGCGGTGGAGGCGGTGCGGCTGTCCGCGACCGAGCTGCGCGCGGCGGTCGACCTGCTCATCGAGACCACGCCGAACACCGCAGCAGCACTGCGCGCCTCCGCCGAACTGCTCGGCGACCTGCTGGAGCGGTCCGATTTCCAGGACGGCTGCCCGATCTCCACCGTGGCGCTCGAAGCGGCGGCGGGCAGCGACGTGATCCGCGAGGCGTGCGCCGAGGGCTACCGGTCCTGGGTCGAACTGATCACCGAGCGCCTGCGCGCGGAGGGCGTCGCGGAGCCCGAAGAGCTGGCCACGTTCGCCGTCTCGGCCATCGAAGGCGCGCTCCTGCTGGCCAAGGTGCAGCGCGACATCACTCCCCTGCGCCGCGTCGCGGCCAGGCTCGCCACCATGATCGAGGAGCCGAAGGCATGAGCGGACTGCGCGCGCACCACCTCAACTGCGGCACGCTGCACCCGCCGAGCCCGCGCCTCGTGCACGGCGAAGGCAGCCTGCTCGGACGCGCGACGATGGTCTGCCACTGCCTGCTCGTCGAGACCGACTACGGCTTGGTGCTCGTCGACACCGGGCTCGGCATGGGCGACATCGAGGACCCCAAAGCCACTTTGAGCACGGTGTTCCGCACGGTGACGCGGCCCGTGCTCGATCCGGAGGAGACCGCGCTGCGGCAGGTCCAGCGACTCGGCCACAAACCCGAGGACGTGCGGCACATCGTGCTGACGCACCTCGACGTCGACCACGCGGGCGGGCTCCGCGACTTCCCGTGGGCCAAGGTGCACGTGCACCAGGTCGAGCACGAACACGCGCTCAACCCCGTCGGCGCGGAGAAGCAGCGGTACATGGGGAGGCAGTGGGCGCACGGTCCCGACTGGCAGACCTACGCCGAGTCCGGCGAGCGGTGGTTCGGCTTCGGCGCCGTGCGCCAGCTCAACGGCCTGCCGCCGGAGATCCTGCTCGTGCCGCTCGCCGGGCACACCCACGGGCACACCGCCGTTGCCGTCGACACCGGCGAGAAGTGGTTGATGCACGCGGGAGACGCCTACATGGTCCACGACGAGACCGACCCCGTGCGCCCGCGCTCGACCCCCGGTTTGGCGCTGTTCCAGAACCTGATGCAGGTCGACGGTCCCGCGCGCCGCGACAACCAGCGGCGGCTGCGCGAGCTGCGCGCGAACCACGGCGACGAGGTCGAGATCTTCTCCGCGCACGACCACGCCGAACTGGCCCCCCACCTCTAGCCGGAACCCTTCGCATCGCCGCGCCGTTGCTCGGTGGTGAGGACAAAACCTTGGCTGTGGATCGTCGCGGCGGTGCTCGTGCTGATCGTGGGCGCGGGGACGACGGTGGTCCTCGCGTTCCCCTCAGTCGCCGCGATCACGTGCCCGCAGTGCTTCGGGCTGGTCCGGGTCGAGGACGGGCTCTACGCCGAGCGCGACATCTCCGAGGCGGATCGACAGCGGCTCATCGCGCTGCACCGCGAGGCGAACCAGCGCGTCACCGAGTTCTACGGCGGGCGCGAGGGCAGTCCGACCGTGCTCGCCTGCTTCACCGCCGAGTGCTACCGACGGATCGGAGGCGGCGGCGAACGCGGAGTCGCGGTGCTCAACCAAGCGGTGATGCTGTCGCCTCGCGGACTCGATCCCGTGATCGCCTCGCACGAGCTGTCCCACGTCGAACTGCACGCGCGCCTGGATTCGACTGTGCCCCAATGGTTTGACGAGGGCCTTGCCGCCCTGGTGTCCGACGACCCCCGTTACCTGCTGCCGCGCTCCGCCCCGAACCGTTGCCGCGCAAGCACTTCGGACCCGTTGCCGCAGACGCTCGACGAGTGGCTGCGCGCCGCCAGCGCCGATGAGCAGATGTACGCCAAGGCCGCGTGCCGCGTGCACCGCTGGGCCGAGGCGCACGGCGGACACCGAGCCGTCCTCGACCTCATCACCCGCATGAACAACGGCGCCCCCTTCGACGCCAGGTAGTTCCCGTCCTGGGGTTGGGGTGTCCTCAAGACCCCAAACCCCTGTCGATCATCGCTAACCACCGGGCGTCATCGGCGCCTCGAACACGCGAGGCACCTCGGACGATCGTTCAGCGGGCTCCCCGGTTCCGCCTCGATCGTGGGCGTCCCGCACCGACCCGTTGTGAACACGAACCCCAGCACGTCCGTGATCTGGCTGCCGCCTTTCGTGTCGTGCACGTACTCGTCCCGGAGCAGCGCGCCCGGTCGCCATGTGGTCGCCGCCGTCACCCTCATCTCGCAGCACCTCCTGACCAGAGGTTCCCCGGCAACACACCCGCCGCCAGCACCTAACGAGCATTTCTAGAATTTTTTGCGAGATGCCACTCAGCTGGGAGAGTGCGGCGCGCTCTATGGCGCGGCACGATCAGCTTCAGCTCGAACTTCGAGCATCCAAGGCCAGGGAGTCATGATGAAACTGACCCATCTCGGCACCGAGTCCGGAACGAGCGGATGTCCGACAGCTTTCGCGACCGATCGCGGCACCTTCGTCATCCAGGGTTGGAAGGTCACCGACGGGGACGCGCTCGCGGAGATGCGCCGACGCGGGCTCCCGGAGCACGAGACCGCCGTGGAGATTCCAGCGGCCCTGCTCAAGCACCTGCCTTTGGACGATGCCTGATGGCGACGCGAGTCGACCGAGCCGGATTCCAGTCGTTGTTCACCGGGTGGACGACGTCGGCGTGGCGCTTGGAGACGCAGTTCGTCTATCACGAACCGGACGAGGTCGAGCCGTTGCGGCGGTACCTCGACGGCGAACTCGACCTCGACTGGCTCGCGGAGTGGTTCGGCCGTGTTCGCGGTTGGCGAGCGCGGGGACGGACCTTCGAACGGGTTCGCGTGCTGTCGGAGCCGCTGACCGACTACCTGCGGTTCGAGCTGGCGATCACGCCGTCCGCGCTCGACGCGGGCGAGGACATCCGGCTGTTGTCCCAGGGGGTTGCTGAGCGCTTGGCGCTCGGTACAAGCGATTTCTGGCTCTTCGACGACAAGACCGTTGTGCTGATGGACTTCGACGACAACGGCGTGTGCGGCGCGGACGTGATCACCGAGCCGGACGAAGTGGTTCACTACCGTGCGATCCGCGACCGCGCCTGGGCGCACGCCGTACCCGCGGGCGAACACAGGAAGACGAAGGTGCAGAGGGGACTGTGACGAGCGACTTCGAGAAGCGGCGGTTCGAGTTCGGCAAACAGCTGCGCACGCTGCTCGGCCGTGAGCAGTTCAAGGATTTCGCCGCGCGACTGGGTTGGAACGCCTCGAAGGTCAGCAAGATCGCCACGGGGAAGCAGACACCGTCGGACGCGGACCTGGCGGCGTGGCTGCGCGCGGTCAACGCGCCGAGGTCACTGGTCGCCAAGCTGACCGTGGAGCTGACCGACCTCCAGTTGGAGCAGGTCGAATGGCGCGCGGAACTACGAGCTGGTCACCGTGCGCGCCAAGAGGATCTGTCCAGGTCCGAAGCCCGGGCAGAGCTGATCCGCGCGGTCGACATCATGTGCGTGCCGGGCCTGTTGCGGACGGCGGACTACGCGCGGGCGATCTTCGCGACGCAGGCCGATCTGCTGGAGGTCCCCTCCGGCGATCTCGACGACGCCGTCCGTGCGCGACTGCGGCGGCAACAGGTGCTCTACAGCGGCCAGCGCGTGGAAATCCTGTTCGCCCAAGCGTCTTTGGCGAATCCCGTGTGCTCGGCCGACCAGATGCGCGTCCAGGTGGACCGAGTGCTGTCGCTGATCGGCCTGCCCAACGTTCGTCTCGGGATCATCCCGCTGTGGCGCACGCTGCCGAACCTGCTGCCGCACGGGTTCTGGGTGATCGACGACGTGGTGCTCGTCGAGACGGTGACGGCCGAGCACAGGATCACGGACCCCGAACAGGTCGCTGTCTACAACCGGCTGACCGACCGGCTCTGGGACTCGGCTGCGGAAGACGACGCGGCGCGCGCGGTGCTGGCCGAAACGTCGGCCCACTGGGGCCTCGGCTGAGATCGTCTCGGCCCCCGGCGTGCGAGAGTCGCCGGGACGAGGGGATGGCCGTGATGTCGGCGGACGTGGGGCGAGTGGTCGGGGGGCGGTACCGGCTGGTCGCGGAGTTGGGCTCGGGTGGTTTCGGGCGGGTGTGGCGCGCGCACGACGAGACCCTGGGCGTCGACGTGGCGGTCAAGGAGATGCGCATGCCGTCGGGGTTGTCCCAGGCGGAGCAGGACGAACGGCTCGCGCGCGCCGTCCGCGAGGCCCGCAACGCCGCGCGACTGCGCAACCACGAGAACATCGTCGCGATCTACGACGCCGTCACCGAGGACGGCCGCCCGTGGATCGTCATGGAGCTGGTCCACGGGCTTTCGCTGGCCGAGCACATCGCGGCGCACGGTCCACTGTCGACGGACATGGCGACGAGGCTCGCGCAGGCGCTGCTGAGCGCGGTCGGCGCGGCGCACCGGGAAGGCCTGGTGCACCGCGACATCAAACCGGCCAACGTCATGATCACCGACGGCGGCCGGGTGCTGCTCACCGATTTCGGGACGGCGGTCCACCACACCGACACCGCGCTCACCGCGACCGGAATGTTCATCGGTTCACTGGAGTACCTGGCGCCGGAGCGGTTGCGCACCGACGGGCTCCCCGCCAGCGACCTGTTCTCGGTCGGCGTGACCGTCTACCAGGCCGTCGAGGGCACCTCGCCGTTTCGCCGAGACTCCCCGGAAGGCACGCTGGCCGCGCTCCTGCTGGGCGAGGTCCCCGCGCCGCAGCGCGCCGGCGAGCTGACGGAGCTGATCACGCGCTTGCTGGACAAGGACCCGGACACGCGGCCGACCGTCCCCGAGGCGATGGCCATGATCGGCAGCGTCGACGACGACACCAAGATCCTCGTGAAACCGAGTACCAACCAATCGGAACCGAGTCCCAAGCCGAACCGGGTACCGAAGCCGTGGCGGGAGCGGCTGCCCGCCGCCGTCTCCGCGATCCTGATGGCGCTCGTCGTCGCCCTCGGCTTCGTGGGTGTCTGGTACTCCGGGCTCCGAATCCACTCGAACGGCTGGCAGTACTTCACGCTCAACCCGACCTCGGAGACGGGCAGTTTCGTCACGACCGTGCTGCAGTTCGTTGCCGTGCTCGTCGCGGGGCTGGTGTGCGCCGAACTCACCAGGTCCCTGCCGGTTCCGGTTCGCGTCGCGGTGTTCCTCGTGGGCGGGGCGGCCACCGTCTACGCCTTCCACGGCGTCGCGTACAGCGTGTGGCACCTCGACCGGCACGAGTCGGAGCCGACGGCAACCGCGATCCTGTCGATCAGCGGGATCGTGCTCGCCGCGGCGGGCTTCGCCTGGGCCGCGCGGAGAACGTCGCGGCCCAGGCCCTGAAGCCTCAGTCGGTGCCCGCCTCCATGGCGGCGCTGTCGAGCAGCAGCAGTTCGTCGTCGGGCGCCTCGCCCCGGGAGGCGATGGCCTCGGCGCCGCCCTCGGGCATCGCGCCGATGAGGCCGGTGGAGGCGGCCTGCGCGGCCCCGATCAGCGTCGGGTGCTGCCTGCCGACCATGCCGAGCCCGGCGTACTGCTCCAGCTTGGCGCGCGAGTCGGCGATGTCGAGGTTGCGCATGGTCAGCTGGCCGATCCGGTCGACCGGGCCGAACGCGGAGTCCTCGGTGCGCTCCATCGACAGCTTGTCCGGGTGGTAGCTGAACGCGGGCCCGGAGGTGTTGAGGATCGAGAAGTCCTCACCGCGCCGCAGCCGCAGCGTCACCTCGCCGGTGACGGCGGTGCCGACCCAGCGCTGAAGGGACTCGCGCAGCATCAGCGCCTGCGGGTCCAGCCAGCGGCCCTCGTACATGAGCCTGCCGAGCTTGCGGCCCTCGTTGTGGTAGCTGGCGAGGGTGTCCTCGTTGTGGATCGCGTTGACCAGCCGCTCGTAGGCGGCGTGCAGCAGCGCCATGCCGGGCGCCTCGTAGATGCCGCGGCTCTTGGCCTCGATGATCCGGTTCTCGATCTGGTCGGACATGCCCATGCCGTGCCGCCCGCCGATGGCGTTGGCCTCCAGCACCAGGTCCACCGCGGAGGCGAAGCTCTTGCCGTTGATGGTGGCGGGACGGCCCTGCTCGAAGCCGATCGTCACGTCCTCGGTGGCGATCTCCACGGCCGGGTCCCAGAACCGCACGCCCATGATCGGCTCGACGATCTCGATGCCGGCGTCCAGGTGCTCCAGGGTCTTCGCCTCGTGCGTGGCGCCCCAGATGTTGGCGTCGGTGGAGTACGCCTTCTCGGTGCTGTCGCGGTAGGGCAGACCGTGCGCGACCAGCCACTCCGACATCTCGGTGCGCCCGCCCAGCTCGCTGACGAACGCCGCGTCCAGCCACGGCTTGTAGATCCGCAGCGAGGGGTTGGCGAGCAGGCCGTAGCGGTAGAACCGCTCGATGTCGTTGCCCTTGAAGGTGGAGCCGTCGCCCCAGATCTGCACGTTGTCGTCGAGCATCGCGCGCACCAGCAGCGTGCCGGTGACCGCGCGGCCGAGCGGGGTGGTGTTGAAGTACGTGCGACCGCCGGTGCGGATGTGGAAGGCGCCGCAGGCCAGCGCCGCCAGGCCCTCCTCGACGAGCGCGGCGCGGCAGTCGACCAGGCGCGCGATCTCCGCGCCGTAGGTGCTGGCGCGGCCGGGCACCGAGGCGATGTCGGGCTCGTCGTACTGGCCGATGTCTGCGGTGTAGGTGCAGGGCACCGCGCCCTTCTCGCGCATCCACGCGACAGCAACCGAAGTGTCGAGGCCGCCGGAGAAGGCGATGCCGACACGTTCACCGACAGGCAGGGAAGTAAGCACCTTGGACACGAGTGAAGTATATGCACACGAGCGCATGGTCATGCAAAGCATTACTCGTTGGTGTGCCCTGTGACGCCCAGCACTAGCTCTCCCAGCCCACCACGAACAGCCCGACGCGCAGCGCCTCCGGGTCCCCCGCGCGCGGCAGCACCACCTCGGCGGAGCCGTCGCGCCGCTGCCGACCGCCCAGGACGTACGCCTCGACCACGATGGCGGCCACTCCGGTGAACACCGCGCCCAGCACTCCGATCCCCAGGTGCACCAAGGCTTTCCTCAGCATCACGCACTCCTGCCCGTCGAGTGGGGTGCGAGCTTCACAGGCGCTGCTGAAATCCCGGTGAAATCAGGTAGGCCTCCAGCGCGGCGGCTCCGGCCAGCATCGCGCGGCTCCGGGCGGAGTGCCGGGCGCGCCAGTCGCCCAGCATCGCCCCGAGCGGCGCGACACCTCCGGCGGAGCGGACCTGGGCGAGCACCGGCGCGATCTGCTCCAGCAGGTAGCCGCCCCGCCGCAGCTGGTGGACCAGCAACGCGTCACGCACGTCGGCGGCGCTGTAGACCCGGTAGCCGGTCTGTGGATCGCGGCGCGGCTGGACCAGCTCGGCGCGCTCCCACGTGCGCAGCGTGGCCGGACGGATGCCGAGCCTCCTCGCGAGCGGGCCGACGAACGTGTCACCGCGCTCGTCGGGCACCGGATGGAGGTCGCTGAGCGCGGCTTCGACGGCTTCGAGCGTCCGGCGATCTTCGAGCAGCTGGGCGTGGCTCTCGTCGATCAACCGGAGCGCGTCCTCGACAGCACCCCGGTTGACCGCCTGCATCACCGCCGTGGCGGTCGGGTGGCCGTGCCCGCGCACGAGGGCGAGGAACGCGCGCAGGGCTTGCGCGTGCAGCTCCGTGTAGGTGCGATAGCCGTGCGGGGTGCGCTCGGCACTCGGGAGGATGCCCGCGTCCTCGTAGTTCCGGACCGCCTGCGTGGACAGGCCGTGCTCGCGCGCGAGGTCGACCGGCCTGAGCCTGTGTTGAAGGTTTCGTCCCACTGCCCTGCCACTATCGCATCGAAGTTCCAACCGTTCCTTCAACGATACGGTTGAGGCCATGGGTGATGGGACTCTGACGATCGAACTCACCACGGACGAGTTGCGCGCGGTCACGGCCTTCGCAGTCGCCTGCGCCGAGCCCGCTCTCGCGCTCTTCGAACGGCACTGCCCGGACGACGACCGCCCCCGCACCGCGATCACCGCCGCGCGGGCGTTCGCCGAGGGCGGCAAGCGCACCAAGGCGATCCGCGACGGCGCGTGGGCCGCTCAGCGCGCGTACCAGGAGACGCGTGACTCCGGCCAGGCCGCCGCCAGCGACGCCGCGCGAGCCGCCGTCGCCACCGCCAGCTCCGCGTACCTGCACCCGCTGGCGAATGCCACTCAGGTCAAGCACATCCTCGGCGCGGCCGCCCACACCGCCCGCGCCCTCGAACTGGAGGCCGGTGACGATCCCGCCATCGGCGACGCCCACATCGCCAAGGCCGCGACGCTCGCCACCCCCGTCGTCGTGCGCGTCCTGTCGCGCTACCCCGCAGCCCCGAACGGCGGCGGTCGCGCGGGCGAACTGCTGCGCCGCCTCGACGCCGTCCTCTCAGACCGCGTGTAGCTCGGACTCGACCAAGCGCAAGCCCAAGGCAGCCGTCAACGTCTCCGCGCGGCGCCGAACTTCCTTGCGCGGCAAGCACTCCAGGTCGAACTCGTCCGTGACCGCGATGGCCAGCTCACCCAGGAAGAGCGCGAACGTCAAGGTGTAGGACCCGACGCCGGTCAGAGTGCGCACCGAGGTGACGGTGGTGGACAGCGCTTCGCCCACCGGCGCGAGATCAAGCCATTCCTCTGCGCCCGCTGATGCACCCATCGCAAGCTCCGGCTCCGTCTCCCACCGGATCTCCTGCCGCGGCTCAGGACCTCGGCACGACACGCCCTCCTGGCCGCTGAACAGGGTCACGAACCCCGCATCCGTTTCGAGAACTAATGTGCACAGCAACGTGATCGAGCCCTCGGCGGACACCGTGCTCAAGCGCCACAGCCGAAGCACCGTGACCCCGAGCAACGCGGACAAGCTCACGAGGTGAGCCTAGACCGCAGCCGACCCACGACGACGTAGAGGAGACCGGTGTTCGTCCGCCGTGCCGAGCGCCACCATGCCGACGTCTTGAAGCACCAGACCTAGCCTGCCAGCTGGCATCCTGGGTGCCGAGTAATCGAGATGCGAAGGCGTGGTTCAGAAACGATGATGCGGACCGCAACTGCCTGGTGGGAGGGGCGGGTCACGCTGCTCCTGCTCGATGTCGCGGCAGTGGCCTGGCTGCTGTTCTTCGACCTCTTCGGCGACCGGTCCGCGCAGGACAACGCCTGGTACCCGGTCGCGGTGTGCGCGCTGGCGCTGGCGGCGGTCGTGCGCCGCAGATTCCCCTTCGCGCTGCTCGTGGTGGCCCTCGCGGGGTTGTTCGCGGGCCTGACGCTGATGCCGTTGTTCATCGCGATGTACTCGGTGGCAGCGCGGTTCGGCGCGAGCTGGGTGTCGGCGGGCGCGGTGGTGCTGGCGTGCGGCGTGGTCTCGGCGTGGCAGGCAGCGGCGGGGAAGTTCGAGCTGAGCACGGTGCCCTTGGGGTTCTTCATGTTCGGCGTCGGCCCGGCGCTCGGAGGGCTGTGGATGCACCAGCGCGCCACGTTGCTCAAGGTCCTGCGCGAGCGCGCGGAGGAGGCAGAGCGCACGCGCACGTTGCTCGCGGAGCAAGCGGTGACGGCGGAGCGGCAGCGGATCGCGCGGGAGATGCACGACGTGGTCGCTCACCGGGTCACGGCGATCGCGTTGCAGGCGGGCGCGTTGTCGGTCAACGCAACCGACGAGCGCACGGAGCGCAGCGCGGAGACGATCAGGCAGGTCAGCGTCACGGCGCTGGACGAGCTGCGCGACATCTTGAAGGTGCTCCGCGAAGAGGACGGCGGCAGGCTGACCACGTTGGTGGGCAAGGATTTGCTGGCCTCGGTGCGAGAACTCGCCGACGGGACGACAGGGGTCACCCTCGACCTGCCGGAGGAAGCGCCCGCGGTCTCCGCGCGGGTCGGGCGCGCGGTCTACCGGGTGGTGCAGGAATCGCTGACCAACGCGGGAAAACACGCTCCGGGCGCGAAGGTGTCGATCAGGGTCGCCGCGACGGAGACCGAGATGACCGTGGGGGTGACCAACCCGCTCACGCCGAGCGGAGCCGAGGTGCCGGGTTCGGGTTACGGGCTCGTCGGCATGCGGGAGCGCGTGGAGCTGGCCGCGGGTGAACTGCGCACGGGCCGCACTGGCAGTGTGTTCCAGGTGCTGGCCCGGTTCCCGCTGGAGGCGTCGTGAGCGTGAAAGTGCTGCTGCTGGAGGACGACGAGCTGGTCCGCAGCGGTATCCGGATGATCCTGGAGTCCACAGAGGACATCGAGGTGGTCGCGGAGAGCGCCGACGGCACGCGGGCGGTCGAGCTGGCGGACCGGTTCCGGCCGGACGTGGTGCTCACCGACGTCGAGATGCCCGAGGTCGACGGCATCGAGGTCGCGAGGCTGCTCTCGCGAAGAGATCCGGCGCCCGCGGTGATCATGCTGACCACCTTCGACGTGGACGCCTACGTCTACGCCGCGCTGCGGCACGGGGCGGCGGGGTTCCTGCTCAAGGACAGCTCGCCGAAGGCGCTCATCGAGGCCGTGCGGGTGGTGGCGAGCGGCGAGGCGATGATCTCCCCGCGCATCACCAAGCGCCTGCTCTCCCGCTTCGCCGGGGGCTCAGCCGAACAGGACGCCCGCGCCCGCCTCGACGCGCTCACCCCGCGCGAGCGCGAGGTGTCCCTCCACATCGGACAGGGCCTCAGCAACGCCGAGATCGGCACGGCGCTGCACCTCAGCGACTCCACCGTGAAGGTCCACATCGGACGGATCAAGACGAAGCTCGGCGCGGCCAACCGCACCCAGATCGCCATCCTCGTGCACGAGGCCGGACTGGGCCAAGGCACGTCGAACTGAGAATTCCGCCGACGTTCGCACAAAGCGCGAGAACTTCTTCTTCAAGGGGATCGGCATGCGCAGAAGAGCAGCGTTCGCACTGGCACTCGCGGCGGCGACCGTGCTGACTGGAGCGGGGATCTCCACGACGGCGAACGCCGCACCGGCCAGGGCGGACTGCGGGACGGTCGGGGTCTACCCGGGACAGGCACTGCCGTCCCCCTCGGTCGGCGGCGTGTGCATCGTCAAGGGCGGCTGGTACGCGGCCGAAGGCGAAGCCGCCGCGCGCCACTGCGGCAATCCCCTGAGGGACAACAACTGGAAGCCTGTTCCATTCAACGGCCGCGTTGACTACGTACTCCCAGCGCTACACGTACTGGCACTGAAATACCGTTCGACGTATTCGCGAATCGGAGCGGAGCCGGGTCAGGAACGCTCAGCCGGAACGCGGTCGGCGGCCCGGGAATCCACCATCACCAAGCCGGAGATCAGCCCGGACAGGCCGGGGTGGGATCGGGGCCGCCACGCGCACACCAGCGCGCCGAGCAGCAGGAGCTGGGCGAAGCTCTCGGCGGCCGGAGCGGTGCGGCCCATGCTGCTGAGCGTGACGTAGCCGAACGTGCCGAACAGCAGCGCGACGAGCATCCGCGCGCCGGGAGCGGGGCTGCCATCGGGCCGGACGCGACGCAGGCGAACCGCGCGCTGGCCGATGGTGGCACCGCCGGTGATGGCCGGGATCGCGAGCAGCACCAAGGCGGGGACCCACGTGCTCACCACGGCCAGCAACGAGTTCGCCCACGCGACGTCGTTGATCCAGAAGCCGAAGGCGAAGTGCACCGACAGGTCGAGGGACGCGGCGAACGCACCGCCGAGCAAGGTCACCGACACCAGGTCGACGAGCATGCCCAGCAGCCGCCGGCCGGTGGTGACCGGACGCGGCTCCTCGGGCGAAACCTCGGACTTGCGGCCGTCGAAGACGCGCAGCAGCGGTGCGAGCAGCACGCCGAAGGCCGCGCCGAGCGTGTTGGCGATCAGGTCGTCGACGTCGGCGATCCGGTACGGGCACTCGAAGACGAACCAGTTCCCCGTCCACTGCGTCAGCTCGATCAGCAGCGACACCCCGAACCCGGCGAGCACCACCCAGCCGAAGCCGCGCCGCAGGTAGTGCGTCAGGTAGGCGCCGAGCGGGGCGAACAACGCCACGTTGAACACGACCTGCTGCACCGCCGGGTTGGCCAGCAGCCCGCGCAGCCCGGGTGACCGCTGCTCCTTGGCGATGTCGGCGAGGAAGCGCAGCGGGTCCAGCTGCGGGTGGGCCAGCGCCCGGTGCGCCTCGCACCACGCCGCGTCGATGCTGGGCAACGGCAGCATCGTGTAGGTGACCAGTGCCAGGCCGTAGACCAGGAAGCCGAACGCGAGCAGCGTCGGCCCCCAGCCCAGCTCCCCGCGTCTGCGGTAGCTCCGGAAGACGAACGGGACGAGCAGCAGGAAGGCCAGCATCCCCCCGGCGAAGACGGCGAGCACGGCGGGAAGCACCTTGTCGGACAACACGATCTCCGTTCGGACGCGGCTGCTGGTCCAGGATTGTCAGTCCTGGAGCCGCCGTCGTCCGACCTGACGGCACCGTGAGTAGCACCAAAGTCGTACACGACTCACCCGGTCAGGGAGTACGAGCCCGTCCAGTCCACCTCGTGGACGGCCGACTGCATGGTCGAGCCGTGGAAGTTGTCGAGCTGGATGGTCTGGTGCGTCGACGGCGCGCACCGGATGCACTTGCGGACGCTGTTGGCGCTGGTGGCCTGCGAGCGCACGCGCGCCTCCCACCGGCCGTAGCGCTGCCCGAACTTCGAGGCCAGCCAGCCGGAGTCGCCGCCGCTCTCGCTGACCTGGCGGAGCACGCCGCCGACCACGCGCGAGTCTCCTCGCACCGCTTGCCGTTGCCCGCGTGGCCCGGCCAGCACTTGCCGACACCGTCACCGGCCAGGCTCCACCTCGCCTGGTCAGGCACGGCGGGATGCTGCGCGGAGCCGTAGTCGAACTCGTCGGAGCCCTGCGGGATCGGTTTCCCTCCAACCGAACCGGCCCGCCGCAGTGTCTACGGCCGCTCCCGCCGAGGTCATCGTGCTGATGAGCAACAGCGCCGCCGTGCCCCAAACCGCCAGAATGCGCATGCGATGCCGCCTCAGAAATAGTGCATCGATCTACTGAGGTCACGACGGTAGCGGAGCATCCTTCGTAAGGGTGCTTGCCCGAAGCAGGGCGTTGAATGTGCGAGTCAGACGGACTTGAGCATGCCGCCGTCCACGAGGTAGTCGGCGCCGCTGATGCTCGCGGCCAGCGGTGAAGCGAGGAACGCGACCACCGAGGCCACCTCGGACGGCTCGACGAGCCTGCCGGTGCGCAGTCCCAACGTGGAGATCATGCGTTCGCGCACAACGGTTTCCTCCATCTCGTACTGCGTGGCGAGCCGCCCGCAGACGCTCTCCGGGCCCTCCCAGAAGCCCGTGCGCGTCGGCCCGGGCGTCACCGTGTTCACCCGAACCCCCGCAGGCGCAAGCTCTTCAGCGAGCGCGGGAGTCAACGCGCGCAACGCCGCCTTCGCCAACGAATAATCCGCCGGACTCGTCGCCGGAAGCTGAGCCGACAGCGACGACACGTTCACCACGGAACCCTTGCTCGCCTTCAACAACGGCAACGCCGCACGAGTCATCCTGATGGCACTGAACAGATTCAGCTCGAACGTCCGCTGCCACCGCTCATCGGAGATCCCCGCGAAACCCGCCACGTCCATCTCAGTCGAGGCACCGCCGACGTTGTTCACCAGGACATCGATCCCGCCGAACGCCTCAACCGCTTGACCCACAACGGCTTCAACACCGTCCACAGTGGTCAGATCAGCGGGAACGTGCAGCGCGTCAGGTTCGCCAGGAGTCCGCGACGCGACCACCACGGACATGCCCTCGGCGAGCAGCGCGGCGGTCACCGCCCGGCCGATCCCCTTGCTGCCGCCCGTGACGACGGCGGTCTTGCCCTTCAGGTCCAGATCCATCACAGTCCACCCGAATCGATCAGCTCGGCGACGCGGTCCAGCTCCGCCAGCAGGAAGTCGGTCCAGCCCAGGTGCGCGGTGTAGCCGCGGAGCCGGTCCAAATAGGCGATGCAGATAACCCGGCCGACGCCCTCGCGGTCGGGTGAGCCGCCGTAGCCGTCGAGCAGCGCGTCGGCGAGCGGGGCGGGATCGGGCAGGACCGGGCCGCCGTTGGCCGCGCCGAACAACGACACCGAACGCATTCCGGCCAGGTCGGCGAGGAACATGCCGATGTCGTAAGCGGCGGGCGCCACGCACAGCTTGGTTCCCGTGAGCACCTCGACGCTGCTGCGATCCTCGTTGGTGACGATGCCGTTGGGCACGAAACCACCGTGCGCGAGCACCACCGAACCGGGCGGGCCAAGGATGTCCGCAGCCCAGCCGCGCAGCAGATCCCATCGCAGTCCGCCGAGGCGTTCACCGGTGGTGCTGTGGAAGAAGCGGGTTTCGCCGTGCCCGGAACCGGCGTCCATCCACTCCACGAGGTCCATGACAGGTTCGGGGCGTGCGGTGAAGCCGAGTGGCAGCACTGTGCTGTGCAGTCTGCGCAGCGCGGCACCGGCCGCACGCACCGCGTCCACGGCCTGGTCGGGGTGGATCTCGCCGTTGAGCAGCCACCACCCGAGGCTGACCGGCGACGGCAGCTCGTAGCTGACCCCGTCGGTCTCCTCCCGTCCGATGGTGAAGCGCACGCGCTCGTCGCCCGCGGCGACCGCGGCGGCCAGGACCTCGGTGGTGGGCAGGGCGCTCCTCGGTCGGCCGGTGGGCCCGACGCTGCGCTGCCAGTGGAAACGGCCCCGGCCGAGGTCGTGCACCACCGTGGTGGACTTGCCGGTGCCGTAGGTGATCACGTGCTTGCTGGTGTCGGTCAAGGGGTTCATCACCTCACGGGCCAGGGTGGGTGCCTGCCAGGACGTCCAGGCAGGCACCCACGTCAATCACAGCGCCTCAACGGCCAGCCGTGGACTAGTCGCAGCCCTGGTGGCAGCTGAAGATCAGGGTGGTGGTGGTGATCGCCGGGGTCGCCGTGGTGACCGACTTCGCCACGACCTCGTAACCGTCGCCGACCGCCATGGTCAGCTCGGCGGGGGTGGTGTAGGTGTCGAAACCGGCGGCGAGCTCGGCGGCCATGCGGTCGTCCTGAAGCAGCATTTCGTTTCCCTCCAGTGTTTTTCCTGCATCCCCGGGGGACAGGCCCCGGGGAGGTCTCAGTGCGCGCCGCCGGGGGCGAGCGGGTCGAACCCGGCTCGCTCGCAGGCCAGCGCGATCTTGTCGGCCAAGCGCGTTCCCGGCTCGGCGGCGTGCTCCAGCAGCCCGTCCGCGACGGCCTGAGCCCGGTGCTCACCGAAGCTCAACCGCCGCGCACCAGGCGTCTGCGTCGGCTCCCACGCCGTCGCGACACCCGGGGCCAGCCGGTGCGCGAACGGCGATGTCGACGCACCGACGCCCGGCAGCGGGCTCACCCTCTCGGCGAGCGATCCCGCTGTCCCCTCAGCGTTCGCGGGCAAGTACACGACGAGCGCGTCCTGGCGCGGGTAGAGCGCGGCGACGCTCAGAACCTTGGCGTAGTAACAGATGTCTCGGGTTTCCAAGTGCGCCAACGCTTCCCGCCACACCTGCACGGCGGAGGCCGCGTCCGTCAGGTGCACGTACACCCGCAGGACCTGCTGCTCCGAGCCAGTTCCCCGCGAACCCTGAGCCAGGAAGAAGCCCGGCGACAGCGCAGGCCGCCCCGGCGGCAGGCCCAGCTCGACCCGCTCCCCCGTTCCGCGCAGCACCGAACGGGGCACGTCGACGACGACACCGCTCAGTTCGACGAGCGCGGAATCCTCGCGCAGCTCAAGCAGAACAGCTTCGGCCGTGGTCTCCGGGAACGGGATCGCGTCGGCGAAGTCCTTCTCCAGCGCAGGATCGCGCAAGGACAACTGCTCTTCGTTCTCCTCCGCACGCCCCTGGTGGAACACCTCGTAGATCGCGTGCCGCAGCCGGGAACGCAGCTCCGTGCGGCTCTCCGCGGTCAGCTCGCGCCCCGCGACCGAGGCGGTCAGCGCCTTGTCGTCGACCACGATCCGCTCGACGACCTCGCCCAACTCGGCCGTCAGCGTCATGACGCCCCCAGTCCGACGACGTCGACGTAGCGCCCCGGGTCCAGCAGGAGCTTGCGCCCGATGCCCGCCGCGGCCCGCTGCACCGCCAGCACCTGCGAGGACTGGTGCGCCACCGCGAACATGCGGTCGAACATGTGCCAGCCCGCGAACGCCGTCGCGCGCTCGGCGAGGCCGACCTCGATCTCAGCCCGCTCCGCTCGGTAACCCGCCCAGAACGCGCTGATGATCGGCTTGACCTCGCGCAACCCCGTGATCGTGCGCTGAATGATGTCGTTGTAGGACAGGGAATTCTCGGCTTCGTCACGCTCGGGCTCGGTGATGCCGAGCACCGCGCGCTGCACCCACTGGCCGACGAACGCGCCGACGTCCACAGCGGGGTCGGCGAGCCCGAACTCCTCCCAGTCGGTCACGTGCACGGTGCTCCCGACGACCTGGAGCTGGTCCAGGCGCAGGTCACCGTGCACGGGGCGCAGGGCGACCGCCGACTGCCCGGCGAGCGCGTCCAACGCGGCGCGCAGCGGGCGGTCGTGCCGGACGAGCCGCCACACCTCCAGCTCCGCGCCGGTCGCCTCCAGGTAGACCGCCAGCGGAAGCCCGCCGAAGAGCCGCGCGATCGGGCCGAGGATCGGAATCTCCTCGTGCGCCGGGACCTCCGTCGTCGGCGTCCACCCGTGCAGCTCGCCGATCGCCCGACCGACCGCCTCAGCGACGTCGGCGCCGAAGTCACCGCTGTCGGCCAACTGGTCGCCGGAGACGCGGTCGCGCTCGCTCAACAGCTCCGTGACGTGCAGCCCGGCGTCCTCGTCCCAGCCGACGCAGCGGGGCGCGCGCAGGTGCTCCGGCGTCCGGGCCGCCGCGAAGACCTCGAAGGCCACCGCCCGGCGCATCCCGGTCGCGGACGTGCGCTTCAGGAAGACCTCGGTGCCGCTCGTGGTGGCTCCGGCCCAGTTGTCGTTGCGGCCGGAGAAGGACGCCGCGCCGGACTCCAGCGCGCGCCCCAGCCCGAGCCGCTCCAGCAGGTCACGGGAGGCGGGCTCGCCGATGACTCGATTCACCGCGAGGGCGTTCCCAGCCCGTGTCCGCGTTTTCACGGCACCCTCTCAGCGAAACACATGATTCCCCCAGAATCACGACCGACAAAGCTTCTTCACGCCTTTTTGACACTGCGGGCCACCCGAGGGTCTCCGCCCAAGCACCCAACAACTGTGCAGGTAGAAGCATGTTTAGTCGATCAGTGCCTGCGGAGGACAGTCTCAAAAATGATGAGCCGAGATGACAGTGCTGAGCCGAACTGCCCGGCCTTCAGACACGCATGAAATACCTGGTTCACGCTCGAATCAGTACGTTATCGGCGACACTGGTCGAACACGCGAAAAGACCCGCGGTGCTCGTGGCACCACGGGTCTCTCGAATAGAAAATGCTAAACGGACTTGAGAACGCCGCCGTCAACGAGGTAGTCGGAGCCGCTGACGCTCGCGGCCAGCGGTGAGGCGAGGAACGCGACCACCGAGGCCACCTCCTCCGGCTCGACGAGCCTGCCGGTGCGCAGTCCCAACGTGGAGATCATGCGCTCGCGCACCACGTCCTCGTCGATGCCATGCTGCGCAGCGAGCCGTCCGCAGACACTCTCCGGGCCTTCCCAGAAGCCCGTGCGCGTCGGCCCAGGGGTTACGGTGTTGACCCGAACCCCCGCAGGCGCAAGCTCTTCAGCGAGCGCGGGAGTCAACGCGCGCAACGCCGCTTTCGCCAGCGAGTAGTCCGCCGGACTCGTCGCCGGGAGATGCGCCGACAGGGACGACACGTTGACCACGTTTCCCTTGCTGGCCTTCAACAACGGCAAGGCGGCACGAGTCATCCTGATGGCACTGAACAGATTCAGCTCGAACGTCCGCTGCCACCGCTCATCGGTGATCCCCGCGAAACCCTCCACATCAAGCTCGGTCGAGGTACCGCCGACGTTGTTCACCAGGACATCGATCCCGCCGAACGCCTCAACTGCTTGAGCCACAACGGCTTCCACACCGTCCACAGTGGTCAGATCGGCCGGGGCGTGCAGCGCGCCGGGGTCTCCCGGGTCGCGCGAGGCGACGACGACGGAGGCGCCCTCATCGAGCAGCCGCGCGGTCACCGCACGGCCGATCCCCTTGCTGCCACCGGTGACGAGGGCGATCTTGCCCTTCAGTCCCAAGTCCATCAGACGGTCTCCCAGTCACGGCCACCGGAGTCGATCAGCGCGGCGACGCGGTCCAGCTCCTGCAAGAGGAAGTCGGTCCAGCCCAGGTGCGCGGTGTAGCCGCGGAGCCGGTCCAGGTAGGCGACGCAGACGACCCGCCCGACGGCCTTGGGATCGGGCGATCCGCCGTAGCCGTCCAGCAACGCGTCGCCGAGCACGGTGAGATCGCCCAGCGGCGGCGCGCCGTTGGCGACACCGAAACGGCCGAGCGAGCGCATTCCGGCCAGATCGGCCAGGAACGTGCCGATGTCGTAGGCGGGCGGCGCCAGGCACAGCTGAGTGCCCGTCAGCAGCTCGACGCGCGCACGATCATCGCTCGCGACAACGGTGTTGGGCACCAACGCGCCGTGCGTCAGCACAGCGGGGCCGGCTGGGGCGAGGATGTCCGCCGCCCAGCTGCGCAGCAGCTCCCACCGCAGCCCACCGAGCCGTTCTCCGGTGGTGCTGTGGAAGAACCGGGTCTCCGCCCGCCCGGAACCGCCGTCCATCCAGTCCGCCAGGTCCTTCACGGGCTCGGGGCGCGTGAGGAAGCCCGGTGGCGGCTGTGTCCCGTGCAGTCTGCGCACCGCCGCACCGGCAGCGCGCACCACGTCCGCAGCCTGGTCCGGGCGCACCTCACCGGTGAGCAGCCACCACCCGATGCTGACCGGCGACGGCAACTCGTAGGAGAGCCCGGACTCGCGCTGTTCCGCCACGGTGAAGCGCACGCGCTCGTCATTCGCTGAGGCGGCGGCGGCCAGCACCTCCACCGGCGCGAGGATCAGCGACCCGGTGTTGGTCGCCCCGGCGCTGCGCTGCCAGTGGAAGCGGCCCTTGCCGAGGTCGCGCACCACCGTCGTGGAGTTGCCGGTGCCGTAGGTGATCACGTGTTTGCTGGTGTCGGTCAAGAGGTCCCCCAGGGAGCCGGAGCGGGCGCCTGCCAGGACGTCCTGGCAGGCGCCCGCGTCATTCAGGGCGTCTCAGCGATCAGCAGCGGGGGCCGCAGCTGAAGATGAGCGTGGTGGTGGTGATCACCGGGGTCGCCGTGGAGGTCGACTTCGCCACGATCTCGTAGCCGTCGCCGACCGCCATGGTCAGCTCGGTGGAGGTGGTGTAGGTGTCGTAACCGGCGGCGAGCTCGGCGGCCATGCGGTCGTCCTGAAGCAGCATTTCGTTTCCCTCCAGTGGTTTTCTTGCACCCCCGGGGACGGGCCCCGGGAATCCTCAGTGCTCGCCCCACGGGGTGAGCGGGTCGAACCCGGCGCGAGTGCAGGCCCGCGCGACCTGCTCGGCGACGCGGGTCCCGGGGTCGGCGGCGTGCTCCAGCAGTCCGTCGGCGACGGCCTGCGCCCGGTGCTCACCGAAGCTCAACCGCCTGCCCTCACCCGGCTGTGGCGGCTCCCAGGCCGTGGCGATCCCGGGTGCCAGCCGCCGGGTGAACGGCGAGGTCGACGCGCCGACCCCGGCCAGCGGGCTCAGCCGCTCAGCCAGCGATTCCGCCGTCTCCCCGGCGTTCGCGGGCAGGTACACCACGAGCGCGTCCTGGCGCGGGTAGAGCGCCGCGACACTCAAAATCTTGGCGTAGTAACAGATGTCTCGGGTTTCCAAGTGCGCCAACGCTTCCCGCCACACGTCCACGGCGGACACGGGGTCGGTCAGGTGCACGTACACGCGCAGAACCTGCTGCTCCGAACCGGTTCCCCGCGAACCCTGCGCCAGGAAGAAGCCCGGCGACAGCGCAGGTCGCCCTGGGGGCAGTCCCAGTTCCCCGGTGCCGCGCAGAGCCGACAGCGGGACCGAAACGGCCACACCGTTCAGCCGGACGAGCGCCGAATCCTCGCGTCGCTCCAGCACGAAGCCGGTCTCCGTGGTCTCCGGGAACGGGATCGCCTCGGCGAAGTCCTTCTCCAGCCCGCGATCGCGCAGGGACAGCTGCTCCTCGTTCTCCTCAGCACGCCCCTGGTGGAAGACCTCGTAGATCACGTGCCGCAAGCGGGACCGCAACTCGGCACGGCTGTCGGCGGTCAGCTCGCGACCGGCCACCGACGCGGTCAGCGCCTCGTCGTCGACCACGATCCGCTCGACGACCTCGGCCAGCTCAGCGGTGAGGCTCATGCCGCCCCCAATCCGACGACCCCGGCGTAGCGCGCGGGATCGAGCAGGAGCCTGCGGCCGATCCCCGCCGCCGCCCGCTGCACCGCGGACACCTGGCTGGACTCGCGGGCCACCGCGATCATGCGGTCGAACATGTGCCAGCCCGCGAAAGCCGTCGCGCGCGCGGCCACCCCGTCCCCCGCTCCGCCGCGCGCGGTGCGGTAGCCCGCCCAGAACGCCTCGACGATCGGCCGGACCTCGGCCAAGCCCGCCGTGGTTCGCTGGATGATGTCGTTGTGGGACAAGGAGTTCTCGACCGCGTCGCGATCGGGCTCGGTGATCCCGAGCACTGCCCTCTGCACCCACTGGCCGACGAACGCGCCGACGTCAACGGCGGGATCGGCCAGGCCGAACTCCTCCCAGTCCGTGAGGTGCACGGCGCCGCCCGCGATACGCAGCTGGTCGAGGCGGAGGTCTCCGTGCACGGGCGTGCGCACGGCCACCGACTCCTGCGCCGCCAGCGCGTCCAGCACCGCCCGCAGCTCCCGGTCGGGCTGGACCAGCCGCCACACCTCCAGTTCGGCGCCGCTGGCCTCCACGTACACCGGCAGCGGGAGCTCGCCGAAGAGCCGGGCGATGCCGCCGAGGATCGGGATCTCCTGGTGCGGTGGGACATCCGCCGTCGGCGCCCACCCGTGCAGCTCGCCGATGGCCAGCCCGGTCGCCTCCGCGAGCCCGGCGTCGAAGCCGCCGTCGTCGGCCACCTCGTTGCCGGGAACGGACTCGGCCAGCAACCGCGTGACGTGCAGCCCGGCGTCGAGGTCCCAGCCGAGGCAGTGGGGTGCGCGCAGGTGCTCCGGCGTCCGGGCCGCCGCGAAGAGCTCGAAGGCCACCGCTCTGCGCATGCCGCCCTCGGCCGTGCGCTTGACGAAGACCTCCGTGCCGCCGCTGGTCGGACCGGCCCAGTTGTCGTTGCGGCCGGAGTAGGAGACCGCGGCGGACTCCAGGGGCTGACCGAGGCCGAGCCGGTCGAGCAGCTCGCGGGCTGCGGGGTCGGCGGCGACCCGGTTCCGCGTCGGGGTACCACCACCCCGCGACAGTGTTTTCAACGCACACTCCAGCCCATTGTGAACACCGAAGAATCGCGACCGGAAGCACTTCCTTCATGCCATTTCCGGTGCGATTTCGACGTTACGAGCCAATCTTTGCACGTTGACTGACGCCTCGCTAAAAAGGCAGGAGAGCCCAGGTTTAGACACTGAAAGAGCGCGTTTTCAACTGCGTCTTCGCAGCTAAGACGCCTTGTTGCTCGATTCAGGCGAGATGTGGGATTCCCAAAAATAAGAACGCGGGCGCAGAAGTGCACCCGCGTCACACGTCAACCGAACACTTCACATCTCCGCAGCCACCACAAGCACTTGTACTGACCACGACACCAGCTAAGTCAGCAATTCGACCTGCTCACGCAGCGCGGCTTCCAGCGCCGCACCGAAAGCGTTCATCTGCTCCGCGACCGTCCTCGGCGTGCTCAGGTAGACGTTGAGCCGGTCGGGGAGCAGCACGTACGCGACACCGATGCACTTGCTGCTGGTCGAGCCGAACCCGAAGTACTGGATGTTGTGCGAGGGCGCCGAACTCGTGCTCAGGTAGTCCTCGCGCATGACCAGCCAGCCCGGCGACTCGTACAGCGCCAGCGGCTCCGTCCCGCCCGCGCGCTTCTGGATCAGTTGCAGCTCCCACAGGTGCTGCTCCGGCGCCTGCCCCGCCTGGCACTCCTTCGCGCGCGTCACGTGCTTCGCCGCCGCCTCGCGCAACGCCGCGCGCTTCGCCTCGGCGTCTGCGTCGGTACCCTCCATGGCTTCCACGTAGCGCACCATCTCCGGCGTGACGACGCGCATCGCCTCCGTGCGGCCGTTCTGGTACTGCCGCGTCGCGATCGACTCGTACGTCGCGCCCGTGATTCCCTTGCTGCGCCGGTGCGCGAGCTGGTACGCGGCCTGCACGAACGCGTCCGGCGAGATGCCCAGCTGCTTGATCCGGCTCGTGCCGATGTCGGTGAGGGACAACAGGGTGGTCGCCGTCGCCGCGCCGTAGTCCGCGAACGCCTTGCCAGCGCTCAGCACGTCTTCGCGCAGCGCGTCATCCAGCACGAACCGCACCGGCGCCGGCACCGGAACCCCTTGCGCCACACCGATGTCGTCGGCGGAGGACTCCAGCAGCGCGTCACAGAACGCCAGGATCGTGGTGCCGTCGAGCAGGCAGTGCTCCACGTTGATCCCCGCCTGCCCGTCAGCGAAGACGATCAGCGACACCGCCTTGTCGAACCACCGGTTCGCGCTGTCCCCGTGCAGCAGCGCGTCGCACGCCGCGAGCGCGTCAGCGGGCGCTCCGGCTTCCAAGGAGACGCAGAACAACGCCGACTCGACCACGTCCAGCGCTTCGGCGTTGCCCAGCTCGATCAGCCGCGCCCGGCTCGCCGCCCACTCCGCCCTGGCCTTCGTCGTCAGGTGCCCGACCGGGACGTGCTCGCCGACCTCGGCCGCCACCACCGCGCGCAGCCCGTCGGCGATCTCCGCCAGTGTGTGAGCTTGCCCTTGCGCACCAATCACATCCAGCCGGAACAACTGTCCACTGTGGAACACCACGATGTGCTTCACGTCCGCCGCCGCGCGCACCGTGTCCTGCTCGGCACCCGGAATCCTGTTGGTGGAGAACAGGTAGCGGTGCTGGTCCATCGACTGCGGCTGCCCGCGCAGCACCACCGGCGGGATGCTCTCGGCGTCCAGCGCCGCCTTGTACGCCAGCGCCGCGGCCACCAGCTCCGCCGCGCGCTCCACCTGCCCCAGCTCGGAATCCTTGAACAGGAAGAAGAAGTTGGCGTTCAACGCGATCCGGTCCCGCCGCCCCAGGTACCGGGACGGCCAGAACGTGTCGAGGTAGCTGCGCACGCCCGGTGTCCCGTCGTAGCGCACCAGCTCCGCCTGCAACGCGCGCGCCGTGTCCGAGGTCAGGAACGCCTCGACGGCGGTCTCGGTCTCGGCGAGCTCGCGCTCGGTCAGCAACGGCGCGCACCACTCCAGGAATCGCGCGCAGCTCTCTTCCAGCGTGGGCAGGGGAACCCGGGGCAGCTGGTCCTCGTACTCGAACGTGCTCACGGTCGTCACAGTCATCCTTGTCCGCTTGGCCGGCACAGGTGCAGCTGAGCGTAGAGCCAGCCCGTGTCCTCGAAGCCGCGTGGATCAACACCCGCCGCGCGCAGCGTGCCCAGCACCTGTTCCTGCTCCTCCGCCGAGACGAAACGCCGCTGGCGGAACACCCCGCCCACCCGCTCCGTCGTGTAGCCCAGCTCGCGCAACGCCTCCGCCACCGGGTCGAACGGCACCATCCGCAGCACGAAGTGCGCCATCAGCGGCCGGTCCAGCTCCGCCACCTTGGCGATCGTGCTCGCGCCCACGTAGCCGATGCAGCCCGTGGAGATCACCAGGTCCGTCCCGGCCAGCTGCTCGCGCTGCTCCTCCGTCAGGTCCTTGTTCTCCAGGTCCGCGCACACCGCGTCGTCCAGGAACCCCGCCGCCAACCCGTAGTCCAGCGCTGGCCGTGAACTGTCCAGCCCCACGATCCAGGCATTTCCCTGTCTCGTGCTCCGCTGGCGGTCCCGCACCGCGAGAGCACCCGACGACCAGCTCGCCACCTCCGGGTCGGCGTAGCGGTCGTACAGGTCGTCCATCGTCGCGCCGTGGTTCAGCAGCGCCGCGTTGATCCCGTACGAGCACCCGATGTCCAGTACCTTGCCGTGCGGCTTCACCAGGTCCGCGAAGTACGGCTTCGCCAGCTCCGGGATCTGGTACTCCAACCCGCGCAGCGTCGTGAAGTACGCGCGCGGATCGGGCTGCGTGTAGATGTGGTCGAGGGTCACCTTGCCGGTCACGTCGAACGCCATGAGCCCTCCTCAGTCCAGCAGCTGATCGCTTCGCACCGCCGCGCTCCGGTGCTCCGGCAGCACCCGGCCGAACAACTGCCTCGTCCGCTCCACGCTGCCGATCACCCCCGGCCGCTCGCTGTACGCGAAGACCGCCGAGTGCCGCGCCCGCGCACCCGCCACCTCCGTGACGCGGTGCAACGCGTAGCGCCCCTTGAACAACTGCAGGTCTCCCGGCTTCAGGGTCAACTGCCGCACCAGCTCCGGCCGCTGTCCCTCCAGCACGCCCGCCACGTCGTCGAAGTTCTCCGACTCCGGCGAGCGGATTCCCGGGCAGTACTCGAAAACCCCGCCCTCGTCCGGCTCCTGCGTCAACATGCTGACCGTGTACTCGTTCGTGTCGAAGTGCCACGGGTGCGCCAGCCCCGGCTCGATCACGTTCAACACCAAGCCCGACAACGGGTCCGCCAGCTCGTGCACCGCAGGAAGTTCGAAGCAGGCCGCCACGAACCTCTGGAACACCGCGCTCGTGTACAGCTGGTGGATCACGAACTCCGCCGGGATGTCGTCCCGCGCCACGAACGCGTTGCCCTTCTCCATAGCTATGCGCCCCGGATGCCCCTCCGGCAACGGCGCGTTCACCGCGATGTTGTAGGCGTTCACCACCTCAACGCGGGTGTAGGCGCGCCCCGCCACCCCCGCGCACTCCCCTTGCAGCGCCTTCGGGTCCTTGACGAAGCCCTCCAGGACGGTGCACCCGTCCTCCGCCAGCCCCCGCCTCGCGCGCTCCACCACCTCGCGCCAGGCCGCGCTCTCCGGCTCCGCCAACGGATAGAGGTCCTCGTCGATTACCGCCTCGGCCATGCGCAAACCCCTTCCACCGCTGGAAAGTGATCACGAAGTGAAGTAGCACAGCCCGCGCGCCCGCCTTCCGCCGCTGTGACCGGCACCACCGATTTCAGAACCGATCCAGTCCCTGTGACTAGGCCATACGGGGAGACTTTTTCTCGCTATCTTGAAGACGTGGAATGGAAGACGGACCGAATCGGGACGGCATTGCGCGGCGAGAACCCGACCGTCCTGCGCCGACTCGACTCGGGCTTCGCCACCATCGGCGACGTCCAGTTCCTGCCCGGTTACTGCGTCCTGCTCGTCGACAAGCCGGAGGTCCAGCGCCTCACCGACCTCCCGCGCCCCCAGCGGCTCCAGTTCCTCGCCGACATGGAACTCCTCGGCGAGGCCGTCGAGCGCGTCTGCGCCCGCCGCGATCCCGGGTTCCGCCGCGTCAACCTGGAGATCCTCGGCAACACCGATCCCTACCTGCACGCACACGTGCGCGCCCGCTACGACTGGGAACCCGACCACCTCGTCGGCCGCCCCGTGTGGCTGTACCCGGCCGAGAACTGGTCCTCCCCGGAGACCGCGCTCGGCCCACAGCACGACGACCTCCGCGCCGAGATCACCGCCGAGATCGACCGCCTGCGCTCCTGATCAACGCCGAGGCTTGCGCCCCTTCGCGACCGCCTTGCGCTGCTGTGGCTTCGGCTTCTTCTGCGCCGGGGCAGCCTTCTTCTGCTTCGCCGGAGCCTCCGGCTGCCGCCCCCGCGTGCTGTTCGCCGTCCGCCCGCGCACGATCCCGATCAGCTCCTCGATCAGCTCAGGACCGCCCTCCCGCAACCAGGCCAACCCCACGCTCGACTCCGGAGCGCCGACCAGCGGCCGGTACGTGAGGTCGCGGCGGTGGTGCAACCGCGCGAGCGACTGCGGCACCACCAGCACCCCCACCCCCGCCGCCGCGAATCGAATCGCGTCCTCGGTCGACTCCGGCCGATCCCACCCCGCGAGCCCCGGCGGCTGCTCCCACCCCAACGTGTCGTCCAGCGGGTGCAGCACCGTGGTCTCCGCCAGGTCCTCCGCCGACAGCTCGTCAGCGGCGGCGAGCAGGTGCTCCTTCTGCATCACCACCACTGTCGTCTCCGTGTACAGCGGGATCGTGTGCAGGTCCTCCCGCTCCACGAACGTCCGCAGCAGCACCGCGTCCGCCTCGCGCCGCCGCACCACGTCCGCCGCGTCCTCGGCCGAGACCGCCACCAACGTCAGCCGCACCTCGGGCAGCCGCTCCGCCCACATCCGCAGCCACTTCGTGGGGACGATCCCCGGCACGTAGCCGAGCAGGAACTCCGAGCCAGTCACCCCGCCAGGCTATCGGCTCTGGTCAGACGCGCTCCGACCACTCGATACCCTTCAGCCCATGAAGTCGCCGAAGTCCCAGACCATGAAGCCCTCCACGGCCGCCAAGAAGCTGGAGGTCTACCTCGAGGCCACCCCCGCCGAGTTCCAGGAGGGCGTCGTCTCGCGCGAGGAGCTCAACGCCCTGCAGGCCGACCCGCCGCAGTGGCTGCGCGACCTGCGCCGCGACGGCCCCTTCCCCCGCCAGGTCCTCGCGCTCAAGCTCGGCGTCTCCATCAGCGGCCTCGCCCGAGGCGGCATCACCGAGGCCCTCACCAGCGACCAGGTCGAGGAGATCAAGGCCGCCAACCCCGACTGGCTCCGCCGCGAACGCTCCGTCCAGGTCGAAACCCTCAAGGAAGCCGCCCGCCTCAAGCAGCGCAAAGCCGCCCAGGACCACTAGGCAGCTGCCAGAAGCACCTGCGTGATCCAGGCCAAGGACTACAGCGGGATCGTGCCCACCGCGCCAGGTAGCGCGCACCCCCTAGGCTGACCTTCATCGTGGACCCGCTGTTCTCCCCCACGCTCAAGCCGATCTGGCAGGCCGTGCACGCGCGGCTCTCGACCGGTCGGCCGGTCAGCCGCGTTCGGATCGGGCCGCTCAGCGACGACCAGCGCACCGCCTTGGCCGACCTGCTCGGCTCCGCGCGCCTGCCCGGCGACAAGATCGACGTCAGCGTGCAGCGGCTGGACGAAGTGCTCCTGGAGCGGATTGGCCGGGACACAAGGGACTTCGTCGCTCAGGCCATCGGTCCTATCGGTGACCGCGCGGCCGAACGCCGCGACGCCGCCGCTGAGCGAGCCGCGTTGTGGGACTGGCTCACCGCACACCCTGTGGTCACCGCGCAGCCCGCGCTGACAACGTGGACCGCGGCCGTCCGGCGGACGGGGCTCGTCGACGGCTCACCTGTCAAGACGAAGGTGGAGTTGGAGAAGGTCCTGGCCGTGCTCTCGGAGCTACCCGCCGCTGGGCGACCGCTGCCCGCGTTCGCCGACGCCGTGCTCAACGATCCGCACGCGCTCGACGACGGCACGCGCCGCGCGAACCTCGTGTTGAAAGCCCTCTCCGCCGTCTACGACGTCCCTGCTCCGGTCGACGCGCCGGAGCGCAGAGCGTTGTGGGAGCGGGCCGGGATCGCCGACGACCAGTTGTCCTCGACAGCGCTCGTCGCGGGACTGACGTTGTCTGGCAACGACATCGTCAGCGATGTCCTGCGGCTCTGCGCGGACGCCGGACTCGCGGCGGCGCTCACCCTGCAACAGCTCCGAGCCACCACCGCGTTCACCGGCACGCCACCGGTGGTGTGGGTGTTCGAGAACCCCAGCGTGCTCGCGGTGGCACTCGACCGGTTCGGCGCCGACTGCCCGCCGCTGGTCTGCACCTCTGGATGGCCGAACAGTGCGGGCGTCCTGGTGCTCAACCGGTTGCGGGCAGCCGGTTCGGCTCTGCGCTACCACGGCGACTTCGACGGCGAAGGACTCCGGATCGCCGCCAACGTGATCGCGCGGACCGGCGCGACCCCGTGGCGGATGGACAGCGCCGACTACCTCGCCGCTGCCGCCGACGGGCCTCCGGTCGGCCGGGTCACTCCAGTCCCGTGGGACCCCGACCTCGCCGGGCACCTCGCGGAGGTCGGCCGAGCCGTTCCGGAAGAACGCCTGGCAAACGCCCTATTGGACGAGATCGTCCAGCGCTGAACGCCCCCGGATCGTCGGCCCCCTCCCGTAGCGTGGCCGGCGACCACCCGGAGGCAGCATGGACCCGATCCGTGTCCCGCCCGAGATGTTCCGCTTCACCAGCGGAGACCGGGCAGGGCTGTACGTCTCGGTGCTGCACGCCTTCGGCGAGGCCAACGAACGACTCGAAACCGCGCTGAGCCTGATCGACGTCCGCGCACGATTGCGTTCGGTGGGCTGGCTCGAAGCCATCGAGGACGAGGACCTCACCACCGCGCTGAAGCAGCTGCACGACTGGAACCTCGTCGACGTCGTCCAGAACCACTCCGAGAACTACCGGACAGCGGACGAGTACGAGCGACGCAACCTCCAGTACTCCCTCACCCGCCAGGGAGAGGCGGCCTTCGCCGGTGTCGTGCACGCCATTGGTGTGCTCGCCGCGACCGGCGCGTTGCAGACCGCGGTGCTGGACGCGATCGCCGACCGGCTCGGCAGCCTGATCCAGGAACTCGAGACCGGAACGGATCGACGGATCTTCAGCACGCTCGTCGAGCTCGAAGCCCACCTGGAGGCTCTGCGCGGCAACACCAAGCAGTTCAACGGCGAGCTCCAGCGGCTCCTGCGCGCCGACGGGGCGAACGTCACGACGTTCCACGAGGTCAAGGCCAGCACCGTCGCCTACCTCCAGGAATTCCTGACCAATCTGGAGCACCGGGCGCACACGATCGCGGTGCGGGTCCAGCGAGTGGAGGAACACGGCGTCGGGCTCATGCAGCAGCGTGCGCTGACCGGCGCGGACCTGCCGCGACTGTCCTCGACCGATCCGGGCCCGGCCTGGCTGGAGAACAGGCGAGCCAAGTGGGAGGGGCTGCGCATCTGGTTCTTGCCGGTCGACGGAACACCCCCGCGCGTTGAGCAACTGCACATCGTGGCGCGCAAGGCGATCATCGCGTTGCTCCAGGTGCTCGACCGCATCACCGAGTCGCGGCGGCGGGCCAGCAGCGCGGTCACCGACTTCCGCGAGCTCGCACGGTGGTTCACCGTCGTTCCCGCACACGAAGACCTCCACCGGCTGTGGTCGACCGCCTTCGGGCTCAGCTCAGCCCGCCACGCCCACCTGGCCCACCCAGACCCTGAGCTGATCACTCCGTCCTCGTCCTGGTCCGAAGCCCCGCCGGTCGCGGTCTCTCCCTTGCTGAGGGCGAGCGGGCGCACCGAGCGGTTCAGCCGCACGGGCAAGGTGCGCGAGGTCGCCGCGGTGCGCGCCGCGCGAGCCGAACAGGCGCGAGCCGAGCGGGCAGAGCTGGAAGCCGCTTGGGACATGCTCGACACGGGCGGGCGGGTTCGGCTGTCCTCCTTCGGGTCGTTGGACCACGGCGTGTTCGAGCGCTTGCTGGACCTGCTGGGCAGGGCGCTCAGCTCGACGCCCGGTCAAGGCGGTACCCGGCGGGCCACCACCTCCGACGGGCGGATCGAAATCCTGTTGCGGCCGACGCGCGATGGCACGATCGCGACGCTCACCACCGCTCGCGGACAGTTCCGCGGTCCCGACCACGAGATCGAGATCCGCACCGCTGGGCAGCGCTCGCGACGTGCTTCGGGAGACCGTCGATGACCAAGCTCACCAACCAGCTGGTGACGGCGGAACGCGAAGAGGTGGCCGACGCGATCCGGCGGCTGCTGGCCACTCCGCTGATCACCGAACAGGCTCAACCGGAAGCTTTCGACCTGGTCCGCAGGCGGCGGGAACCCGTGCGGCAGTGGTTCGACTACTACTGCGGCTGGACGCTGACCGTGGAGCCCCGGCTCGGTTACGCCCGACTCGTGAAGGTGCGGACCGCGACCGATCCGAGCAGACCAGCCAGACGGCTGCGGTCGGGCCGAGCACCGTTCGACCGCCGTCGGTACGCGCTGCTGTGCGTCGTGGCGGCTGAGCTGCTCTCCGTTGCGGTGACCACGATCGGCCTGCTGGCCGACCGGGTCGGCCGAGCTACCGCGACGGACGAGGTGGTGCCGTCCTTCGACACCGCCAACCGCGCCGAGCGCATGGCTTTCGTCGACGTCCTGCGCTTGCTGGAGTCCTACGGCGTGGTGGACACCGTCGACGGCACCACTGAGTCCTTTGTGGACTCAGCAGCAGCCAAGGTGCTGTACCGGATCGACTCCACCCTGCTGCTGCGGCTGCTGGCCGCTCCGGTGGGCCCGTCGCAGCTCGGCGTGCCGATCGAGGACGTGGCGCTGCGCTTCGACGAGCTGCTCGCGGCCATCTCACGCGAACGCCGGTACGGCCTGGGTTCCGGCGCTCACGACGAGTCCGCCACCCGCTCCGACGTGCAGCGCAACCTCTGGCTGCGGCACTCCGTGTTCCGCCGCCTCGTCGACGACCCGGTGCTGTACTTCGACGACCTCCTCCCCGAGGAGCGCGCCTACCTCGCCTCCCCGACCGGTCGGCAGCTCCTGCGGCGTGCCGCCGAGCAAGGCGGTTTCGTCCTTGAGGAGCGCGCTGAGGGGCTTCTCCTGGTGGACGTCGACGGCATCGCCACCGACAGCCGCTTCCCGGACGACTCGGGCAACGCGAAGGTCGCCGCGCTGCTCTTGCTCGAATCGCTGACCGGGCCCACCACCGTCGAGCAACTCGAAATCCAGGTGGAGGAGCTGCTCTCCCGATTTCCCAAGTGGGCCAAGACATATCGGGAGGAAGACGGCCCGCGCCAGCTCGTCTCCGACGCCGTCGCGGTCCTGACGGCGTTCGGCCTCGCAGAACGGGAGGGCGGCATCGTCCGCCCCCTGCCGGCGGCGGCTCGGTATGCCGTCGACGCCCCCAGGACCACCGACCCCGGAGAGCCAACGCCATGACGGTGACCGAACTCCCGCGTCGCTCCGCCGAAGAATCAACGGCGCGCTGGACACCGACGCGCGCGGGCATCCTCAACGTCTGGCGGTACTACGACGAGGTCTTCGAGTTCCACGAAGGCCGCCTGCTGCTGCGCGGCCCCAACGGCAGCGGCAAGTCGAAGGCCCTTGAGCTGCTCCTGCCGTTCCTGTACGACGCGAACCTGCGCGCCAACCGGCTTTCGACCTTCGGCACCAACGAACGGACGATGCACTGGAACCTCATGGGCGAGGGCGCGAGCGGGACCACGCGGGTCGGATACGTGTGGATGGAGTTCCGCTCCCCAGAAGAGCCGGAGCGGTGGTTCACCTGCGGAGCCCGACTCCAGGCGAGCACGCACACATCCAGCGTGCACCCCGACTACTTCACGACTTCCCTGCGCGTCGGTCACGGCGGATTTTCCCTTGTCAATCAAGCAAACCAGCCGCTGACGAAAACCGTGTTGGAAGAACGCCTCGGCGCGGACGGCGTCGTGTACGGCAACGCCGGGGACTACCGGACGGAAGTTCGCACGACCCTGTTTCCCGGTCTGAGCGAACAGCGCTTCGACGCGTTGATCACTGCGCTCCTCCAGCTGCGCCAACCGAAGCTGTCGCAGCGGCTCGACCCCAGCCTGCTGTCGAGCCTCCTCTCCAAGGCACTGCCACCGTTGGGAGAGCAGGAGATCTCGGACCTCGCCGAGGGCTTCGAACGCCTCGACGCCCAGCGGGAACGACTCAAGTCCTTGGAGGACGAGGTCACCGCGACCCAAACGCTGGCGGCTCGGCAACGGACCTACGCGCGACGAGTGCTCCGCGCGGGCGCCGCGAACGTGATCTCGGCGACCACCGAGCTGGAGAGCTTGGCGAAAGCCGCGAAGAATTCCGCCGAGCAGTACGGGAAAACCGCACAGCACAAGGAAGAGACCGAGCGCCGGATCGAGGAGCTCGTCGCGGAGATCGAGATCACCGAAGCGCGCAGGACCGGGCTGCTGGAGAGCGAGGAGTACAAGCAGGGCAAGGAACTCGACCGCCTGCGTCAGCGCACCGCCGAAGCTCGCACCACCGCCACACGACTTCGCACCGACGCTGACATCAAACGGTCAGCGGCCGAGCGCGACGAGGAAGTCCGGCAGACAGCTGAGCGAGCGGAAAGCCGGCAAGCCGAGGCCGTCCTAGCCCACGAACTCCAGACCCGCGGCGCCGCAACACGTGCTGGCCTGGCAAGCATCCATGCCGAAGTGGTGGCAGACCCCGGTTCAGGCCGCACGCTGCTCAGCGCGGCGATTCGCAGCAAGCAAGGACAGCTCGACGCGGTCCGGGACGCGGTGGACGAGCACGAACGAGCCGTCGACCGACGCACCTCCGCCGAAGACGACCTCAACGACGCTCGGGAACAGCTCGCCGAGGCTCAGGGCCTGCTCACAGCCGCAACCGCGGATCACGAGGCTGCTCTGGAGATGCTGAGCGAGCAGTTGCTCACGTGGGCCACCGGCTGCCGCGAATTGTCCTTCGCCGAGCCCAGCGCGTTGCTGGCCCACCTTGAGTCCGAACCAGCGCTGATCGCTGCCATCGACACGGCGGCCACCCCGATCCTCGAAGACATCGCCCAGCAGAGAGCGATCGCCACCGGCGCCGTCGATGTGGCTCGCCGCGAGCGCGCCGAGGTGGCCGAGGAGCTGGAGCGCCTGCACACCGAACGCGACGTGCCACCGATCGCTCCACCCACCAGAACCACCGATCGCACCGCGATGACCGGCGCTCCGTTGTGGCAGCTGATCGACTTCGCCGACTCGATCCCGGATCGCACCGCTGCCGCGGTCGAGGCGGCCCTCGAAGGAAGCGGTCTGCTCGACGCCTGGGTCGGCAGCCGCGGCGAGATCGAGGGGCACGACGTCTTCGCCGACCCCGACGCGCTGCCGCTGGTGCGGGGACGTTCCCTCGCCGACGTGCTCGTCGCCGAGGACGGAGCCGTGAGCCGCCTCCTGGGCTCGATCGCTTACGGCGACAAGCTTCCCGCCGCGCTCGCCGCCATCGGCGGCGACGGGACCTGGCGCTTGGGCTCGCTGTCCGGAAGTTGGGCCAAGGGCCATGCCACCTACATCGGAACCCTTGCGCGCCAACGCGCCCGGCAGCACCGCATCAACGACCTGACCGCGCTGCTCGCCGAGCACGACGCCACCCTGGCGTCGCTCGACGACGAGCTCGCCCTCTTGGCAGCTCGCCGCCAGGTGCTGCGAGATGAGCGAGAGTCCCGTCCGAGCCATGTCGCGGTCAACGAGGCCGCTGACATCGTCAAGCGTCGCGAATCCCAGCGCTCCGCCGCTGAGAACGCGGTCCGATCCCGCATCGACGCGGTCACCGCACGAGAAAAGCTGGTGACACAAGCGTTTCGCGAGCTGACGAGCATCGCCTCCGAGCACGGCGTGCCCACTGACCGCACGGCGTTGAAGACGCTGGAGACCGCGATCCGCTCGTTCCACGACCAGGCCGAGAGCTGGCTCGAAGCGCACGGCCGACTGCTCTCATCCCGTCGGCACCTGCACGACATGACCGAACAGGCCGCGCGCTCCGAAGGCATCGCCGTCGAACGCGAGACCGAGGCCGCCCGAGCCGAATCTGAGCACGAGCAGCTGACCGCGAAGCTCAAGGCGGTCGAGAGCACGTTCGGCGTCGACTACCAGCAGGTGCTCACCGAGATCGACGAACTGCGGACGAGGCTCGGGAAGCTGAACGAAACGCAGAAACGAACCAGGACCGAGGTGACCGACCTCGCCAGCAAGCTCGGTGAACTGCGCATCCAGCGCAAGACCGACGCCGAAGCTCACGAAGCGGCTGGGCTCCGCCGCGACACCGCCGCGACACGCTTCCGCCAGCTGGCCAGCGGTGTCTTCCCCGCCGACGCCGGTGCCGATGACGATCTCGGAACGACCCTCGCCGCCTCAGAAGGCATCCGCGCCGCACTCGACGCGGCCCGCCTGATCGCCGCCGCTTGGCCCGTGATCCCCCACTCCGCCGCCAACATCAGCGACGCGCTGCACCGGCTCCTCGAATCCGTCCACTCGTGCCGCGACAGCTTGAAGTCCCGCGCCGACCTCGACCTCGAAACCGACGAGGACGTGCAGATCTTCACCGCAGTCGTGGACGGCATCCGCGTCGGCGCTTCCGAGCTGCTCGACATCCTCCGCACCGAGGCCGAGGAGAGCCGCCGCGAGATCACCGACCGTGAGCGCGCCCTGTTCGACCAGACGTTGACCGGCGACATCCGCCGCCACCTCGCCGCACGAATCCGCCAGGCCAACGAGCTCGTCGACGGCATGAACGCCCGCCTGGAACGCGTGCGCACCGCTTCCAAGGTCGCTGTCCGCCTCGTCTGGCAGGTCGCCCCCGACCTCCCCGCGGGCACCAAGGCCGCACGCGACCTTCTGCTCAAGGACCCCGCTGGCCTCAACGAGGCTGACCGCGAGTCCCTGCACCGCTTCTTCCGCGAGCGCATCGAGCAGGCCAAGGCCGACGACACCGCCACCAGCTGGGAGCAGCAACTCGGTCAGGTCTTCGACTACACCGCGTGGCACCAGTTCGTCGTCAAGGTCGACCGCGCCAACGGCTCCGGCTGGCAGCTGCTCACCCGCAAGCTCCACGGCGCCCTTTCCGGCGGCGAGAAGGCCATCGCGCTGCATCTGCCGTTGTTCGCCGCCGTCGCCGCCCACTACCAGGCCACCCCGCCCGCCCCTCGCGTCATCCTGCTCGACGAGGTCTTCGTCGGCGTCGACACCACCAACCGCGGCCAGGTGTTCGCCCTGCTCTCCACCCTCGACCTCGACCTCATGCTCACCTCCGACCACGAGTGGTGCGTCTACTCCGAGCTCAGCGGCATCGGCATCCACCAGCTCATCACCGCCTCCGACGGCGACGACGCCGTCACCACCGCCCGCTTCACCTGGAACGGCCACGAGCTGCTTCCAGCAGACACCGACTTGGAGAACTCCTCCTGATGGCCGGGACGAAGACGCAAGTGTGCTCTACCGAGGGATGCGCGAATCCGGCCGCGTTCACCACGAAGTCCAAACCTGCCTGGTGCGGCGTCTGCATCGACGAGTTCACCCGCACGGGCGGGCTGGAACCGATGGAACCCTTCGCCGGAGTACGTGCGTGGAGGTTGACCGAGTGCCAGGTCTGCGGTGTCCGGGTGCACTACCGATTCGAGTACATCCAGGACAAGAACGCGACCGGGGAGACGGTCTGCCGGGGCTGCCACTGGCTGTCCTGGGCGCGCCTGCAGCGAACCGCTCCATGGCAGGAGTTCGACCGCGCGGCACTGGAATCCCTGCGCCTGGGCAGCGCTGAACAGGTCGCTGAGGCACATCGGTTGGATCGACTGGCCGCTCGCGTGGAAGAGCACGGATTCGACCTGGTCTCCACCACCGCGGCCGCGAACGGCGACGGACCCGTGGTGACCAGGTGCCAGGCTTGCCAGAGGCGCAGCGTCGCCCGCCTCAGCGATGTCGGATTCGGCTGCGCCTGTTCTCGCAACACCCGTTCCGCGCATCCGACGAGCGGCACAAGGGGACGCGTCCTGCTGGCCGAGTCGGACAGCCCTGGACTCCAGTGGTGGGACACCGAGCGCAACACCGAGGCCACCTTTCAAACCGTCACGGTGGCAGCAGTGCGGAAGTGTCACTGGAGGTGCCCGGAATGCGGCTTGCGGTTTCAGGCCAAGGTCAACGACATGGCCGCCCGGCCGACCTGTCCCGACTGTGCCGCGCGGCGTCGGGATGCCTGGCAACGCGACTATGAGCGTTGGCAGATCACCCCAGTGGCGGATGTACCCGAATTGGCTGCGGCGTGGGCAGACGATGCCGATCCAGCGCGAGTGATGGTCGCCGGTGACGGAGCGATGTCGAGGTTTCGTTGTCCGCAGGGCCACTACCCGCGGATACACCCGCTGAGGTTCCTCAACTCCGGATGTCCACACTGCCGCGCAGCGCACACCGCGACCACCGGAAAGCGTTGGCTGGCCGACACTTTGCCCGAGATCGCATCTCAGTGGCATCCGACGCGCAATGGCACGCTCGCACCGGCGAACGTGGTGTGGGACTCCAAACGCGTGATCTGGTGGAAAACCGACTGTTGTGGGTACGAGTGGCAGGAGTCCGTGCGAGATCGGGACAAGTACAAGCGGCTTCGTTGCTCGAACTGCAAGACGATCCTTGGATCGCTGGCATGGCACGACCCTGGCCTAGCGGCGGAGTGGGCGCCGCAGAATCCGGTCAGTGCCTGGCAGGTGCGCCCAAACGCGGCGACTGACTTCGTGCCTCTGTGGATCTGTTCCACCGATCCGGCCCATGTCTGGCGAGCACCGTTGAGCAGTCGTTCGAGCGGAACGGAGTGTCCAGACTGCCGCGAGCACGGGAAGTCACGGGTCGAACTGGAGCACCATGCCGCAGCAATGGCTGCGCTCGGCGCCGCACGATCAGGAATTATGTTGCGAGACAAAGCATTCACCTCTCGCAAGACGTGGACTGCGGACATCAGCGTCGATGTCGACGGGCAGCTGCTCGTGATCGAGTACGACGGCGCCTACTGGCACGCCGCGCCAGCGAAAGTCCTCGTTGACCAGCGCAAGAGCCAAGACTTGCTCGCGGCTGGCTACCTCGTGGTACGCCTGCGAGAGGACGACTTGCCCCCCTTGGACGTTGTCGATCCGAGGTATCTGGAGATCAGGGTGTACTCGACGGCTCCACGCCCGCTCGCGGTCATGGACGAGATCCGTGAGTGGTTACGCGGGCTCGTGCCGAACGCATGACGATCTGCGCGGTCCGAAATCTGGAGGTGGAAGGTGACCGAACGTCCGAAGTGCGGACGTCCGACGAGGGCCGGCACGCCATGTGAAGCGGTGGTTCGCCGGTCGGTGCCGCTGAGCGCGGTAGCACCGGCCTGCCGCAAACACATGACAGCGGACGAGAAGCATGAGTTCGATTCCAACCCGCTGTGGTCCGATGAGGGCCAAATCCTGTGGTTGCTCGACGAGCAGGACGAGTACCCCGGCTTGTTGACGATCGCCGAGATCTCCGGACGATTGGCGCTGACACAACCGACCGTGTCGCACACCCTGAGGCGGTTGCTGAAGGAAGGCAAAGCAGCGACGTGCCAGATGGGTCGGCGAGAAGTCTGGGGAACCGGCGACCAGGCCATGGCATGGCTCAGGAAACGCCGCTCGGAGGCGCAGCGCGTCGAGAGCGAACGCGCTCAGGAACGCGAGCGCGTCACTAAGACCAACGAGGCGTTGGCTGATGCGGCGACGCGGCTTCGCGAGGCCTGCGCTGGACGCGGAGTCAGCGTGTTGACCTTCGGGGGCTACGGCAGCGACTCCGACGAACCTCGCGCACTCTCGCTGTTGCTGGCCGTGGACGATCCGGGGGCCGCTGACTGGTTGGTCGGGCGCATGAGCAGACCTGTCCCGGGAGAGGACGCGCCGTCCGACGAACAGTGGTCCGAGCACGCCGAACACTTGGAGGAGCTTCTCAGCTGCTTCGAGTGGGCGGGATGGTTGGAGAACGGCGACGGATACTTCATAGAGTACGACGACGAGACCGGGCCGGTGCTGTACGCGACCCTGCATCGGACCTGCATGGCGTTCGATGTCGAATACCACCCGTCGACCGCTCAACTCCGGCTTCTCCCACACAACTACGAAGGCGGCTGGCCGCAGGTCTTCACCATGCTGGACGACGAAGTCACGATCGAACTCGGTGGTGACCTCGACGAGCAGACGAAGCATGTAGCCGAACATGCGGGCGCGCTCGGTCTGCTAGATCCCACTCGGATCGAGGTCGATCCTGTCGCACAAGTGTCGTTGCGGCAGTTCATGGACGTCCAGCTTACCGAGTACGTCTTCGAGGAGATCGCAGAATATCGCGAGAAGTCGCTTGAGGACGCCACCGGTGACCTCGACGCGGACTCGCACCTCCAAAACTACTTCGCCGCCGTCGTCGGCCTGTTCGGGCGAGATGTACTGCCAGATCTCGTGCCGAGCGCTGTCGCGCTAGGAATAGCAGCGTGGTGTTGGCGCAATGGCACTGCGGTAGAGGCATGGCATGTGTCGGATGACGTACTCGTGGCCAGGATCAACATTGCTGTCACCAGAACGATCTCCGGCCACATCGATCCGTACGAGGGCATCGATTGGCCTGGTCTGGAGGTAGCGCTGACCGATCCAGCCTGGGCGCTGCCGGACGGGAGAACGATCTCCGACCTGTTCGGGGAGGGCTGGCAGGAAGTCCGCGACTCCGTCAGCAGAGAGCTCACGACGTGGCGACGCCTCGACGAGGACCTGCTCGGTCCAGTGGCAACGTTGCGACTGCTGACGATTGGCGGCGCGACCAGTTACACGTGGCAATGGTGGGGGCAAGGCCGTTGGACAGCGGTGTGCCGCGCGATCGTAGACGACGCCATCGCAGGCGGTATCACGCTTCCCACGCCTTATGATGGGCTCGGTTCAGAACGTTTCATCGCTGACCTCGCGGAGCCGGATCAACTCGGCGACGATGCGCTGAAATGGCTGATCGACATGCCTACCTCCAACGTCGACGGGATCTGCGGTCTGCGGTTCCACGACGCCACCAAGCCCATTCCGCGCGTCGTGGAGCCAATCGAATGGGATCTGGAGTGAGATTCGGTCTCATGTGTTCTTCTCCGATCGACAAAGCAGATTTTCGAGCAGAACTTCTGCGTTAAACAGCATCGGCTCTGCCAACGCCGACCCATCCCGACCGGACTCGACCTGGCAACAGGGCGTCTAGTTACCGGTCACCATGGAGGTCATGCGGAGAAGCGAGTGCACGAGGACCGCTAGAGCCCTAGCGGCTCTCGTGCACTCGTGTGCCCTGCTAAGGAATGAGAGCCTCTCATCCCTCGCGTCGACAGGGCACGGAGGTCAGCGGGCACTGAGACTGCGGTGGGTGTTGATGACGCCGACTACGAACCTGCCGCACCCATGACTGCTTGAACGTAAGTCAGCGCACGCAGCGGGCATTGAAGCAAGTACACGAACTGGATACTTTTCCAAGGCCGATGGAGCCAGCGCCCCAACAACCAAGGGCTCCTTCCGCAACGTGGATCAGCCAAAACGATTCTATTCGGCTTGACCTGCACGTTCAGAATCAGTGTTCATCCTGCTAGTGCCCCCGGCGAGGTTCGTACAGCATCTCCACGAACTCCTACCCGCCGTGAGCTGCGGCTTTCTGCGACGCTCGGGATTGATCGGCGCCGCCGCGGTCAAGGCGTGGTCGGCGGTCCCCGATGACGACCGTCGAGGCACGTGGGCACGCTGGGAGTGGGCCGTTGTGGATGCGCGCGAGGACCACCACCGATCTGGTCTTGAGCGCCATGGCGACTGTCGTCGGGCTGAGCTTCGTGTTCGGATTCGGCAACGTTCTGTCGTTGGCGTTGCGGCTCGGGGTGACTGCTTGGGTGGCGCCGCTAGTTGCGCCTGCTGTAGATCTGACAGTGATCGGCCTGCTGGTAGCGATCCGCAGACTTTCCGCTGCTGGCGTCGCGCCGGAGCGTGTTCGTGCGGCTCGTCGGCTGCTGATGCTGGCTAGCGCGGCGACGCTGCTGTTGAACGTTGCGGAGCCGTTGATCTTGGGCCAGTACGCGAAGGCGGCTTTCGACGCTGTAGGACCGTTGCTGTTGATCGGCTGGGCAGAGGTTGGTCCGGACCTACTGGAGGCGCTGGACTCCGTTGAGCAGCGAGGACCGGCCAACCCGACCGAGCAAGTGGCACGAGTATCTAAGCGAGGTTCCTCTCCGGCGGCCCCAAGATCCATTCGTACGTCCAAGTTGGCCCACGAAGACCTGCTTAAGCGGGCACGCCAGGAAGACGCGCATCATCGTGCGCGACACCAGCGCCCCATCTCCGCCGACTCCCTTCGGAAGAAGCTGAATGTAGCCAGTGACACCGCACGGGAGCTCGTCGCACGTGTTCGCAGGGAGGCAGACACCTAAGCTCCTACGTAGCCTTCTGCCTCCCGGCAGGCGCCGATCCGCGAGTCTGGTCTGCTGGGACGAGCAAATCTCAGGGAATGTCTCAGCGTGCGTACCGCCCACCAGAGATGCACCTACGGTGGCGTCACAGCCACAGGGTCGTTCGACGGCAAACGACATCACAAGCAAGAAAGTCACAAAACGGCAACGCCGGAGCAAAAGTGCAGCTCGGCAAGGGAAGTCCCCGCGCCAGCGGGGGTGAGTCCGGCCAGGTGGCGGAGTTCCCGCCGTTGAGCAGGAAGTCCCCGCGCCAGCGGGGGTGAGTCCTCGTACCACTGCTGGCGGGCCTGGTGGATGGTGGAAGTCCCCGCGCCAGCGGGGGTGAGTCCGGCGCGTTGTCCCGGCGCCCGGTCAGGCTCCAGAAGTCCCCGCGCCAGCGGGGGTGAGTCCCGGATCTGCTCCGGGCTGCTGGACGAGATCGTGAAGTCCCCGCGCCAGCGGGGGTGAGTCCGCGGGGGTGGCCCGTCCATGCGGGTCCGTCCCGAAGTCCCCGCGCCAGCGGGGGTGAGTCCGGCAAGGACATGGGGGACGCGGGCTGGTGCAAGAAGTCCCCGCGCCAGCAGGAGTGATTCACTGCTTGGCAAGCTTGGGCATGACGATGACCAGGAAGTCCCCGCGCCAGCGGGGTGAGTCCTTCGCGAGCACCCTGGGGTTCTTGTGCTCTTGGAAGTCCCCGCGCCAGCGGGGGTGAGTCCTGGTACAGCCTCACCTACGCACTGATCGGCGTGAAGTCCCTGCGCCAGCGGGGGTGAGTCCGTCAACCACGGCGATGTCGCTGGTCCAGACTCGAAGTCCCCGCGCCAGCGGGGGTGAGTCCTGGGAGGGGATCAGCGACGACTTGGAGCGCGCGAAGTCCCCGCGCCAGCGGGGATAAGTCGCCGAGCGCCAGCGCCAGCTCCTCTTCCAGTTCGAAGTCCCCGCGCCAGCGGGGATGAGTCCTTTGCCAGAGATGGCATCCTCAGATGCCGCCCGAGGTCCCGGTGCCGGTGGGGATGAATCGTAGTTCTGCGGGTGCCACGCCGCGTGCGGTTGGCGGCGTCTTCGTAGTGCGCGAGGGTGGATAGTTGTTGCCTGGCGGGAATTTCGGGTGTTTCCAGAAAACAGCTGTAAGGGCAGCGTCGTTCCGTCACCCGTTGGTGTGATCGGGGTGTGGTTGTCGGGCCGGGGTTGTCGGTGGGTGCTTCTAGGTTGCGCGGCATGCCGATCGCTCGCCGTCGTACCGCGCCCGTAGCCATGGATGGCGCGACACTGCCGTGTCTTTGTGGCACGGCGACGGCAGCGCGGCCGGCTCTGCGCGTGGTGCCGGAGGTGGTGTGGGGCAAGGAGCGGGGTCTGCCTGATCCTTATCTGCTGGTCGCGCACGGGTTGGACACGGCAGCAGCGGTGAATGTCTTGTGCCGCAACTATTTCGCTGACGCGGTGACCGATCGTTTGAGGTTGGCTGGTGTTGATCGTCGGTGGTTGTGGGCGACGCTGGTCGCGGCGATGCATGACATCGGCAAGTGCGGTGGGTTTCAGGGCATCGATCGGGAAACGTGGGAGAGGCTCTATCCGGGGCAGCAACGGCCGGTCGCGGTCGATCGCGGGCACACGCGTCCTGGGCAGGCGAGCATGTCCGTCGAACTGCGTGTGCCGGGACTGCCGGTCGGTGATCCCGGCGTGTGGTTGTTGCTGGGGCAGATCATCGGTGGTCACCATGGGGTGATCGCCGCGCAGGACACGGTGGTCACCGCACGGCGGGCTCTGGCTGCGGCGGGGAGTGCGTGTGCGTGTTGGGCCAATGGGCGGCAAGCCATCACCGATCTTCTGTTCGCTGCGATCGCCCCGCCGGATGTGCCGGTGGAGTTGTCGACGCGGGAGTGGCGGCGTTTCGCGTTGGCGTGTTGTGGTGTTGTGCCGCTGGCGGATTGGATCGTCTCGCAAACGGAGTTCATCACCGCGCGGCGAGCGGACTTGCCTGAGCTGTGGACGCCGGAGACTGCACGCGATTTCCTGGCCACCGGTATCGCCGCAGCCGAGGCGGAGCTGCGACGGATCGGGTTGACGCGCCCGGCGCGTCCGCGTCTGGGATTCGTGGAGCGGTTCGGCTTCGCGCCTCGGGGTGTGCAGACCTCGTTGGAGCGGCGGCTGCGGTCGTTGGTGAGCGGCCCGGCGTTGGTGCTGGTGTTGGAGCGCACTGGTGCGGGCAAGACCGAGGCTGGGTGGTGGGCGTGTTCGGTGTTGGAGGCCGCTGCCGGGGTGTCGGGGATGTTCGTGGGGTTGCCGACGATGGCCACTGCGGACGCGGCGTTTCGGCGTGTGGTCGCCGATCTGGACAGGACGTTGTCGGCGGATGCGGTGGCGCAACTGGTGCACTCGATGGCCGCCTATACCCCGGAGTTGCAGGAGCTGTTGTCCCGCAGCAGGAAGCGGGTAGCGCTGGCCGAGATCGCCGACGCGGGCTTGTTGTCGGGGTGTGATGGGGAGCTGACGCCGGCGGGCTTGGCGGTGGCTTCGGAGTGGATGCGCGGGGCGCGACGGGCGTTGTTCGCGCCGGTGTGTGTTGGCACGGTGGATCAGCTGCTGGCGATGGTGGTGCGCTCGCTGCACCAGCCGATGCGGGCGGTGGCGTTGAGCGGTAAGGCGGTTCTGGTCGACGAGGCTCACGCATACGCCCCGTACATGCAGACGTTGTTGTGCCGTGCGGTGGAATGGCTAGGGGCGTTCGGGACTCCGGTGGTGCTGCTGTCGGCGACGTTGCCCACGCCGATCGCGCGGGCCTTGCTGGAGGCATATTCCCGGGGCGCGCGGTCCTGGCGAGATGATCACGGCATCACCGCCGCCGATCCCGACGGGGCGGTGGAGTTGCCGTACCCGGGGTGGGTTGTCTACGACAGCCGCAGCGGCACCACCACCGTTGAGGCTTGCCCTGTTCCCGCGGCGGAGCAGCGGACGTTGCCTCTGGCTCTGCACTCCTATCCTGTTGGGGGACAAGGCTTTGCACGGCGTTGTTTGGATTTGGTGGCGCCGTTGTGGGAGCCGGGTGGGACAGGGTGTGCGCTGATCGTGGCCAACACGGTGGCCGACACCCAGCAGCTGGCCGCGCTGGTGCGGCACGAGGCGCCGCCGGACTGCGAGGTCATCACGCTGCACGCACGCCTGCCCCAGAACGAGCGGGGGCGGAGGGGCGTCGTTGTCGAGCGGCTGTTCGGCAAAGACGGCACGGCGCGGCCCACGCGCGCGGTGGTGATCGCCTCGCCGCTGGTTCAGGAGGCTTTGGATCTTGACTTCGACATGGTCGTGACGGCGCTGGCGCCCTTGGCGATGCTGCTGCAACGCGCGGGCCGCTGTCACCGACATGATCTCTCTGAGCGGGTCTCGCTGTGGCCGGCGCCAATCGTTCATGTCCTGGCCGGTCACGATGAGGCCGGGCACCTGGCGGAGGAATTCCCGTACCCGCACGACCAGCGGATGGTCACCTGGCGAGTGCTGTGCGGTCGCACCGACACGGAGAACACGGTCATCGTGAACATCCCCGGGGACGTGCAGGAGTTGGTCGAACAGGTCTACCCGCGCTCAGAGTGGCTGCTGGACACCGACGCCGCCCTCGCCGACGCCGCCACCGCGTCCTGGGCTCAGGAAGACGCCGAACGAGCCATCGCGACCATCGCGGCGATCCCCGCGGTCGGATCCCTGACTGGTCTGGAAGAGCTGACCTCACCGATCGACGGGGACCTCGAACTCGGTACCCGCCTGGGCGTGGATAACCGCCGCGTCCTGCCTGTCTATGACCTCGACGGCACCCTCTACCTCGACACCGCCGGCCACCACCCGGTACCCAGTGCGGCTGGCGGGCGATGGCGCTGGGAAGACGTCGCCACCCTTATCGGCCACACCATTCCCGTCGCCAACGCCGCCTGGCTCCGGGACCTACCTGAACCCCCGCAGGCATGGCAGGAGCACCCGCTTCTGGCACACGTTCGGCTCCTGCCCTGCTCGCGCACCGCTGACGCGGTGCCGTTCCTGCCCGGGGTCCGCGCACGCCGAGCCCACGGCACCGGCAAGCGCGCGGCATGGGTCGACGACGAGCTCGGCCTGATCCTGCAACCCTCGCCCCGCCGTGATCGTGGGCGGTCTTCCCGGAAAGGACAGTCGCGGTGAGCGGCTTCGATCTCATCACCCAACCCTGGATCCCCGTCATCACCACCCACGGATCCCGCGAGCGACTCGGGCTGCGTGAGCTGTTCACCCGCGCCGATTCTCTCGCTGACCTCGACCTGCCGATCCCACCGGCTGAATCCGCCCTGTGGCGCGTCTTGACCGCGATCGCCTACAGCCTCACCGGCCTCGCCGTCGACAACGAGGGCGATGACGGGGTGACCTGGCGGGCCACGCGCCGCGCGCTCGCCGAACACGGCAAGTTCGACACCACAGCGATCACCGAGTACTTCACGACCTACCAGCGGCGCTTCGACCTACTCGACCCGCAGCGGCCGTGGCTGCAGGATGCGCGCCTGGCCGAGGAATGTCGCGAAGCCGCTGGAGTGAACAAGTTCGTCTCCAGCCGCCCGGTCGGCAAGAACGGGAAAACGTGGTGGACCCGCCACCACGATGGCCAGCCGACACCGATCCCCTACGAGGAAGCAGCGTGGTGGGTGCTCGTGCACTGGTTCTACGGCGGCTCCGGGCAATGCTCGGCGCGTGCGGCAGGACCCAAGGCTACGTCCAACCGCAAGGCTGGCCCGCTGCGGCGGCGGATGTCCTACCACCCCCTCGGCGAGTCGGTATTCGCCAGCCTGCTCGCCAGCATGGTCCACCCCGCGCCCTACCAGCGGCCGGGTGCAGATGTGTGCCCATGGGAACGCCCCGAGCTGGCCGATCCACTGCGGCCCCCGCCACCACCGACGGGGATCCGCTCCACCCTGACCGCGGGTGGGCTGACCGCGACCCTGCTCCGCTCCGGCGCACCGGGCGTGGTCACCAGCGCCTACCTGACCTGGGGACACCTGGGCCAATACGACGTTCCGGTGATCGACCCGTTCCTGTCTTACACCGCCGACCGCGCGAAGACCCTGGTCGCCGATCCGGCGCGCGCGGTATGGCGCGACCTGGACGCGCTGCTCGGGACCGCCCCAGGCAGCAAGGCCCACCACCCTCCGGCGGCGTTGACCCGCCCGCGGGACCTCGACGAGCTCGGGGTGCGAGGTGTGCATGCCTACGGCTTCCACCAGGATCCCAAGACCGTCGACTACTCGTGGTGGCGTTCAACAACCCCGGCGATCGTGCGTGAAGACCAGGGACACTTCGCTGACGTGGTCGCGCGGCTGGTCCAGGCGTGCACCGGTGAAGCAGACCGACTCGCGAAGGCGCTGCGCGCCGCCGGTCAGCTCATCCCGTCGACGAAAAGGAACACCAAGCAGGCATCGCTCGCCGCTCGCTGGGTCACCGCAGCCCTACCCCAATTCTGGTTCCGCGCCGAAGAGCTGTTCTACCACCACCTCGATCGACTGACCGACGCTGGCGGACCGGACACGCTCGACAAGGACGCCACCGATGCGCTGCGCGCGTTGTCACGCACGGTCTACGACGCGGTCACCGAGGCCACCAGCACCCAGCCGCGGCTCTACCGAGCCGTGGTCTCCCGCCGTCCCTGACTCCCTGCTCCCAGGAAGGAACACCCACGATGAGTACTGCCGCGCCCGCGGAAGGCTCCAACGAACCGCGCTGGGCCACCAGCTGCATCGACCACCTCACCGAACTGCTGTCCGACTCAGGATCCGCGCGTCGTGCTCTGCGACCGGCGGCGCGTCTGCCACCCGCCGATGTTCCCACGGCGCACCGCTACCTCGTGCCGTGGCTGGCCGGGGCGTCGGCCGATCGTGAGGCCGCGCTGTACCGGGTCGCCGGGTTCATGGCCGCCATCCCCAACGGGAGCAGCCTGCAGCGGGAAGACCTCGGAGGCGCGCTCGCGGCCTTCGACAAGCACCTGGGAACCCGGGGCAGCACCGAGGAGATGACGCCACGCGAACGACGACTCGCGCGCCTGGTACAGGCCCCGTTTCCTGTGCTGGTCAACCAGATCTACCCCGTGCTGACCCAGCTGGCACGGGAGAACCTGCTGCCCGACTGGGCTGTGCTACTGCGCGACCTCCATCGCTGGCCCCGCTCCTGCGGTGATGTGGGCAAGCGGTGGATGCGCAGCTACTACACCGCCAACCCCATCACCCGCTGACCGATTTCCCTTACCCAGAAAGGCATGTTCCATGTCGGGCCGAATCCTGGACATCCACGTCACCCAGGCGATTCCGTACGCCAATCTCAACCGCGACGATCACGGCGAGCCCAAGCAGATGATCTTCGGCGGGGTCAACCGCGGCCGGGTCGCCAGCCAATGTGAGAAGCGCAGCACCCGCACCACCCTGCGTTCCCACCCCGACTACGTCGGCGATCTTGGCACCCGCACGAAGTTCGCCGCCGTGCAACTACGCGACGACCTCATCGGCGCCGGCTGGGACCCGGAGGCCGCCACCCGCGGCGCCGCTGACCTGTTCCATCCGCTGCGGGTCAGCAAGAACGACGCGGACACCGACAGCCAGGACGAAGAAGCGTCGGCGAAGAAGAAGGGGCGCGCGGCGAAGAAGGACGACAGCGATGCGCCGCTGAACCTGGCCACGAAGGCGTTGGTGTACCTCAACATCTCCGACCGGCAACGTCTAGTCGAGCTGGCCGAGACCCACCGAGGGCTCTACGACGGCACGATCGTGGAGACCACCGACAATCAACGCCAGGAAGGCAGGAAAAAGCGCACCGCCGACCTGCTGAAGGTTCTCAACGCGGTCACCGGCGACGGGCTGGCGTTGTTCGGGCGCATGATCTCCCAGCTCCCCGAAGGCACCCTGGACGGCGCGGTCCAGGTCGCGCACTCCTTTACCACCCACGAGGCCATCAGCCAGCCCGACTACTTCACCGCGGTCGAGGAACTGCCTGGCCTGGCGTCCAAGGTGAGTGCGGGTGCGGCGCACCTGGACCAAGCCAGTTACCTGTCGGGGACGTTCTACCGCTACGCCACCCTGGATCTCGACGAGCTCACCACGCACCTCGGTGACGCTGACCGAGCCGTGGAGCTGATCGGGCACTTCGTGCGCGCGTTCGCCTTGTCGGTGCCGTCCGGGAAGAAGCGCTCCACCGCACCCCATACGCCGCCGGGGCTGGTCTACCTCGCTGCCCGCAGCGACCGGCCCGTCAGCTTCGCCGCCGCGTTCGAGAACCCCGTGCGCGGGACTGGGCTGTTGCAGTCCAGCGTGACCCGGCTGGCCGACTACGCCGCGCTGGTCGATGGATTCTTCGGTGACGCCGGCCGTCTCTGGCACGGGCATGCCGCGACCGTGGCCACCACCGGGGACTCCCTCGGCCAGCGCATGCCGCTGCCGGAGCTGATCGCGCAGGCGCAGCGAGCCGGAGCCCGTTGATGCGCTCCACCCTGGCTTTGCTGCTAACCGGGCCTTTGCAGTCGTGGGGCGAACGGAGCCACTTCGACCACCGTGACACCCTCACCCACCCCACCCGCTCCGGGATCATCGGCCTGCTCGCCTCCGCGCGAGGCGACAGTCGCGAAGCAGACCTGTCCTGGGCGCAACCGCTGGAGATCACCGTGCGTATCGACCGCGCGGGCGCCCGTTTGGAGGACTTCCACACCATCGGCGGCGCTGGCGAAACCATCCTGACAGCTCAAGGAAAACAGCGGACCACACCCGCGATCACCCGCCGCCACTACCTCGCCGACGCCGCGTTCCTCGTCCTGATCACCGGGCCGCGCAACGACATCACCACGCTCAGCGAGCAGGTGCGGTCACCGCGCTGGGCGCCCTACCTCGGTCGCCGAGGCTGCCCTCCCTCGCTGCCGATCCATCTCGGAGTCTCCACCCGAGCACCGGACTCGCTGCTGTCCACGACTCCGCTCTACCGCACACCGCCCCGCGAGGACGCCACGATCACGGTCACCGTCGTCTCCGACAGCAACCTCGCCGGCAGCTCCGGGCGGCTCCGGGATGTTCCCGTCTCATTCGACCCACACCAGCGCTCCTACGACACACGAGACATCGCCGCCACCTCGGTGGAGATGAACGCCCAGCAGTGCGCCGGAGTCGGCTTCCACCCCTACACCTCTCTGATCAAGGCCATTCGCGATGACTACTGACACCCACGTCTCGACCCCATCTCTCTGGCTGAGCGCGCTGCGACTCGACCCGCGACACCGCGACACGACCCGCGATCTCGGTAATCCCCGCGACATGCACCGCAGCATCATGACGCTGTTCCCCGACGACCTCGGCGACACACCACGCGCTACCGCCGGAGTGCTCTACCGCATCGAGGAAGACACCCGCGGCATCACCGTCCTCATCCAATCCCTAATCCAACCCCGCCCCTGGGACAACCACAGCAACGTCCTTTCCGGACAAACCAAGAACCTCACACCCTTCCTCGACCACCTCCACACCGGCATGACCGTGCACTACCGAATCGCCGCCAACCCACAGAAAACCTGCGGCCGCAACGGCGATCCCCTCCGGGGCAAACGTGTCCACCTCTGGGGCGAGGACGCCGACCAATGGTGGAACACCCGCGCTGAACACCACGGACTACACCTGCACACCGCCACCGCGCGCCCTCACCGCGACGGCACCCAACCGCGCCCGAAACACCGAAACCGCGACCACGCAACGAGAAACCGCGACAACAAGATCCAGCACAATGCCATCCAGTTCGACGGACTCGCCGAGATCACCGACATCGACTCCGTCCGCGCCGCGATCACCACCGGGATCGGCAAAGGCCGGGCTCACGGCCTCGGCCTGCTCTCCCTCGCCCCCATCACGACGGTTTGACCCATGGGCCAACGACTTCCCGCCACCCTCGGTGCACCCACCGCGATAGCGGTGCCCCGCGTCAGCGACCGGTTGAGCTTCCTCTACCTCGACACCGTGCGAATCACCGCCGACCGCAACGGTGTCTGCGCCAGCGCCGACGCCCCCAGCGGACCCACCCGGGTCCATCTGCCCACCGCCGGGATCGCCAGCGTCCTTCTCGGACCCGGCACCAGCATCACCCACGCCGCGATCACCACCCTCACCCGCGACGGCGCAACGGTGGCCTTCACCGGAGACGGAGGCGTCCGCTGCTACTCGGCGTTCCTGCACGACAGCACCTCCACCACCGTGCTCGACCGGCAAGTCGCCGTCGTCTCCAACGACCAACAACGACTGGCCGCAGCCCAACGGCTCTACCAACTGCGCTTCCACGACCCACTGCCCGACGAACTCACCCTGGCCCGCCTACGCGGACTGGAAGGCCAACGCGTCAAAGCGCACTACCGCGTCATGGCCCAACAACACGGACTGCCGCGCTTCCGCCGCAGCTACGACCCGCACGACTGGCCCAGCCAAGACCCGGTCAACATGGCGCTGACCGCCGGCAACACCGCCCTCTACGGCATCGTCACCGCCGTCATCCTCAGCCTCGGCGCTTCACCCGCCCTCGGGATACTTCACCACGGCCAACAACGCGCCTTCACCTACGACATCGCCGACCTCTACAAAGCCGACGTCGTCATCCCACTCGCCTTCTCCCTACACGCCCACCCCACCCCCGACCGCGAAGTCCGCCGCCGACTCCGCGACAAACTCCGGCTCCTGCGGCTGATCCCCCGCATCGTCGACGACATCCACCACGTCCTTGGACTATCCACACCAGACACGCCACCACGCGGCGACCTCATCGACCTGTGGGACCCCGAAGGCAACGTCGCCAGCGGCCGCAACTACAGCGACACCGTCGACTGGTAACCCCATGCCCACCCTCTGCGTCATCGCCACCAACGCCATCGCCGACGGCACACGAGGCGCCCTCACCCGATGGCTCCTCGAACCCCACGCCGGCGTCTACGTCGGCACCCTCACCGCACGCGTCAGAGAACAACTCTGGAACGGCGTCCGCGAATCCATCAACAACCAAGGAGGCTGGGCCGTCCTCATCCACACCGCCAACACCGAACAAGGCTTCGCCCTCCACACCTGCGGCACCGGACGACGAACACCCATCGACCTCGACGGCCTCACCCTCCTCAACTGGGGACACCCACCCAAAAACATCACAAACCCATAACACCGTCCCAAAAGCCCACGTCAGCAAGGGAAGTCCCCGCACCAGCGGGGGTGCGTCCACCGCGTCGACCGCGCGATCCCGCGCTGGTGGGAAGTCCCCGCACCAGCGGGGGTGCGTCCAGCTTCGCAGTCGGAGTGACCTTCGACCGCGCGAAGTCCCCGCACCAGCGGGGGTGCGTCCTACATCCCGGTCCTGCGCGACGAGCTCGGACGGAAGTCCCCGCACCAGCGGGGGTGCGTCCGGGTGTAGAGGTCGGTCGGCAAGCTGAAACAGAAGTCCCCGCACCAGCGGGGGTGCGTCCGATTGGTACCTGTGCGCGGACCCGAGCCGCACGAAGTCCCCGCACCAGCGGGGGTGCGTCCCTTCGCTAGGCCGCCGAGGATGTAGATGTCCGGAAGTCCCCGCACCAGCGGGGGTGCGTCCGTGCTCACCTCGGGTGCCCACGTGCCGAGTCCGAAGTCCCCGCACCAGCGGGGGTGCGTCGCTCGAGGCGATGGCCAGGTGGCTGTCGGAGAAGAAGTCCCCGCACCAGCGGGGGTGCGTCCCGCCTGGTGCTGCGCGAGACGCTGGGCTTCTAGAAGTCCCCGCACCAGCGGGGGTGCGTCCGACATGTTGATTCGGGAAGCGGTCGCCGATCAGAAGTCCCCGCACCAGCGGGGGTGCGTCCCAGTTCGCGTCGGCCATGTTGGTGATCCGGTCGAAGTCCCCGCACCAGCGGGGGTGCGTCCGGCGCCGCCCCGATCATCCCGATCAGCGGCGGGAAGTCCCCGCACCAGCGGGGGTGCGTCCTCCGCAAGCAGGCAAAGCGACTTCGTCACCTCGAAGTCCCCGCACCAGCGGGGGTGCGTCGAGCTTCCACCTGACCACCAGCGAGGCCAAGCGGAAGTCCCCGCACCAGCGGGGGTGCGTCTTGCTCGGGCAGCGTGGCGAGGTCGGCGTTGTGGAAGTCCCCGCACCAGCGGGGGTGCGTCGCTGATCAGCGCCGCGCTTCTGGTCGCTCTCCTGAAGTCCCCGCACCAGCGGGGGTGCGTCCTCCACCTTCGGCACCGTCACGCTCAACGGGGGGAAGTCCCCGCACCAGCGGGGGTGCGTCCCTGGTCGCCGATCGTCGCCCTGGCCCTGGCCGGAAGTCCCCGCACCCAGCGGGGGTGCGTCCGTCGTGGAGAACGCCGAGATCATCCGCACCGCGAAGTCCCCGCACCAGCGGGGGTGCGTCCCCAGACCACTCCACTCCACACCAGAGCACTCCGAAGTCCCCGCACCAGCGGGGGTGCGTCCCGGCGCGCTGACGCGTGGGGCGCGGGCAGCATGAAGTCCCCGCACCAGCGGGGGTGTGTCCGGGCTTGTTCCCTTCCCGGTTCGGGTGGGAAGGAAGTCCCGCGCCAGCGGGGGGGGTGCGTCCATCGAGCACTGGACCTACTGGACATACTCCCCGAAGTCCCCGCGCCAGCTGGGGTGTGTCCTTCGAGTTCCAGCTGATCCTGATCGCCCCCGAGAAGTCCCCGCGCCAGCAGGGGTGCGTTTAGCTCGACCCGTGTCGAGTACGCCTGCTCACCGAAGTCCCCGCGCCAGCGGGGATGCGTCCGCGTTCGGCCTGGGGTTTTTCGTTGTCGCGTGGAAGTCCCCGTGCCAGCGGGGGTGCGTCCGTCATGGCCACGCCGTGCTCGACAGCAAGACGGAAGTCCCCGCGCCAGCGCGGGTGCGTCCTTTGGCTTGATCTTCGCTCTGGTGCTCATCGGAAGTCCCCGCACAAGCGGGCGAGGCTCGTACAGCATCTACACGAACTCGTACCCGCTGCGAGCTGCGGCTTTCCGCGACCGTCGGTATTGATCGGCATCGCCGCCGTCAAGGTATTGATGCCTCATGATGGCTTCCGCACGGCGCAGGCCCGCCTCCTGGGCAGGGCTACTTGCAGCCGGTTCCGCGTCTGACCACCGTGTACGCGCCAAGAAGCTGGTCATTGAGGGCAGCTTCTCGATGGACGACGTGGGGAGCGCAGCGCGATGACTGTCCGCGTGTCCACGCCTGGCTCCGCGACTCGTTTCCATGCGTTGATCGGACGAAGCGTTGGCGAGCTCGTTGCCCGGGTCATGGGCGTCGTCGTGGGGTTGTCCTTCTTGTTCGGGTTCGGCAACGTGTGGGCTCTGGCTGTACGTCTCGGAGTGACGGCCTGGGTTGCGCCTCTGGTCGCGCCCGCAGTCGACCTGACTGTCGTTGGCCTGATGGTCGCGATTCATCGGCTCGCGGCGGTAGGGATGGCACCAGAGGTGATCCGTGCAGCGAGGCGCCTGCTCGCGCTCGCCAGCACCGTGACCCTGGTGCTCAACATCGCCGAACCCGTGATCCTGGCAGTACGGCAAGGCGGCGTTCGACGCTGTGGGACCGCTGCTGTTGATCGGGTGGGCCGAGGTCGGCCCAGATCTTCTGGGAGCGCTGGAAGTAGTGGAAGAACGCGAGAACGTTGAGCGCAGATGCAACGAAACTGTCGGCACATCGCAGCCTTCGAGGCAGGCGCCAGCTAACGCTTCGGCTGCAGCTCGTGCACCGCGGCGGTCGACTTCGAAGCTGACCGACACGGAGCTTCTCGACCGGGCGCGCCGAGAGGACTCGCGTCACCGTGAACTACACCAGCGCCCCATTTCTGCTGCCAACCTTCGGCAGAGGCTTGAGGTGAGCAGCGATACCGCACGCCAACTGATTGCTCGCGTTCGCCAGGAAGCAACTATGCATGTGCACAGTTGACCCTCGCCGCACAGCAATAGGAGTCCCGGACCGTCCCAGGGCCAGAGCCGTGTCGAGCAGAGCGGCGCCGTCGTCGGTGAGGCCGGTTTGGGAACGGAGCTTGCCGAAGACGCTCTTCGAAGCAACCGTTTTCACCAAGAGCGTCGGTCGTCAAGGAGTTCGTCTTCGTCGGCCTCCGCCTTGATCCACGACGCTACGCCTGAGGCGAGCAGGTGGTAGAACCGGTGCTCGATCGAACCGGGAGGCAGAGTCTTGGCCAGCTCGGTCGCCTTGTCCCGTTGTTCGAGATCCCTCTTGTTGGGCTGACCGGGAACGCTCACGCGGGAACCGCTGATTATGGCCGAGCGCAGTCCGCTTCCGATGGCGCGAGCACAGTCTTCGCCGAGCGCCTCGGCCGCTTGCAGTGCCTTTATGACGAAGTTCGAGTGAGTCCACACCAGATCATTTGGAGCACCTCTGAGTACGGTGCCGACCGCGAGGATCCTTTCCCTGCTGCCGGATGCGACCAATTCGGCCAATAGTTGCAGAACTGACTCGTTGTACTGCACAGCGATCGCTGTGAAGAGTCGTGCACCTACGTGAGCACGCCTGCTTCCCCAAGGGCTATGCGAGATCCACTCCACGACCCGGCGCAACAGCCGTTCGAAATCCTGGCTGCTCTGCAAGCGCAACGGCTCATGCCACTGATACGGAATAGGTTGGTACTCCACCGCGCTCGGGTCGTCCTCATAGGTCTCGACACGACGCATAAGCAGGTCCAGAATCTCTTCAGGTCGGACTGCTGATATCTCAGCCAGAAGGCAGTGAATGTGGTAGTCGTCGATGGACCTGCAAGCGTGGAGCTGTTCGAGAAAGTCTGCAATCTGTGCGTCGTCGAACGTCTTCCACGACATGCTTCCAGGCGCCGTGAGAAGCGCGGCTACCTCCGAGGCGAGCTCCGTAGAGTCCCCGAATCGCACACTGGTGATCAGCTGCGTCGCCAACGCTCTGTTCACATCACCCAGCAGTCGGGATGCATGCACGACGCCCCTACGCACGTACGGATCGGCATGGACGCTCAGGTCGCACAGCAATTCGACTTCGCCGTCGAGCAGCGTTGCTCGGTTTCCACGAGCCACACCAAAGGCGTGCGCTACCGCCCTAGCGTTGTCGATGCTTGGCGTGTTGAAGAGCGCCCGGGCGAGTGACATCGCTTCTACTGTGAGCAACTCGGTCAGGGTGCTGAGCGCTGCGGGAACAAGTTGACGCAGCATGGCCAGGGATGTTGACTCAGCACTGTTCGAATTGATACTGTCAGAAATCACACGCCGCGCCAGCGCAACACCAATTTCGGCATCGCAACGCATCAGCGCCTCCACAAACTGGTGCGGATTTGCCGCTGTCGTGCCGAACGCGTAGCTGTCGCGGCTCAGGCAGTCGGCAAGACGATTAACCACCTCCTCCGGTGCCCATCGCTCGCAGACAGCCGCCGCGACCTCCGCGGAATGCTCCTTCTGTCGGCGGCAGCGGGTGGCGTAGTCATCTGTTTCGCGAACGGACGGTCCCCACCCGTCATGCAGGACATGTGCAAGTTGGTGTTCGAGCTGCTGCGGCAGCTTCGCCCGCGCTGTTCTCGCCGCTGACGCGGTCGCTCCAGGCGCGTAGTCAGCGTGCCACTGCACGACCTTGCGAATCGCGACTGCAACAACGGGGTCGAGTCCGGGATACACGGCCAAGTCGGCAAATCTGTTGAGGATCTTAACGAACTCCGGGGACCAGCGGTCGTTGTCCTCATCCCTGTTTGCACCCCGAAACGCTCCCCTTGGGTATCGCAGCGCGGCCTGAAGTGCATTGACTGCCCGCACGGCGTGACGAACATCGTCGGCGTCTGCAGCGGCGAAAACCAAATCGACAACACGGTCACGGAAGGAACGCACCGCGGAGAGGCTGACAGGGTGGGTACTCAGGGTCATGGAGAGCCCGTCAAAGCGTTTGTGCTCGACTTCGGTGGCCAGTATAGGCTCCAACACCGCGAACGGCGAATGCGGGTGTGTGACCACGGTGTCGTCGCGGAGCCAGCGCTGAACTATCGAGATCATGCCGCCCTGGAACTCCGTTGTCTTGCCGACGTCATACGTGGAGAGCTCGGCAAGTAGACGCATCGGATGATCTGGGTCCTGGCCGACCGGGCGCACGTCGTGGCGAGCCAGGTCCCACAAGAGATCAGCTGACTCGACGAGACAATTCAAGCTCAACGCCGCGCGATAGAGGATAGTCGGCAGCACGCGAGCTACATTGTCGTCATCACTCGTGAAGCACACAGACTCGCCGGGCACCGCCGATTTGCTGAGAGCGAGGCGAACCAAGGCGATCGCATGCCTCGGCTGGAAGGCAGCGGCGGCGCGGACCGCCTGCAAGATCCGATACCGCGAAGAGGTTGAGGCAGCTTCGTACTCCGCCGTAAGGGCGTTCCACAGGACGTCGACCGCAAGACCTGTGCCATTGCGTGCCTTGCGCGGGCGCCAGTCCACTCGACCCGCGTTGACCACTGCGTGCGCGAGCGCGTCTCCGGAAGTCGCGCCGCAGACCCGCTCCAAGTACCCCGTTGAGATGCCAGAAGGTGTGTCAACCGCGGCGTCGGCGAGGATCACGTCACCGAGCAGGTCGGGAACGATCCTGAGTGAGTTGCCTCGACGGAGCAACACCCCCGCGTCCTGCAAGGAGTGCAGATGCGGCAACAGCTGATCAAACGGCCGTCCTGTCAGCGCAAGCATGGCGGTTTGGAAGACGGATTCGTCCAGACGAAGCGGCTGGAGCACGGCCACCGCCTTAAGAATCTCGCGGCGCAGGTCGCCCTCCGAGGTGCCCGGAGTGCCCGCCACGATGTCCCCAAACAGTGAAAGGATCTCCGCCCGAATGTCGTCACTGGCGTCAAACCGAGCAGGATCAAGGACTCCTCTCGCGATAAGCTGCGCGCCAACGACGATCAGCAACGGACAGTCGGCCGCCATCTCCGCCAGCCACGTCGCCACGTGCTCCTGGCTGTCGGGCCCCAGAATGGTGCGTGCCAAGCGCTCAGCCTCACGTGCTGTCAGATCGGTGAGTTCTTGGACCGACACCTCCGAGGGGTGCACGCCGAGCGGACGCAAGTCGGTGTGAAGTTGTGGCAGACCGTATGGTCGAAGCGACAGCAGCACTTTGGCGGTGGGGCGGAATCGCTCGATACCCGCGATGATCGCTGCAGTGTCCTCGCGGTCATGTGCATCATCGACGACCACGAGGAGCCCGTCATCGGGCGGAAGTATCTCGAAGTGCTGGGGGGTGACTTCGGCGCCAGTTGCAAGGAAGCGGACCGTCCGCCCCTTCTCGGCACCTAGATCCTGCGCGATAGCGCGCAGGAGCCGGCTCTTCCCGATCCCGCCTCGCCCGGCGACGACGGCGATCTTCTCGTTGTGATCCGGGGCAGTGGCAAAGGCTCGTAGGGCTACCAAGTTAACGTCGCGGCCAACGAGTTCCCATTCGTGCGAGTAGATACTTCCCTGCGCGAACTGCCTGAAGAACTCCTCGGTGGTCAACCAAGGGCCTGGGACAGGTACTCCTAGGAAAGACTCCCTCCAACCGGGGAAGTAGGTATCCACGAGCCGGAGCGCCGCGTCTCGATCTTGAAGTGACCGCACTTGACTGGACAAGTCCACGATGTCCCACAGCGTCCACGCTGAGTGCTTCTCAACCTCTCGCTGCGCCTCGGGGCTGGCTATGCGGGTGAGGAAGATGTAGCAGTGGTCGAGCTTGATCTCCAGGGCGCCAACTGCCTTCTGAACTTTCTTCGGGCCAAACTGCTTCTCCCGCTTGCACTGAATGCCCGTCGTCTGGCCGTCAGGATGGTGGACGATTACATCGATCCCACCCTGGGTATGCCCTTGCCCTCCAACGCGATGCACCCGGGCCTGCGGATGCAACGCTGCGGCCAAATCGGCACTGAACTGCTCGAAAGTCTCTGGAACAAGCTCGTTGAGCGGGAGCTGTGTGACCAGGGGACGAACCGGTAGGCCCGGCCCGAAAACGTCGACGATTCCCACGCCAGAATCTCCCTGGAGGCTTCCCAATGAATCGACATCGAGGCCGAGCAGTTCCGCGAGTCGGCGTAGCATGTCGCTGGAAGGCGTCGACTTCCCCTGCTCCCACCTGCCTATCGCCTGCCGACTGGCACCTAGACGGCTCGCGAGGACATGCTGGCTCCACCCGAGCCCCGTCCGCGCCCGTTTGACCATCGCACCGAAGCTCACTGTCACCCTGAAACTGTAGTAGGTGACGAACAACGTCCACGTGCGCGGAAAGCACGACAGTCCGCCGCACAGGATCAGGTCGCGCGCTGCGAACAACCTCCGCGTGCGCAGAGAGCACTCCGCGCCGGACGGGGTTCCTACCTCGCCGCCGGACAACCTCCGCGTACGCAGAGACGACACTTCCTAGCTGCATCTTTGGGAGGAGAGGATACGGGTTTGGGTGTTTGCCTTAATGCTGGGCGAGCCTTGTCGGTGAGGGCCGCTACGTTGCGCGACCATGGTGTCAATCGGTCACCGGTCGACCACAGCCAGTGACAGCGTGGCTGTGGGCGAGGAGGTGGTGGATCTGCGGTTGTGGAGCAAGGAGCGTGGACTGGATTCAACGCGACGACCGAAAGCTGGCTGCGTCTTCGCGCGAGCAGTGATGGGACGCGCCTCCATTCGACAGACTGCAGAGAACATCGAGGCCGATAACCTTCCAGGGGCATGAGATGGCGGTTCCCGTAACGGAACAGCGCAAGCTGTTCCAGCGCTCCGGCGACATGTGCGCTTTCCCTCGCTGCAAGAAGGCGCTCACGGCGAAGCAGACGGACAGCGACCCCGTGGCGTCCTTGGGCGAGATAGCCCATATCGTGGGCGACAGCGCCAACGGCCCACGTGGTGTTTCTCCGCTGACGCCCCGCGAGCGCAATCAGTACGAGAACCTTATTCTCCTCTGCAACTACCACCACCGGCTCATCGATTCACAACCCGACACCTGGACAGTCTCGCGGCTTGACGCGATGAAGCGGACTCATGAGGAATGGGTGCGGTTCCGGCTCGGCTCGATCGATCCCGTGACAGGCACGGCCGATCGATGCGCCCACCCCGGGAGTGACTTCATCGAGTGGTTCATCACCGAGGCCGAGCGCTGGCCCGCCGTCGACTCCCCGATCGACCGGGCGCTTCTGGGTATCCATGCTGCGCTGCCTCTCCCACCGGGATCACCGGAGTCGCTGTCAACACAGCTGCCCGAGTACGTGTGCCGTGATGTGGACGGCGAACTCCGTGAAGCGGTTGGCGACGCAGCGCGCCGAAGCGGCTTCATCGTCGTCGTAGGGCCATCGGCATCGGGCAAGACGCGATCGGTGTACGAGGCTGTGCGCGCCCGACTGTCCGACTGGCGGATGATTATCCCGCCGACGGCGGGCGATCTGGACGAGCTGCTGCTCTCGGGAATCCCGTTGGACCGCTCGGTCATCTGGCTCGACGAGCTCGCCCGCTATCTGGATCCCGGCACGCTAAGCCTGCGTGCCATCCGCAGGATTCTCGCGGAGCAGAACGGCCCACTTCTTGTCATCGGGACTATGTGGTCCGCAGATTTCGACCGCTTGTGCATCCCGCCTGTCGAGGACCACACGCGGGATGTGAACGCCGACGCCGCCGCGATCCTCCGCCTGGCAACCAGATTCGATCTCCTCCCCGCATTCACCGAGACTGAACACCGGCGAGCGGCGGAGATCGGTCAACGAGATCCCCGGGTCCGCGAGGCGATCGAGCGCTCGGCAGACGCGGCGATTCCATCGTGCCTGGCGTGCGCGCCTGAGCTGATCCGCCGTTGGGAGCAGCCCAGCGACCCGGTAGGCGCGGCCGTCGTTACCGCCGCCGTCGAGGCGCGGCTGTGCGGCCACCCCGCGGTCATCCCGCCGGGCCTCCTGCGGGCGCTCACCGAGGAATATCTGACTAGTGCGCAAAAGGCGACGGCGACGGCCGGCTGGTTCGACTCAGCGCTGCAGTGGGCGTTGCGTCCGGTCCGCGGGGACGTCGCCTTGCTGACCCCGGCGGCGCGCCGCGTCGGGGAACTCGATGGCTACCAGGCGTCGGACATCCTCGCGCACCGCGCGGCACAACGCTACGCAGCGCGTCGGGAGTCTCCGGACAAGCCCTGGGAGGTCCTGGTCGAGCGCTCTGATTACCAGGCGTGCCACATCATCGGACTGTTCGCCAGCTCATGCGGCTACCGCGACCACGCCGTGGCCGCGTGGAGCCGCCTGGCCGAGGCTGGCGACACCGCCTCCATGGCCTCGCTCGGGCTTGACTGCTTGGACGACGGCGATGACGAAGGAGCGGCCACCTGGTATCGCCGCGCGGTCGACGCCGGGAACAGCGGGGCGATGGCGACTCTCGCGGCCACATTGGACAAGCTCGGCCGAACCAAAGAGGCGCTCGCCTGGCTTCGCAAGGGCGCGGAGGCCGGCGTGCCGGGCGCCATGATCGGCCTCGGCCAGTCGCTACAGGTCGACGGCGACTATCAGGAGGCGCGGCACTGGTACGAAGCGGCATCGGATGCCGGTGACAACGGCATGGGCGAGCTCTTCCTTGGCTGCATGCTGCGCGATCAAGGGGACCTGGAGGCCGCCGTCGAATGCCTGCATGCGGCAGCTGAAGCCGCGCGCGTCTTCACTGGCCCTGAATTCCTCCACATGCCACTGCCTGTCGGGGTGACTGACTCCGCGATCAGAAAGCACCGTGCGGCTTTCGCCACCACGTATACGAGCGCAGCGCTCTGCCTCGGCGAGATCTACCTGTCGCAGGAACGCTCCGAGGAAGCGAAGATCTGGCTTCAGCGCGCCGCAGACCTCGGACGCGTAGAAGCGATGATGAAACTCGGTGAACTGATCTGGCACGAAGGCGAGCACGAACGCGCCTTGACCTGGCTCAGGCCAGCCGCGGAGGCAGGCGAGACGCAGGCCATGCTCTACGTGGCTATGACGCTGGACGAGCAGGAAGAGACCGGCGAGGCGGACACTTGGTACCGGAAAGCCGCGCAAGCAGGACATCCGCTGGCCCCGGGCCGCTACGCAATCTTCCTTCACGAGCAGGGCGACACCGGGCAGGCGCGGGAGTGGCTGGCCAAGGCTCGTGAGGTGGACGACCCGGTGGTCGACATGGTTTTCGCAGCAATGAGCGGGGCGGACAGCGAACAGGAGGTGCGCGTTAGCCCACTGGACCCCGGCGAGCTGAACGACGCGATCAGTTGGACTCCGCTAGCGCACACCTGCGGATGCGTCGCGGACTGGGGCTGGGACATGGAACAGGCCAACCCGATGCACTTCATGCAGTGGTGCGCTGACGTAATCAGTGCGGAATGCCCATGGCACACAGCGGACCAATCCCTGAAGGACAGACCGCCCCTCCTCGTCCGCAACCTGCCGCACGGCCCAGCCTTCTACGCGCGGGCCGCCTCCGGCGTGGACGTGGAACTCGGACAGCGCATCGCCTCGGGCATCCAGGACCTGCTCACGATGGCCGAGAACGGAGACGAGGCAGGCATCCTGGCCACCATCCCACCTGACTATCGATCCTGGCTCGAATCCCAGCAGTACGACGTGGTCGCAGAATGGTTCAACTCACGCTTGACGAACCTGATCCTCAACCGTGGTACGTAAGCGAATTCCCGGTCAGTCGGTTCGTTGTAGCCGTATCCGGCCGTCGACAGTCCCGCCGGGAACGCATGCTCGTCGATCCCCTTGCACAACTCGATGGCCATTATCTGGTGGTTCACATCAGTGTCGGTCACGTCTTCATCATCTTGCGGGAATCGACACTGTTAAGAGATGAGCGTGAGGATCACCCGATCGACAACCTTGCACCCGCCAGTTAGTGACCCGGTCGCCGGACCGTCGATGTCGGTAGCGACCGATACCGTCGTGCACCTCGACGCTCCCTGGGAAGGACGGCCCGGATGTCCGCAAGCGCGCACCAAAAGCGTGCCAGGAAGTACCACCACATCGCACCCAACGAGTACGTCTACGTCTCTTATGAGGACTACTGTCGGCAGTGGCAGGTCGATCCTGACTGCGTGAAAGCGAACGACCGCGAACTCGGCAGGATGGAAAGCCACATCGTCCGGACCGCTGTGTACCGCCTGATCGCGCTGCGCTGGGCAGCGGTGTCCGGAGAGCGAGACTCGCTGCCCGATCCACGGCTGGTCAATCCCGAGCTGCGCACCCGGGCTACCCGCAACGTGCTACATCTCGCCGCCGACCTTCTCTCCAGGTTCACCCTCGAAGCACGAGGCGCGGGATGGTCCTGGCACGAACTCGCCACATTCGAATCTGTGGCGCAGCAGATCCCAGAATGGGCCAGCACGCAGACGTTGACCTGGGGCTGTGGGGATTGCAATCAGAAGATCACCGATCGCGGTCCTCACGGTCACCCCAGCGACCGCGAATCTGGACACGCCGCCGATTGCACACGCCACGACCAAGAGATCGCCGCCTACGAACGCAGGGCTCGCCCGGTGATCGACCCGACGCTCCTCCGCGCCGGTCCACAAAGCGAAGAGGACAACAGCACCCAGAACCTCTGCCGCACCGTCCGGTCCAACCGTTGTAGTTGCGCGCGTTGCTTCTACTGCGAACGAACATTGGCCTCCCGCCGACACGAGCACGACCACTTCCCAGTTCCCCGATCGACTGGCGGTCGCCGAGTAGTGCCAGCCTGTCTGGACTGCCACGAACTGAAAGACCAGTACAACCTCTGCAACTGGCCCCGCGCCGATCTCGCAGCTGCATGGCGCAACATCCTCGCATGCCTCAAGCACGAGAGCTTTCCGGACAGCGACGACCTCACCTATCTACGGAGGACCTGCTGGTGGGAAGAACAGCCGGATAGCAGCGACGACGCTGTCATCGCCCGATGGGCCGAACTCTCACCTCTCAGCCGCGTGCTGTACGCGAAGGCGCGTGCTGGGAAAGAACGCTACAAATACGCCCTCTCCAACAACGCCACCCTCACTCGCACCGACGCCGAGAACGCGATCGTCGGATCAGATCCACTCATCCGTGTTCATTCAGACGTCGACAGGGCCTTTTCGACGCGGACACCGGAAAGAGATGCCTAGACAGGTTCAGCTGCGGTTGATCCACACGTTCTGATGCTGCTACCGTCCCGGCTTGATGGCTCCGGCGGGAGCCCCGCCGCACCAGCACCCGGCTTGCTGGAAGTCACGGCCCCAGGGATCACGAGGTCCTCCGCCTTCACACACTGAGCAACCATGGCGTGCAAGCAGATCCATCGGTCGATGTGTTCGCCGAGCCGGGGCGGTGAAGACAAGGGACGACCAGATGTCGAGGAACACTTCCGGCTGCGCCATCAACGCGCGGCGGCTCTACACCGGCGAGCCGCACCGTCTGGCCGGGCGAAGCGTCGCCGCCACCACAAGGGCATCGACAGCGCTGCAGCGAAGTCTTGCACTGGACACGGTTTCGCCCCGGCAGCACGAACTGGAAGCGAGCATTCTGCTCGCCGCCAGCCGTGTATCAAGCGTCCTCTACGACAGGCGCAGACACAGTGCCTATCCACTCCACTACGTTGTCCCCCAGCCGGAGCGGCTGGAGCTGGCGTTGGCGCCAGGTGCGTTGGAGCCGCTGGTGTTTGCCATGCTGCCCACGTACCACGAGGACAACGAACTTGTTGGCGCGCCGGGATTGCGCGCTACTCCTGGCCGTAACGGCGTCACCTTGAACTTGCTCGATCCCACCGGGACGCCGACCGATGCGCAGGTCTTTCTCAGGGGTGTCAGTCGGAAGGACTGGGCGATGGCCGTGGCCGCCGTGGACGCGCGCAGCGCCCTACCTTCTTTTGTTCATGAACAGCGGCTCAGCGTGCATGAACGCCGTTTTCTGCGGCGGTACCCGTTCTTCGACGCGCATCCGATGCTGGCGAGCGCGATGCTGCGCCGTCTGCACCTTCTTCACTCCGCGTGCTGGGTCAGCATCTGGACTGCGGACCTCGCCGTGAAGGTCGAGTGGTGCGGCGGCCCCTCGCTGCGCGAGGTCACGCGCCTGCTCACCCATCCTCGTTTCGGGCTCTTGGGGTCAGAGATCAGCTTGCCTGACCGCACTGTCCTCGACGATCACAGGTCGCTGCATTCGGTCACTTTCCAGGGCCCTGCTCTTCCTGTTCATGCCACTTGGAAGCCCATGCGAGGCTTTCCCGAAGGTGCGCTGCTTCTGCGCCCGCACGCCTCATGTCATCACAAGACCGAGGTTTCGCCCACAACGCGCACGCCACGGTCATCACCGGCAGGTGTTGCACGTCGACGCGTCCTGGGGAGGCCGGGGCTCGCTTGAGGCGACGCCGCATCAGTCCGGCCTCGCCGGGCTCTCAACCTGCTGGGCGAATCGAGAGCACGCCGGCGTCATGTCGAACACGGACGTCCGCGGTCCCGGCTTTGACACAGCGCGACGCGGGAGTAATGCGACGCGGTGGATCACTTGGCGTACGGCGGTCCCCATCGGCGACGCCGGATCGAGGTACTGAGCCAGGCTGCATCGGAGTGCTAGAGTCCACTTGAAGATCACCGTAGTACCCGGCACCGAGGGTCCGGGGCCCATCGACCGAGAACCCAGACGATCGGTCGAAGGCATAGAGGATGCGGGTCATCCGCCTCACGTTCGTCAACTTTGTGCCGTCAGCGTGGCTGAGGCGTGTCGATTGTTGGTCTGGGCAACACGGAGACGCGCGATGTCCAACCACAATCCCGGCAGCACCTCCTCCGCTCGGATCCGGGCTCCGTACACGGGCGAGCCCAAGCGGCTCGCAGCCCGAGGAACGGGTCGCCGGAGCGACCCGGTGGGCTTGGACCGATGCAGCCCCCAGCAGCTCAAGCTCCGCGCCGCCTTGGCATTCTTTCTGCTGAACTCCGACGCGACCCCACCTCAAGCTCGTAACGCTCCGGAACCATCTCCCTTCCAATACTCCGGCGCAGACCGATTGATGGCGAACGACATCCGGTTCTCGCCGCGCTATGACGAGTTCGCGATCCTCACGGAGATGGCAGATCACCTGCTGCAGACCATCACCTCCGCGACTGGTCAAGGGGTTCACGGGATACCCGGACTGCGCCCACTGGAAGCGGCCAATAACGGCGAGTACCTTAAATTCCTACACCTGCCCACTCAGGCGATTCTGAGCTTTCGCCACTTTGACTATTTCGCGCCGAATCAGCGAGCCCCGGAACGGTTCTTCGACTCCCATTGGCGAAGCGTCAATAGATCATGCGAGATGACCGAGAGGGAACGCTCACGCTGGAACGATGTCCCGGTCCTGCACCCCGACGCTGAACGCCTGCTCGCAGGGCTTATCAGTCGCCTGTGGACTCGGAGCAAGACCGAGCGGTGGGCAGTAAGCGCGCTGACCCGCGACGCCTTCGACCGCAAAGACTTCACAGGCTCCGGCGATGACTACCGCTACCTAGATGGCCGAGGAACAACACTCCATCTCCGCTGGGGCGGAATGTTCGCTGTCCCAGCGGTAGACGTCGCACACTGCCTGACCCATCCCCGTATTGGAATCGCGGGTGCGCAAGCAGTATGTCACACCGACAACACCGCCGAGGTACGACTAGGCGAAGCCTGCTTGATGCTGGAGCGACGGCAATTTCCATGGGACTTGGTACAACACTTCACCCAGGGCAGGTACGTCCGTGCCAAGTGACATCTTCCACGACCTTCTAGCGACGCTGCCCGCCGCTCCGCCCTGGAATGGTTTCGCCGAAATCGCGGCAGGCGCCGTCAACTACAGCATCACAATCCTCTCGACTGCCATCATCGCCTACATAGGCGCAGCGATCGCCGTCGCCTTGTTCCACCCCGATCAAAAACGGCGCGCCGACGCGCGAGCGGTACTGAACAGCGTCCTTCGCTTCATCCGACGACCTCGAAGATAGTAGGCAACACAACGATAAAGTCGACCTGACCTGTTCGAGCAACCGCACGGCGCCATCAGGGTCGCGAGCCTGGTCCCCGCAACCGCTGCGCCAACCCGGTGCTCACTGCCATTGCTGCGGTCTGCGTCGAGTTGAGCAGGCTCTGTGAGAGCGGGTCCGGCAGTGTTGCGGCCCCCAGGCAGGCGGCGTTCACCAGGCCGGTGAGCCTCGCGCGATGTTCGCTGGTTATAGCGATTTGTGCGCCGCGGTAGCGCAGTACCTCGCGTGCGGCGTAGCCGTCTCCTGATGCGATCACCTCGTCGGTCACCTGGGCGAGTACTCGACTGGCGGCGTCTGCGTCGATGGCTCCGCCGAGAATGGTGATGGTGAGTCCGAGCTGGGCGCGGAAGACCGCGTAGCCGGGCATCGGTTGGTACTCAACGAACCGAGCGATCATCGCGGAGATATTCCGGTGGGCGGACGTGCTGTCCGTGTCGGTGCACATCACCTTCAGGCAGGCGGCGACTTGGCGTTCCCACGGCTGCTCCGGCGTGCTTTCGGCCAGTGCTTCCCGTGCTGCCGTTGGGTTTCCGTTCATGCAGTGGGCCACGATGGTGGCCTGTCGGCCTTCCATGAGGTGCAGGCCGATCCCTCGGTGAGCGCGGGCGTGGGCAACCGCGTCGTCCCATCGTCCCGCGAGCGCCAAGGCCCGGATGCCGTCCCCGATCAGGTGCAGCCACACCCATTCGCGCAGTTTGTGGTGTTCGGCGCGGGTGCCGGCGAGGTTGCCCAGCGGCAGGGTGTGTCCATCGATGACCAGGTCGGTATTGGACGTGACGGCCTGGAACATCGCCGTCAGCAGTCGCAGCGCCTGGTCGCCCTCATGGGCGCGGAGTTGGAGCCGAGCGAGGTTGAGGACGGGTTCAAGCATGTAGCGGGCCTGGTGCACGGTGAGCGGCTGGTTGGCGGCGCGGTAGAGGTTGATGTGCTGCCAGCACAGGTCGCGGGCCAGGTCCGGCAGGCCGCAGTCGCTGGCGATCAAGGCGGCCTTGTTCAAGGCGTGCGCACCCTCAGCCAACCGATCCACGCCGTCTCGTGTTGCGGCGTCCGCAATGTCGGCGACCTCCTGAACGCGCTCGGGCAAGGCTGGGCAGGCGGGCCGGGGACGACCCAGCAGCGGGAAACGGCGGACGACGGCGGCCAGCGTGGCGGGGTTCATGATCAGCTCCGGGGCAGCAAGGCCGCCGTCGCGGCGCGGGCGAGGATGCCTTGGCTGGTGGCCGAGAGGCCGAACCGGTTCCAGTGGAAGATCACGACGTGGGTGAGGATTGCCCGGAGGCCCCGGTCCAGGTGCCCTTCCGCGGCGTCGTGACCGAGCTGGTGGCCGGCGGTGCGGAAGGCCGCGAGCCAGGAAGCGGCGTGCGCGACCGGACCACGAGGCGTGAAAAGGTTGCTGGCGGCCAGATTGGGGATCGACAGGAGCACGCGCACGTTGTCCGCCAACGTGTTGAGGCGTGCAGTGTCGGCAGGTGCGGGTCGCAGTCGGGCGACTCTGTCGAAGACGTCGCCGCACTCGAAGGTGTCGAACCCGGCGGCGCGCATCAATCCGCTGAGCAGCAGGAGGGAGAGTTCGCGGCGGCCGAGGCCGGGGGCGGGGTGGCGCAGGTAGTCGAGTACGCCTGCGCTGTCGGCGCAGAACAGGTCGTGGACGGTGTGCAGTGCGGTCGGGCCGCCGAAGGCGGCGGTCTCCGGCTCGTACACCGTCGGCCACCAGCGCTGGATGACTCCGCTGTCGGTCAGCTCGTCGAGCACGCGGTTGACGGCGGTGGTGTGCGTGCCCAGAAAGCGCAGTCGCCAGCAGGGGTGTTTGCGCAGGAACCACCAGCCGGCCACCGCCCCTTCTGTGCGGAGCTGGTCCAGGGCCGGTCCGAGGCGCGCGGCGCCGATCATCTCGGCGGCCGACCAGTCGGGGAACTGGACGCGCACCTGGTACCAGGCGTGCTCAACTCGGTGTTGCAGGGCTGCGAGCCCGGCGGCCTGGTAGGTCTGCACGGCGTCATCGAGGTCAGCGGGGTCCAGGCGGTGCTTGGCCGCGGTGGCACCGAGGTCGGCTCCTGCGAGAACCGCCAGCACGTCGGTGGCCAGGTCGGAGAGCGCGGGAGTCCGGCGCGGGGTGGTCAGGTGATCAGCAGGCATGCGTCCCATCCCGTGTGAGGCGGCGCGTGGCGTCGGGCGGTCTCCAGTGCCAGGTTCACTCCGGCGCGTCCGGTCAACAGCCCACAGGCGTTCGCCTCGTCGAGGTCATCGCCAAGCGACGGTGCGTGTAGGGCGAGCCGGTCGGCCAGCGCCGGAAGTCGTTGGGCGAGGGTGGAAGTGCGGGCGTCACGGGAGGCCCGGTAGGCGGTCTGATAGATCCCGGCAATGCCATGGCACAGCCCCGGTTCGGTGATCCGGTCGAGCTGGGGGTTGGTCAGGCTCGCGACCAAGGCGTCCTCGGCGGCGTCTTGGCGCCGCGGGTCGCCGGTGGCGAGCGCGGCGAGTTGCAGGGCGCGGGCGATGCCGACCGTCCCGTAGCACCACGATGGCCGGGCAGGGCCTGCTTGGGCTGGGTGGCCGGTTCGGAGTTCCGCGAGGGTGATCCACTGTGGCCACCACGGTCCGTCCGGTCCGCCCTGCCGCCACCGGTCGAACCAGCCTGTGAGCACGGTGATCGCCTCATGCTGGCCGTCGACCACCCGGCCGTGAAGGATTGCCAGTGCCAGGAAGGCGAGCAGTCCGGCCGCGCCGTGGGCCATTCCGAAGTTCGCGTGCCCGCCGGGGGTCGGCAGGATCTCGTCCGGGTCGTGCGCCACCCACCACCCCGGCAGCTCGACGCCGTCCCGGTGGTGCGGCTCGGTCGTCAGAGTGATCACGTACCGCAGAACCCGGGCAAGGACATCACTTCCGGGGTTGCGGCGCAGCAGCAGCGCGCCGATGCCGCTCAACCCGTAGAAGAGGTCGTACTCGGCGAACGAGGCGAACGTGGCACGCTCGATCCTGTCCGCCGCAACGGCCAAACGACGACGGGCCAGGCGCAGCACGTGTTCATCCAGCGTCTCGGCGGCTGCGCGATAGCGAGGATGCCGGTCGGCGACGGCGTGCAGCAGAAAGGCGATCGCGGGTGCCCCGTAGTAGAGGCCGGCATGCTCGGCGGCATCGACCGGCGCCGTCACCGCGCGACGGATGTGGGCCTGTGCGGTCTCCCAACTCCCGGAGCCGGTCCAAGCGCGCTCGACGTGCAGCAGCGCAGTCCCCGCCGCCCCTCGGGCCAAGGACTGGGCAGCTGCCTCCTCGACGGTCAGCGTCACCACACCGCTATCCCGGCTGGAGCGCGTTCCGGGTGTCATCGAGCACCGGCCAAGGCGAGATGGCGCAGCGCGACCGCGCGGGCGAGGCGTCCGGTCTCCTTCTCGATGGTCGGATCAACGCCAACGGCACGCACGTGGTGTTCGTGCAGCAGCGTGCGCAGCACCGCGCTCGGTTCGCGCTGCTGCTGGAGGAGGGCGCGGTGATAGATGCTCAATGCGGTGTCGCGGACACGCCAGGCCGCGAGGACCGCCTCGCCACCCGGCTGTGCGCGAACGGCGCAGTAGTCCTGGTCTGGGGCGGCGATCGCGAGGGCGTGGTCGCGGAGCGCCCGGTCCAGCGACCCGCGTTCCTGTCGCAGACAGTCGAGCAGCGACCGGTACCCGGTCTGCGGATCGGCGGCGAAGGACGCGGCCAGGCGCGCCATCGATGCCGCCGCCCACGCTTGGGCGGGAATCCCGGACGCCTGCGTCGCGGCAAGCTGAGCGATGGCGGCCGTGGTGTCGGCGGCGAACATCTGCTCGGCCGCCGTCAATGCGGGGCCGTCGCCGTAGCGGGCGGTGTGCTGCGGCATCGGGGCGAGCGTGAGCTGACCAGGAAGACCGCGGGAGTCCAGGTCGGCCGCGAACCCAGCCATCTTGGCGGCGACCGGTCCGTAGCGCTCGAGGCTGATCAGGCGCAGGAACACGGCAAGGTGCTGATCGGTCTCGGGCCGGATCATGTCGCGGTGCCGCCGCACCCACCACGCCTCGACCGCACCCTCCAGATCAGGCGAGTCGCGGAGTTCAGCGACGAATCGAGGCAGGTGCGCGGTGAGGATCTCATCGAACCGCGCCGGATTGCCCACCAGCTGCGCGTGCACCACGGTGGAGTCACCAGGGCCTAGGACGGCACCGGGCGCTGCAGTGGCGGGCAGCGGCCGTGCGGGCGGGCTAGTCGCGGTCATCGGGATCAGCAGCTCTGCCGGCCTCCCGATCCAGCCCTGTCCCTCGGGCGGGCCGTCCTCGTACAACTCGATTCGGCTGGCTCGCTCCAGGTGGGTACGCAGCAGGGCGCGGTCCAGCTCCTGGTCGAGATCCAGCGGCAAGCGCAGCTCACCGCGGACCAGCACGACCCGCGCCGGTACCCGCCACCGCTGCCGCCACGACAGCAACGCCTCCTCGCGGCCGGAGCCGACAGCGAGGTCCGCGGAGGCGAGAACCCAGCGAGCGGCGGACAACACCGTGCGCCGGTAGCGGATGTGCGGCACGTAGGGCAGGGTCCGGGCGGCACCCAGATCGAATCCGCGGAACTTCGCGCTGCGAGCGTCGGCAACCTCGGCCAGAAACCGGGCCAGCGGCGGGCTCTGCACCGAGGTATCCAGGGCATGCGGAATCCGAGGAATCACCCGCCGACCCGTGGATACCTGCACCAGATACATCTGCTGGGCATCGGCGGTAACCGCCAGGTCGTCCAGACCGATGACCGAGACGTCGGGGTGCGCCGGATCGGGGTGCTCCGACAGCGACACGACGTCCGGCAGCAGCGGCGCGACGCGCACCACGTTCTCGTTGTGGGGGCGGCGCGGCGGAAAGGACACCTGCACCGGCACCGCGTGATCCGGCTCTGGCCGTGCCGATCCTGCGGTGTAGGTCGCGGCCAACCGTGCCTGGTCGGTCTCGTCAAGCAGGTATGCGAACCGTCCAGCCATGCTGGTGTGAACATTCGGCGCGGCACTGACCCGCAACCTGAACTCGCCGCGATCGATCGCTGCGGTCGATGCGGCGTAGACCTCAACGCCGAGTTCGACCCGCTGGGGCGGCACGGCGTCGGCATGGTCTCCGACGGTCAACGCCGCGACGTCGGTGTCGGTCAGCTCGATCTCCCGCGCCCCGGTGAGAGTGGCCTGCTGGATCAACGCCAGCAGCGCCGCGTCGCGGTCGGTCAGGACCCGCCACGCGGGCCGTGCGCGCGGCGCACCGAGGTAGCCAGCCGGGTATCCGAGCCCCGAGTCGGCGACCAACTCCCGGACCGGCACCAGCGCGCCGGGGCCGTAACGGTCGCGGAACCGGGCGTGATAGTCCAGCCACGCGGCAGACCCAAAGGGCTGTGTGGTCGTTCGCAGCAGAACCCCGGCGGCGACCGCAGCCTCGTCCAGCACCCACTCAGGAACGACGATCCGCCCGTCGATCCTCACGTCAGCTGCCAGCACATGAACGGCTCCGGGCACCTGGTCTCTCATCCGCTTGGCGACCGCGGTACGGATCTCCCTCGCTGGCTCCAGGTCCGCGGTGCGGTTATGCCGGTCCAGCAGGCTGCTGATCGCTTCGAGGCCGCGCAGCTGCGCGGCGACATCGGCCAGGGCATCAGCGCCGGCCGCGCGCAACGCGCGGATCACGTGGCCCAAGGCATCAACTGTGGTCATCGCAGGCCGCAGACTCGTGATCAGCACACCGGCGTCGACCAGTCCGTGCAGCAGCGCGTGGATCTTGTCCGGAAAGGCTGAGGGGAACCGGTCGGCCATCTGGTCGGCGAGCGCGCCGAAGCGAATCGGCGAGTCCGCGGTGTCCAACGCGAACCGCACAGGACGGGTGAGCCGAACCGAAGACTCCCGCAGCGGCCCTGGAGTGGAGGCCCCGTTCTCGGCACGCTGATGCACGATGACACGCCCATCGCGCACGATCCGCGCGTTGTCGGACACGACAGTCAACCGCGGGCGCAGGTCCGGGCGCTGTTCAAACTGGTTGATCAACGTCGTGAGCCATTCGGCGTCCGCGCGCACCACAGCTCGGTGTCCCGTGCCCACGTCGGCCATCGCGGGTCCGATGCCCACAGCCCCGACTCCCGCGAACAGGCCGAAGGGCGTTGCCCGCCGCTGCCAGCGCAGTACGTAGGACGCCACGGAGACGACAGCGCGGCGCAAGTCCTTCACCACGTACGGGGTGGTCTCGTTGAGTATCTGGTCGAGACGTGCGCCAAGGACCGGGCTGGCCAGCATCAGCGCGTCACGCACCTCCGGGCGCGCCCACACCTTCGCCAACCACGCCCGGCCCTCCTGCTCGACCACGGCCGCATCGGTCAGGTTCAGATGCATCGGAGGGTCGAGGTCGCCGGGGTCGGTCGTGACACGGGCCAGAACAAGGCCCGTGTGCCGGTAGCGCGTGGACACGATCATGGCGATTCCCTCCTCAGCCGGTCACGATTGGTCGCAGCAGCGGCCGTCGGCGCCCAAGAGCAAATCGGGCGCCGACGGACAGGTGCTGGTTCAGAACGGGTCGTTGGAACCGGAGCTGCACGCACTGGTGCTGCAGGTGCTGCCGCACCCATCGCTCGTGTCACACATCATGATCACGAGCTTCGTGGTGGACTCCACGACGCGCATATCCAGCACGAAGTCGGCTTCGTCGACCGCGGAATCCGCAGCCTCCGTATGGCCGAGGGTCAGCATTGGCGACATCGGTTTCACTCCTCACTGCTCGGGGTCGTGCGGGGCACCCTGACCAGGCGCGGCGTTCGCCGCTCGCGGCCAGGAGATCGTGACGAGGCCGTGCGTCTTTGCCAGCACCGCCGTGTCGTTATCGAACTCAGGAAGGTGGGAGCCGGTCAGCCAGTAGGCGAACGTGGGCTCGACGTCGCGGGCCTGGCGATCCCACGCCTGGATCTGTTCGACCATCGCGGTAGCAGGAACGTCGCCGTGTTCGCCGTAGGCGCGTGCGCCGAACTCAGCTCCGCCGCCGTCCAAAGCAGGGCAGACGGCGAGGTAAGCGAAGGAGTCGCCGCGCACGACGCCGAAGGGGAACCAGCTCTTGCGTTCACTCGCCATGCGGGTGCCCTCGTCCACGGCCAGCTTGCAGAAGCCGGGCAGGAACGCGGCGAACCACAGATGCAGGTCGGCGAAGGACACGCCGTGCTTGATCGTGACGCCAGACCAGACCTCGGTGCGTTCGGTCGCCAACACCCCGTCCAGCAGGCTCATGTCTTGCGGCACGTCGCCGTCGAAGCGCAGCTTGACGTGGTGGCCGTTCGCCTCGGGCAGCAGGAAAACGCGCTCGTCGTGGGCACCCTCGCCCTGCATCGGGACGAAACCCGCCACCTCGGCCGAGGTGCTCACCAGGTGGTCGCCTTCGCGGCGGAAGCCGATGACGCGGGTGATTCCGTTCATCCGCAACGGAACGACGATCCTGCCGTCGGCGGACAGGTGCTCCAGCCAGGCTGGTGCAAGGTCCCACGCTCCGACCGTCACCAGGATCGCGTCCACGGGCTCGTGCAGCCCCGGCAGTGGGTTCTCGGCGTCGGCCTGCAGCACGGTGACCTGGCTGCCGTATCCGGTCGCCTCCAGCAGGTCGCGGGCACGTTCGGTCACGTCCGGGTCGATGTCCACACTGACCACCCGACCGTCCGGACCGACGACCTCTGCCAACAGCGCGGCGTTGTACCCGCCGGACCCGATCTCCAGCACGCTCATACCTGGACCGACCTCGGCCTGCTCGATCATCCGGGCCTGGATGTACGCCGCACTGGTGGAGGAGATGATCACGCCGTCTCGGTCCCGCTTAATCGCCACCGAGTTGTCGACGTTGTAGGTGACGTCCAGCGGAGTGCCCTCGGCGACAAACAGGTGCCGAGGCACAGTGCGGAAGGCTCGCTCCACCACCGGCGAGGTGATCATGGCGTTTGCCAGAAGCTTGTCCACCAGGGCATTGCGGCTCGCGGCAGCATTAGCGTCGTCATTTGGGAAAGTGTTCACCTGGCTACTCTTTCAGGAAGGGGGTGTTCGCGTTTGCCGACCCAATTGCGGCTACGAAGCCCGGCGCCGCGCCGGTTGAGCAGGCGACAGCAAGCGCATGCCGGTGGAAAAGTCCGCAGCAATCCGATCCAGGGCAACTCTTCACACTCGGTTTGATCGGTGTGGCTCAGGTCCATTTGAACCGTCACGTAGAGTCTCCGTTGAGATTGCCGCTTCTTGGAGCTTCGTATATGAGCACAAAAATAAGTTGTGAAGTCCTCCGTCCTCGCACAGCTTCAGTGACGGGAATGGCGCAGCCCGCATGTTCGTTTGCACACCCCATTCGTGTCGTTGAGCCTGCCGCAAGGGAGCTTGATCGACTAGGCCATCGAGTGACCGTGTTGCTGGCCACGGGCCGGAGCGCTGGACATATGCTGGACAACGTGGTGTCCAGTCCGTCACTGTCCGTGGTTGAGCTCAAAGGCTGCCTGAAGCGTCTGCGCCAAGGCCATGGCCTCGCCCGCCCAACGGCTGTTCTCACCACGCTGTCCGACTCGGTTCGTGCCCACCTGCTCAGCGGCGGGGTGGACGAGCACGGATCGGTCGACGAAGTGACGCTGCTCGTGGGCGCGCTTCGGCGGGCGATTGACGAGCTGACTGAAGAAGAGCGCATCATCGTCCAAGTCGACTTCAATCTGGTTGCCGAGCACCGCTTCCCCACACTCACCGAGCGGCAAGAGTCGCTTGCTCGCTTGCAGAAGCGGGCGACGAAGACAGTTCGGCGGCATGGCAACAGGGCACTCGACACCCTCGCCTACCTGCTCCTTGCCGACCGGAACTCACTGAAGGGTCCGAAGAGCCGGCGCGCCCCAACCGCATTGTCCTCTGGCAGGGGGCAGTCATCCGCGGACGTGAGTCCGACCTCGGGAGACGATCTGCGGGACTTCTGGCGACTCTCCGGTGGACGAGGTGTTGACATCGTATGCTCGGAGATTCCAGCGGACGAGCTTCCCGAGTACGCATCGCCAGCTGACCGCAATTATCTCCGCTACGCCAAATTCGCAGATCTGGACACGCTGATCTATCTGCGAACCCGTTTTGCCCAACTTGCTCCCGTCGTGACGATTCGTGACTTTGCTCCGTCCGAGTACTATGACACCCAGGCGGATGTCCTCGTGGTCGTCGGCGGACCACCCTGGAATGCGAAGTATCGCGAGTTTCTGCCGCAGCTTCCCTTCTACTTCGAGCCGCAGCCATTGGGTGAGGATGATCCACTTGTCGTGCCGAGCTTGAATAGAATGACTCTAGGCCCGCGCTGGACTGAGCGACAGGAGCTGTTGGAAGACCTCGCAGTTTTTACACGGCTCACGCTTGCTCAGGGGACCACGGTATTTCTGCTTGGAGGCTGTCTCACTCTCGGCGTCCTAGGTGCGGCTCGGTGCCTACTCGAATCTGAGCGCGGGGCTCGCAGTGTCCGCTACATCAAGGAACAGGTCGGCGATGCCGACTTCGTCTTAGTAACTGAAGCTCGGCGCATCGGAGGAATCACGGACGTCGCGGATCTGTCCCTGGTCAACCCGCTGCTGCTGCTCGCTCGACGCAACAACGAACCTTTTGCTGAAGTCGTCGACAACTCCGATCGCTACCTTAACGACTCAACTGGAAAAGGAATTCGGCACGTTGATCACGTCAGCTGACATACGAACGTACGTGATCAACCTGCCGCGACGCCCCGACCGGCGCGCATGGATCGCCAGTAGCCTTCCATTTGAACTGCCTGTTACCTTCACCTCGGACTGGACCGGCCCGTTCGATGGCCGTGACCTGACAACGCATCAACTTGAATCCCAGGGGTACAAGCTCTTTCCCTGGAAGGTCGAATCTGATAATCCGTGGTGGAGCAGGCCCCTGAAGTACGGCGAAGTCGCCTGCACCTTGGCGCACCTGGCCTGCTGGCGCCATGCTGCCCAGAGCGGGGACGAGGCTTTCATCGTCATCCTCGAAGACGACGCCATCCTACCGGCGACCTTCATCGAAGACCTGCTCGATGGACTGCGTCGGCTGACGCAGGACGCTCCCTTCGACCTGCTCTACCTGGGCCGGGTTCCGCTTGAACCCGAGCATGACCGACCCGTTGTGGAAGGGTTCGCCTCACCGGCCTACAGCCACTGCACTTTCGGCTATCTGCTCACTCGCTCCGCGGTCGACAAGCTGCTCGCCGCCAGCTTGGAACAGGCCATAGTCCCAGTCGATGAGTTCCTGCCGGCCCTCTATATCGATCATCCCCGTCCCGATCTTCGCGCCAGGTTTCCCAAGCAGCTCACCGCCATTGCTTTCGACCCGCCGCTAGTACGCCAACGTCCGAAGGACGAAGCAGGCAGCGACACCGAGGACTCCGACTTCATCGAGCACTAGCGTTCTCCGCTGGTTCGCCTGGTTCAGCGGCCTCACGCCAGTGACATGGCCGATGTGGCCAGTTCAGCCAGGGGCCGTCACAGCTGGGGCCTCGCGGAGGACGACTGCCAGTGGCCGATGAGGCTTTGCAGTCGGCGTCCCTGCCACCGGGCAGCTGGAGTGAGGACGTTCACCCCCGTGGCGATGTGCTCGGGCGGGACGTCCTTCGTGACCACAGCGCCCGCAGCGACATAACTCCGCGGACCAATCCTCACTCCGCCCACGACCCGAGCCCCGTAGCCGACGACCGAGTCCGCCTCGATCACCGGAGGCTCCTCATCGACTTCCCACCAGCCCTCATGCGGACGGGCGTACTCGTGCACGAGCTCGCCCATTACTGTGGAGCGGTCCCCGATACTCGTGCCGTCACATACAAAGCCCGCAACGCACGCATCCGCTCCGATGGTCACGCGATCGCACACATATGCCCCGTAAATCAAGCGAGCGCGCTCACCGACTTTGCTGTTGTACCCGATGCGCACTCGATCCTCGACCACGCAGCCGGCACCGACGTGAACTCCCTCGTGAATCACGACATGGTTGGCCACTAAGCAGTTGGGACCGACCGTGACAGGCTCGCCGATCATAACTGAGCCCGGCACCTGCTGCTCGGCGCGCAGGCGTTCTTCCTTTGGGTAGCCCAAGACACAGAACTCGCCGACCGCACTGCTGGCGTCTATTCGAACCGGCGCATACAGGGAGGTTATGTCCACGCCCGCTCCTCCCCCCCGAGCAGCCACTCAATAGTGACAGTCACAGCCTCATTCTCACGATCACGCGTATCAAACCCATGATCGGAGCCGCGTACGGTATGAAAATCCGTGTTGGGGCGTGTCGCTGCTGCCTCCTGCGCGATCTCGTACGACACCGCGCTGTCACGGTCGCCATGTACTACCAACGCAGGCACCCCGCTCGCGACCAAGTAGTCCAGCGGCTGGTAGTGCCCGAACTCTTCGAACAAGACTCTGCCCATTTCGAATTCGCCGTCGAGCAGCAAGAAACCCTGAGTGGCGAGGAGGCGCTGTTGCTCCGCACTGAAGTTCTCTTTACCCCAGGGCAGTTCCGGCTTAAGGAAGGTGCGGCGCAGGTCGAGTACGGGGTTCCATAAAGCCAATCGGATGAGGTTGCCCTCCAACCATGGAAGAGACAGCGATGTCGCCACAGCACCGAAGCTTGAAGCTACGATGGAACGAGGGCCAGGGAATCGCTGATCCGCGTACTCGACGGCAGCCTGAAGGTCCAGCAGTTCGCCCGCGATAGTTGCACCGCGCTGAGTTCCCCCGCTCTTGCCGTGCCCACGAAATGAGAATCTCAGCACGTTGAACCCTGCGTCCGCCAGGCCGTCAGCGAGTCGGACAAACATTCCGCCTTCGGTCATGTTCGCGTTGATCCCATGCGCCTGAATGACCGTGCCAAGGCTTGTTCCTGAACTAGCGGTGTGCACGGCGGCTTCGAGCTGTAACCCATCAACCGATGTCAACGCCACATTCTGCACTTGGTGTCCCCTCACTGCTGACTGGTCGTGCGCGAACGCAAGTTTGCCGCACACGGCTACAGCACAAGCGCCACGACCCCGTGCTCGTCCCACGGAGGGTGCAAAGTGTCCAGCTTTTGTCCAACCGGACTCGGGGTGTCCACAAACACGGGAGGCATCTGGGCTAGCCCCCCATGACAGCCCACCGACATCCTCCATACGGCGACGACCAACCGTAGGGAAGTAGACGCATCGTGGGCAGCTGGCGCAAGCCAGGAGGGCGAAGGGCGGGGCAGCCGCGGCCGTCCCGCCCCTGTCACTCAGCAGCCCTTGAGCTCGCCGGCCTTGAGCGCAGCGAGGAAGCGGGTGTAGGCCAGCGGACCGAAGACCAGCGGCACTCCGTCTGGTCCCTGCTTCGAGTCACGGATGCCCACGACCGGCTGATCGGCAAAGAAGTTCACTTCGACGCAGTTGTCGTCCCCGCCACCGTTGACGCCGCTTCTGCTGCTCTTGCGCCACGTGTCGGGGCGGAAGGTAGGACGAGCCTGCACAGTGCACCCCTTCCGGAGGTTCGTTGGGCGGAGCTGTCACGACAAGCGTTCGATCGCAGCCTGCATCAGCTTGATCGACTCGGGGACCGAGAGCGCGAAGTCGTTCAACTCGTTGAAGGTCAGGTTACAGGTCTCGACGTCGTTCTCAGCCTGCAAATAGACCGAGCCGCCGATGCCGTCGGTATAGGCCATGTCCGGCACGTCGTCGTCGGGAAACGTCAGGATGCAGAACCAACCACCCAAGCCCGGATACGCGCCGACGCTCTCTGGCACGACTTGGATCGTGATGTTGGGGCGCTCCGCCATCTCGATCAGGTGCCGCACCTGCTCCTGCATCGTGGCCGACCCTCCGATGGGGCGCCGCAGCGCGGCCTCGTCCAGGATGACAACGAGCTCCTGTGGAGGGTGCTCGTCCAGCGGAAGCCGCCGCTTCAAGCGAGAGGCGACCCTGCGTTCGAGCTCCTGTTCCTCGATCTTCGGGCGAAACCCTCTGATGACCGCGCGGGCATAGTCAGCGGTCTGGAGCTGGCCTGGAATCTTGTTGTCGAAGACGCGGATGAGGCTCGCAGCGGCCTCGTTGGCGATCAGCGGCTTGACCTTGACGGGAATCGTGCTGTGCGGCTGTTGCCACCAACCGCGCTGGCGCGTTTCCTTGGCGATCCGTTTGAGTTCCTGCCGTTCGCGCTCCTCCGTGTGGCCATACGCGCTCAGCATGTCGTCGATCTCGTCGGGCAGGACGCGCTGGCTCTCGTTCTCAATGCGCGTCAGCTTGCCGCGCGCCCAACCCATCCGCTGGTTGGCCTCGTCGTGCGTGAGCCCGGCAGCCTCGCGCAGTTCCTTGAGTCGCAACGCGAGCTTGCGGCGCTGCCGCGCGGGGTTGGCCACGGCGTCCTCCTGATCATCAAGTCGTCCGTGCACACCGTACGAGGCGAGAGGTGGCCAGTGCGACTCGTCCGAACAGGTGAAGAAACCGTGCGTTGAGAGTTTGCGTGTTGCGAACTCTCAACACACGGTTCACTCTCGATGTGTCCGACTCCAGCGGCCAACTAGTCGAGGAGGAGCCGATGTCGAGGGCAAGCGCTCCACAACAGGACTTGAAGTCGGCAGAGCCGACGGTGTGGGTTCACGATCACCGATGGCATCCGACGCGCCTCCACGTTCACCGTGGCAACCAAGCACTCCATGTGGTTCCCCGAGGTGAGAGGTCCTTCCTCGTGAAGGACGAGGACGCACCGGTCTTCTTCTGCAGCCTGCTCTCCAGCTACGGGGCGCAGCAGAAGCTGGAGATCGTTTCCGCCATGCTGCGCTCAGTTGGCGGCTTCTCCAGCATCGAGACGGCTGGAGCGCGAACGCCATGAGCCGCAGCCTGGTTCGTTCCTTGGACGCGCTGGTCGGACAACTTGACGTCGTGCTTGACGAACTCGACTCGGCGCCGCTTGTGGCTCACCGCACGCCATCGCACGCCGAGGCACTGCATTTTGCCGTTCGATGGTTCTACTCCATGCGTTCACTGCATGACGGTGTGCCTGCTCTGCGATCACGATGGCGCCGAAAATCGGGTAAGCACAGCCGGGTCTGCTCAAGTTGCCGAACGATGCTTCAGCAGCAGCGGGTGTCGTGGCCGTGCCCTTCCCTGATCGAGATCGATCGACATTTGGACACAATCTCGCGATTAGAGCGCAAAGCAGCTCGCCGCGAGGAGGCTTCAACCTTCAACCCCCCCTGCGGCGCAACGCTTCGCACGCGCGATCTGATCTCATAGCTCCGGCTGGCACCGCTGACCACTATGGCGCGGCACCTGCCGTGCGGGTGGCGAGACGATCTCCCGCAAACGCGTCTCGCCACCCGCCTCCATCCCTTCCCTGCCAATCCCGGCCGTTCGCTGAGGTCGAAACCCCCACGAACGAACGCTTGCACCGATGGCCCACACCGATGCCCAGCAGATGGTTGATCGCCCCCTTGGGTCGACGACTAGGCCACCGGTCGCGGAGAACTTCCCGCCTCTCTGCGGCCGGACATGAGAGGGACTGCGGACGGCTTCCACCTCCCCCGAGTCGTCCGCAGTCTCTCCAGAAGCCTTACATACCAGTGAAATCAGGTAGTTATGAACCGTCGACGACGTCCTCAGCCAACTGTGCCGGGTCTTGGCATGCTCGACCGGACCATCTCGATCCCCGACCACGATCCGTATGTGCTGGAGCGGTTCCCGCGACGTACGGAGATCTCTGAGCTTGACCGCCGTCGGTACGAGCGGAGGATCATCACGGCGTACCGGGCGGGGATGTGTCGCCATCCGATCGCGCTCCGGACGGGCTGGCACTTCAAGGCGGTCAAGGACATTCTCGCGCGGGCCCAGCTGATTGAGTGGGATCGGGAAGCCGGTCTGATGGCGTTGTGGGCCGTGCATGTCTCGGATCTGGTGTGGCGTGGGGTCGTGGAGCGAGGCGAGAAGCTTGAGCAGACGGCGGCACGGATGGAGATGTTCGCACCTGCCGCCAGACGCTTCTATCTGTTCGCGAAGGTGTTGCGCCGCAACGTCTCTCCGCGCCCGCCTGATCTGACGAGTCTCTCCTAGAGGTCAACTCGCCGCCCGATCACTTCCCAGCTCCGTCCGTTTCGTGTTGTCGCACAACAGGGTCAGGTGCCATGACTGTCTATCCGAGGGTTCCGGTCATACCTGTTGATCTCGACATGTCCCGCGTTGAGATCCCAGATCATGATCCGTTCGCGCTGCCTATCTTCCCTTCCCCTCTGGGGGTCGCCGAGGAGGATCGCGTGGCGCTTGAGCGGAGGCTGGTCGACGCGGTGCGTGCGGGCTACAGGGCGTGTTTGCTGCACGAGCCGACGAAGTGGACTCAGGAGCGCATCGACGAGATCCTGCACCGCCACGGCGTCGGTGGTGACGATGAGCTGTGGGGGCTTCAGGCATTGGTGGCCTACCACGTCGGTGATCTGGTGTGGCTGAACCTGGAGGAGCGGGGACGCCTGGTGCACGAGGTGTGCGAGGACATGGGTCTGCCGCTGTCGATGTTGGTGCGACTCCACATGCACACCGAAGTCCACAGGGGTGTCGCACCCGTCGCCGAGCTCCGTTCGCACGATCACGATCCCGCTTCCTGGGGTGAGCATCCGGACCTCTCCGTCGACACGGTCGTTGTCCCTGAACGTGATCCGTTCATCCAGCCGCAGCGCAGGCTTCCCGACTACATGACGATCGGCGAGCTGGATGCCTTGGCCGATCGCGTGGTTCGGGCTTATCGCGCGGGCGAGCACGTCGCTTACATCACCCGTCGCACCGGTCTTGTCCAGGGCGAGGTGACCGCCTACTTGAGCGAGGCCGGCTCGCCGCCGGGCAAGGAACAAACGGCGGGCCTGCTCCAGTGGGTTGATCTTCTCGTGATCGAGCGCATGACCCGAGAACACCTCGCCGGGGAGTCCGTGCGGGTTCTCGCGCAGCGCTACCGGATGCCTGTCCACGAGGTGATCAAGGAGGTCGCGAGGGCCACCCGCGACGTCCTGCGACACGACTGCGGGGAGGCAGCTCGATGACTCGGCTTCGCAACGGCTACACCCGCAATGTGCTTGGAGACAAAGGCATGCACGTCAGCCATGAGCGGCCGTACGCCGAGCGCGCCCTCACCGTGTCGAGGGCCTTCCGCTGTCCGAAGGCGCACGTGTTCGCGGTGTCTTTCTCGGCAGACGTTCCGGATCTGCCTGTTGAGTGGGGATGTCGCCGCCACGGGACGGTTGCGGGGCCGTGAGCGCGCCGGATTACAAGCCGCGGCCCGTCCGGGTTCGGACGCACTGGGACATGCTCCTCGAACGGCGCACTATCCCCGAGCTGGAGGCGCTGCTCGACGAGCGACTAGAGCTGTTGCGCCGAAGCCGCAGTGCCGCCTGATCGTCTTTCCCTGCAACAGGTCCCCGGGCAGAGCGTCCGGACAGCGTTGCTACAGAAGAAGGAATCGTGAGACAGAGAACGAAGAAGGCCGTGCTGTCGTCGGCCGCTCTGCTGGTCGTGATGACCGGCGTGAGTGCCGCCCAACCGGCGATGACAACCCCGTCGACCGAGCAGGCCGAGAGCAGGATCATCGGCGGGACACCCGCCGACTTTCCCTTCGCCGTGTCGTTGCAGTTCGCGCACAAGGGAAATCCCGACTACGACTTCTGTGGCGGGGCACTGTTGCCCGGCGGCCGGCACGTGCTGACCGCCGCGCATTGCTTCATGCTGCCCGGCCACCCGAAGCCAGAAGCGGTGCACGTGCGGGCGGGGCATCCCGACAAGCACCAGGGCGAGTTCGCCAAGGTGGTCGGTGCCCGCATCGCGGACTTTCATCAAGCGCCGCCCGGAGTCAACGACATCGCCGTCCTCACGCTCGATCGGCGCCTTCGCGCTCGGCCTACGTGGATCGCCCCGTCCGCCGGGGAGTTCGGCGCGACCGTCCGCGCGATCGGCTGGGGCCGCACCGACGAGGCCGGCCAGGGTGACGGCTCGCAGATCCTGCACCAGGTCGATCTGATCCGTACCACCCGAGCCGCCTGCTCGGTCGGGTCGATCGACGATCGCGAACTCTGCCTCGCGCCACGGAGCGGGCAGAACGCGGGAGTCTGTTACGGCGACTCCGGAAGCCCCGGGCTCCGGAAAGTCGCCGGACGCTGGATGGTCGTGGGCGTGGCTAGCCGGGGCGCGCGGACGAACGGCCGTTGTGGTGGAGGCGCACCGGACATCTTCACCGACGCCACCGCGCGCCAGCACCGGGACTTCGTCGTCCGCGCTGTCCTGGACCGACCGCACACCGCCGCGGTCTCTGACGCCGATGTGGCCCGGCTCGCCGAGGCGAGCTAGCCGCACCGGGCGATGAGGCGGGGACGGCCGAGTCTGTAGCTCGGCCGTCCCCGTCACGAGGCTACCGCCGCCTCTCCGCAGAAGCCGACCAGCGGGCCGTCTCCTGGCCTGTCGGCATCGCATCGACGAGCACGAACTGGAGCAAGGCCATGCACGTCTATCACGAGCAAGTGGCAACCCCTGCGAGCACTCGCACCACCACCGGGTCCGCTGTCGCACAGCTGAACCAGTCGATCCTGTTCAAGGAACTCCCCGGCCTCGTCCGTGAGGAGTTCATCAAGCTGGCTCGCCACCTAGACCATCTGGGAAACCCCGCAGCGGTAACGGCACTGAAGGATACCGCTTCCCGCGTCGCCACCGAGATGACGGCCAAGCAACGTCAACGCGGTTCCTCCGCACCCGCACGGCCGAGAACCCGCTAGTTCGCCGACCGCACACGGACAGGGCGGGCACGGTCGAGCTCTCGACTCGGCCGTGCCCGCCACCACCTTCGCGCCGCCCCTTGGGAGAACTCGATGGGGATCACTCCCCTTCCAATCCTCGATCTCGAAACGACGCTGTACATCGACAACGTGGTCGCGCTCGAACCGGGTATGACGATGTCCGTTGACGCACAGCAAGAAGACATCCTCATCAAGCTCAGCGACCCGAAGACCGGCGCGGCAGTCGACCTCATGATCGACCCTCCGATGTTCGGCCTACTCCTGAACGCCATGACATCGGAGTGGGCGAGGTGGAACGTCACCTACAGGGGTCTCTACTACGGCCATGTCCACGAGGACGATGAGGCAGCGATCGACGACAACTTCGTTAGCGACTCGCCATTCGACGACGCGGCACCCCCGGAACACCAGGTCGGCGCTCACTGACACCGTCCCTGCACAGAGCCGAGGAACCGCGTGTCCAACGCGTATGACCCCCACAGTCCAGAGGGCTTCGCCATCCCCCTCTGGCGCTCGCGGGAGGCCGCACACGATCGGCGACGCGTTGACGTGGAATCGTCGATGATCATCCCGAGCCTGAGCGGGCATCACGACAATGACGAACTGCGGACGCTCGCCCGCGAAGCCGAGATGCTGACCTCCTCCTTGCTGGCCAAACTCCAAGCCCTCACCCGAGCCCTGGACAAGCACTCCTGCAACGACACGTGAAGGCTGCGATCACTGTGGCACGCAAAGCAAAGAGGACCAGTCCCGGAACGGATTCGCCGACGTCCTCGTAAGCGCGCGGTCACCGCAGCCTCCTTCGCCCGCCGCAACACCGCCATCGCCTGCGGCGCCCACTCATCGCACTTTGTCTTGATACACCAACAGAAACGTGATCGCATCCATGCCCACTCCCGTCGTCGATGCCTTCCCCGCGTCTCAGCACGGAGCCTCCGCGCAGCCACGCACGCTGTGGCGGCTGCGCCCGTTTCGCCTGCTGCTCACCGCGCGGGCCTGCTCCGCGCTCGGCGACGGGCTTTCCCGCGTCGGACTCGTCTTCACCGTCCTAGGACTACCCGGTGGAACAGCCGCCGATCTCGCGGTGGTGATGGTGTGTCTGGCGCTGCCGCAACTCCTTCTCGCGCCCCTCGGTGGTGTTCTCGCCGATCGTCTGCCCCGAGGCCGAATCATGGTCGTCGCTGACCTGCTCGGTGCGACGACGCACGCGGTCCTGGCCGTGGCGGTGCTCTCCGGGACGACCTCGATCCCGGTGCTGGCCGTGCTCGCGGCGGCAACGAGCGTCAGTACATCACTGTTCGGGCCTGCCTCCCGCGCCGCTGTCCCCGAGCTGATCTCGACCGTGCACCTCCAGTCGGCTTACGCGGTGCTGCGCACCAGCACCGCCGTCGCCATGCTCATTGGTCTGAGCTGTTCCAGCGCCGTGGTCGTGTTGGTCGGCCCCGGCGTGGCGTTCGCTGTAGACGCACTGTCCTATGTGGTCAGTGCCCTCTGTATCGCCGCCGCGCGCGTACCCTCGCACCGCGTTCGCGGAGACAGTCGGCCGTGGGCGGATCTGCGCGAGGGTGCTCGGCTGGTTGCCCAGCGTAGGTGGGTGTGGCGGACCTCCCTGCACATCGGCACGTGCTTCGCCACTTTCGGTGCTGTCACCACGATTCTGGGGCCGGTGGCGGTCAGCGACGGGCTCGGGGGCGTGTGGGCGTGGTCGGTCATCATCGCCGCCCCGTCCGTGGGTGCGCTCCTCGGCTGCACCGTGGGCTACCGGATACGCCCGGTGAAGCCGTTGGTGTGGGCGATCGGCTGCGCTGCGGTCTACCCGATTCCCATGGTGTCACTCGCCCTCGGCGCTCCCGTTCCCGTGAGCGCGAGCGCGATGTTCTTGGTGGGACTGGGAACAAGCCTGTCGCTGATCCTGTGGGACACCGCACTCAACCAGCACATCCCCGCCGAGCTGCGCGGGCGCGTGGCCAGCATCGACGACCTCACCCACCTGACGCTCACCCCAGTGGCGTTGCAGGTTGCTGGTCCGCTGGCAACCGCCTACGGCCACCGGCCGGTGCTCCTCGGGTGCGCGCTGATCATCGCCACCTCCGCCGCACTCGCGCTGCTCTCCCCCCACGTACGCAACCTCTCCAGCCTCGCCGCCACGCCCCCCTCGACCGACACCATGCTGTGCCCCGACACGGCATCCGATCATCCTCACGCGGTTTCCGCTCCGCACCAAGGGAATCCGAGACCCGCCAACGATGTCGAGGCGGAAAACGTTGGCAAGTAACGATGATCAGCCGAGCGTGGAGCCATCGAGCGCGGGCGCAACAATCCTCATGCTGCCGCGCCCAGCCACCCCTCAACCGCAGCAGACCCCAAGGGGGAACACGGCGATCACCGAGCAGGTCGGCGAACTCTGCGATGACGCCGTGAACAAGCTCGACTACGCACTGATGGCACTCCACTCGGTCATGGCGGCAGCGAAGCGGTTTCCCGGTGAGCTACCGCCGGTCATCACCGACGCGCTACCCCGAGTCGATGACCTCGCCCAAGACCTCCTACTCCTGCTGTGTCGGTACGTCGATCACGTCGAGTCGCACAGGGAAACCGACACGCCTCCGGCAACCGTGACCTTCCTCAAACCGAGATAGCCGACTCGAAACCAGAAGCGCGTTCACGCCACGGTAATTCCAACAATTTTGTTGGTGCATAAGGAGAATCGATGGATGCCGACCACGCGAGGGATCAGGCGGTAGAGACGACGGTCGTCCGCTCCCCGAGCACACCCGTGTATCCCACGGGCACGCCGTGCGGGGTGGACGGGCGATGAGCAAGTACGTCAAGCACCGAGACCCGGATCGCGCTGGGCGGCTGGCGCAGGTGAACGCGCTCTTCGACAGCCTGTCCAGCGCTCCTCTGATCGCACACCGCCTCGGAGTGAGTCGCGGCGTCCTCGCTGGCCTTCTGCGGGAAGCCAACGCGGGAATCCTGGAGAACATCGGGCCGCTGGAGTCGAGCAATCCTCGGGCAGTGCAGCTCGCTCATGCCTGCGCCGAGCACTACCGGCGGAAGATGACGCTGTTGACGGTCGCCGCTCGCGTCGGCCTGTGCGAGGCGGAGGGGCGCACGCTTCTGCACATGATCGGCGTGCACACCTGCCGGTGCCGGTGCGGCCCGCACCCAGACGGCGTTCCAGCCACCCCCGCGCCTCCCTGTCCGGAGGTGTGGAAGCGGCTGCCGAACGGGATCGAGCCCGGCTCGCTACACAGGCCCGAATCCCGGCAACGGATCGCCGAACTCGTGGCCGAAGCGGTGAGCAAGGGCCACTTGCGTCACCAGATTGCCGAGCGCCTGAACGTGTGCGAGGACACCGTGACACGGCTGCGCCAGTCCGCGATCGGGAAATGGCCCGCTGCCTGTGTCTGTACGTGCGAGATCACGACGGCACCGTAAAGGAGAACACGATGAACTTCGCCTAAGCACATCCAACGATACACACTTTTCTACATTCCAAGGAGAAGCCGCAGTGGATTTGCACCTGCCCGATGTGATCGAGCTTGACTCCCTGGAGAAGGAGATCATTCTCGACGCGTATACGAGTGCGTGTCGGCTCGTGACACAGCACGGCCAGAACGAATCATGGAAAACCAGGACCGCGGTCCACTGGCTGATGAGCCCGTTCCGCCCGGAAGGCGAGGCCGGATTCCGTCAGCTGGCCGACCTCCTGGAACTTCGCGACTTCACCTGGAAGCCCCAGGTGATCGACCCTCGCCAGGCACAGGCCGTGCTCACGGACGACACGACGACCCTGGAAGTGATCGGGAAGATCGGGATTCAGGCGAATGGATACCGGCCCGATTATCGGGCACTCGCCACGAAGCACCAGCACCTGTTTTTACATCTCGGAACGCGGACACGGTCTCGGGGTTCGAATGTCCGCCGCTACTGCACCGCTCACGCGCGAAGCGGCGTCATCTGGGCCACCTCCAGCGCGATGACATAACCACCGTGCGCCGCACACCAATCGAGCTTTCCGCTTTCACATAGGAAGAAGTCGCATGGGACTGCACTTTATCGACAATCACGAACTGCACGTACTGGTGCCCAGCATCTCCTTCGATGCGACACCGGAGGAGGTCCGTCGGCTGATCGTCGAGCTGCAACGTGTCTACGAGCTGTGGCACCGCGGATGCGTGGTGGACCGCGGTTCGGAGGCAGGAACCGGCTCGGACTACTGACCTCCGCAGCGAGCGCACAAGAAAAGGCCGGTGCGGGCGTGCTGCGAACCGAGACGGCGATGCAGGAGCTGCACACGGCCTGGAAAGGCTCGCGGCACGACCCCGCGTTCACCGCGAAGCCGTTCTTCGCGACCGTGTTGGCCAAAGTCAACGACGGGCTTGCGCGGCCCGCGCCGCCTGCCCGCTGAACAGGTCGGTGACGCATGGCCGCCACCCCGGAACCACAAGGCCCGCTCGCCCACGACTCCGCTGTCGACCTGACCGCTCGGCGCCGCTGCGTGCGGCACCAAGCATTCGCCGCCCTTCCCGCGTTCGGCACGCGCACACGACATCACCGAGCCGAGACCAATCACGTCGACTCCCCACCTCACGGAGACCCCATGCCCCACCACGACAAGGACATCGCCCTCCCTGAACGCGCGCGTCGTCGCCGCGTCACCGGACTGCTGGTCTTGGCCGCAGCGTTCTCCGGCTATCTCACCGTGCCCGCAGGGCAGCGCAGCACCCTCGCCCCCGCGCGCACCACCACGTCGAACGCCGACACTCTTCAGAGGACAGTCCACCAAAGGCCCATCCCGTCCACAGAGGAACTCGGTGGGCTACAAGCGGTCGCAGCCACCTTCAGCGTGTTCGCGGAGCTCCCGGGTCCAGGGAGGCGGCGATGACCGCGCCGTGCCCGATCGCGGTGGAGGGCGTCTCGGCACCGCTGGATCTCACGACGCCGACGCCGGTGTCGACCAGCCTTGTGCTCACCGACTCCACCCGCGCCCGCCTCGAAGCGCTGGGCGAGCCCTCCTACGCCGAAGCGGTGCGCATCGTGGTCGAACTCGGCCGCGAGATCCACGCGGTGCGCGAGGCGGACCTGCCTGGCCTGCCCCCGCTGCCCTGCCCCCGGTCTGCGAATGGGGCTCAGTGCTGACCATCAACCTCACCCTCGCCACGCGGGCCAGCATCCACGACGCTGCGGCCGATCTCGCTCCCCGCCTCCGCGCGCGGTGCACCCGCGCCTCGGACTCGTCGGTGCAGCAGTACGCGCTGCCGGAGCGCCACTACGCCGCCGAGTTCCTTCTGCGCGACGGGCTGCACCTGCACTCCGTGCTGCGCGCTGGGCACTCCGTTCGTTTCGGCCCCTCAGCTCAACGCGAGGAGTTCGTCTTGCTCATCAACAACAAGCAGGCTCCGCAGCCCCAGGCCGCGCAGGGCACGGAAGCTCCTCCTAGCTCACTTCCGTTGTCCCCCAAAGCATCGCAGCTGGGATCGCCTTCCGAAGAGGCGAGGTGCGTGCGGTGAGCGAGTACCACTCCTCGGTGCGGGATGTCTCCGAGACGCTGCGTTTGCTCGCCCAACGCCTGGACCTCCGAGCCGGCGAGGCCGCAGCACTCCATCGTGCCCGGCACCAGACGGAAGTGACGGTGGCCCACGTGTGGGTGGGCTCGACCCACGACGCCGCCTACACCGCACGCGCCCACATCGCCGTCGGCGTCGCCGCTCTGGACCAAGCCGTGGCCGGTCTGCGCCGCGTCGCCCAGCTGCTGCGCGACGTCGCGGCGAGGATGTGACCGGCATGCCCTCTCCTCTCGCCGAGGTCATCGCACGGCTTCGGCATGCCCGCGACGACCTCGCCCCCGCCGAACTGCACGCGTTCGCGGAGGCCATCCGTGAACAGGTGTGGCAGCCGCTCGGGCAGCTCAGCCGCAGCACCACCAACGTCGGCCTCAGCGACGCACTCGGGCTCCTCGACGCCACGATGCACGGCTTCACCGACGCCGCCGATCAGTTCACGATGGCCACGGAGAAGATCACCGACTACATCATCGACGTCTACGGCCTCGTCGAGACAGCGGGCCCCGTGGCGAGCACGCGTCGCCCCGCGCCACCGCCGGAGACGGTGTGGGTGCCTCGGTCCGAGCTCGTGCCGCCGCCGACGTTGGCACGCACCCTCGACCCGGCGTGGGCTCGGTGGGAGCAGGACACGCTTCCCCTACGCCCCACCGGCACCGAGCCGCAGACCGGCCGGGTCTGCTTCAGCGACGGCAGCGACCTCACCCTCGTCAGCGGCCCCGGTGACCGCGAACTCATCGCCGCGGCCAGGACGCAGCTCGCGAACTCCGGGCAGTTTCCGCGACCAATCGCGGGCCTGCCGGTAGCCGCTGCTGCTCACGTCGAAACCAAGACCGCGACCCTGATGCGGCACAAGGGAATCACCTTCGCCACCCTCGTCCTTAACACCAGCGAGGTCTGCGACGGGATCTACGGATGCAGGCAGGCCATCCCCGCTATCCTCCCTCGCGGCTGCACCCTGCTGGTGTGGACGACCGAGGCCGCCAGCCCCCGCGTCTTCCACGGAAAGGCCAACCAGTGATCGTCAGCGCGCTCCTGTCCCAGCGCTTCCGCTACGCCACCGCGCCCGCCGCCATCACCACGTTGATCGAGTTGGCACTCAGCGGGCGACATTGGCCGAACCGCAGCCTGTTCTACCTCTCCGACCAACGCTGCTCCAGCCCCGACGAGGACGGACACGGCGGGCATTACCCCGGACACCAACTGGGTGTCGGCACCACCCGCGACGGCCACCACGCCGCGCTGCACTACTGCGCCAGAACGCCCCGAGAGGTTGTGGCGCAGTCGCTGAGCGCACCACCGCTCCCGGACGCACCCGAGATCATCTACGACGCCGAGGCGCAGGAGTTCTTTCCCACCAACGCTGTCCTGCCCCGCGACCTCGCTCACGCCGCGATCGCCGAGTACCTTCGCACCGGTGCTCAGCCGACGGTGATCACCTGGCAGCCCGCGCACATCCTGTGACCCGCTCGCCCGAGACCACAGCACTCCCTTCGACGACCGGGACCTATGTCTACCCGAACGTATTCGCTGGGCTCTCAGTTGGTGCTCAATGCGGGTGGTTCATCGGCACTGCGCGAGGACTTCTCGCTCATCCGGGGTGAATGGTGGTTCGGAGAGCGGCTTCACCGCAGGGTCTGGGCCTCGAAGGGCGCTGAGGAGAACGCTCGGGCGCATGAGGGCCTCTGCTGGTGATGTGGACAGGGTGAAGATGGCCATTTGGGCGTCGGCGATGGCGGGGCGGCTCATTGCCGAACGACCGAGCCGCTCCTGAAAGCGCTGTGCGAGCCCGTCGCGGGATTCTGGCCTTGGGCCGAGGGTTTGCGGGAATCGGAAGTCCTGGCTGGTGGCCATCATCCACGCGTCCTGCGACGCGCGGGCGATCGCGCGCTGGATGTCCTGGGACGCCTCGGCTCTTGCGCGCGCGAGCCCGTCGCGCAGGGCGACCGCGCCACGGGCGGCGACGGTCAGGCCGTGGCCGTAGACGGGGTTGAAGGTGGCCGCGGCGTCGCCCAGGACGAGGAAGCCGGGCGGAACGAGCTTGTCGAAGTGCTTGCGCCGGTTCGCGTCGGCTTTGAACCCGAAAGGAGAACCGAGCGGCTCGGCCAGGTCGAGGAGTTCGGCGATCGTCGGATACGGGAGCCCTGCTGCGAAGTCGTGGAAGCCGGCTTCCTCAACCGGTGGGTGTCCGCCGACGGTGCCGGAGAGGGTGACGCTCCAGGTGCCGTTCTCGATGGGGAGCAGAAGTCCTGAGCCGCGGACGCGGTCGGTGCGCGTGGGGTCGGCCATGATGTTGATCGCGGGCAGGTTGTGCGCGCCGTCGGGGGCGCGGTAGCGCCGGGTGACGTAGAAGATCTGCGGGTCGACCACGTCCTCCTCCACCTCGGGCAGGCCGAGTTCGACGAGCCACTGCGGCGCGCGGGAACTCCGCCCGGTGCTGTCGATGACGAGGTCCGCCTCGATGGTTCGCTCAGTCCGCGTTGCGCGGTCGCGGATGCGCGCGCCGGTGACGCGCGCGGGATCACCGGTGAGGCCGACAACGTCAGCGGAGCTGACGAAGGTGATGTTGTTGTGGTCGAGCAGGCGCTCGCGGACAGTGGCTTCCAGCAGCGCTCGACTGCACCCGATGATGAACTGCCGGCCCTCGTGACGAGGGAACCAACCGCCACCCGCTGCGGTGGCCATGTAGCGGCCGGGGAGACCGATTCGTTGTGCGCCAAGAGAAAACAGGTGATCGGTGATGCCGGGGAGGAGTTTATCGAGGGCTCGGGCACCGCCGGAGACGAGGACGTGGGTGTGGCGACCGTGCGGGATGCCCCTGCGGGGCGCCTCGGCGTCGTCGAGGCGGTCGCGATCGACGACCATGACAGTGTCGGCGTGGTGTGCGAGCACGATCGCAGCCAGCGTCCCGGCGAAGCCGCCGCCGAGCACCAGTGCGTGGCGCATCGTCATGAAGTCAATCCTCCGTGAACATCGGTAGAAGCGTTGGTGTGCAGGAACTTCTCAGGTCGGCGCGACGACGTTCTGGTGCGATCGTGCAGTGCTTGAGAGACGAGGAGGAGCCAGGAGCGCTCGTCGACGATGACGTGCGCGGTCCGTCCGGAAACTCGGGCGTCGTCGGCAGCCTCGGGGATGCGGGGCACTTCTCCCCGCTCGTAGGCGTCGATCGCGTCCAGAATCATCGCGGCCTCGTGGTCGGCGTGCTCGCGGTCGATGGCGTGGGGGCGGAGGCGGTGGTGCCAGTCGTTGATCTCCACGATCCTCCACAGCAGGCGCGAGCCTGGCGCCCAGTCGGCAAGCCCACGGCTTCGGTGGATACGGGGTAGCCCGGCGCTGTTCAGCGTCGTCCACAACGGCTTCAGCCGTCGGTAGTCGCGCGTGTCGTCGTAGGCGCGCTGAATCCCTTGGAGTGCAAGGGAGATGCGTGGCCCCCACGCGGAGATCGTCATGCCGACGATGACAAGCGGCAGGGCCACCGTGGAGCACTCCTGGCCGACGAGGATCGCGGGCGTGCTCCACGAGGCGCCGCTCCAGCGGCCGATGAGCGCGACGAGGATGAGGATGCTGCCCGTGCAGGAGAAGGCCAGTCCGAACGAGGTCGTGCGCAGTCCTCGCCGAAGCCACGGCCGGTCGAGGGTTCCGTCGTCGAGGGACCAGCGCCAGCACTGGAGCACCACGCCGCCCATGGTGACCGAGTACGCGAGGTAGTGGATGGCGAGCATCGCGCTCAGCCACGGCGCGCTGGCGTAGGTGACGGTGAAGTCGTCGTGGTTTTCCTCAGGAGCCCCAAGGAAAAACAGGATCGTCTCGGCGGCGACTACGGTGGCGTAGAACGCCATGGCCCAGCGGGTGGTGCGCCAGGCTCGTGCTCGGTCGTGGCGCCAGTACACGAGCATGGCGTGTGCCGAGCCTGCCCACATCAGCGTGAGCACGTGCATCAGCAGCGCCGCGAAACTCGGGATGCCGAGCGCGTTGTTGACCGCGGCGCCGACCGAGGGCGGTACGAGGATGGACGCGGCGGCGACGGCCATGCCGCCGGTGCAGACTGGGATGATGGACGGGCGGACCTCGGCGGGCGCGGAGCGCCACACCGACACCTTGTAGAGAACCAAAGCGACGGTGGCACACGCGAAAATCGCCCAGATCGGCATGGCTACTCCGCCTGCCGTGACGACGGTCCGCCCATGGAGAACCAGACGCGTGTGGCGGCGTCCGCCCTACCTGCGGGCGATTCCGGCGCCGCCGGTTCGCGAGCCCAGTCGAGAACGGTTCTGAGCAGCACGCCCGCCAGATGCTCGGCTTCGAGCTCGTCGCGGTGAGGCGAGGGTGATCGGCCCGCGAGGAGTTGGAGCATGCTCGGCGAGATGTCGGGGTAGAACAACTCCTGGGCGAGGTCGCTTTCCGCCTCAGGGGGTTGATGATCGCAGAGCATGTGCGAAAGCTCGTGCAGCAGGATGTGGACGCGCTGGGTCCAGCTCGCCACGGTCGTCACGATGACGAGGTAGGTGCCTTCGTTGGTGACGGCCCACAAGCCGGTGAGCCCGCGTGGGCCGAGATCGTCGAAGCGGAGCAGAATTCGTCGGCCGAGCCAGGCCGAGACGATGTCGCACAGGTGCGCGCACATCGCGTCGGGGGGCGCGGTTCGGTCGAGGTGCTGAAGCTCGTCCAGGAGCCGGGCTCGGAGTGCGCGCACCTCCCGCCGCTTCATCTCGTCTCCTCTGCCGTGTCCTCGTCGCTGGCTTTGCCACACTCGTCGAGCGCGTCCTGACCGTGGTCGGCGCTCGATGGACGTTGATCTAAAGCCGCCTGCACGGCGATCTCGACCTGCGAGCTAGGACGCAGAGCACTCACCAGCGCCTTCAAGATGTCATCGCGAATCTCGCGCGGCTGGTCGGCAGCACGGAGGATGAGTGCGTTGACGCCGAGCTGGTTTAGCGTGTGGTGCCGTGCCAGCTGCTCTTCGAGTTCGGCGGCGAAGGCATCGTCGAAGAAGTAGCGGGGCTCCGTGCCGAATGCCTCTGCCAGCGCGACGACGTGCCTCATGGGCGGGTTCGTCGTCTTGCCGCTGCGGAGGTCGACGACCGTGCTCGGTGAGATCGTCCACAGTGGATCGTCGAGCTCCCGCCCCCGGTCGCGGACGCGCGTAACAATGGCGTCCGTGGTCATCTCCGGCCGTCCAGGCGGATGCACGAGCGCGAACAACACGTTGAGCTTCTCCGCGAACGGCCTCCGAGGCAGACTCGCGGCGGGGACACGCTCACGCGGCCCGCCGACGAAGAATCTCGGGTGGACGTCCAGGGCCTCCGCGAGCGCGATGACGGTGATGTAGGAGGGCTTGGTCCGTCCTCGGCGCAGCGCGGCGATGTAGCTGTGCGTGAAGCCGGTCCGCTCCGCGAGCGCGACGTTGGAGAAGCTCCGTCCCGCAGCCGTGCGCCGCTCCTCGCACACCTCGTCGAGCAGCTCTCTGAACGATCTCGCGCTGATGATCACACCCCCGCCCGTACCACCTTCGATCGTCCGCTTGTACTCAGTTGATGCCTATGCCCCAATCAGGTTCATTCCCATCCAAGGACTGCGCCAAGCCCCACAGCGGCTTACCCTGCATAAATAGACTCAAACGGCGACGGATCGCTCTCGACCTTCAACTGAGTACAAGCAAATGTCGGTGCCCAGCGAGCACCGGCGACGAGCGCTCTGTGCCGCGCTCCGTGTCAGATGCGGGATCTGCACGGGGCATCGAGTTCACGGGAAGGAACGAGCACGTTCGGATTTCGGGGCGCCGTCGCAGAGCGCGTTACCTCTGCACACGGCGGACAGAGCACCAAGTTCGTGGACCAGATGCGGGATCTGACCCACGAAAACTTGAGCTCAACGGGGAGGGATGAGCAATGGCAGGAGATTTCTGGAGTGGCGTGACCGACGCGGCTCACAAACTACGGGGAGAGTGGGTTCCAGCGGTGCTGGCGGCCTTGGCGGATGGCCGGCCACACCGCTTCACCGAACTCGCAACCACTATGCGCGACAACGAGAAGCGGAGGGGCGGACGCGTGCTGCACGACGCGGTGCTCGTCCGGACACTGGAGCGCATGGAGATCAACGGCTTGGTCGCGAGGGTCGAGCGGCCGGGGGCATTTTCGCGAGTGGTGACGTACCAGCTCACCGACGAGGGGAAGTCCTTGATCGCCGCGCTCGGACCGATCGGTGACTGGGCACGACGGGCCTAGCAGGTGCCAGAGGATGCGAGGGTCAGGCCGGTCACGAGCCACTTGCCGCGGTCGAGCCTGACCACCGCGTCCACATGCTGACGGCCTGCCGAGGGCTTGTCGGAGCGTCCACCCGCCATCCGGTACTTCGGCCACAGCGCGGCGTCGAAGCAGTCGACAAGCAACACCTCGACCGGCATCTCGGGTACGCGGACGGCGAGGACACGCGGTGTGGGAGCGGGTCGTCCGAGGGTGATGAACCCGCCGATCCGGTCGCGGTAGAGCCAGCCCTGGATCTCACGCAGTGCTTGGTCGCTGGCGTGGCGGGACAGGGTCGAGGTGCCGTGGTCGGAGGTCGCCGCCGCCATCGCGTAGTCCTGCCACAGCAACGTGTAGCTGGCGAGCGCGTCGTGCACGGCGTCTTCTGTAGCTGCCGACAGAGATGTCGGCAGCGCCGGGCCTGGTCGCAGTGGTGCCAGCTCTCTCGTGATCGTTGTCTCCGGTGGACGGGCTGACGAGGAGGCAGGGTGCTGATCTGGGGAGGTGCATCCGGCCAGCACTACGAGCCCGATCATCGCCAACATTCCTTGCCTTCGGATGTTCATAGAAGTTCCCCGTTGTCGCGGCCAGCTAAGAGGGCTCGACTCGGTGCTGACACCAAAGGAAGTAGGTCGGCTATGTCGGAGTTCACTACGCACTGGACAGCGAGCGACGCTGACACGCAGCCGGCGGCAAACTCCGCTGTTCGAGCCATTTGTTACTGCGGATGGGCGGGCCACTTCGCAAGCCACGAAGCGGCCGACGCCGCACTGGAAAAGCACGATTGCACGGCCGGCGACGATGCTGCGGTTCTTCAACGCCTGGAAGAACAGTGCCACATGGGCCGACGTTGGTGACGTGAGAATTTCGACGAGGCGGCCTCTCCGGAGAGAGGCCGCCCACAGCACGCCATTGAATCAAGCGAACGAGGCACTTCAACCCCAACAGCGACCAAGAACCCACAAGTCGTAAAGCATTCCCCAGTCAACGCCGACAAAACCGAGCTTGCGCGTCTGCCAGCCGTCGACACACTTATAGGTGTACTCTTCCCCGTAATATTCCAGCTTGAGTCGAACCGGATAATCTGTACAATTTCGATAGAAGCCAATATGATTGTCTACCGAGAATCCACATGGCCGACTCGCCCTTGCCTCAACAGGTGAGGACGTCGCGAGACCGCCGTCGGCAAGCAAGGTAGCGGCGACCATGAACAAAGCTGCGATGCCTCTAGCCAGCCCTCTTCGTAGCCTTGTTGACCCAGTCGTGGATCTGACCATTTCGAGATTCCTTCAATCTTCCCCTGGAGCCCTCTCTTGGCTACTGAAGGCGCATTCGGGGCCCCTGGGATCGTTGAGCGATAAGCACGCGGCAAAATCGGCTACAGGAAGCACACTCGCGGTTCGTAATTGCCTTCGGGACCGGTGATGCGCACCTTCGCGGCGCCCGTGACCGGTCCCACGCGGATGTCCTTGCGACCGATGCCGTACCACTGGACCTCTCGGGCCAACACGCGCCCACTGTTGCAGTCGTGCAGGTAGATCCACGTATCGTCTTTGGCCGCGATGAGGTCGGCGTGGGTTGCGCCATTAGCGCCGCGCCATACCTTGAGAAGCGCACCGCCCTGGCGGTGTTCGTGAACGAGGCGGTATCCGGGGGCCGACGCCGCGTTGGCGGTAGCCGAGGTCGCAATAGGAACGGAAAGCGCGCCGGTAACGACGACGAGCATGGCGGCCATGCGCATCATCGCGGCTCGACTCTGCGGCTTTCGTTCTCGCATCGGGTCGAGCGACCAGGATTCGTCACGTTGTGCGCTCGTTGTTGATTTCACAGCGGCCTCCATTGGCACGGTCGAGTTCCGGGAAGTGAAGAGCGTCGACGGTGTTCGTCAACGTGTTTACTTCCTATCGCGCCACACGCCACTGATGTCAACGTCAAGATGTGCTAACCAAGAAGTCAGAAAGGGGATTCTTGCCCGAATGGGTGACCCCGGTCCTGTTGTGTAGGTTTTCCTGGGCGGCGGTGTTTATGTTTGCTGCACCGCGTGTCCTCCCCCCTGACACGTGCCAGGCGGCCCCGGTCTTACCCCTCCCCCCTCGGGTAAGCGCCGGGGCCGTCGACCATTCCGAGAGAACCGTGCACCACCAAACCTGGCACGGTCCCAGGGGAACCCCGAGGTGACGTGGATCAGCTGCCAGTGACGTGCAAAGCCAGCAGCGCCCCGGCGAGCTGAAACGGCCCGAAGGGAACTGCGACGCCGTCGTGTCGCCGCCAATGCTGGCGCAGCGGCGGCAGCAGCGACGCGAGTGCGGCCAGGACCAACCCGAGCAGCGTGCTGACGAACAGCGTCGACCAGCCCTGCCACGCTGTCGCTAGACTGAGCACGCCGCCGAACTTCACATCGCCAGCCCCGATGCCTCCTGCCGAGATGAGCGCGAGGACGAGGTAGAAGCCCGCCAGCAACGCCATCCCAATCAGCGCGCGGAGCAGCTCGGACTCGCGGGAGTGCATCGCCGCGACGCTCGCCAGCAGCCCGCCGACGAGGATGCCGCAGCTGTAGGTGAGCTGCTGGGGCAAGCGCTGCTCGATGAGGTCGACGACGGCGAGGACGACGCCGAGCGCGGCGAGGCCGCTGTAGGGCAGCAGCTCGATCTGGGTGCCGTAGCGGCCCGCCAGGGAACCGAAGGCGGCGCCTGTCACCAGGACCGCGAAGCACCGTGTCGTTGATCCGATTGAGCCGACGTCGAGCACCCGCCGGTACAGCACCGATACGGCCGCTCCGACGGCGAGGCCGGCACCCGCCCACGCTGCGATGAACACCGACATGGGAAACCACCTCGCCCTCGCCGCCAGTATTGCTCGACACAACCCGAGCACGCAGATGCCCATAAGCCGAACGAATGAAATTCGAGGCGATAACCCCATTCTGACCCCGGAGTTAGCGCATACGCACTTTGCGGTCAGTACGGGGTGACGGTGTAGACCTAGATCCTGTCCTTTATCGGAGAGAACGTCTTGATGGCCCAGGGGTGAATGGTGATCACGGAATCGCACAGAACGGCGCGCAGGTGGTCGACGGCGGGCGCCGTGGCAGTCGCACTGCTGGCCCTCGCCGCGTGCAACTCCGGCACGCCAAGTCCCTCGGCGCCCAGTCGAGCGCCGACCGCGCCACCCCAGTCCGCCGCTCCCACGACCCGGTCCTCCCCGGAGGATGCCGCGAAGGCCGCCAGCGTCGCCGCGTATCTGGGGATGTGGAGGGACTTCGTCGCCGCGGCGGCGACGGCGGACTGGCAGTCGCCGACGCTGGGCCGGCACGCGACGGGCACGGCGCTGTCCACGCTTTCCCGTGGCCTGTACGCGGATCACTACAACGGGCTGATCAGCAAGGGCGCTCCGACACACAACGCCGAAGTGTCCTCAGTGGACACTCAATCGAACCCGACCACGGTGATCGTGCGCGATTGCAGCGACTCCACCAACACGACGAAGCTCCGCTCCGACGGCCAGCCCGCCGGTGACAGCCCGGGGGGCCACCATTTGATCAACGCCACGGTGCAGCAGCAACCCGACGGAGCATGGCGCGTCACGGACTTTGGCGTCCAGGAGGTCGGATCATGTTGACAGGAAACAGGAAGCTCCTCGTTGGCGGCGTCACCGTGACGGCGCTGCTCGCGACGGCACTTCCCGCGTGGGCCCATATCTACGGCAGCGTCGACTGTGTCCAGAGCCCTACCGCTGCGTGCGACCTCGGCGCTGGCAAGAGCGGAGGAGGCACGAAGGGCACTTCCCCACGCGGCGGTTCGCCGCAGCCGAAGGGCAGTGCGCCTCGCCGTGATGCGAGCGGTAGGGGCGACTCGGTCGCCGGGAGGCTGAACCTGCCGCAGTGCTCGTACACGAAGAGCACCTACCAGCCGCCGGCCGCCGGCGCGACGACGATCGGCTTCACCCGCCCGGCGACCGAGGATTCCACCGTTGCCGTGGTGCGCGCGGCTGTCCTGGCGCACAGCCACGTAGCGGCACCGCAGCCACCGTCGGGACAGCGCGGCGCGTGGTACGTGTGGCGGTGTACGGGAAACGGGTTCGCCGACGCGTTCTACAGGCCGCCGGTGTGGATTCCTGACGGCGCGCAACCGGATGCGGTCCGTCGTCCGTCGCCTGCGGAGGTTGCGGCTCAGGCGCGGCAGCAGCTGCGGCTCCCGACGCCGACCATCGCGGCAAGCCCCGCTGGGCAGCACCTGGTGCACCTGCCGAGTTGGCTGTGGTTGTCCAGCGGCTGGGGCTCCGTGTCAGCGACTGCGGAAGTGCCGGGGGTGGCGGTGACCGCGGTGGCGAAGCCGATGTCGGTGTCGTGGGCGATGGGGGATGGCACCACGATCACCTGCACCGGCGGCGGCACACCGTTTCGCGCGGGCAGCGACCCGAAGGCGGCCTCACCGGACTGCGGCCACATCTACCGCACCGCCTCGGCGAACCAACCGAGTAAGGCGTTCGCCGTGACCGCGACTGTGCGGTGGACGGTCACCTGGTCCGGCGCCGGGCAGGCCGGGACCTTCCCTGATCTGACGACCACGGCGAACACGAGTTTCCGCGTCGCGGAATCGCACGCCTTGAACACCAGCGGCTAGTTTTTCCCTTCTCTCCCAACACACTCCGCACGATCCTCATCCGCTCACCGCATGACCGGCGACGCGGCGTAGTACCCCCATGCCTGGAGGCAGCGTGAATACGAACATCACGGCCAGCGACGGCACCTGGGCGGCGAGCGGAATCAAGCCCGCCACCGGGCTTCGACGGCGCAGCGTCCCGCACCTGGTGCTCGGGGTGCTGCTCGTGCTCGGCTGCGCCACGGGCTTCCTGGTGGTGTCGCTGACCGCCGACACCCGCCGGCTGGTGCTGGCGTGGGCTCGACCGGTGTCGGTCGGCCAGGTGGTGACGCCGCAGGATCTGCGTCAGGTATCGATGTCCGTTGATCCGGGAGTGTCCTTTGTGGATGCTCGGGATGCCTCCAGCGTGGTGGGCAAGTCGGTGTCGGCGAGCCTGCCTGCCGGTGCGCTGCTCACGGCGGAGTCGGTGCGGCCAGCGGTCGTTCCGGCGGGGCAGGCGATCGTCGCCGTGGCGGTCAAGGCCGGCCAGGTCCCGGTGGAGGTGGCCGCGGGCGCGCAGGTCTCGGTGGTGCGTGTGCCCGGCCGGACCGACGTCGCGGAGACGAGCCCCGCGACGCCGGAGGCCAGCGCGGTGTGGCCAGCCGTGGTGGTCAGCGTGACCTCGTCGCCGCAGGAGCAGGGCACGGTGGTCTCGGTGCAGTTGGGCAGGGCCGCCGCCCGGCAGGTCGCCGCCGTGCCCGCCGGGCAGGTGGCGATCGTGCTGCTCGCGGGCGGTGAGCGGTGATGCTGGTCGCGGTGACGTCGGTGAAAGGCTCCCCCGGGGCGACCACGTTCTCGCTCGCCTTGGCCGCGTGCTGGCCAGCGCCGGCCAGGACGCTGCTGATCGAAGCGGACCACTCCGGCGGCGATGTCGGTGTTCGGATGGGGATGGCGGCGACGCCGGGCCTGGTGAGCCTGGCCGCCGCCGCGCGGCACGCCGACGACCCGATGCTGCTGTGGCAGCACGCCCAGGTGGTGCCGTTCGGGGTACCGGTGGTGGCCGCTCCGGCGGACGCTGACCGCGCCCGCAGCACGCTGTCGGCTTTGACGTCCGAGCCCGGCGCCGGGATCAGGCTTGTGCGCGCGGTCGCGAGCGCCTCGGAGACGGTGGTGATCGTCGACTGCGGTCGGATCGACGCGGGTTCTCCGGCGGCGGCGATCGCGCGCGGCGCGGACGCCCTGATCCTTATCTCCCGTGCGCACGCGCCCGATCTCGCACACCTCGTCTACCGGCTGCCGGTGCTCGGCGCCTGGACGCCACATCCCGTACTGCTGCTGGCCGGACCCGGCTTTTCGCCCGCCGAGGTCGCCCGCGAACTCGGCGTCGCGCCGCTGGGGCGCGTGCCGGACGATCCGCGCGGCGCGGCACTGCTGTGTGGGCGCACCGCGCTGCGGCCGGGTGCGCGCGTGCTGGAGCGCTCGGCGGTGGGCGGCGCTGCCCGCAGAGTCGCCTCGGCGTTGCTTGCCCGGCAGGAGATCCCGATCCCGCGGAGAGCCGAGCAGCGGCCAGTTCCTGGGCTGCATGTCGTCCCGGGCGTGCCCGCCGCCGCGATCTCGGTCAACGGGCTGCGGCCCGCACCCCACCTGGTGCACGAGGAGATCCCGTCCCGAGGAGGGCGAGCGTCATGACCGATCCGCACGACGGCACTCCGTTGCCGGACACCACGGGCGTGGCACGGCTGCGTAGCCGCCTGCGCGCGGACTTGCGGGCAGCGTTGCCCGCTCGGATGGAGGAGTATCAGCGCAGTTCCGGCGTTCCCGTCTCTGCGGGAGTACGTCGGGAGATCGCGCGGGAGATCCTCGCCGAGGTCGTCACCGCGCACACCGAGGCTGAGCTGATGGACAGCCGTACGCTAGTCGAGCGCGATGACGAGCAGCGGGTGCTCGACCAGGTACTCGACGAACTCCTGGGATTGGGCGGTTTGCAGCCGCTGCTGGATGACCCCTCGATCGAGACGATCAACGCCAACAGGTGGGATCGGGTGTTCGTTCAGTACCGTGACGGCCGCCGCGCGCAGGTCGCGCCGATCGCGGCGTCGAACGAGGAGTTGACCGAGCTGGTGCGGATGCTCGCCGCGCGCGCTTCCAGCCAGGAGCGGCGTTTCGACTACGGCTCGCCGACGGTGAATGTGCAGTTGCCCGATGGGGCGCGGCTGTGCGCGGTGATGGGGGTGACCGCGGGCGGGGTGACCGCGCTGTCGATCCGCCGCCACGGCTACCTCACCGTCACCCTGCCCCAACTGCGTGAGCGCGGCACGCTCGACGCGGGCCTGACGGAGTTCTTGCGCGCGCTCGTGCGCGCGAGGAAGAACCTGTTGATCACCGGTGGCACCGGCGCGGGCAAGACCACCCTGCTGCGGGCGCTGGCCGCCGAGATGGACCCGATGGAGCGTTTGGTGACCGTCGAGGATGCCTTCGAGCTCGCGCTGGACCGCGATCCCGACCTCCACGCCGACGTCACCGCCTTGCAGTCCCGTGATCCCAACGTTGAGGGCTCGGGCGAGATCTCTCAAGCCGAGCTGGTGCGTTTGGGGCTGCGGTTGAGCCCGGACAGGGTCATCGTCGGCGAGATCCGCGGCTCGGAAGTTATCCCGATGTGCAACGCCATGAGCCAGGGCAACGACGGCTCGATGGCCACCCTCCACGCCTCCAGCTCCGCGATCGCGTTCACGAGGCTGGCCTCCTACGCCGCCCAGAGCGTCGAACGGCTCCCGCTGGAGGCCACGAACCTGCTCGTCGCCAGCGCGGTGCACTTCGTCGTGCACCTGGCTCGCACCCGCGACGGCGACCGCGTGCTGTCCTCGATCCGCGAAGTCGTGGGAGCGGAAGGGCCGCAGGTGATCTCCAACGAGGTCTACCGGCCCGGCCCGGACGACCGTCGCGCTCGTCCCGTCGCCGGGGCGTTGAGCGCCTCCACGTTGGCCGACCTCGTCGACGTCGGGTTCGATCCGGCGGTGCTGGAGCGGCCCGAGGGGTGGTGGCCGCGATGACCGCCCCGACCGGCAGCGTCATCGCCGCCGTGCTCGGAGCGGGCGTCGGCGTCGGCCTGCTGCTGGCTGGTATCGGCTGGTACGGCACACCTGGCCGTGTGCCGCGACCGCGCTCCCGCCGTTCGACAAGGCACGGGGCTCGGCGCGTCGTCGTGGCGGTCGCGGTCGGCGTGGTGACCGGCGCGGTCACCGGGTGGATCGTCGGCGCGGCGCTGGCCGGCCTCGCCTGCTGGACGCTGCCCAGGATGCTCGGCCCCGACCGTGAGCATGCCCGGCGGATCGCCCGGGTGGAGGCGATCGCGACCTGGACGGAGATGCTGCGCGACACCCTCTCGGCCGCCGCCGGCCTGGAGCAGGCCGTCCTCGCCACCACACACCTGGCGCCCGCGGCCATCCGCGACGACCTCACCGTCCTGGCTACACGGATCGCTGCCGGCGAGCGCCTGGCGCCGGCGCTGCGTCGCCTCGCCGACGAGCTGGGCGACCCGGTCGGGGACCTCGTCATCGCCGCGCTCGTGCTGGCCGCCGACCGGCCGGCCCGCCACCTCGGCGACGTCCTCGGCTCGCTCGCGCAGGCCGCCCGCGAACACGCCGCGATGCGGATGCGCGTGAGCGCAGGCCGCGCCCGTGCCCGAACCTCGATCCGGGTCATCGTCGGCACCACCCTCGCCTTCGCGGTCGCGATCGTGCTGCTCAACCGCGACTACCTGGACGCGTACGACACCGCGGCGGGGCAGCTCGTCCTGCTCGGCATCGGCGCCTTGTTCGTCGTCGGGTTCGCGTGGTTGGCGCGCATCGCGCGTCTAGACGAACCCGCCCGGTTCCTCACCGCGGAACCCACCGAGCAACAGGGGTGATGGCCGTGGCGACCGCACTCGCGTTGGGGGCAGGGCTCGGGCTCGGCCTGTGGGCGTTGGCCGTGTGGCTGGTCCCGCCCCGCC
>NZ_MUMH01000290.1 GCF_002155965.1 Allokutzneria sp. NRRL B-24872
TGCACACTTGCGAACCGGGACGTACTACAGGGACGAGAGAGCGGTATAAGCGTGGCAGGGTCGACACGGGCGAAGAAGGACGGCGGTGACGGCGGTTCGAGCACCCGTCGCCTGGTGATCGTCGAGTCACCGGCGAAGGCGCGCAAGATCGCCTCCTACCTGGGCAGGAACTTCGTGGTGGAGTCCTCGCGAGGGCACATCCGCGACCTGCCGAGGGGTGCGGCCGACGTACCGGCCAAGTACAAGGGCGAGGCGTGGGCCCGGCTCGGCGTCGACGTCGAGAACGACTTCGAGCCCCTCTACATCGTCACCCCGGACAAGAAGTCCACCGTGTCCGAGCTCAAGGAGGCGCTGAAGAGCGTCGACGAGCTCTACCTCGCGACAGACGGTGACCGCGAGGGCGAGGCCATCGCGTGGCACCTGATGCAGACCCTCAAGCCGAAGGTCCCGGTTCGGCGGATGGTCTTCCACGAGATCACCGAGCCCGCGATCCGCGCCGCCGCCGAGAACCCGCGCGACCTCGACCAGCACCTGGTCGACGCGCAGGAGACCCGCCGCATCCTCGACCGCCTCTACGGCTACGAGGTCAGCCCCGTGCTGTGGAAGAAGGTCATGCCGAAGCTCTCGGCTGGCCGCGTGCAGTCGGTGGCGACCAGGATCGTCGTGGAGCGCGAGCGCGAGCGCATCCGCTTCGTGCCCGCCTCCTACTGGGACATCTCCGCCGTCATGGAGACCCAGAAGACCGACGGCGACTCCGCGAACCCGCGCTCCTTCGGCACCCGCCTCATCTCCGTCGACGGCACGCGCCTGGCCACCGGCCGCGACTTCGGGCCGGACGGCAACCTCCGCGCCACCTCCGAGGTGCGCACGCTGGACGAGGCCGAGGCCCGCCGACTGGCCGCCGGGCTTGCCAACTCCGCAATGGCCGTCAGCAGCGTCGAGGAGAAGCCGTACACGCGGAAGCCGTACGCGCCCTTCATGACCTCGACACTTCAGCAGGAGGCCGGGCGCAAGCTGCGGTTCACCGCTGATCGGGCCATGCGCACCGCGCAAAGGCTCTACGAGAACGGTTACATCACCTACATGCGTACCGACAGCACCACGCTGTCGGAGACCGCGATCACCGCGGCCCGCGCGCAGGCGACCGAGCTCTACGGCGCGCAGTTCGTCTCGGACAAGCCCCGGCAGTACACGCGCAAGGTCAAGAACGCCCAGGAGGCGCACGAGGCCATCCGCCCCGCCGGTGAGGTCTTCCGCACCCCCGGCCAG
>NZ_MUMH01000291.1 GCF_002155965.1 Allokutzneria sp. NRRL B-24872
CCGCATGGCGGAGCGGCTGCTGGCGGAGTGCGGCGGCTTCCGGCCGGTGTGGCTGAACCCGTTGACCGGCCCGCAACCCCTGACCACGCGCGAGCGCGAGGTGTGCGAACTCGCGGTGGCCGGGCTGGACAACGCGGGCATCGCGGCCCGGTTGGCGGTCTCCGTGCGCACGGTCGGCAACCACCTGCAACACGCCTACGCCAAGCTCGGGGTGTGCCGCCGCACCGATCTCGCCGCCGCGCTCAACCTGCCGTGCTGAGCCTGCGGACCTGGGGTGAGAGCAGTGCGCCCAGGCTGGCCAGGACGGTCAGCGCCGCGCAGCACACCAGCACCGTGCCGTGGCCGAAGCTCTGCGCCATCGGGCCGACGAACAGCAACGCCAGCGGCGCCAGGGTGAGCTGGCCGAACAGGTCGTAGGACGCGACCCGGGACAGCGCCTCGCCCGGCACCTCGCGCTGGATCGTGGTCTGCCACAGCACACCGAAGCCGCTCGTGGCCAAGCCGCAGACGAACATCGCGACCGCGATCAGCCACACCGGAGCGGCGACGCCGAGCAGCGCGACGGGGGCGGGGTAAGCCAGCGTGAGCAGCACCGCGGCCAGCAGCGGCCGTTGTGGGCGCAAACGCTTGGCGTACAACGATCCCACGAGCACTCCGGCTGACTGGCACGCGATGACCACCGCCCACACCGCCGCGCCGCCGA
>NZ_MUMH01000292.1 GCF_002155965.1 Allokutzneria sp. NRRL B-24872
GATCGTGCCCTGGGTGCGCACCGTGGGCATCCAGTTCCGCGAGGCGGGACCGGAGAAGGTGGTCGTCGAGCTGCCGGCGGCGGTGTGGAACCAGGTGCTGGACAACCCGGACGACCCGAACATCAAGCTTGGTCGGCAGCGGCGTCGCGATGGCCAGCTGCTAGCTCGCGCGCGGCCGTCTCACCGCCACCGCCGTGCTCGGCCGTCCCGCCGCCGACGCGATCGCGGAGCTGACGGCTGGTACCCGCCCGGACGTCCCCGTGCACGTGACGATCAACGACGCCGAGGGCCTGGAGACCGGTCGGCTGGACATCGTCTGGACGCTGAAACCGCACTCCAAGGGCTAAACGGGTACTCCAACGGCGTTCCGGTGAACGTCATCCAACCGGAGGTATACCCCGTTTCTTCTTCACCCCCAGACTGGTTTGCGAGCGGACCGCACCGACCAGTTCTCTGGAGGTGATAACCGTGGTCTACGCGCTGACCTGGATGCCAGGAGTCCTGCGCGAAGCCGGCCTGGACGTGGTGGAGATCGGCGGCTGGCAGAACCGGGGACACGGCAACTTCTCCGATGTCCGGGGTGTGCTCCTGCACCACACCGCCGGGCCCGCGAGCGGGAACTTCCCCTCGCAGAACGTGCTCGTGAACGGCCGTCCGGGTCTGGCAGGGCCCCTGTGCAACCTCGGACTCGGACGGGACGGCACTTGGTTCGTCGTCGCAGCCGGCCTCGCGTACCACGCGGGAGCCGGCTACGCGTCGTGGTGCGGGCGGGACAACGGGAACAACCACCTGATCGGCGTCGAGGCGGAGTCGACAGGCAGGGGCGACTGGACATCGGCCCAGCACGAGTCGTACCCGCGCGGCGTCGCGGCGCTGCTCGGGCACGTCGGGCTGGGTCCGGACCGAGCGCTGGCACACAAGGAGTGGGCCCCCAACCGCAAGATCGACCCCGCCGGCTGGCCCGGCGACATGGGCGGCTTCCGGGGCTCCGTCGGGGAATGGATGGAGGGTGGCATGCCAAGCCCAGAGGAGATCGCCACAGCGGTGTGGAGCCACATCCTGGCCCAGCCGGACCGACCGGAGAACAAGCAGGCCGCGTGGGTGTGGCTG
>NZ_MUMH01000293.1 GCF_002155965.1 Allokutzneria sp. NRRL B-24872
GTGCCGTCGGCGACCAGCGCGCGCAGGAGGTCGGCCTGGGCCGCCGCGACGCGCTCGCGAGGGGAGCTCACCGGGACGCCTCGACGACGGCGCGGATGCTGGCGAGTTCTCCGGACAGCTCGGCGTCGGTGGGGTAGGCGTCGTCGCGCTCCAGCAGCACGCCGGGCGGGCGCACGCGCGAGCACAGTTCGCCGAGCAGGTCGAGCACGGGCGCGGGCACGGCGTGCGCGTGCGTGTCGTGGTAGACGCCGTGCTCGTCGGCGCCGCCGGCCACGTGCACGTATGCCAAGCGCTCCAAGGGGATCACGTCGAGGAAAGCCTGCGCGTCGGTGCCGAGGTTGAGGGAGTTGGCGTGCAGGTTGGCCACGTCGATGAGCAGCCAGCAGTCGGTGCGCTCGACCAGCTCGGCCAGGAACTCGCCCTCGGTGAGGTCGGCGCCCGGCCACTCCAGGAGCGCGGCGACGTTCTCCAGCGCGAGCGGGACGCTCAACGCCGCCTGCGCCTGCTTCACGTTGGCGCACAACACGTCCAGCGCGTCGCGGGTGCGGGGGACGGGCATCAGGTGCCCAGCCTCCAAGCCGCCCGCGCGCACGAAGGCCACATGGTCGCTGACCAGCGGCGCTCCGACCAGGTCAGCGATCGCGCCGAGGTGTTCGACCCGGGACATGTCGAGCGGGTCGGCCCCGCCCAGCGACAGCGACACCGCGTGCGGGATCACCGGGGTGCCGCGCTCGCGCAGCAATTGGAGGGATTCGGGCAGGTCGTGGGCGTGCAGGTTCTCCGCGACCACCTCGACGAAGTCCACGCCGGGCAGGCGCTCCACCGTCAGGTCGATCTCCTCGCGCCAGCCGATGCCGACGCCGAACTCCGGGATCGCGCTCACGAACCGCCTCCTCCACCACCGCAACCGCCACCACCGCCGCAGGACGAGGACGAGCTCCCGCAGGAGGACGACGAACTCCCGCACGACGACGATGACGAAGAGCTCCCGCAGGAGCTACCGCACGAGTATCCACCGGCGACGGAGCACGTGGTGGAGACGAGCCCGGAGCCGGACTCGGTCGACGGCACGGAGCCCTTGCGGATCGCGCGCCGCGTCTCCACGTCGGGGTGCGCTCCGACGCCGCCGTAGATCACGGCGTTCACCGTCAGGGGCTCGACGGCGGGGCTGGAGTTCAGCGCGCGCCTGCCAGCGGCGGTGCGCAGCGGCAGCTTCCACCGCAGCAGGATCAGTGACATCGCCAGCCCGACGAACGGCAGGAAGACCAGGTCGGTCTCGCCGAGGAACAGCACGACGAACGCCAGCAGGTGCAGCACGAGCGCGGGATAGACCGCGCGCCGCGCCCGCAGCGACTGGGCGGGGCCGTTGGCGAGGCCCTCCTCCACGAGCCGGTCGCGGACCGCCTTGACCTTGTCCGAGCGGTAGATCCAGTTGCTCAACCCCCGCAGGGAGATCGCGCTACTCGCGCGGTCGAGCACCAGCTCCTCGACCGCGTCCGCCCAGAGCGAGCCCTGGATCGCGCGGAACTGCCCGGTCGTCCGAGACAGCCGCAGCGCCTTGGTCTCGTGCAGGCGCACCACGCACACCTCGACCACCCGGCGGGGACCGCCCGCGAGGTAGGCCAGCTCCGTCGGCGTCAGCGGTCGCTGCGCGTACGCGCACGGACGGATCTGGATCAGGAAGCGGGTCAGGAAAGCCCACCCGAGCGAGCCGACCAGGACGATCGACCACAGCATGACGTCCATCAGTACCCCCCTCCTCCGCCGGTGCAGGCGTTGTAGCTCCCGCCGCCGTGACCGGTCGAGCACGTGTGGGTGTCGCGTCCCGAACCAGTGCGCCGCCCCTTCGGGCGGTCGGGGACGTGCGGCACCCGGGCCGGACGCAGCTCCTGCGCGTACAGCCGCAGGGTCTCGTCCGGGAAGTGCTGGAATCCTTGCAGAGCAACCGGTCCGGCCGCCGGGTGGGGCAGCGCGGAGCCGGCTTCCTCGGCGAGCCGCGCTCCGCCGGTGGTCGCCGTGCCGAGCGGGCGGCAGGCGAACGCGAAGACGGCGATCGGCAGTGCTGCCAACGGGATCGAGACGACGAGCAGCCACGGCTGGAGCAGGACAGCGACCACACCGAGCGCGGTGAGCGCGAACAGGGGCAGGGCGGCGCGTCGCACCTTCGTCCGGTCCTGCTCGCTGATCGCCAGGCCGTTCGCGATCAGCCTGTCCGCCACCAAGTGCATCGCGTCGTGCCCGACCACCCGCGTCGTGAGCGCGGAGACCGTCACGGCGACGCTCAGCGGAGCCGCTTCCAGCACGGCCTCTTCGATCTCGTTCTCCGCCAAGGCGTTCTCCGTGCGCACGAGACCGCCGAGCCTGGTCGTGCGCAGCTGCCCGTCGTGCAGCAGCCGCGCGATCGCGGCCTCGGCGACGCGGTGCTGACCGCCCCGGAGATAGGCGACGTCGCGCCAAGTCAGCTCAGTGACCGAAGTGTCCACAGTGGACTTGACAAGCGCGGATCGGCGCATCCACACGGTCAGCAAGGCCAGGCCGACCACAGAAGTTCCGTACGCGACAAGGAAAACCGTACTCATGCCCGCCCCCAGCTCTCCTCAGTGGACACAACGCCCCACTCGTGGTCTTCCCACGAGTGGGGCGCGTGCTCAGTACGGCCGCGGTCTGGTCGGCGGAGGAGGTTCCACCCGATATCCACCCCCAGCAGGGGACATCGAGCTCACCCGCCTCCGCCTCCACCGCAGCC
>NZ_MUMH01000294.1:0-158 GCF_002155965.1 Allokutzneria sp. NRRL B-24872
GACTGGTCGGTCACCGCGCGCACCACCGAGGCGCACATCAGGGAGACCGTCGCCGACCGCGAGCTGGAGACCTGGGTCGTCCTGGACCGCTCGCCGAGCATGGACTTCGGCACGGCGGGCTGCGAGAAGCGCGATCTCGGCATCGCCGCGCTGGCCGC
>NZ_MUMH01000294.1:200-404 GCF_002155965.1 Allokutzneria sp. NRRL B-24872
GGGGTGACCTCGCCGCCGCGTTGGAGCAGCTGCGCCGCCCGCCGCGCAGGCGTGGGCTCGCCGTGATCATCTCGGACTTCCTCGGCCCGGTGGACTGGCTGCGCGCGATGCGCGCCCTCGCCGCCCGGCACGACCTGCTCGCCATCGAGGTGCTCGACCCGCGCGATGTGGAACTGCCCGACGTGGGCACCGTGGTGCTGGCCG
>NZ_MUMH01000294.1:421-1418 GCF_002155965.1 Allokutzneria sp. NRRL B-24872
TCGTCGCGGTCGCGGCGCTGCTGGGCTGGTACCTGTGGGCGCAGCGGCGGCGCAAGCGCAACGTCATGCGCTTCACCAACCTGGAGCTGCTGGAGAAGGTCGCGCCGAAGCGGCAGGGCTGGGTGCGCCACGTCGCGCCCGCGCTGCTGCTGGTGTCGATGGCGCTGCTGACCGTGGCGATGACCGGCCCGACCGGCGAGCAGCGGGTGCCGCGCAACCGGGCGACCGTGATGCTGGTGATCGACGTGTCGCTGTCGATGAAGTCCACCGACGTGAAACCGGACCGGCTCACCGCCGCGCAGAACGCGGCCAAGGCCTTCGCCGACGGGCTCACCCCCGGCGTGAACCTCGGGCTGATCTCCTTCGCCGGCTCGGCCGCCGTTGTCGTCGCGCCGACCGCGGAGCGCGCCCCGGTCAAGCACGCGATCGACAACCTGCGCCTCGGCGCGGGCACCGCAACCGGTGACTCGATCGCCTCCGCCGTGGCCGCCGTCGACTCCTTCGGCAAGCTCATCACCGGCCCCGACGGCCGCCCGCCGTCGCGGATCGTGCTGATGTCCGACGGCAAGCAGACCATCCCCGCGAGCCTTGACGAACCGCGCGGCGCCTTCGCCGAGGCCAAGAACGCCAAGAACGCGGGCATGCCGATCTCGGCCATCTCCTTCGGCACCGAGTACGGCAGCATCGAGATCGACGGCCGCTCGCAGCTCGTCCCGGTGGACGACGACTCGATGAAGCAGATCGCCACGCTCTCCGGCGGCGACTTCCACAAGGCCGCGACCGAGAGCGAGCTGCGCCGGGTCTACGACAACCTCGGCGAGCAGATCGGCTACGAGACCAAGCGCGCCGACGCCAGCCGCCCCTGGGTGGTGCTCGGCACGCTCTCGCTGCTCATCGCCGCAGCCGTCTCCCTCGTCCTCGGCCAACGCATCCCCTGACCGCGCCGCCGGGGGTTCGGGTGTCTTCAAGATCCCCGAACCCCCGCCCCGGAGGTCTT
>NZ_MUMH01000295.1:0-265 GCF_002155965.1 Allokutzneria sp. NRRL B-24872
GCCCGCCGCGCAGTCGCCAGTCCACCAACCGCAACTGGTCCGCCGCGCCTGCTTCCGCCAAGCGCCGGAACACCCGTCGCTCGCGCAGCCTTCCCGTTCGGGCTCGGGTGATCTCGCCGTAGAGCGGATGGGCGCAGCGCACCAACATGCCGGGCTCCACGATGATCAGCGACCGCGCTTCGAGCCCGTCCAGCACGTGTGCGGGTACCAGGCGCTCCAACACGTCCGCCTCAACGGGTTCGGCGTGCGCCAAGTACTCCATCGC
>NZ_MUMH01000295.1:326-732 GCF_002155965.1 Allokutzneria sp. NRRL B-24872
CGCTCCGCCAGCGCCCCGGACTCCAGGCCGGAGTCGATCAGGTGTCTCAGGAACAGCGGATTGCCCTGGCTGTTGTGGCACAGCACATCCGCCGTCAGCCCAGCGACCGGGCCGCCGAGAACGNNCTGCGCAACGCCGCGACCGGCTCCTGCGCGGTGACCCGCGCGGTGGCCAGCAGGCGAGCGTCCACTGTGGTCACGAGGTGCTGCACCAGGGCCGCCGAGACGTCGTCGAGGAAGTGCGCGTCGTCCAGCCCGAGCACGATCCGCCGCCCGTCCGCCAGCGCGCGCAGCCGCCGCGTCGCCGCGCCGAAGAAGTCCGCGCGCATGCTCGGCCGCGTGCCCTCCGGCAACCAGCCCGCCACCGCCGCGAACGGCATCTCCCGCGTGGCCTCTGCGCCGGTCGC
>NZ_MUMH01000296.1:0-399 GCF_002155965.1 Allokutzneria sp. NRRL B-24872
CGTAGGTGATCTCGCCCTTGGTCGGCAGCGGCGTCGCGATGGCCAGCTGCTCGATGAACGCGGCCGCGACCAGCGCTCCGGAGGCGGTCTCGGCGGCGCCGAACATCATGGCCGCGTGCGGTCCGCCGACGTGGTTGCGGTTCTCCTCCGCGTCCGGCAGCTCGACGACCACCTTCTCCGGTCCCGCCTCGAGGAACTGGATGCCCACGGTGCGCACCCAGGGCACGATCTGTCGCATCATTTCGCCGACCTGGCTGGTGTCCACGCTCATGCCACGGACATTACTCGTGAGTAACAACGCTTGACCAGGTCCGGTTCGGGAATGTCCGCGCCGAGCGGTGTCGTTGGGGTCGTAGTGCTGATCGGAGAGCTGGCCGAGCGCACGGGCGTCAGCCCGCG
>NZ_MUMH01000296.1:439-792 GCF_002155965.1 Allokutzneria sp. NRRL B-24872
TGTTGAGCCAGGTCATCGATGCTGCGCGGAGTGAGGCCCCGGTGACCGCGGGTGCGTGAGAGTTCTCCCACAGCATATTTCAGTTGCTAAGAGAACCAGGCGCATCGCATGCTTGTACCCAGCAACTAGTTGGCTGATGCAATCAAGCGAGGCAAGCGTGACTCCTTCCGCGACCGACACGGCGACGCCCACCGAGGCCGACCTGGCGATCGCCGACGAGCTCGGGATGGCACTGGTCCGGCTGAACCGGGTCCAGGCGTGCATCGCCGGTCACGCCTCCAGGAACGGGGGGATCGACAAGTCCTCCTTCATCCTGCTGGCCACCCTCGTCGGACAGGGGCCGACCCGGTCGA
>NZ_MUMH01000297.1 GCF_002155965.1 Allokutzneria sp. NRRL B-24872
GGTCCTGCTCGTGCTGCTGCTCGTCGCCGTCATCGGCGGAGGCGGCTACGGCGTGTACCGCCTGCTCGACCAGACCCCGGCCAGCTCCGGCAGTTCGGGCTCGGGCAACACCGGCGGCGCCTCCGGTGGTTCCGGCGGCAGCTCGTCCTCGTCCTCGTCCGCGTCGTCGAAACCCGCCGTTCCCGGGGCGACCACCGCGCCGGACGGCCCTGTCGAGCTCGGCCAGGCCGGGCAGTTCATCGTGGACTACTACGTCGGCTCCGCGGACCTGCAGAAGCGGTGGGACATGCTGAGCGCGGGCGCGCAGGCGGCCTTCGGCAGCCGGGCCGACTTCGACGCCCACTGGAAGCAGTACCCGCGGATGTACTCCAACACGGCCAGGGGAGCGGGCCAGGACGCCGACAAGGCGTGGAAGGTCTCGATCCAGGTCACCTTCGCCCAGGGCCGGACCGAGCAGCGCGTCGTCCGCGTCACGAAGGTCGACGGCCAGTACAAGATCGACTCCGACAGCCGCTGAGCCCGGCGCGTCCACTGTGGACGCTCCGGTGCTCCGCCTCCCGCGCGGAGTGGGTTGCCACCGATCCGGCCGCGAGCGTGCTCAATCTCTGTCGGGGGAGAGATGACGTCGTTAGCGGCGTAGGGGACAATGTGTGAGGTGGACGTCAAGAAGATCCTCACCCTCGCAGCCATCGCGCTGGTGATCTACCTGCTGCTCAACGACCCGCAGGGCGCGGCCAACGGCGTGCAGAACGTCTTCGGCTGGCTGCGGGACGCGGCGCAGGCGGTGATCACGTTCATCCAGCGGCTCTTCGCCTGACGCCGAACGCCGCAACGCCCTGAGGAAAACCCCACCCCAGCTCGGTGGAAAACCTCAGGGACTTCCCACCTCCCGCGAAGGACAGTGGTTCCCACACCACACACCCCAGCGGAGGTTGGAAGATGAAGCACGCGCGTCGAACGCTCGCGGCCGC
>NZ_MUMH01000298.1 GCF_002155965.1 Allokutzneria sp. NRRL B-24872
GTACCACTGCGGTCTAGGCCCGGCACGGCGCGTCGCGCGCTGTGGGGTCCCGGAGGCAGCCTTAGGGTTGCGGGCAGGAAAACGACCGCCACGGCGCTTTTCGTGTGACTCTCGAGGGCTCCGGATTGGCTTTCCCGCCACAGGTGCGGGCACGATGCGTTCCGGCCGCGAGGGTCTGAACAGCAGACCCGGGTCCGGGGACTGTCCGAGGGCCCTGGCAGCATCGGCTTCGATCTCACGCCTCAACGGCAAGAAGAACACGGGAGTAACAACATGAACCGCAGTGAGCTGGTGGCCGCGCTGGCCGACCGCGCCGAGGTGACCCGCAAGGACGCCGACGCCGTGCTGGCCGCGTTCGCCGAGGTCGTCGGCGACATCGTCGCCAAGGGCGACGAGAAGGTCACCATCCCCGGCTTCCTGACCTTCGAGCGCACCCACCGTGCCGCTCGCACCGCTCGCAACCCGCAGACCGGCGACCCGATCCAGATCCCCGCCGGCTACAGCGTGAAGGTCTCCGCGGGCTCCAAGCTCAAGGAAGCCGCCAAGGGCAAGTAAGCCCTCGCGAACGAAAGGGGCGGTCACCCTCCGGGTGGCCGCCCCTTTTGGCGCTCCTACGGGCCCTGAGACCCGTCTACGCGGCCTACGGCGCCCGAGCCCGCCGCTACGAGGCGTCGGACTCGGCGCCACCGCGCCCGCGCGGGCCGCGCGGCCCCCGGCAGCTCCACCTCCGAG
>NZ_MUMH01000299.1 GCF_002155965.1 Allokutzneria sp. NRRL B-24872
GAGCGACCGCGGCGGCCGCGAGCGCACGCTGACCTCGGGCACCGCGGAGATCGGCACGGGCAGACCGATGACCGGCGCGCGCGACGCGTTCCGGATCGCCAGCGTCACCAAGCCCTTCATCGCGGTGGCACTGCTCCAGCTCGGCGTCGACCTCGACGCGCCGGTGGAGCGCTACCTGCCCGGCGTGGTGCGCGGCCGGGGCGCGGGGGCCGCCCTCGACGGGCGCCGGATCACGGTCCGCCAGGTGCTCCAGCACACCAGCGGCGTCCCCGAGTACAGCCGCTCCTTCGACTGGACCAAGCCGTTCCCCGACGAGCCCGTCGGCTACCTCGACATCGCGCTGGCCCTCACTCCCACCGGCGAGCCAGGGCAGCGGTGGGCGTACTCCAACACCAACTACCTNNGCCCGCCAAGACGGAGTACCCGCTGCGCGGACGGCACGCCCAGCACTACGGCGTGCACCCCGCCAACCCCGCCGCCGGAGTCGTCGACATCACCAGCTTCCCCGGCTACGAGCTCGGTGCCAGCGGCGGGCTCGTCTCCACCCCCGCCGACCTCGCGCGCTTCTGGCGAGGCCTGGAATCCGGCC
>NZ_MUMH01000003.1 GCF_002155965.1 Allokutzneria sp. NRRL B-24872
GCTCAGATCACCTCGGGCTCGGCGCCGGAGTCGGCGACGAGGGGCTTGCCCACCGCCTGCCAGCGCTGCATGCCACCGGCCACGTTGATCGCGTCCCACCCGTTCTGGTTGAGGAAGGCCACCGCCCGCGCGGAGCGGCCGCCCATCCGGCAGACCACGTGCAGCTCGCCGTCCTCCGGCAGGTCGGCGAGGCGTTCGGCCAGCTCACCCAGTGGGATGTGCAGCGCGCCGGGGGCGTGGCCCGCGTTCCACTCGTCGTGCTCGCGGACGTCGAGCAGCTTCACGTCCGCACCGAGCTCGGTCACGTCGGCCGTGGGCACCTGCATGGGGTTCACACCGCAGATGCTGCCATGCCACCGCGTATCGCCGCAGTGAACCTAGCCCAGTGCCGCGAGGTTGCTGAGCAGGTCGACGATCACGTTCTCCGGCAGCGGGGTGAGATCCGGCTTGCGCCCCTCGTTCGGCGTCGCGGTGCGGAAAGCGAGCGACATCTCGTAGCCGTTGATCTGGTACCAGCGACCGGACGGCGTGAACGCGCGCAGCCCCTCGCTGGAGGCCTGCACGACGGCACCACCGGGCAGGTTCAGCCAGTGCATCTTCTGCGCGCAGCCGCCGGTGACGGCCGAGGCGTAGTACTCGGCGGCCTGCGCCAGCGGCCCGCCGTAACGGCCGGCCGACAGCGAGAACGTGCGCTGGAGCTTCCTGTCCTTGCTGTGGACCGCGACTTCGGCGAGGCCGCGGTTGACGTTGACCCACGTTTTGCTGATCACTTGGACCGAGTCGCCCTGGTAGTGCTTGGAGAGCCCGTTGAGCAGCACCGGGAGGTACATCTCCTCCGGCAGCACCTCGCGCCCGCTGGCCGCTGGCAGGGTGATCTGCTGGCACGGGGCGACGCGCGCGTCCGGGTACTTCGAGGTGGGCGCGGGCGAGACGTAGGTCGGCTCGTGCACGGTCCAGCCGGGGCGCGGCGACTCCGGCATCGGCACCGGCGGGGTGGAGACGGCGGGGCCCGCTGGCGGCAGCCGCTCCCCGTCCGCGCCGAGACCGAGGTTGCCGAGCGCCGACGCGCCGACGCCGATCCCGACCACGGCGACGATCGCGCTGGCGACGGTGCCGATCCTGGTGATCAGCACGCGTCTGCGGCCCCTGCGGATCACCTCCTCCACCCTGGTTGCCGGTGGTGGCGCCGCGCCGTCGACGACGCGCTGCAGCGCCGCACGCAGGTCCTGTTCGTCATCCCACATGTCGATCACCTCCTCAGCAGCCCGCCCGCGTCGCCGGGTGCAACGCAGGTGTGTTTCCGTCGCCGGGACCGTACGCCTGGCGAAGGGCTTGCAGCCCTCGTGATGTCTGGCTCTTGACGGTGCCCGTCGTACAGCCGAGCACGTCCGCAACCTGCTCAACGGACAGATCCTGGATGAATCGGAGCACGATGACCGCACGTTGGCGTGGCGGCACCTTCTGCAACGCGGCGAGCAGCGCGGGCCGGTCCTCGATCGCGCCGGTGTCCTGGACCACCGGACGCTCCGGTGGTGACTCGGTGGGCTCTTCCCGTGCCCGGCCCCTCCGCTTGGTGTCGAGGAAGGTCCTGGTCAGCACGGTTCGCAGGTAGGCGTCGGCTGTCTCGGACCGAACCCGGCGCCAGTGCGCGTAAACCTTGACGAAGGCGTTCTGGGCCAGCTCCTCGGCCTCGTTCCAGTTGCCGCACAGCGCGTACGCGATGCGTCTGGCGAAGTCGAACCTCGCCGAGAAGAACTCGGCGAACTCGTCGTCGCGCCGCGTCAACCCGTTCCTCCTCCGCCGTGTCGTCACCCGGTAATACGCGACGGCCGCCCGTGGGGTTGCAAACGTGAGGCGGCCCCGTCAGCGAGTGCTGACGGGGCCGCATCGGCACGGCGAACTCAGTGGTCGACGGCCTTCTCGGCGCCCGCGCCGGTGAGCGCGCGCACCTCCATCTCCGCGTACTTGGCCGCGTTCGCCTTCTCCTTGCTCAGCACCGTGCCGAGGTAGCCGAGCAGGAAGGACAGCGGGATCGAGACCAGGCCCGGGTTGTCCAGCGGGAACCAGTGGAAGTCGACGCCCTGGATCATCGAGGCGCTCTTGCCGGTCACCGGGTCGACGGGCTTGCCGGAGACCACCGGCGAGAACACGATCAGCACCACCGTGACGGTCAGACCGCCGTAGATGCTCCACAGCGCGCCCGCGGTGTTGAACCGCTTCCAGAACAGTGAGTACAGGATGGTCGGCAGGTTCGCCGACGCCGCGACCGCGAAGGCCAGCGCGACCAGGAACGCGATGTTCTGCCCGTTGGCCAGGATGCCGCCGAGGATGGACAGCACGCCGATGACCACCGCGGTCCTGCGGGCGACCCTGACCTCGGCGTTCTTGTCCTCGACCACGCCCCTCTTGATCACGTTGGCGTAGATGTCGTGCGCGAAGGAGGCCGCCGCCGTGATCGTCAGGCCCGCGACGACCGCGAGGATCGTGGCGAAGGCGACCGCGGCGATCAGGCCGAGCAGCAGCGTTCCGCCCAGCTCGTAGGCCAGCAGCGGGGCGGCCGAGTTCGCCGCTCCGGGAGCCGCCTTGATCTTGTCGGGGCCGACGATCGCTGCCGCGCCGTAGCCGAGGACCAGCGTGAACAGGTAGAAGATGCCGATCAGCCAGATCGCCCAGACCACCGAGCGGCGGGCCTCCTTGGCCGTGGGCACGGTGTAGAAGCGCATCAGGATGTGCGGCAGGCCCGCGGTGCCGAGCACCAGCGCGAGGCCGAGCGAGAGGAAGTCCAGCTGGGTGAGCCCGGTCTTGCCGTACTGCAGACCCGGGTTGAGCAGCTTCTCGCCCACCTTCGGGCTGTTCTCCACGGCCGCGCCGAGCAGCGAGGACAGGTTCACCCCGTACTGGGCGAGCACCCACAGCGTCATCACGGCGGCGCCGGTGATCAGCAGGACCGCCTTGATGATCTGCACCCACGTGGTGCCCTTCATCCCGCCGATCAGCACGTAGATGATCATCAGGACGCCGACGACCGCGATCACGCCCGCCTGCGCCCAGCTGTCGGTGACGCCGAGCAGCAGTGCGATCAGGCCGCCGGCCCCCGCCATCTGCGCGAGCAGGTAGAAGAAGGACACCGCGAGGGTGGAGATCGCCGCGGCGGTGCGCACCGGGCGCTGGCGCATCCGGAAGCTGAGCACGTCGGCCATCGTGTACTTGCCGGTGTTCCGCAGCAGCTCCGCGACCAGCAGCAACGCCACCAGCCACGCCACCAGGAAGCCGATGGAGTACATGAAGCCGTCGTAGCCGTTGAGCGCGATGGCGCCCGCGATGCCGAGGAAGGACGCCGCCGAGAGGTAGTCACCGGCGATGGCGATGCCGTTCTGCGGCCCGGTGAACGCCCGCCCGGCCGCGTAGTAGTCGGCGGCGGACTTGGTGTTCTTGCTCGCCCGGAACACCACCACGAGCGTGATCACCACGAAGGCGGCGAAGATGCTGATGTTCAGCCACGGTGATCCCGCGACGGTCTGCGCGAGGTTCACGCGTCCTCCTTCTCGACCCTGCGCCGCAGGTCCTCGGCCAGCGGGTCGAGGTTCTTGTTCGCGTGCCGCACGTACAGCGTGGTGATGAGGAAGGTGGAGACGAACTGCAGCAGGCCGAGCACCAGGCCGATGTTGATGTTGCCGATCACCTTGATGCTCATGAAGCCGTGCGCGTAGTCCGCCAGGATCACGTAGAGCAGGTACCAGCCGAGGAACAGCGCGGTCATCGGGAAGACGAACCGCCGCAGCCGGCGACGCAGGTCGCCGAACTCCGGGCTGGCCTGCATGGCGGCCCAGACCTCCTGGTCGGGCTCAGACCGCTCAGTGGAACTCACGGAACCTCCCCGTTCTGGTGGGATGTTCATGTTTTCCGGGGACCGTATCCGAGAGCTGCGTCACTCATAAACGGGACGTGCCCAATCGTTGGGATGGTCGGGCCGATTGGTCGACGACCGGATGAAACGACTGGTCCGAACGGACCCGAGAAGGGACCTGATCAGCTGGAAAGCGCTCTACTTGCGCTGCCGCCGACTTGCCCAGCCGGTGATCGTCGTCGAGGTCCGCTTGGACACGTCGACGGGTGGCTGGGCCTGGTTCCCGAAGTGCTGGACGTCGCGGTCCTTCGTGAATCCCAGTCGATCGGGGGCGTGCATCCGCAGCATCACCTGGGAGACGTCCTTGGGCACGCTGCGGTAGGACAGCTTGCTGAAGAACCACATCGACAGGAACGACAGCGGGACGCTGATCATCCCGGGCTGCGCGACGAGCGAGTTCACCCAGCCGCTGGTCGAGGTGGTGAGCAGGACGTAGGCGGTGGAGGCGAGCACGACCCCGCCGCCGGTGAGGATGCCCATGGTGGCGCCGAACGGGGTGAGCCCCCGGTACCAGATGCCCAGGATCAGCAGCGGGCAGAACGTGGAGGCCGCGAAGCACAGCGCGAGGCCGACCGACTGCGCGGCGCCGAGGTTGGGGAACAGCAGCGCGCACACGATCGGCACCAGCGAGCCGAACACCGTCGCCAGCCGGAAGTCCCGCACGCGTCCCGGCAGCACGTCCGTCGAGAGCACGCCCGCCACGCTGACCAGCAGGCCGGAGGAGGTCGACAGGAAGGCCGCGAACGCCCCCGCCGCGGTCAGCGCCGCCAGCAGCTGGCCGAACCAGTTGTTCAGCATCGCGCTCGGCAGCAGCAGCACGGCCGCGTTGTCCTGGCCGGTGACCAGCAACTCCGGCACGTACAACCGCGAGAGCCCCGCGAAGATCAGCGAGAACAGGTAGAAGCCGCCGACCAGGACGAGCACGTAGAGCGTGGTCGTGCGCGCCGACGAGCCGTCCGGGTTGGTGTAGAAGCGGACCAGGACGTGCGGCAGCCCCATCGTGCCGAAGAACGTCGCGAACATCAGCGACCAGATCTCCAGCACCTGCGGCCACCCGCTGGACATCGGCCGCAGCCAGCTGGCGTTGTCGGCGGCGGCGGTGGTGACCGACGGGACCGGGGCACCGGCCGGGAAGATCAGCTGGGTGCCCTTGTCGACCGACTTGACGGTGCCCGCCGCCCAGATCGCTCCGCCGTCGACCGGGGCCCCGTCGATGGAGCCGCGCGCCTTGAGCGAGACCGCCTGCGAGACCTGGAGCCGCACCGCGGTCTTCACGTCGATCGTGGTCTCCCTGGCGAACGCGGGAGGCAGCGGTTCGGACAGCGAGCGGTAGTCGGCCCTGTCGTCGCCGAGGAAGACGAAGAACAGCACGAACGCCGGGAACGCCAGCGCGAACAGCTTCAGGTAGTACTGGAACGCCTGGACCAGGGTGATCGCCCGCATACCGCCGCCGACCACGTTGATCGTGACGGTGATGGCGACCGCGAGCCCGCCCAGCCACGCGGGCACGCCGGTGAAGGTGGACAGCGTCAGCCCGGCGCTCTGGAACTGCGGCACCAGGTACCACCAGCCGAGCAGCACGACGACCGCCGTGCACAGCTTGCGCAGCGCGGTCGAGCTCAACCGCGCTTCAGCGAAGTCCGGCACCGTGTACGCGCCCGAGCGGCGCAGCGGCGCGGCCACGAACAGCAGCAGCGCGAGGTAGCCGCCCGCGTAGCCGAAGGGGTACCAGAGACCCGTGGCGCCCTTGGTGAACACCAGCCCGGCGACGCCGAGGAAGGAGGCGGCCGAGAGGTACTCGCCCGCGATGGCCGCGGCGTTGGCGTGCGGCTTGATCGTCCGGCCCGCGACGAGGAAGTCCGGCGTGGTCTTGGACCTGCGACCGCCGTAGACACCGACGCCGATGGTGAGCGCCATCGCGAGGATGACCCCGCCCAGCGCCCAGTTGTTCTGCACCATCGCGTCCGCCTGGCCTTCAGTCTTCGACCATGCCGGTGTACTGGTTGGCGAACTTCGCCTCGTTGCGCTCGACGGCGCGGTTGAAGAACATCCCGACGACGACCATGAAGGGGTAGGCGAGCCCGCCGACGAGCAGCCACGGCAGCCGGATGCCGAAGATCACGGCCTCGCCGATCTCCGGGACCATCACGAACAGCACCGGCAGCCCCGCGTAGAGCGCCAGCACCAAGCCGGCCAGCGAGATCGCGATCTTGAGCTGCCTGCGGACCAGCTCCTTGACCACGCTCTCCGCGATCGGGGTGTCCTGGCCCTCCAGCTGCGCCATCGGTCGCAGGATGCGCCGCGCGCCGCGCCGTTCGGCGAGCACGACCTTCACCCGCCGCTTGCCGCGCAGCGGGTAGGTCGGGTCCTCGACGGCGTCCTCGTGCTCGGCCTGCCCGTTGCGCGTGTGCTCCTGCCCGCCAGGGCCCAGCCCGTCAAGGGGGTCCTGGCCGTGCGGGAAGCTCACCGCTGGCCCCAGTTGTTCTTGGGCGCGCGGACCAGGCGGTCCTTCAGCTCCCTGGTGTGCCTGCGGCTGACCGGCAGCTCGGGCGCTCCCGCCTCGTTGCCCAGCCGGACCGTGTAGCCGGATGACACCATCTTCAGCTCGGTGATCAGCGGCAGCGCGACCAGGTACGAGCGGTGGATGCGGACGAAGCCCGCGTCAGCCCACTTCTCCTCCAGCTGCGCCAGCGGGATGCGCACCAGGTGGCTGCTGCCGTCGGAGGTGTGCAGCCGCGCGTAGTCGCCCTGGGCCTCCACCCACCGCACCGAGGAGCGCGGGATGAGCTTGGTCGTCCCGGCCAGCTCGACCGGGATGACCTCCTCCTCCACCGGCTCCGCGACGGCGGCGGCAGCGGTCTCCAGCTGGGCGGTCAGCTGCGTGCGCTCGACCAGCCCGAGCACGCGCTCGATGCGGTCCTCGCGCGGCGGCTTCACGATGTAGTCCAGCGCGCCCAGCTCGTAGGCGCCCAGCGCGTACTCCTCGAAGCCGGTGATGAACACCAGCGCGGGGGCGGGCTGCACGCCGACCATCAGCCTGGCCAGCTCCATCCCGGACAGGCCGGGCATCTGGATGTCGGCGAAGACGGCGTCGACCGGCGCGATGCCGTTGCGCAGCCGGTGGTGCACCTCGGCATCGGCTCCGCGCAGGATGCTCAGCGCCTCGGTGGCGTCGCCGGCCAACAGCACTCGCCGCACCCGCGGGTTGGAGTCCAGCAGGTACCCGATCTCGTCCAGGTTGTTGGGCTCATCGTCGATGGCCAAGACGATGAGCCCCGCTGGCTTTCCGTTCGTACTCACAGTGACGCCATATCCTGCCGATCGCCCAGGTCTGATGTCCACGACCAGTGTCGGGACAACAGGGTGACAGATCGCAGACGTTAGCCCAACACACGGTCATCCCGCGCCACCGCTGCACCACACCGTTACGAGCCCTGGGGTTACAGGCCCAGTCGGGACCACCACGCGCGGTGCTCGACGACCTCCACGGCGCCGAGGACCTTGTCCGCCGGGGAGCCGAACAGCGCGCTCGCGCCGATGCCGAGCTTGGCGAGCAGCGGTTTCTTCGGCTCGGTCACCGTGATCTCCGCGCCCTTCCAGCGCTTGGTGACCACCTGGCGCAGCGTGCCGACGCCGTCGATCAGCCCGAGTTCGGCCGCCTTGGCGCCGAGCCAGACCTCGCCGTTGAACAGCTCCTCGTCGGTGCCGCGCAGCTTGTTCCCGCGCCGCTGCTTCACCCAGTCGGTGAACTGCTCGTGGAGCTGGTCGAGCATGCCGCGCAACCACGCGACGTCCTCGGCCTTCTCCGGGCTGAACGGGTCGAGCCTGGACTTGTTGGTGCCAGCGGTGTGCAGCCGCCGCTGCACGCCGAAGCGCTCCAGGACGTTCTCCAGCCCGAAGCCGGAGTTGATCACACCGATGGAGCCGACCATCGAGGTGCCGCACGCGTAGATCTCGTCGGCCGCGCAGGCCAGCCAGTACCCGCCGGAGGCCGCCGCGTCCTCGCAGAAGGCCAGCACCGGCACCTTCTTCTCCTCCGCCAGCTCGCGGATGCGCCCGGCGATCAGCGCGGACTGCGTCGGCGAGCCGCCGGGTGAGTTGATCAGCAGCGCCACCGCGGCGAGCCGGTCGTGGTCGAAGGCCTTGGTCAGCGCGGACTCCAGGCTCTGCAGGTTGAGCGCGCCCCGTGCCATCGGCGACGGGTTGGGGGTGATCACCCCGTGCAGGCGGACGACGGCGACGACGGGTGCGCGATCACCCTGGTTGCCGAGGATGGGCAGTCGGGCGGCCAGCTTCTCGGTCACGCTCATGACCTCGACCCTACGGAAGGATCAGCCCACGGGCGCGGGCGGCGGCGCGTGCACGCCGACGGCGAACTTCGGCACCCGCAGCACGACCTTGGTGCCCGCGTTGAGGTTGGTCTCCACGACCAGGCCGTAGTCGTTACCGAAGGCCCTGCGCAGCCGGTCGTCGACGTTGCCGAGACCGACGTGCGCGCCGGTCATGTGGGCGTTGTCGGTGGCCTCGCGCAGCCGCTGCGGGTCCATGCCGACGCCGTCGTCCTCGACGCTGATCATCGCTTCCGCGCCGTCGTCGATCGCGGCGACCGTGACCGTCCCGCCGCCCGGCTTGCTGGCCAGGCCGTGCCGCACCGCGTTCTCCACCAGCGGTTGCAGCGTCAGGAACGGCACGACGACGGGCAGCACCTCCGGCGCGATCTGGAGCTTCACGTTGAGCCGGTCGTTGCCGTAGCGGGCGCGCTCCAGCGTCAGGTAGCGGTCGATGTTGCGCAGCTCGTCGGCCAGCGTCACGTACGGCCCGGCGTTGCGGAAGGAGTAGCGGGTGAACTCCGCGAACTCCTGCAACAGGTCCCGGGCCTGCGAGGGATCGGTGCGCACCAGCGAGGAGATCGTGGTCAGCGCGTTGTAGATGAAGTGCGGTGAGATCTGCGCCCGCAGCGCGCGGACCTCGGCAATGGCCAGCCGCTCGCGGGACTCCTGGAGCTCGGAGAGTTCGAGCTGGGTGACCACGTAGCGCGCGCCCTCCTCGGCGGCGCGCAGCAGACGTTTGCCGCCGATGCCCGCCACCACGACCATCGCGCCGACGATGGAGCCGTCGACCTCCAGCGGGTAGGCGACCGCGTGCCGCATCGGGCACTTGTTGATCTCGCAGTCCATGGTGCCGTGGTTGGCCAGCGCGGGTTTGCGGTCGTTCACCGCGATGGCGACGATGTCGCGCAGGTCCTCGAAGTGGTAGTTCGCCTCGCCCGCCCAGGACAGCGGTTCGCCGTCCGGGTCGACGAGCGCGACCGCCACGCAGGCCAGCAGTTCGCGCAGGTGCGGCGTCGCCTGATCGGCCGAGCGCACGGAAAGTCCTTCGCGCAGCGCGGGTGCCGCCTGGGTGACCCGGTGCAGCGCGGTCAGCGTCGCGTCCTCGACGGAGGTGCTGACGCGGCGGGCGCGGCAGAGCATGACGAAGAGCGCGAGCACGGCTATGCCCGCGATACTCCCCATGATTGCTCTGTCGGTGAGCAGCTCACTCACTCGCTCATGCTCCGCTGTGACGGCCCCGCAGGGCAACTGTCCTGGCGCACTGAAACTGTGCCGAATGGATGAACCCGGCGCGTGCCCGATGTGGTCGGTGCTTCCTGTTGAACATTACGGTACCGCCGGGAGAGGGTGTCCGGTGTGCGAACTCTCGATGGAACAGCCGTTCGAGTCGCGCTCTTCGCGACCTGCCTCGCCGACACGCTTTTCCCCGAGACGGCCAAGGCCACCGTGCGCCTGCTGGAGCGGCTGGGTTGCGTCGTGGAGTTCCCGCAGGCCCAGACCTGTTGCGGGCAGATGCACTTCAACACCGGCTACCGCGAGCAGGCGCGGCCGCTTGCGGACAACTACACGCGCGTCTTCGCCAGCTACGACGCGGTCGTCGTACCCTCCGGTTCGTGCACGGGAATGGTTCGCGAGGTCTATCCCGATCTGACGGGCTCGCCGAACTCCCCTGCGATCGCCAGGACCTACGAACTGTCGGAGTTCCTCGTCGACGTGCTCGGCGTGACCGATGTTGGCGCGTACTTCCCGCACCGCGTGACCTACCACCCGACGTGCCACTCGCTGCGCATGCTCGGGGTCGGTGAGAAACCGTTGCGCCTGCTGCAGAACGTGCGCGGACTGGATCTGGTGGAACTGCCGGAGGCCGATTCCTGCTGCGGTTTCGGCGGCACGTTCGCGATGAAGAACGCCGAGACCTCCACGGCGATGCTCGGCGACAAGATGAGCTGCGTGCTGACCACGCGCGCGGAGGTCGTGACCGCAGGGGACAGCTCCTGCCTGATGCACATCGGTGGTGGCCTGTCGCGGCTGCGCACCGGTGTTCGCCCCGTCCACCTCGCCGAAATCCTGGCCAGCACGGAGGAGGACCCGTGGCGCGCAACCCGGTGACCTGGCTCGGCACCCCGGCTTTCCCGGTCGCGGCGAAGAAAGCGCTCACCGACACACAGCTGCGCCGCAACCTCCGCAAGGCCACCACGACGATCCGGGGCAAGCGCGCGCTCGCTGTCGGCGAGCTCCCGGACTGGGAGGACCTGCGCCGCGCGGGCGAGGCGATCAAGAACGAGGTTCTGTCCAATTTGGACAGTTACCTGGAACGGCTCGAACGGTCGGTGACCGCGCGCGGCGGGATCGTGCACTGGGCGCGGGACGCCGCCGAGGCCAACGAGATCGTGCTGCGGCTGACCAGGGCAGCCGACGCCGACGAGGTCGTGAAGATCAAATCCATGGCCACTGCGGAGATCGGGCTCAACGAGGCGCTGGAAGCCGGTGGGGTCACGCCGATCGAGACCGACCTCGCCGAGCTGATCGTGCAGCTGGGCAAGGACCGCCCGTCGCACATCCTGGTCCCCGCGATCCACCGCAACCGCTCGGAGATCAGGGAGATCTTCCGCAGGGAGATGCCCGGCGCTCCCGAGGGCCTGACCGACGAGCCGCGCGAGCTCGCCGAGGCCGCACGCGCGCACCTGCGACGGAAGTTCCTCACCGCCAAGGTCGCCGTGTCCGGTGCGAACTTCGCCGTCGCCGACACGGGTTCGGTCGTCGTCGTGGAGTCCGAGGGCAACGGCCGCATGTGCCTGACCCTGCCGCAGACGCTGATCACCGTGATGGGCATCGAGAAGCTCGTGCCGTCGTGGCGCGACCTCGAAGTGTTCCTCCAGCTGCTCCCCCGGTCCTCGACGGCGGAGCGGATGAACCCGTACACCTCGGTGTGGACCGGCGTCACGCCCGGCGACGGCCCGCAGGAGTTCCACCTGGTGCTGCTGGACAACGGCAGGACCGCGACGCTGGCCGACGAGGTCGGTCGCGCGGCGCTGCGCTGCATCCGGTGCTCCGCGTGCCTCAACGTCTGCCCGGTCTACGAGCGCACGGGTGGCGGCGCCTACGGCTCGGTCTACCCCGGTCCGATCGGCGCGATCCTCACCCCGCAGCTCATGGGGAACCTGCAGGACAAGCAAACCGCGTCGCTGCCGTTCGCGTCGTCCTTGTGCGGAGCGTGTTTCGACGCGTGCCCGGTGCGCATCGACATCCCCAAGATCCTCGTGCACCTGCGCGGGAAAGTGGTGTCCAGCAAGGGAAAACGCGGTCCGGAGGCGGTCGCGATGTCCGCGCTGGCGTGGGTGATGCGCGATCCCAAGCGCTTCGCAGCCGCGCAGCGCGCCGGTTCGCTCGGCCGGTTCGTCGCGAAGGGCGGGCGCATCGGCAGGCTGCCGTGGCCGGGCTCGAAGTGGACGGACTCGCGCGATCTTCCCGTTCCCCCAGCCGAATCCTTCCGCGCGTGGTGGAGGCGAACCCGTGGCTAGCTCAGCTGCTGCACGTGCCGAAGTGTTGCGCCGCATCAAGAGCGCCCTGCGCGACAACCCCCAACCAGCGCCGATCCCCCGCGAGTACGACGTTTCCCGCGATCTCGGCGATCTGATCGAGGTCTTCGCCGAGCGCGTCGCCGACTACCGCGCGATCGTGCACCGCGTCCGCGCCGAGCGGCTGACGGTGTGGATCGACGGCCTGCTCGAAGCCCGTGGCGCACGTCGGATGATCGCCCCGACCGATCTGCCGGAGGACTGGCTGAGCCCCGATGTGGAGTGGCAGCGCGATTCCCCGCCGCTGTCGATCGACGCGATGGACTCCAGCGACGGCGTGCTGACCGCCTGCGCGGTGGGCATCGCCGAGACGGGCACGATCGTGCTCGACGCCGGGGTCGGCCAGGGCAGGCGCGCGCTGACGCTGCTGCCGGACTACCACTTGTGCGTCGTCCGCGCGGAGCAGGTGGTCGGCACGGTGCCGGAAGCGTTGGCGCGCCTGGACCCCGTCCGTCCGCTGACGTTCATCAGCGGTCCGTCCGCCACCAGCGACATCGAGCTCGACCGCGTCGAGGGCGTGCACGGTCCGCGCACCCTCGAAGTGATCATCGTGCAGGACTGAGCTACTTCAGCAGCCGGTCCATCCGCCGGTCCGACAGCGGTTTGCCGCCGGTCTGGCAGGTCGGGCAGTACTGGAAAGCCTTGGTGGCGAAGGAAACCTCGCGGACGGTGTCGGAGCACACCGGGCACGGCATCCCCGCGCGCCCGTGCACGCGCAGCCCGGAGCGCTTCTCGCCCTTGAGCCGCGCCGCCGCCTGCCCGACCGAGCGCTCCACCGCGTCGGTGAGCACCTTGCGCAGCGCCGCGTACAGCTCGTCGATCGCGTCGTCCTTGAGCTTCTTGCTGGTCGCGTAGGGCGAGAGCCGCGCGGTGTGCAGGATCTCGTCGGAGTACGCGTTGCCGACGCCCGCGAGCGTGGACTGCTCGACGAGCAAGGTCTTCAGCCGCTCCGAACGGTTCTTGAGCAGGTCGGCGAACTCGTCCCTGGTGATCGCGAGCGCGTCCGGCCCGAGCCTGGCGATGCCCGGGACCTCGGTCGCCGGGTCCTCGACGATGTAGACCGCCAGCCGCTTCTGCGTCCCGGCCTCGGTCAGGTCGAACCCGGGGCCTTCACCGGGCGGGCCGAGGTGCACGCGCAGCGCCAGCGGTCCCTTGCCCGGCCGGGGCGGCGCGGCGGCGAGCGTGTCCGCCCACCTCAGCCAGCCGGCCCTGGACAGGTGCGTGACCAGGTGCAGGCCGTCGCAGTCCAGGTCGAGGAACTTGCCGTGCCGCGCGGCGCCCGTGACGGTGCGCCCGTGCAGCGCCGTCCACGGCGGGCTGACGGTCTTGAGCACGGTCAACGACGCGACGTCGACCCTGCTCACGGTGCATCCGGTGGCGTGCTCGCGCAGGTGGTGCGCGAGTGCCTCGACCTCGGGAAGTTCAGGCACCCGCCCAGTCTGACCCAGGCGGGGCGCCCCCGCGACTAGTCGATGGGTTGGAGGGGTCCGTCGACGGCGGGGGTCGAGTAGACCTCGATGTCCCTGGCGATCTTGGTGGTCTCCTGGTGGGCGGCCATCATGCCGCGCACCGCGCCGACCCAGCGCTCGGGACCGTGCTCTTCGAGGTCACCGGGGGTCTCCGCGACCACGGTCCACTGCCTGCGCAGCGCCCAGCGGGCCGGGAAGAACAGGATGAGCATCGCCAGCGCCAGCAGCAGCCAGAACGGGATGACCACGTCGCTCGGTGTCCACGCCACCAGGACGGCGACCAAGCCCATGACGATCACGGCCATGACGATCCCGGAGGTCCGTCCGGCGTTGACGTCGTGCTCGAACTCGTCGACCCCTGCGGGGTTCGACCACTCGATATGGGTGCGCACGGTCCACATCCGACCGTCCGCTCCTCGAACCAACCGCGTCATCAGCGCCTCCTCAGCCGTCGGCACCGGTCACGCTGGTGCCACGACTCACCGAGCGCTCTGTGTCTGTAACGGTACCGCGACGCGCGTAGGCCCCGCGGGTGAAACTGGTGTGCACCGAACCTCCGGGCAAACGGCTGCGAGCGGTGAGCATCACGCGGGGATTGTCCCGCGAGCAGCCCCGGTTGGCACGTGCGGGTGAGGCAAAAACCAAAAGTCGATCACTGACCAGCAACATCCACCGCGCGCAACTCGTCGCGGGCCAACGCGGCGGCCGTGCCGTCGACCAGCACCCGCAGGCCGTGCTCGAACGCCTCGTCACCGCCCGCGCTCCCGCCCTCGCCGAGCGCCGTGACCAGCGCCGACCGCATCCCGCCCGGCACCAGCTGCGCGAGCCCGCCGAGCCGGTCGTCCGCGTCCGGCGCTCCCCGGTCGGCGGCGGACTGCTCCTGGAGCGCGAAGCCGTTGATGAACTGCGAGGCCGCCGTGATCGTGCGCAGCGCCAGTACCGGAGTGAACCCGCGCCCGACCATCGCCGTCAGCTCGTCGTTGAACAGCCGGATCGTCTCCGCGCTGAGGGCGGCCGAGCCGGACACGACGCGCGCGCCGTCGCGGTGGGCCAGCAGCGAACGGCGATAGGAGCGGCACCGGCGGAGCAGCCAGTCCTGCCAGCTCTCGTCCTCGCGCGGCGGCCCCATCCCGGCGGCCAGGACGATCGCGTCCGCCATGCCGTCGAGCAGTTCCTGCTTGTTCTTGACGTGCCAGTACAGGGCGGGCGACTGGACGCCCAGCTCCGCGGCCAGCCTCCGCACGGTCAGCCCGTCCAGCCCGACCTCGTCCAGCAGCCGCAGTGCCGTCTCGATCAGGACCTCCCGGGTCAGCCCGGGCCTTTTCGTCGCGCTCATCGGTTGCCACCTTAGCATCGCTAAGTTAGCTTAGCAGCGCTAAGGAGGAGCCATGGACAAGACGATCCTGCTCATCGGCCCGGGCCTGGACGACGGCACCCGGACCGCGAAGCTCGCCGAACACCTGGCCGGGCGGTTCCGCGTGCTGACCATGCGCCGCCGCCAGTACCGGCCGGAGCTGAAGCCAGGCAACGCGCCGTGCTCGATCGCCGAGGAGGTCGAGGACGTCCTGGCGCTGGCCGAGGACGTCGAAGGGCCGCTCGTCGTCTACGGGCACTCCTCCGGCGGGATCGTCGCGCTCGAAGCACTCGTCGCGGCTCCGGCGCGGTTCACCGCGGCGGTGATCTACGAGGCGCCCATCGTGCTCGGCCCGCCTCTCGGGGGCGCGGCCCTCACCCGCGCACGCGCCGCGCTGGCCGAGGGCAAGCCGGGCCGCGCGCTGACGATCTTCATGCGCGACACCGTCCAACTGCCCGCATGGCAGGCGTGGCTCATCGGCAAGGTCGTCGCGCTGGCTCCGCCGTACCGAGCGCTCGTCCCGCACCAGATCGACGACCTCGAAGCCATCGACCGGCTCGGCGCCCGCCTCGACGAGTACTCCCGCGTGGCCGTGCCGACCCTGCTCGTCGGCGGAGACCGCAGCCCCGCGCACCTGGCTCGGCGACTCGACGCGCTCGAACGCGCGCTCCCCCGAGCTGACCGCGTTGTGCTGCACAAACAGGGCCACTCCGCCGACGTGAAGGTCCCCGCCCGCCTCGCCGAGGCCATCTCGACGTTCGTGGACAAGTCGCGGTAGCCGACCCCCGCTGGAATCTCGCTTCCCGCATCCGTTAGAGTTCCTGACATCAGCCGGACACCAAGTCGGTTGGAAATGCGGATGTAGCGCAGTGGTAGCGCATCACCTTGCCAAGGTGAGGGTCGCGGGTTCGAATCCCGTCATCCGCTCGCAAGCCGAGGGTCTTCGACAACTTCGTCGAAGACCCTCGGCTTTTATCATGTCCGGATGGACCTCGAAGCGGCGTTGGGCGTTGTCCGGGAACAGCACCGGGCGGTGCTGGCCACGATGCGGCGCGACGGCACGCCGCAGATGTCGCCGGTGCTCGCCGGGGTGGACGCGGACGGGCGCGTGGTGGTGAGCACCCGCACCGCGGCCGCGAAGACGCGCAACCTCAGGAGAGATCCGCGCGCATGGCTGTGCGTGCTGCCGGACGGGTTCTTCGGGCGTTGGGTCCAGGTCAGCGGCGCAGTGGAGATCGTCGAACTGCCCGAGGCCATGGACGGACTGGTCGACTACTACCGCTCCGTCAACGGCGAACACTCCGACTGGGACGACTACCGGGCCGCGATGGTCGCCGAGGAGCGCGTGCTGCTGCGGATCACCTTGACGGAGGCAGGTCCCTCGCTCAGCGGCCGGTGAAGTTGGCCTTTCGACGCTCTACGAAGGACATGACGCCTTCCTTGGCGTCGTCGGTGCCCATGAGCTTCATGAGGCCGGGCACCAGGTTGGCGATCGCCGCGGCCTCGCCCTCGGTGGCGGCGGTGCGGGCGGAGGTGATCGTGGCCTGGACGCCGAGCGGGGCCTGCTCACAGATGCGCTCGGCCAGCTCGATCGCGCGGTTCAGCTGCTCGCCGGGCGCGACGACCTCCTGGACGAGTCCGATGCGCAGTGCCTCGGCCGCGTCGAACTCGTCGCCGGTGAGCAGCCAGCGCATGGCGTTGCCCCAGCCCGCGACCTGTGGGAAGCGGATGGTCGCGCCGCCGAACGGGTAGATGCCGCGCTTGATCTCGATCTGCGCGAAGCGCGAGTCCTCGGCCGCGATGCGGATGTCGGAGGCCAGCAGCAGCTCGATGCCCAGCGTGAGCACCCAGCCCTGCACGGCGACCACGACGGGCTTGGTCCTGGGCTGCCCCTGCGTGCCCCACGGGTCGGTCGAGCCCTCGGGCAGCGGGAACCCGGCGTCGACGATCTTGGGCGCCACCTCGGCGAGGTCCAGGCCCGCCGTGAAGTGCTCGCCGTGCGCGAAGACGACGCCAGCCCACAGCTCGGGGTCGCGCTCCAGCTCGGTGTAGGCCGTGGCCAGCTCGGCGAGCATCGTCGAGGTGAAGGCGTTGCGCTTGTCGGCCCGGTTGAAGCCGATCAGCAGCACCCGGCCCCTGCGCTCCGTGGTGATCAGTCCCGTCCCCGACATGAACAACCTCCAGGTTACTGGCGAGTATCGGACGTTATCCCGGTCAGTCCCGTAGAGCAACTGATCGAGGATTGACCGTCCGCGACGGGCTGCGGAACAGTCTCGGCATGCGCGCTCGGAGATCGTTCGTCACGGCGTTCGCGGTGATCGTCAGCCTGCTCCTGCCCGGCTCCGCCACGGCGGCACAGGCCTGGGTCGGCTCGTGGACCACGTCGATGATGACGAGCACCACCACGGACATCACCGTGCCCAGCTACACCGTGCGCTCCGCCGCGCACATCAGCGTCGGCGGCTCGCAGGTCCGGCTGCGGCTGTCCAACCGCTACGGCGAGAAGGCCGCGGCGATCGGGCACGTGACGGCCTCGCTCGGCGGTGGTCCGGCCGCGAACCAGGCCCCGAAGAGCCTCAGCTTCGGCGGCAAGCGCGCGGTCAGCATCCCGGCGGGCGGCGAGGTGCTCAGCGACCCGCTCGCCATGGCGGTCTCCCCCGGCGCGGACGTGCTGGTGAGCATCCACGTGACAGCTTCACCTAAGCAGGTCACCTACCACCGCTCCGCCAAGCAGGACTCGTTCATCGCGACGGACTCCGCCGATCACGCCGCCGACACCTCCGGCGCGGCGTTCACCAAGAAGACCGGCTCCTGGTACTTCATGACCGCGCTCGACGTGCAGTCCCCGAGCGCAAGCCGCAGCGTCGCCACTCTCGGCGACTCGATCACCGACGGCGCGGGCTCGACCTACGGCAACCACCGCTACCCCGACGTGCTGGCTCGGCGGCTGCTCTCCTTGCCCGCCAACCAACAGCGCGGAGTCCTCAACGCGGGCATCGGCGGCAACATGGTGCTCAAGGACGGTGCGAACGGGCAGGCCGCGATCACCCGCGTGCGGTGGGACGTGCTCCAGCGGACCGGGGTGCGCACGGTGATCCTGTTGGAGGGCATCAACGACATCCGCCGCGCGGGCACTCCGCCCACCGCCGCCGAGCTGACCGCCGGCTACCGCAAGATCATCGACGCCGCGCGGGCCAAGGGCGTTCGCGTGCTCGGCGGAACCCTGTTGCCGTTCAAGGGTTCCAACAAGTGGAGCGAGGCGCTGGAGAAGACCAGGACCGACGTGAACGCGTGGGTCAGGACCAGCGGGGCATTCGACGCGGTGGTGGACTTCGACGCGGTCATGCGCGACCCGGGTGACCCGCAGAAGATGCGGGCCACCCACTCCACCACCGACTGGTTGCACCCCAACAACACCGGCTACGAAGCGATGGGCAAGGCCGTCGACCTGGCGAAGCTCTAGGGCTTCACCGGTTGAGGTAGGCGTAGTGCTCGCGGGAGAACTCGCCGCCGTTGAACCGGTCCCAGTTGATCGACCAGCTCATCAGTCCGCGCAGGCCCGGGTAGGTCCCGCGCGGCTTGTAGGACTCGCAGTTCTGGCCCTTCATCAGGCAGTCGAGCACCTTGTGCACGGCGGCGACCGGGGTGTGCCCGTTGCCCGCGTTGACGCTCGCGGGCAGTCCGAGCGCGACCTGGTCCTGGCGCAGTCCTTGGAAGACGTTGTTGGCGTCGCCGCGCACCGGGAAGCCGCCGAGCACCATGTCACCCATGGCCACGTGGAAGTCCACGCTCGGCATCTGCTTGTACTGGTTGTCCGGGGCCATGATCGGGCCGGAGTTGTACTGCTGCACGTGCAGCAGGGTCAGGTCACCGCGCATCGCGTGGATCACCGGGAGGTAGGAGCCCGCGCGGTTGTCGGCGCCGCCCTGGCCGCCGTAGTGCTGGTAGCCGAGCTGGACGAAGAAGGTCTCCGGAGCCATGGTGAGCGTGAAAGCGCTGCCGTACTTGGCCTTCAGCGTCTTCAGCGCGGAGATCAGGTTGACGATCACCGGCGTCTTCGGGTTCTTGAAGTCGGTGTCGCCGGAGTCCAGGTAGAGCGAGTGCCCCTCGAAGTCGATGTCCAGCCCGTTGAGGCCGTACTTGTCGATGATCGCGCTGACCGAGCGGACGAAGGCGTCGCGCGCGGCCGTCGTGGTGAGCTGGACCTGGCCGTTCTGCCCGCCGATGGAGATCAGGACCTTCTTGCCCTGGGCCTGCTTCTGCCTGATGCCCGCGATGAACTCCGCCTCGCTCTCCACGTTCGGGCACTCCGCGACCGGGCACAGCGAGAAGCGCAGCTCGCCCGAGGTGACCGAGGTGGGCTCGGCGAAGGCGAGCTGGATGATGCCCCACTCGTTGGGCACGTCCTTCATCCGCACGTAGCCGGAGCCGTTGGCGAAGCTCGCGTGCAGGTATCCGACCAGCACCTTGTCCCCGGCTGGCGGCTGGACGACGGAGGTCGTTGTCGTCGGCGGCGGGGTGGTCGTGGTGGTCGGCGTCGTGCTGCCCTCACAGGGGTTTCCGTTGATCCGGCAGTTCGCGGGCGAGCCGTTCCCGGTGGCGTTGAAGCCGAAGGTGACGCTGCCGCCGACCGGGACCGCGCCGTTGTACTCGCGGTTGGTGAACGCGTAGCGCCCGTTCTGGTTGGTCTGCAAGGCGTCCCAGTACGCGCCGACGCTGCCCTGCGGCAGGTCTAGCTCGACCTTCCAGCCGTTCACCGCGCTCCCGGAGTCGTTGCGCACGGTGACCTGGGCGGTGTAGCCGCCGTCCCAGCTGCTCTGCTTCGCGAAGGTCGCGGTGACCGATCCCGCGTACGCCGGGACCACCGCGAGGAAGGTCGCGCCCAGCAACAGGGTTGCCAGCGCGGCAACCCGAGCGAACAGGACTCGTCGAGCCACTTTTCCTCCCACCGGCGCACGGCTGCGCATCCTCTGCGGCGGCGGAGTGTTCACATGAGTGGACTAGACCACACTCTGCGCTGTCAAGGTCTAGACCACATCAGCCCCGATGCGACCAGCGCGTCCATGATCTTCCCGTCTGCGACGGAGAGCAGGTCACGCCCTGCGGGACCGATCCACCGCAGCTCCGCGATCTCGCCGTGCGGAGCCGGCTCGCCACTGAACTGCGCTGTGTAGCAAGCGGTTCGCACGAGCACTCCGGTCGGGAAACCGTGTGCCTGCGACTCGAAGACCCCGAAGCGCTCAGCGGTTTCGGCTCGCAGGTGGACGCCCAACTCCTCCAGCACCTCGCGCCGCAGAGTGTCCACATCGGACTCCCCCGGCTCGCGCTTACCGCCGGGGAGGTAGAACACGTCGACGCCAGTGGAGCGCGCGGTGAGCACCTGTCCGGCACGGATGTTCAGCAAGGCGACCCGGTCGATGAATCCCACGCGGGCCACTGTGCCAGGCTGCGCGACATGCCTTTCGCGGAGATCAACGGGCAGCGGGTGCACTACCAGGACAGCGGCGGCGACGGCCTCGCCCTGGTGTTCTCGCACGGAATCCTGATGGACCACGAGATGTTCGCCGCCCAGCAGGAGCTGGACCGCGAGTTCCGGGTGATCACGTGGGACGCGCGCGGGCACGGGCTGACCGAGTCCGACGGGCGCCCCTTCACCTACTGGGACCAGGCACGCGACTGCCTCGGCCTGCTCGACCACCTGGAGATCGAGCAGGCCGCGCTGGTCGGCGTCGCCGAAGGTGGTCTGACCTCGGTGCGCGCGGCACTGCTCGCCCCCGACCGGATCGTCGCGCTCGCGCTGATCAGCGCGCTCCCCGGCGAGGAGTCACCGCGAGCGCGGGAGTTCTACGGCCAGATGTTCGGAAGGTGGTTCACCGAGGGGCCGATCGACGAGCTGACAACGGTTTTCGCCGCGCTGACCATCAACGAGCCCGGCGAGAACGCGCGCTGGATCGCGAAGTGGCGCGACCGCGACCGCGAACTGATCGCCGAGCCCGCGACGTGCCTGTTGGAGCGCGAGGACATCAGCGAGCGGCTGCGCCACATCCGTTGTCCCGCAGTGGTCATGTACGGCACCGCAGACCCGTTGTTCGGCGCGCAGGAGGCCGAGGAGCTGAGCGAGGCGCTGCGGTACTGCTTCGGCGTGGTGCCCATCGAAGGCGGTGCGCACGCGACCCCGCTGACCGCTCCCGAGCAGGTCAACGGCGCGCTGGCGCACTTCCTCAGCGAGATCTAGTCGCGGCCGCCGATGGCCGGGAAAGGGACATCTCGGTCCGATCGTAGTGGGCCAGCCAGCCCCGAGGTCTAGACCAAAGTGGCCCCCGAACGGCGGCGGATGTTCCCCCACCCGGCGCTGTCCGCTCTCTCCGACTGAATGCCACCATCGAAAGCGCTCCGCCGCCGGAGAGGGGCAGAAATGCTCAGCAAGCACTTCAAGCGGGCAGTCGGGGTCGCCCTGTTCGGCCTTATCCCTGTTTCACTCAGCCTGGTCACCGCGGGCACTGCGAATGCGCACGGATACACCCAGAGCCCGGCGAGCCGCAGTTACAACTGCAAGCTCGGCGTGGCCCAGAACTGCGGCCCCGTCCAATGGGAACCGCAGAGCGTCGAAGGCCCGAAGGGTTTCCCGAGCGCGGGTCCCGCGAATGGGAGCCTGTGCAGCGCGGGCAACGCGAGCTTCAAGCAGCTCGACGACCCGCGCGGCGGGACCTGGCCGGCCCCGACGCTGGCCAGCGGCTCGAACTACCAGTTCACCTGGACGTTCACCGCTCCACACCGCACCACCAAGTTCCATTACTACGTCACCAAGAACGGCTGGAACCCGTCGCAGCCGCTGACTCGGGACTCACTCGAACTGAGCCCGTTCAAGACCGTCGACTACGGCGGACAACAGCCTCCGACGACGTACTCGCACTCCGCGCAACTGCCTTCCGGGAAGTCCGGTCGGCATTTGATCTACGCGGTGTGGGACGTCCACGACACGGCGAACGCGTTCTACTCCTGCGCGGACGTCAATTTCGGCTGAGTAAATTCGTTTGGCGGGATGGAGGTCGTGCCGCACACTTCGCGGCGTGACTGAAACCCGTATGCCTCGCGCGCAGACTTCCGCTCCAGCGGTTGGTGTGCGGCGACAGCAGGCGTTCCGGGGCCTCGGTCACGACCATCCGCGAAGGTCGTGACCGAGGTCCTGGTCGCGGGCCTGCTCGCCGGGTACGGCATCGCCGTCCCGGTGGGGGCCATCGCGGCCTTGATCATGAGCCTGAGCGCGAGGACCTCGTTCCGCGTCGGCGCGGCCGCCGCGCTCGGCGTCGCCACCGCAGACGGCTTGTTCGCTCTGGTGGCGGTGTTGGGCGGAGCCGCGCTCGCCGGGGTCGTCCAGCCCGTCGCCGTCCCGCTCCGCTGGCTCGCCGCAGCCGTCCTCCTGGGACTCGCGGCGCGCACGGCGGTGATGGCGCTGTGGCAGCACCGCGCCCCGCCAGGCCAGCCCGACACCCGACCGACGACACCGCTTCGGGCGTTCCTCGGCTTCTTGGGGCTGACACTGCTCAACCCGCTGACGATCGTCTACTTCGGCGCCCTCGTGCTCGGTCGGCAAGGCACCTCATCCCTAGGACCGTTGGGGGACTTAGTGTTCGTGCTCGCCGCATTCGTCGCGTCGGCGAGCTGGCAACTGGTGCTCGCCGGTGGTGGCACCGTCCTCGGCCGCCTCACCGGGCGGCGCGGTCGCTCGGTGACCGCGCTGGTCTCCAGTGCGGTGATCGCGGGCCTCGCCGTCGCAACGCTGTTGTCCGGCTGACTGAGCATCCGCCCGGACCTGGGCGAGGTCGATCAGGAACGCTCGGCCTCGCCCAGGTCCCGAACCCCAGTTGCGGAGTCTTCTGAAAAAGTTCAGAATTGAGCCGTGGGAACCGAGGTGCAGTGGAGCGAGTTGCAGCGCGACCCCAAGAGTGTCGCCGCACTCGCCGATGAGGGCGATGTACGGGTGCGGCGCCGGGATGGTGCTGCCCTGCTCCTGACGCGGGAAGACCGCGCGGGAAGCGCGAGCGAGGGCGCCGTCATCGCTTCCCGTGCCCTGCGCGGGTTGCTCGGACACGTCTCCCCCGATGCGCTCGCCGACGCGCTTCTGGAGGAGTTCCCGTGGATCTCGGTGCTGCCGCAGGCCGACCGTCGGGAGTTCGTCGAGGACTTCGTCCGGGCGTTCCGCGCGTGTGCCGAGATGGGCCGGTGGTCGCTGCTCACCGAGACGCTGCACGAGTGGCGCACGACCGCGGTCATCCACACCGACCCGGCTCTGGTCAGACAGCTCAGTGAGCCCCTTGACGGAGACTTCGGCCCGGTGCCAGACCCCTCGGAGTCCTGAACGTGCCACCGCGCAAGGGAGATCGGGTGGCACCACCCGGACGGCCCGGAGGTTGGGAAGTCCGCTTCGCGACGTCCGAAGCCGCGAAGGGCTGGGAAGAGCTGTGTCGCACCGCCCGCTCGAACACGTGGGAGGCCTGGGTCGTCCTCACCGAGCGACCGACCACCCCAGAGAACAGGGCTCGGCAGCAGCGGCTGAAAGGTTCGTTGAAGCACCACGAGATCCGAGGACGCACCCTGGAGCAGTGGCAGTACGAGGTCACTGCGGGCGGCCGGATCTGGTACTGCCCCGACCAGGAGACCAGCACCGTGTGGTTGGTGGTCGCGGGACCGGGCCATCCGAAGATCACCGAGTGAGCCCGCTCATTCCTTGGGACTGCTGATGAACGTCGTCCAGAGGTCCACTGCTTGTTCGAGGTCCAGGGCGGCCACCTTCTCCGGGGGGACACCCGCCGTGTGAACCAGGCGCTGGGCCAGCCAATCCGGAACGGGTTCGCCCTGCGGCTCGGGCGCGACCACCACATCGCCCGCCAGGCGCCCCAGCTTCGCGATCACATCGGCGAGTCGCTGGAGTGCAGGGCTCGGCGCGGGCGCCTCGGCGACCCGCGACGTCGCCTCCGCGTACACCTCGGAATCCGATCGGGCGCCGACGCACCAGATCTCGCAGATCTCGATCGACCCGTCCTCTGCGAGGCGGTACACGATGCGCCAGTGATTGCGACCGACCACCAGCTTGCGGAAGCCGGTGAGCTTCCCGCCGAGCGGGTGCCCGGCCTCGGGGTCGTCCAGCAGGATCAAGATCTTCTTGAGGACCTCGGGCACCACGTCCGGACCGAGTCGACGCAGGTCGTCGATAGCGGCGTCAGCAAAAGCGACCTCGACCATCTACTGCTCGTCGTCCTCCGTCGCAGCAAGCGATTCCCGCGTGTGCCCGAAGGCGAGCAAGACGTCGTCCAGCGAGGTGCGGCGTCCGGAATCAGTCGCGGAGCGAGCGAGGACGAGCGCCAGATCCCGGAGATCCGCCGCCGCTTCCTCAAGCTCGGCCAGACGACGGACGCTGACCACGGCGGCCACGGGACGGTGGCGACGGGTCACCACCAGCGCTTCACCGTGCTCGGCATCCGCGACCAAGCCAGCCACGCCGCGCTTGGTCGCCTCGGTCACCGTGAGCTCACGAGCATCCGTCAAAGCACCCATGACTCAATCTATACAGAAAACTGTACAGATTGTCCAGATGTGAGGCAGTGCGGCGCCGCTTACTCCGCGACGCCCAGGCCGACGGGGCAGGAGACGCCGGTGCCGCCGAGGCCGCAGTAGCCGTTGGGGTTCTTGGCATCGGAGAGGTACTGCTGGTGGTAGCCCTCGGCGTAGTGGAACTCCCGCAGCGGCGCGATCTCGGTGGTGATGGGGCCGTAGCCGGCGGCGCTCAGGGACTTCTGGTACTCGTCGCGGCTGGCCTCGACGACGGCCTTCTGGGCGTCGGAGGTGTAGTAGGCGGCGGAGCGGTACTGGGTGCCGATGTCGTTGCCCTGGCGCATGCCCTGCGTGGGGTCGTGGCCCTCCCAGAAGACGCGGAGCAGCGACTCGTAGGAGATCTGGGCGGGGTCGAACACGACGAGGACGACCTCGGCGTGGCCGGTGATGCCTGCGCAGACCTGCTCGTAAGTGGGTGAGTCGGTGCGCCCACCCGCGTAGCCGACGGCGGTGGTCCAGACGCCGGGGGTCTGCCAGAACAGGCGCTCGGCGCCCCAGAAGCAGCCCAAGCCGAAAACGGCCGTCTGCATGCCCTCGGGGAAGGGCGGCTGGATGGTCCGGTTGACGAAAACGGCGTGCGTCGCGGTCACGGTTCCAGGGTACGCGCGCCGGGACTGCGGTTAACGTGCAGAATCCTCCGCGTGCCGACCCTGTCCGTCCTCGTCCCCGCCAAGGATGAACAGGACACCATCGCCGAACTCGTCCGCCAGCTGCACGAGAGCCTCGACCCCGGTTTCGACTGGGAGGTCGTGTTCGTCGACGACGGCAGCACGGACAAGAGCTGGCGGGTGATGTCGGAGCTGGCCGAGGCGGACGAGCGGGTCCGCGCGCTGCGGCTGCGCTGCAACATGGGCAAGGCGGCGGCGCTGGCGGTGGCGATCCGGGAGGCCAGGGGCGAGCTGCTGGTGACGATGGACGCGGACCTCCAGGACGACCCGGCGGAGGTGCCGAGGCTCGTCGCGCGCCTCGACGACGGCACGGACCTGGTCAGCGGGCACAAGAAGGACCGCAAGGACCCGTTGTCGAAGCGGCTGCCGTCGAAGTTCTTCAACACGATCACGGGCTCGGTGACCGGACTGCGGCTGCGGGACCACAACTGCGGTCTGAAGGCGGGGCGCCGCGAGGTGTTCACCACGATCCCGATCCACGGCGAGCTGCACCGCTACGTGCCCGCGCTGGCGCACGCGATGGGCTTCCGGGTCGGTGAGGAGGCGGTGCACCACCGGGCGCGCGAGCACGGGCGGTCGAAGTACGGCTTCGAGCGCTATCTGCGCGGAGCACTGGACCTGCTCACGGTGGTGGCGCTGACCAGGTACGGGCGCAGGCCTGGCCACCTCTTCGGCGGGCTGGGCGCGCTGTCGGGGCTTGTGGGGACCCTGATCCTGCTCTACCTGACCGGGGTCTGGGTCTTCACGGACCAGTCGATCGGCACGCGCCCGCTGCTCACGCTGGGCGTGCTGCTGGAGATCCTGGCCGTGCAGCTGGTGGGGCTCGGGCTGATCGCGGAACTGGTGCTGGCGCGAACTCTCCAGAGCGAGGAGGTCGAGCGCTACGTCGTCGACCGCACCTCGGACGCGGATCGCTAGCTGATGCGCAAAGCCCTGCCGCAGATCCTGTTCGTGGTGGTCGCGGTCGTCGCCGCCGCGATCGGCTTCCACGACCGGGTTCCCGAGGTCCTGGCGGGCTTCGAGCGCATCGGCTGGGTGCGCGCGGCGGTCGCGGCGGCGCTCGCCGGGCTCGGGTTGCTGGCGACCTCGCGGATGTGGGCGGCGGGCCTGACGGCGTTCGGCCATCGACTGTCCACAGTGGACGCGTGTCGGGTGTTCTTCCCCGCGCAGATCGGCAAGTACCTCCCGGGCCTGGTGTGGCCCTACGTCGCCCAGATCCGCTTCGCCGCGCGGCACGGGGTCCCGGCGGCGGTGACGCTCGCCGTCGGAGCGCGCTTCCTGGCCGTGCACCTGGTCAGCGGTGTGGTGGTCGGCGCGGCCCTGCTGCCGGGCCAAGCGGACCTCAGCCTGCTGATCGCGGTGCCCGCACTGGTGCTGCTGCACCCCAGGGTCCTGACGGCGCTCGTCAAGCGCATGCCCGCCAAGCTCGGGGCGCCGGAACGACTGCCGATGACGTGGTCGTCGGCCGGGGTCGCGCTGGCGTGGATGGTCCCCGCGTGGACGGCCTACGGGCTGAGCGCGTTCGTGCTGGTAACGCCGTTGGCGCCGGCGGACGACATGCTCGGCGTGGCGGTGACCAGCACCGGCGCCTTCGCGATCGCCTGGGTGGTCGGGCTGGTGGTGGTGATCGCCCCGGCCGGGCTCGGCGCCAGGGAGGCTGTGCTGGTCGCGGCACTGGCCCCGCTCGTCGGCGGTGCGGAAGCCGCCTCGGTGGCCCTGCTGCTGCGGCTGTGCCATACGGTCGCCGACATCGCGCTGGCCGTTGGCTTCACGAGGCGGGATTCACGAGGGGGAACCGAGGGTGAGTGACAAGCGCGCGGCGGCACTGCTGTCCGCGGTCGCGGCACTGCCCGTGATCGTGACGGTCTTCGAGGTGCTGCGGTCGTCGCGGCTGAACTTCGCGGACTACTGGTGGTTCGTCGAAGGCGCGACGCATCCCGACGGCACTCTCGACCCGGCAGGCCTGCTCAAGCAGCACAACGGGCACCCGACCTTCATCCCGCGCCTTGTGTTCTGGGCGGAGGCGCGGTACCTGGGCGGCAACAACCACATCCTCGGCCTGCTGACCGTGGTGTTGTCGCTGGTCGTGCTCGTTGTGCTGCACCGCATGCTGCCCAAGGACCTCAGCGTCACGAGCCGCTTCGCGCTGACCGCCGCGTTCTCGTTCCTGCTCTTCGGCTCGCGAGAACTGGAGCTGTACGGGGTCGGTGTCACCGGAGCCACCTGGCTGCTCATGGCGGTGCCCGGTGTCTTGGCGCTGCTCTACGCGCAACGCGGCCAGACGGTGCGAGCGATGATCGCGGTCGCGGTGGCCTGTGCGTGCTTCGGAGCCGGATTCGCGCTGTGGCCGATCATCGCGCTCATCGCCTGGCTGCGCCGTGACGCGCGGTGGCAGATCGTGGCGCCGTTGGTGGTGCTGGTCCTCGCGGGTGGCGCGTGGGCGCTGTCCTTCAAGACGGATTCGTTGCAGTCGCCGCACCCGCTCGGCCCGGAGAACTACCTGTCGGTGATCGCGGGGACGCTCGGCCAGCAGTGGTCGTACAAGGACGCCGATACGGCGGTCCTGGCGGGCTCGGTGATCGGAGTGCTGCTGTTCTGGCTGGTCGCTGCGGCGCTCAAGCGCCGGGACGCCGAGCACGCGGCGTGGGTCGGGCTCGGCCTGTGGGGCGTGCTGATCGGCGTGATGATCGCGATCACCCGCGTCGGGTCCGGGGTGGACGTGGCGCTGGCCGGGCGCTTCGCGTTGGCACCGATGCTGGCAACGGCCGCGCTCCTGGTGCTCTTCGCGGTGCACAGGCCGGGACTCCCCGTGCTGGCCTGCTCGCTCGTGGTGTGCGTGGCGACCTACGCGCTCGGCACGCACCTGGCGACGGCGGTCCGCGCGCTGTACTCCGACCAGCGCGTCCTGGAGGTGGCCATGCACGTGGGTGCCACCAAGACGATCGAAGAACTCGGCTCAACCCCGGCGGTCGTCAGCCGTCTCAAGGGCATGCGCAGCTACCCCTTCAACGACGACTTCGGCATCGGCTGCGGTGCGAAGCTCGGCGCCAAGGCCGGTCCGCTGCGCGAACTCAGCACGGGGGCGGTCGATTCCGGGCCGATCGCCGGGGATGCCAAGATCTCTGGCTGGGCCGTGGTCGACGGGAGGCCCGTCGACTGCGTTCTTGTGGTGGACGGCGCCGGAATCGTGCAGGGTGGTGGCGCCGTCGGCATGCCGCGCCCCGACCTGCTGGGCGCGCTCCAGACCAGACAGGCCCGGCTCGGCTGGCGGGCGGTGGCGATCCCGGGGATCGCGGGTGCCTCCGTCGTCGTCGGGTCGGGTGGCGCGCTGTACCGCTTGCCCGCTGTGCGGGGCGCCTGAGCAGAGCCGGATGAGGGGCCCAGTCCCCCTTCGGCAGAATTACCCCAAGCTTCGCCGACAACACCACTAGGGGGTGCCTGTGAGCTGGCAGGAAGAGCTGCGCAGCCTTGACGCCGAGCTGGCGGCCGGCAACATCTCGGCCGACCAGTACCGCCAGCGCCGGGACCACCTGCTCGCCCAGGCCTCGGCAGCCGGACCGACGCCGAGGCAGCCGGAGCCGAGCAGCGGCGACAACCCCTTCCCCCCGCCGTTCCGGTGGGAGAACTCCGCGCCGGCGGAGACCGAGACGACGCAGATCATCCAGCCGATCCGCGACGACACCCCCGCGCCGCAGCCCAAGGACGAGCCCAAGGCCGAGGACGGGACCGAGGCACCGGCCGAGGACGAGGCGCCCAAGGAGGAGCCGCCAGCGGACGCGACCCAGGTCGTGGCCCCGAGCAGCGACGCCACCCAGGTCGTCCGGCCCGTCGGCGACGCCGACCACACGCAGGTGGTCAAGCCGGTCGGGGACAACGCCGACCGCACCCAGGTCGTCTCCAGCCAGCACGACGCCGGTGACGCGGACCGCACGCAGGTCGTCCCCGGCGCGGGCCAGCAGGCCTACCAGCCGTACCAGGGCCAGCAGCAGGGCGGCAGCCCGTGGCCGGGCCAGCAGCAGCACCAGCCCTACCCGCAGCACCAGCAGCAGCCGCACGGCTCCACCCCGCCGTGGGCGAGCAACGACCTGCCGCCGGACTTCGGCTCCACCTCCGCGTGGCCGCGCCAGGGCCCCGAGGTGTTCGAGAGCAACAGCGGCTCCAAGACCGGCAAGATCATCGCGATCGTGGCCGCGGTGGTGCTGCTGGTCGGCGGAGGCCTCGCGGTCTGGTACTTCACCAGCGGCAGCGGTGGCACCGAGCCGCCGGTCGCCTCGTCCTCGGCGCCGCCGCCCGCGCCGACCACCACGACGCCCCCGCCCAAGCCGAAGCCCAAGGGCGGCCAGTTCGTCGACCTGGAGGGCGAGCTGCGCGCGAACATGACGCACGGCATCGACTCCGCGGTCACCGCGAACGTGCCCACCCCCGACGAGGTGAAGGTCCTCAAGGAGGCGGGCGCGACCGAGGTGCTGGGCTACGGCACCGACGACAAGGGCGTGAAGGTCGGCCTCTGGGAGTTCAAGGCCGGCGCCGACTCGCTCCAGAAGGTCCTGGACGAGATCGACAAGATGTACGCGAACGCCGGTTTCCAGCCCTACACGGGCGCGGGGACGCCGGAGTCCGTGAAGGCCCGGGTCAAGACCGACACCGGCGGCGCCACCTACCGGGCGCACTACAAGACCGCGACGTCGGTCGTGCGCGTCGAGGCGTTCGGCCCGGACGCGACCGCCGCTGAGACCGCGTTCAAGGCGCTGATCGAGCGCCAGCTCAAGCAGTACCCGCCGGCGTAATGGCGGAGCGCGACGACGAGGTTCGCTACGCCGACGGCGCCGAGGACTCGGTGCTGTCGGCGTTGCGCGCCGCCCAGGACGTGTCCTCCGGCTCCGACGAACTGGCCGCGCAGGCAGTCGGGTGGGAGCTGAACTACCACTTCTCCCCGCAGCGCCAGGGCCTGCTGGCCCCGCTGAAGCTCCGCGAGGGGCTGCGCGCGGCGGACCTCGGCTGCGGCAGCGGTGTGCTGGCACGGGGCATGGCCGAGGCCGGGGCGCACGTGCTCGGCGTCGAGGGCGTCCCGAGCCGGGCCGAGGCGGCGCGCGTGCGCTGCCAGGACCTGGCCAACGTGGAGATCGTCACCGGCCGCGTGGAGCAGGGCCTCGCCGGGCGCGACCCGTTCGACCTGGTGCTGCTGTGCGGCCTGCTGGAGCACACGGCGGGCGAGCCGGACGGCCCGGAGAACACCCTGCGCAGCGCGGTCGGCGCGCTCGCGGACGACGGCGTCCTGGTCCTGGCGATCGAGAACCAGCTGGGGCTGGGCTACCTCGCCGGACGCCACGAGGACCACCACAGCACCCCGTGGGTGGGGCTGGCCGACTACCCGGTCGGCAGGCGCAGCCCGCGCACGTGGGGGGCCAAGAAGCTGGCCGGGATGCTCGCCGAACACGGCTTGAGCGCTCAGCGCTGGCTGGTCCCCTACCCCGACTACAAGCTCCCCAAGGTCGTGCTGGACGGCCGGGTCTTCAACCGCCCCGACGCCGCCGAGCTGATCGACAAGCTCGTGCGCGATCCCCTCCAGGGAGCCTTCGGCGGCAACGACGCGGTGGTCTCCGGCCGTGCGCTGCAACGAGTTCTGGTCGGCGAAGGGCTCGGCCTGAGCACCGCGCCGTGCTTCCTGATCGTCGCGGCGCGGTCGGCGGAGGCGATCCGCGCGCACACGCAGGACCAGATCGGCTGGCTGGTCAACAACTCGCGACGCGAGACCTATCGCCGCGCGCGGGTGCTCTCCCCGCAGTTCCGCCTGGAAACCGTTGGTGGAGCGCGGGAATCGGCCGACAGCTGGCTCCGCCACCAGGTCACCGCCGACGAGCCGCTGGTCCCCGGTCGGCCGTTGGACGCGCACCTGCTCGACGCGTTGCACGCCGGTGACCAGCAGGAACTGGAGCGGTGGCTGCGGTTGTGGCGCGAGGTGTGCCACGCGGGCGCGCGGCCGCTGGCCGAGGACGACCTGCTGCACCCGTTCCTCCCCGGGCGGCCCGGTGTTCCCGTGCTGCCGCCCGACCACCTGGACATCCACCCCGGCAACGTCGTGGTGCTGCCGGACGGCTCGACGGCGCGCGTGGACCGCGAGTGGCTGGCGGGCTCCGGTGTCGACGCCGAGCTGGCCGAGCTGCGCGCGCTGCTGGAGTTCTGCCGCGAGGTGGTCACCAGCCGCGCCGCGCACCCGTGGCAGGACGCGATCACGCTGCGCGGGCTGTTGTTGCGGCTCTGCGAGCCGATCGGGCTGCGAGAAGCCGCGGAGAGCCGCTGGGACGAGCTGGTCAGCGCGGAGTCGGTCTTCCAGGAGCTGGTGACCGGTAAGGCCGCGACGACCACGGCCGACGCGATCCGGAGCGAAGCCGAAGCGCTGGTGCTGCCGCCGCTGTGGGACGTCCTCGGCGGGCTGACCACGTTGCGCGAGCGCCTTGCCGCACTGGAGGCCGAGCGCGTCGGGTTCGAGGAACTGCTGCACAACACCCGCGTCGAGGCTCAGCGCGCCGAGGAAGCCCTCGCGGTGCGCATGGACGAGATCGAGCAGCTGCGGCACAGCCTCGACGTGGCCAAGGCCGAGGCGGTCAAGCTCGACCGCCGCATGGGCATGGCGATGCGCGAGCTGGCGGCCTCCGCTCAGCAGGAGTCCCGCGCGCGGGCCGATGCGCAGCACGCCCGCCAGGAGGAGGCCGCGGTCCGCGCGGCGCTCGACGGCATGGCGCAGCGGCTGGAGCGCACGCGCGCGCGGCTGGACCAGCTGGAGGCGTCGAAGCTGGTCAAGCTCGGGCACCGCCGGTTCTGGCCGACCGCGAGGGCCCTGCGCGGCGCCCGCGACCTGGTGCTCGGCCGGGCCGGTGAGGAGCCGGACGCGGTGCTGCGCAAGGTCGCCAAGCACGCTCCCGGCCTGGCCTCGGTGGTCGGCGCGGTCACCCGGCACCGCTCCGGCGCGGCCCGCGAGGGAGCGCTCCGGTTCCACGTGGAACTTCCCGACAAGCCCGTGCACGTCGGCCTCGGGCAGGTCGTGGAGTTCACCGGCTGGGTGTTCCACGCCGACCTGCCGCTGCGCGCGGCGTGGATGATCTCGCAGGGCCGCGAGCACCCGGTGAGCCTCGGCTACCCGCGCCCCGACGTGGTGGCGGCCTTGTCCCCCTTGGGTTTGCGCGTCCCCGACGGCAGCGGCATGCGGGTCAGGGTGCCCGTGCGCGCGGTCGCCGCGGAGCAGCGCGTGGACCTGGCGCTGCGGGTGGAGCTGGTCGACGGCACGGTGTTGGAGCGCCAGCTGCCCGAGTTCACCGCGCTGCCCGGCACCGGCGCCAAGCCGCTGTCCGTGACGTGGCCGGGCGCGGGGCAGAAGGTCGCGATCTGCATGGCGACCTACTCCCCCAGTCGCGAGTACCTGGAGCAGCAGCTCGACTCGATCCGCGCGCAGACGCACACGAACTGGGTGTGCGTGCTGTGCGACGACGCTTCGCCGGAGCCCGCGCGCAAGCTCATCCGCGAGCTGGTCGGCGGCGACCGGCGCTTCGTGTTCGTGGAGAACGACGACAACGTCGGCTTCTACCGGAACTTCGAGCGGGCGCTGAAGCTCGTGCCCGCCGACGCGGACGCGGTGGCGCTGAGCGACCAGGACGACGTGTGGGACCGCGACAAGATCGCCACCCTGCTCGCCGAACTGGCCGATCCCGAGGTGCGGCTGGCGTACTCCGACATGCGTCTGGTCGACCAGGACGGCAGGCACCTCGCGGACTCGTTCTGGCACCGCAGGCGAAACCAGTGCACTGACCTGCTCGCGTTGGCGCAGCTCAACACCGTGACCGGCGGCGCGTGCCTCGCGCGGGCCGACCTGGTGCGCGAGCGCGTGCTGCCGTTCCCGCCTGGAACCGTGTCGGTGTTCCACGACCACTGGCTGGCCGTGGCGGCGCTCGGCGCTGGGCGGATCGCGTTCGTGGACCGGCCGCTGTACTCCTACCGCCAGCACGGCGACGCGATCACCGGCCACCGCGAGGACGATCTCGACGAGGGCCTGCCGCCGCTGTCCAAGCTCGCGATGTCCGTGGTGGGCCTGGGAGATCCGCTCACCGACGAGCAGCGCGCGCGGTTGGACGCGGTCGCCGAGTACGAGCTGACGAGGCTCGCGCAGTTCGCCACGGTGTTGCTGCTGCGCGACTCCGGCAGGCTCGCCGGTGAGGTGCGCGAACGCCTGCTGGAGCTGGTGATGGCCGATCGCAGGGTGAAGCCGCTGTACGAGCTGACCCGGTTGCCGGAGTCGACGCGCGCGGTCACGGCTGGCGCGGAGAACCTGTTCCTGGCCGCCGCACTCCGCCACCGCGCCGAAGCTTCCCGCCGCTTGGACCTGCCTCCGCGCCCCGCACCTCCGCTGGACTGATCGCCCACCCGCCCAAATGCCGCGTTTGGTGCGTTGAGCCAGTCCCGACTGCGGGACGGCGCCAGTGCCGCCTCGGGTTGGGGCGTCTTCAAGACCCGCAAACCCCGCTATCGATCATCGCGAACCACCCCAAACCCTCCGCGCCGAGAGGGTTTGGGGTGGTTGAAGACCTCGGGGACGGGGGTTGGACGTACTTGAAGACGGGCAAACGCGCGCTGAGACCGATCAGCCGCCGTTGACGGGCACGTAGGCCCGCATGCGGTAGCTGCGCGCGGAGCCGCTGTGCAGCCTGGAGACCGCGTCGAGCATGGCGCGGCCCATGCGGGCGCGGGCTTCGAGCGCCGGGTGCGTGCCGCCGAAGTTGGCGTCGTTGGCCGCCGCGTCGCCGGTGAACGCGCCGGTGGCGAAGACCGCGTAGGTCAGCATCGGCTTGGCGTTGCCGTCGAAGATCACTCCGGCCTCGTGGCGGTCGGAATTGAGCCAGCCCGCCTTGGTGGCCACGCGCTCGCGCTCGGCGGTGGACATGGTCCTGCGGACGCCGTCGATGTAGCCGTCCTTGGACCGCAGCACGTCCAGGATGAACGCGGTCGAGTCGGCGGACAGGAGCTTGCCCGCGACCAGCTGCTCCAGCAGGGAGTGCGTCTCGCGCGCGGTGGTCTTGCCGAGGTAGAAGCGGTTCGGGTTGGCCACCGGGATGACCTGGGTGTGCACGAAGCCCTTGGCGCGCAGGATCTCGTTGAGCTCGGCCGCCGGGCAGACCAGGCCGCACAGCCGGACGGCGGTGTCGTCGGAGACCAGCAGCAGCGCGGCGAGGGCGGCGGCGACGGTGATCTGGTCGCCGTAGACCTTGTGCAGCCGGAAGATCCCGTCGCCGTCCTTGATGATGATCTCCGGTGTGAGCGCGACCTTCTGGTCGAGCTCGATCAGCCCGCGGTCGACCTTGTCCAGCACCGCGACCGCGACCGCGATCTTGTTGACGCTCTGCGCGTTGACCACCGCGTCTGCGTTGTCGTCGACGGCCGGGATCACCCTGCCGTCCGGGTCGACGATGCTGACGTGCGAGGACCAGGTGCCGCGTGCCCGACGGGTCTCCCTGCGGTAGACGAAGGAGATCCTGGCGCGGGCCCGGACGGCGTCCGGCGGGGTCACGTCCTCGGGGGTCTCCGCCGGTTCCGCGGCGGCCGGTGAGGCGGTGGTGCCGAGCATCGCGGCTGCGGCGAGGCCGAAAGCGGCCCGGCGTCGGATCGTGGCCATCTTCGCGGTGTCACCTTCGTCAATGAGCGTGCGGACGCACACATCTACCATTTCCGAAGGTGTTTCGCACACGCCTCGATCTGGGCCGAAACCTCCCCGGCGCAATTAATCACCAGTTTCAGCTATACCTGAAATACCCGAACGAGAACCCTGAGACGCGCAGGGTCAGCACTTGGTTGGCTCCGATTTGAGAATTCATCAAATGGGCTCCCAGGCGCGTAACCAGCGAATACGACGGGTATAACTGAAAGCGAGACATTCGCCGCCGACAAGAGGGAGAATCGACATGAATCGCAACACCGTGGTCCGTGGAATCACCGCAGCCGCCATTGCTTTCGGTGGTCTCGCCGTTGCCACCTCCGGTGTCGCCTCCGCCGAGACCCCCGCCCCGTGCACCGGTGCCGAGCTGACCGTCTCCGCGAGCGACGGCCAGCAGGGCCAGGACCCGCTCCACGAGCAGCTGGTCGTGGAGTTCAAGGCCAAGGACGGCGTGCACTGCCAGCTCAAGGGCCTTCCCGGCGAGCTGACCTTCTACAACGACGGCAAGCCGGTCCCGGTCACCCCCAAGGTGAAGCCCGCGGAAGAGGCCGTCATCGACGTGACGGGCACCGACACCGCCACGCTCATCATCGACATCCCGAAGACCGAGGGCGTCCTGACCACGCCCACCGATGAGGTGTCGTTCACGCTGCCGTCGGCCAACACCGATGTGATCCGCCTGCCGTACACCGCCGGTGTCGCCGACACCCCGACGATCTCCCCGGTCGTCGGCCCGGTCGGCTGACCCACCCGAGCGCGAGGTCCCGCCCGTTCCGCCCTGTGCGGGCGGGGCCTCCTCGGATCAGGTGACGGGGCAGATCCCGCAGTCCACGAGGACCTTCGCCATGCTGCGGCGGAACCCGTCCTCGGAGAAGTGCTCGCGGCAGATCCGCAACATCTCCTGCTGCACGTCCGACCACAGCTCGTCGTCGCGGAGCATGCGGTCGCACAGCTCCACCATCTCCGCGGGCGACTCGCCGACCAGGTGCCGCGCGTAGGCCCCCAGGTGCAAGCCCTCCGCTCCGACGGGTGTGGTGACGAACGGCAGGCCCGCCGACATCGAGTCCACGAACTTGATCTTCACTCCGGCTCCGAAGCGCATCGGCACCACGTGCAGCCGCGCCGAGCTGAGCCACGGCCGCGGATCGGGCACCCGACCCACGACCTCGTTCAAGCCCCCGTGCAGCGCCAGCACGTTGGGCGAAGGGTCGGCTCCGACCACGCGCAGCGTCAGCCCCGGGTGCCGCTCGCGCAGGCCCGGCAGCACGTCGCCGGCCAGCTCCAGCACTGCGAACTCGTTGGGCGTGCGCGGGGTGTTGTCGAAGCCGCCGAAGAACACGATCCCTTGACGGCCTTCGACTCCGGGCACGTCGTCGGGGGTGACGATCGGGTAGCAGGCCACGTGCGCGGGCGTCTCCGGAGCGACCCGGCGCGCCCACTCCGCCTCCTCCTCGCTCACGCAGACCGCGACGTCGGCCCAGCGGAAGGCGCTCTGCTCCTCCTCGCGCAGCCGCGCCGCCTCGATCGCGTGGTGGCGGCGCTCCGCCGAGTCGACCGAGTGCTCGAAGTGCTGCTCGGGACGGCGGTGGAACAGGGCTTCGGAGTCGTACACGCGGATCGCCTGCGGCTGGCTGCGCGCGATCGGCACGCCGTAGTTCGCGTAGTTGTGCGGGCGGAACGCCACGATCACGTCGTAGAGCCCCGCGCGCGAGCGCGACCAGGCTTCGAGGTCGGTGACGCCGTGGACGATCTCCACGCCCTTGGCCTGCCAGCGCGGCGCGTACTCCTCCACGCGCTCCGCCGAGACCGCGAAGAAGGTGACGCGGGCGTTGGGGTGGCCCTCGATCCACGAATCGACCACGGCGGCGGTGCGCGGGTCTCCACGGCCGCGATCCGCCTGCGGCACGCGGTCGTCGATGAGCAGGACGCGGTAGGGCGCGTTGCGGTCGCGGAGCCAGAGCGCGCGGTGCGGCCACTCGTCCAGCGAGGTCACGGCGGGCCGCTTGGCCAGCTCGTCGGCCCATCGCCGTTGGAAAACCCCGTGGTTGAGCCGCATCAGCTCGGTGGCGCGCTCCGAAGAGCTGCTGCCGTGCCGCGCGTGGTCCACAGTGGACTGCGGGATGACCCAGGTCTGCCAGCCGCGCGTGCGGAGCGCCAGCTGGAGGTCCACGTCCTCGAAGTACGCGATCTCGTACTCCGGCGAGAAGCCGCCGGTCTGGAGGAATGCCTTGCGGCGCACGATGAGGCAGGCCGCTGACGCGTAGTCGACCTCGCGCGGGAACGAGGCGTCCTCCCACGCGCGGCACCAGCCGTCGCCGCCGATGAGGCTGCCGGACTCCTGGACCGAGCCGTCGCTGTTGAGCATGACCGGAGCCACCGCGCCGACCTCATCGCGACTGTCCAAAAAGGACAGAAGCGGCTCCAGCCAGCCGTCGCGCACCTCGACGTCGGCGTTGAGGAAGCACACCAACTCCGTGCGCGCGTGCTGCACGCCGAGGTTGCACCCAGCTCCGAAACCGAGGTTCTCCGGCATCCGCAGAACCGTTGCGCCGGAGAGGTTCTCCGCGAGCCACTCCCCCGTGCCATCCGGCGAAGCGCTGTCGACGACGACCACGTCGTAGGGCGCGGGCGTGTGCTCGGCGAGCTTCTTGAGGCACGTGACGACCAGTTCGCGCCCGCCGTAGGAGACGAGGACGAAGGTGAGCCGCGGAGTCACGAGCCCTTGATCTTTCCGTAGACCTCGCGCACTGGCTGTGACCAGCGCAAGAGCTTGGTGTTGCGCAGCGCGTCCAGCTCGCGGCTGTCCAGCGCGAGGCGGTCGATCTCGTTGCGCAGCTCGCGGAACTGCGTCTGCGCCACCGCCAGCTCGTTGCGGGCGCGCTCGGCGTCGGCCTTCGCGTCGGCGACCTCGCGCCAGGCGTCCGCGAGCGTGTCGCCGAGCTTCTGCCGCTCAACGAGCATCCGGTCGCGCAGCCGCCATTGGGCGTGCCGCAGCGCGTTGTTCTCCTCGGCCAACTCCGCGATGCGGCGCGTCAGGTCGCCCCCGCGCGCGGTGAACGCCTGCTCGATGACGGCGGCGACGCGGTCGAAGTGCGTGGAGACCGCGCGCTTGGCGTGCTCCGACGGCGCGGAGAAGCGCAGCCCGGCGCTGATCGCGTCGGTGATCCGGTCCGCCCGCTCGACGATCTGCTTCGGCGAGCCGAACTCCAGCGCGGGCCAGCGCTGCTCTCCGGTCGGGTCGAACAGCGCCCACGGCTTGCCCAGCGCGGCGGCGGCGGCCGCGACGTGCTCGTCGGTGGCGATCACCGCGCTCGCGGCGTTGAGCAGGGCCAGCTGGTCCTCCAGCACGAGCCCGCTCGGCATCTCCACGACGTGGTCCGCCGCGAGGAAGTCGCGCACCGCGTCCAGCGGGAGGTCCGCGCTCTGCACGACGACGACACCGCCGTCCTCGGGCAGCACGCCGAGCTGGCGCAGGTGCTGGGCACGCGTGCGCAGCGCGTCCGCGTCGACCAGCCCGTCGAGCAGCAGCGCGGGGTGCGGCACCACAGGGATGTCGCCGGAGAGCCCGGCGGCGGCGAGGCGGTCGCAGGAGCGGCGGTCGCGCACGGTCAGGTACGGCTGCCTGGCCAGCGCACTGATCAGCTCGACCGGCGGCTCGTCGGCGACCCGCACGCAGCTGCTGATCAGCGGGTGGGTCCGCTCGGCGTCCGGGTCGAGGCCCTCGGTGAAGTAGGAGTGGGCGGTGCCGTCCGGGTAGGGCCAGTCCGCGCGGGCCGCACCGAGCGGGAAGGCCGGGGCCAGCACCGAGGCGTCGGCCGAGCCCGCGATCTGCTCGATCCGCTCCGAGGAGTGCTCGCCCAGCGGCGCGGCGACGTACCCGCCGTCCTCCGGGATCGGCCGTGTCCAGCCGAGCGGGGCGTACCAGGTGGCGCGCCAGCCGGGCAGCCGCCGCAGCAGTTCTCGCTCGGTCAGTCGCGCGATGAGCTGGTCGCCGAATCCGGGCAGGTCGGAACTCGTCCAGACGGCGAAGGCCCCGATGGTTCTCGACGTGGGTTCCCGCACGCGCCGAGCCTAGCGCCCGGCCGTATTCACCCCGGTTGCCCAGGTGGCTTCTCCGCCGGGCACGAGGACGCCCGCGCGGTGGCCGTGAAGATCAACGATCTTGGGGATCAACCGTCGGTCGACCGTGGATATCTGGGCAACTTATCAACAGGCTGTCGCCGAACGGGCACTCAGCGGCGACGAGCGGCACCCCGAGCCGGGTCACGCTGACCCGTCGCGGCGAAGAAAACTCACTCTCCGACATAACCCCAGGTCAGCGCCCCGCAGTCCCGCACGATCCCGCACACAGAGGCAGGGGTCCCCTTCGCGCCGGGGACCCCCTAACACTCATTTTCTCACGTCGCGCCCACAGGCGAGCGAAGTTATCCACAGGCTGAGCGAGTTGTCCACAGCCCGCGGACCGGGCTCAGTCGACGAGGTCGTGGGCCGCCGCGCGGATGGCGGCGGCGTCGATCCCGTGCAGGCGGTGGGCGTCGCCGAGCGAGGACGACTGGCCGAAGTCGGTGACGCCGAGCGTGGTCGTGGGGACCCCGCGCACCGTGCCGAGGAAGGCGAGCGTGTGCGGGTGCCCGTCGAGCACGGTCACCAGCGGCACGTCCTCGGCGAACAGCGCGTCGAGGATCGACTCGTCCACGAGCGAGGCCGGACCACCGGTCGACAGGCCCGACTTGGACCGGGTCGCCCGGAACAGCAGGTCCGCGCTCGTCACCACGACGACCGCCGCCGAGACGCCCTCCGAAGCCAGATCCGAAGCCGCTGCCAACGCCTCGGGCACCATCGCGCCCATCGCGGCGATCACCACGTCGGGCGACGACGGGGACACCAGGCGGTAGCCACCGGCGACCGCGTGCCGACGCCGCTGCTCCTTCTCCGAAGCCGACGCGGGCACCGCCGCGAGCGCCTGGTCGACCGGGCGCGTGGACAGCCGGAAGTACGCGGAGCAGCCGCCGGGCTTGCCGACGAAGCTCATCGCGTGCAGCAGCGTCCACTCCAGGTCGGCGGCGAACGCGGGCTCGTAGGCGATCACGCCGGGGTGCTCCAGGCCGACCGACGGCGTGGTGATGCTCTGGTGCGCGCCACCCTCGGGGGCCAGCGTCACGCCGGACGGGGTGCCCAGCAGGATCGACTGACCGCCCGCGTAGATGCCGAAGGTCCACGGCTCCAGCGCGCGGTTGACGAACGGGTCGTAGATCGTGCCGATCGGGATCAGCGTCTCGCCCCACCGGCTCCACGTCGCGCCGAACTCACCGAGCGCGCCGACCAGGTTCACCTCGGCGATGCCCAGCTCCACGTGTTGGCCGACCGCGGCCTCGTCCCAGTGGATGCGGGTCTCCGGGTCGTCGGAGAACCAGTTCTTCGGCGGGCGCTCGCCGTCGACGGTGAAGACGCCGACCTTGTTCAGCCACGCCGCGAGGTTGGTCGAGGACGCGACGTCCGGCGAGATCGTCACGACCCGCCCGGCCACCTCGGGGGCCTTGCGCCGCAGGTCCATCAGCACGCGGCCGAACGCGGCCTGGCTGGAGGAGGTGCCCTTGTGCGCCGGGGAGACCTCGGTCGGCACGGAGAGCGGGCTGACCGCGCGGACCTCGGGGCGCTTCAGCCGCGAAGCCACGGCGGAGAGCAGCCCGGCCTCGGCGCTGCCCACGTCGAACAGGCGCCACGGGTCCTCGACCGAGGTGCCCAGCGACGAGGCGAGCGAGGCGTACTGGTCCGGCTTGAGCAGCGCGGAGTGGTTGGCCGGGTGGCCCTCGACGGGCAGGCCGCGCCCCTTCACCGTGTACGCGAAGACGACGGTCGGCCGGGTCGGGTCGGCCCCGGCGAAGGTGTTCATCAGACCGCCGAGGTCGTGCCCGCCGAGGTCGCGCAGCGCCGCCGTCAGCCCCGCGTCGTCCACAGTGGACAACAGGCGGCCGAAGGCGGGGTCGGGGCGCTCACCGACGAGGCGCGCGCGCAGCTCGTCCCCGCTCGTGCGCAGCATCCGCTGGTACTCGGCGTTGGGCATGCTGTCGATCCGGGCGCGCAGCAGCTCGCCGCCGTCCGCCTCGAACAGCGAGGTCAGCAGCGGGCCGTACTTGCAGGTCAGGACCTCCCACCCGGCCGCTGCGAACATTCCGGACATCCGGTCGTAGGCGATGCCGGGGATGACGCGGTCCAGCGACTGGCGGTTGAGGTCGACCACCCACAGCAGCTCGCCGAGCTGGGCGACCTGCGGGTCGTGCACGGCCTCCCAGACCGCGCCCTCGTCCAGCTCCGCGTCGCCGACCAGGGCGATCATCCGGCCGCGCGGGCTGGTGGAGCGCCCGCCGCCGAAGTGCGCGTCGCAGTACCGGCGAGCCAGCGCCGCCCAGATGGTCGCGGTGGCACCGATGCCGACCGAGCCGGTGGAGAAGTCGACGGTGTCGGGGTCCTTGGTGCGCGACGGGTAGGACTGCAACCCGCCCAGCTCGCGCAGGCGCGGCAGGTACGAGGCGTCCAGGTCGCCGAGCAGGTAGTTGAGCGCGTGCAGCACCGGCGAGGCGTGCGGCTTCACGCTGACGCGGTCCTCGCTGGTCAGCGAGCCGCACCAGAGCGCGGTCATCAACGAGACCATCGACGCCGACGACGCCTGGTGGCCGCCGACCTTGAGGCCGGAGGAGTCACCGCGCACGTGGTTCGCGTGGTGCACGATCGAGGTGGCCAGCCACAACACCCTCCGCTCCACGGAACGAAGGACGTCGAGGTCAAGGCCAGTTTCGGTGGCGACGCTGCTCACAGGCGGGACGGTATCCGACGGCGACGGCCTTCGGGAGCGACGAACCTCACCGGCGGCAGATGAAGAGACCCTCATCCTCGCCTCACGGTGGCTTCGAAGTCAGAGCCCAGAGTGGCTGACATGACTACTTCGACCCGTGTTGGCATCGTGTCCCTCGTCGCCGCCGGAGTGATCGGCCTCACTGCCGGGGTTTACGCCTTTGCCAGCCAGCCCGCCGCTCCGCCCGCGATCTCCGGCGAGGCCCCGCTGGCGCCCGTCCCCGGTCTGCTGAACGCCACCCCGCCGCAGCCCGGCGCGCCGGTCACCCCGGTCGCCCCGGTCGCACCCGTGCTCTGCCAGGACGACGATGATGACCACGACGACCTCGATGATCTTGATGACGTGAACGACCCCGATGACGCCGACGACCTCGACGACCACCTGGACGACGACGATGACTGCCGATGAGTGAGCCTCGCCCGCGCAGGGTCCCCGCCCGTGTGCGGATCATGGGCTGGCTGCTGGGCCTGATGGTCGCGGTGCTGGGCGTCGTGGTCCTGATGGTCTGGCAGCTCTCGCTCACCGACGTGGACAACCGGGTCAACCGCGGCTTGGAGCAGGAGGTCCGCGAGTTCGCCGACTTCGTCTCGGCGGGCAGGGACCCGCGCACGGGCGAGCCGATCTCCGATCCGACGAGGCTGCTCGCCGCGCACCTGTCCACGCAGTACCCGGAGAACAACGAGGTGCACGCCGGGGTCGTGGTGCAGCCGGAGCGGATGACCATCCGCGTCGAGGGCAACCCCGCCTACGACATGCGCTCCGACGAGGCGCTGTTCCGCCGGATCGTCGACGCGCCCGCGAGCTACGGCGACACCGAGACCGAGGGCGGCGCGATCCGCTGGGCGAAGACCCGGCTCTCCGGCGAGCAGATCGCCCCGTCCTACTTCGTCACCGCCTACTTCGTGGGCGGGATGCGCGCGGCGGCGCTGTCCACCGTCAACATCCTGTTGCTGGTCAGCGGTTTCGGCCTGGTGCTCGCGGCAGGCGTTGCGTGGGTCGTTGCCGGGCGCATCCTGGCTCCGGTGCGCACCGTGCGGCAGGCCGCCGCGGAGATCACCGAGCACGACCTCTCCCGCCGCATCCCGGTGCACGGCAAGGACGACATCTCCGCGCTCGCCGAGCAGTTCAACGCGATGCTCGACCGCCTCGAGCACGCCTTCGGCACGCAGCGCAGCTTCCTCGACGACGCCGGGCACGAGCTGCGGACGCCGATCACGATCATCCAGGGCCACCTCGAACTCATGGGTGACGATCCGGCGGAGCGCGCCGAGGTCGTGCGGCTGTGCACCGACGAACTGGACCGGATGAGCCGCATCGTCGGTGACCTGCTGCTGCTGGCGAAGGCGGAGCGGCCGGACTTCGTGAACCCGCACGAGGTGGTGCTGCACGAGCTGACCAGCGACATCGACGCCAAGGTCCGCGCGCTGGGCGAGCGCAGGTGGGTGCTGGAGGCGATGGGCGAGGGCACGGTGCGCCTGGACGAGCAACGCGTCACCCAGGCCGTCGTGCAGCTCGCGCAGAACGCCGTGCAGCACACCGAGCCCGGTGCGGAGATCCGGATCGGCTCAGCGTTGATCGACGGGCGGGTGTCGTTCTGGGTCACCGACACCGGGCCGGGAATCCGCGCGGAGGAGCACGAGAAGATCTTCCAGCGCTTCGGCCGCGCGACGGGACGGCGGGACCGGGTGGGCGCCGGGCTGGGGCTGGCGATCGTGCTGGCCATCGCCGAGGCGCACCACGGCACTGCGGGGGTCGTCTCCGAACCCGGGCGGGGCGCGACCTTCCGCATCGACCTGCCCGCGACGGGAGAACAGCAGTGAGCCGTGTCCTGATCGTCGAGGACGAGCAGCGCATCGCCTCGTTCGTGGAGAAGGGCCTGCGCGCCAACGGGTTCAGCACCACCGTGGTCGGCGACGGGGAGACCGCGATCGACTACGCGGTGACCGGCGGCTTCGACCTGGTGGTGCTCGACCTCGGCCTGCCGGACCGGGACGGATTCTCCGTGCTGCGCGCGCTGCGCGAGGCCAAGGTGACCGCGCCGGTGATCATCCTGACCGCGCGGGACTCCGTGCACGACACGGTCGCGGGCCTGGAGGGCGGCGCGGACGACTACATGACCAAGCCGTTCCGCTTCGAGGAGCTGCTGGCGCGCGTGCGGCTGCGGCTGCGCGGTCCGGAGCGGGCGCCGGAGGTGACGGTGCTGCGGCACGAGGACCTGTCGCTCGATCTGCGCAGCCGCCGCGCCCAGCTGCCCGGCCAGGTGGTCGACCTGACCGCGCGGGAGTTCGCGCTGCTGGAGCTGTTCCTCCGGCACCCCGGCCAGGTGCTCGCGCGGGAGCAGATCCTGTCGCACGTGTGGGGCTACGACTTCGACCCCGGTTCGAACGTGGTGGACGTCTACGTGCGGGCGCTGCGGAAGAAGGTCGGGGCCGAACGGATCGACACGGTGCGCGGGATGGGCTACCGCCTCGGTCGCTAATTCTTGAAAATATTTGCAGGCTCTGTCCTGAACCCCGCACTGCCCTGCATGATCGAGCGATCGCCCCCTCCCAGTGCTGCGAGGTCTCGATGCGAAAGCTCGTTCTGGCCGCTTCTTCCCTGCTTGCGGCCACCCTGTTAGCGCCGGTCACGGCGTCGGCCGCGCCACCCGGCGGCAAGGACGTGATCGTCAGGCTGTTCCAGTGGAACTGGCCGTCGGTGGCCAAGGAGTGCAAAGAATTTCTGGGCCCGCGCGGAGTCGGCGCGGTGCACGTGTCCCCGCCGCAGGAGCACGTCGTGCGGCCGGACCTCGGCAGCCCGTGGTGGCAGGACTACCAGCCGGTCAGCTACAAGATCGACAGCCGCCGGGGTGACCGCGCCGCGTTCGCCTCGATGGTCCGCTCCTGCAAGTCGGCGGGCGTGCAGGTCTACGTCGACACCGTGATCAACCACATGGCCGGCCAGGACGTACCGGGCAAGGGCTGGGCGGGCAGCGCCTACGACCACTACTCCTACCCCGGCATCTACGCCGACAAGGACTTCCACCACTGCGGCCGCAACGGCAACGACGACATCAAGAACTACTTCGACCGCTTCGAGGTGCAGAACTGCGAGCTGGTCAACCTCGCGGACCTGAAGACCGAGAGCGAGCCGGTGCGCAACCGCATCGCGGGCTACCTCAACGACCTGCTCTCGCTCGGGGTCGACGGGTTCCGCATCGACGCGGCCAAGCACATGGCCACGGCCGACATCGGCGCGATCAAGGCCAAGCTCTCCCGCCCGGCCTACATCTTCCAGGAAACGACCTTCGCCGCCGGTGAGCCGATCCTGCCGGACGAGTACCTGCCCAACGGCGACGTGAAGGTGTTCGCCTACGGCTACGACCTCGCGCGGATCTTCAACCAGGAGAAGCTGTCCTCCCTGCGCACCTTCGGCTCCTCCTTGCCCAGCAACAAGGCCGTGGTGTTCACCGACAACCACGACACGCAGCGCGGGCACCCGGTGCTGACGCACAAGGACGGCGGTCGCTACGCGCTCGCCAACGCGTTCGTGCTGGCGTGGCCGTACGGCACCCCGCAGGTGATGAGCTCCTACGAGTTCGCCAACACCGACCAGGGTCCGCCCAGTGATGCCAACGGGCGCACCAAGAACACCACGTGCTTCGCCGACGGTTGGCGCTGCGAGCACCGGTGGCAGGTGATCGGCAACATGATCGGCTTCCACAACGCGGTGCGCGGCACGAACGTGAACAGCTGGTGGGACAACGGGAACGACCTGATCACCTTCGGTCGCGGCGACAAGGGCTACCTCGTGCTCAACGACGAGGGCTCAGCCGTCACCGGCCGTTCGTTCCACACCCCGCTGCCCGCTGGCAAGTACTGCGACGTGGTCCACGGGGACTTCTCCGGTGGCAAGTGCTCCGGCCCCGTGTACACAGTGGACAGTGGCGGTTGGTTCCGCGCTGACGTGGCCGCGCACGACGCGATCGCGTTGCACGCCAACGCTCGCGTGGGCTGATCAGCGACAGCGGCTCGTTCACCGCACTGGGGGTGCGGTGAACGAGCCGGTGCGGATCAGCAGAGTTCGAGGCGGTCCACGCGACCGCTCGGCCCGTAGAGGTCGTGCCGCTGGCCGGGCTTGTAGGTCCAGCACGCGCTGTCAGGACCGAACGCCACGACGATCTTGACCTTCCTCGTGGTCTTGCAGCGGTTGGTGACCTCGATCCGCATCTTCCACTGGTTGTTCTTCCAGGTGACGCAGGACGGTGCCGACGTGGCCGCCGACGCGGGGGCGACCGTCAGCAGCGGCGCGAGGACCGCCAGTCCGACTCCGGCCAGCGCTGCCCGACGAAAGTGCTTCACCACAACTCCCAACTGAGAAACCAGGACATCAGAGGGATGCGCGGCCAGTGCTCCTCGTTCCGAGTCGCGCGCGCCATTCGGGTGCGGCCGAACCGGTCAGCGACCAGCCGCGTAACCCTGGTTGCCGCGCGGATTGGCCGCGCCGCGGAGGAATCCGGTCTCCGGATCGCGCGCCACGGCCGACATCCTGCCAAGCGACCAGGCTCCGCCGTCCACGACGTGGTGCCCGCGCTCGGTCAGCGAAGCGATCGCGGCAGCGCCGAGCCGCGACTCCACGACCAGCTCCCCCGGCGTCCAGTTGCGCGGGTAGAACGAACTGGGCACGGCGTTGGAGTGCCAGGCGGGCGAGTCGATCGCGGCCTGGAGGTTGAGCCCGCCGACGGTGTGCGCCAACCAGAAGCACAGCTGCCACTGGTCCTGCTGGTCGCCGCCGGGCGTGCCGAACGCGAGCACCGGCTTGCCGTTCCTGCTGGCCATGGACGGGCTGAGCGTGATGCGCGGTCGCTTGCCGGGCGCGAGGGAGTTCGGCAGGCCTTCGTCCAGCCAGAACATCTGCGCGCGCGTGCCGAGGCAGAACCCGAGCGCGGGGATCGTCGGCGAGGACTGGAGCCAGCCGCCGGAGGGCGTCGCGGACACCATGTTCCCCCAGCGGTCCACCACGTCGACGTGCACGGTGTCGCCGCGCGTGGTGCCGGTGCGCGACACCGTCGGCTCACCGACACCCGCTGCCGAGCTGACCGGCTCAGCCGCTCGACCTGAGTCCACATAGGACGGAAGCGCCGCGCTCCGCCCCTCCGGCGAACCGGGCCGCAGCTCCAACGACGCCCGTGAGCCGATCAACGATGCGCGGGAAGCCGCATAGGACCGCGACACCAGCGCGTCGATCGGCACGCCGGGATCGTCGCCGTACCAGGCCTCCCGGTCGGCGAACGCGAGCTTCGTCGCCTCGACCGCCTGGTGCACCGTGTCCGCCGTCGCGACACCGTCCACATAGGACAGATCGCGGCCTTCGAGCAGCCGCAGCTGCTGCGCGAGCGTCGGCCCCTGGCTCCACCGGCCGATCTTGTGCAACGCCCAGCCGTCCGCGAGGTCCACCGTCAGCGGCGCCTCGTAGGAGGCCTGCCAGCTCGCGATGTCCTGCGCCGTCAGCACTCCCGCGTGATCACCGCCGGAGTCGTCGCGCACCGGGGTTCGGCAGAACGCGTCGATCTCCTCCGCCACGAAGCCCTGCGACCACGCGCGCCGTGCGGCGTCGATCTGCGCCTCGCGACCGCTGACCGCCTCAGCCTCAGCGAGCAGGCGCTCCCACACGTCGGCCAGCACGGGGTTGGTGAAACGACTGCCCGCGGCCGGTGGTGCGCCGTCGCGCAGCCACATCGCCGCAGAGCTGCGCCAGTGCTCGGTGAACAGCTCGGCGACCGTGCCGATCGTCGTCCCCACGCGGTCGAGCAGCGGGAAGCCGTCGCGCGCGTAGCCGATCGCGTAGTCGAGGACTTGGCGCAGCGAGCGCGTTCCGTGGTCGCGCAGCAGTGTCAGCCACCCGTCCCAAGCGCCCGGAACCGTCGCCGCGAGCAGCCCGGTGCCGGGGATGAGGTCGAGCCCCTGATCGCGGTAGTGCTCAATGCTCGCGCCCGCCGGAGCGCCGCCCTGGCCGCACAGGACCTCGACGCGGTCCGAGCCCGCCGTCGCGAACAGCGCGGGCACCTCGCCGCCGGGGCCGTTGAGGTGCGGCTCCACCACCTGGAGCACGAAGCCCGCCGCGACCGCCGCGTCGAAGGCGTTGCCGCCGTCCTCCAGCACCGCCATCCCCGCCGCCGAGGCGAGCCAGTGCGTGGAGGCCACCATGCCGTACGTCCCGACGAGCTCGGGCCTGGTCGTGAACACGCTCCCAACCTAGGCGAAGTCGTTAGACTTGCTAAGTACCGTATCGATTCAGAGCGCCGCGCCCACGCAGGCCGCCAGGAAGACCACCTGCATCACCGTGCGCGGAACCAGCGGCGTCGCGGGCCGACCACCGAAGTCCAGCCGCTTCACCGCCGCGTGGACGTTCGCCGGGAACATCGCCAGCAGCAGCACCGCGAGGCAGATCGCCGCCGCCCGAGCCGTCACCGGCACGAGCACGCCGACCGCGCCCACGATCTCCAGCACTCCCGTGACCGTGACCAGCAACCCCGGCTTCGGCAACCACGGCGGAACCATCGCGATCATGTCCGCGCGCAGCTTCGACCAGTGCGCGAACCCCGTCAGCAGGAACATCAGCGCCACGCCGACCCGCAGCGCCGACTGCCACCCGTCCAGCACGTCAACCCCGAGCAGTCCAACCACCCGAGCAAGACCCCAACCAGCGAAAAGCGCGATCAACGGTGCCATGCCCGAGAGCATAACACTGTTTTAGAACACCGTTATGGAACTAGTCCACCGGCTGCATCCCCACGCCGCGCCAGCTCAGCCCGGCGCGGCGCAGCACGTCCGGGTCCAGGTGGTTGCGGGTGTCCACGACGACCCGCCCTTCCAGCAGCGAGGCCACCCGCGCCCAGTCCAGCGTTCGGAACTCCGGCCACTCGGTCAGCAGCACCAGGCCCGCCGCCCCCTTGGCCACCTCGTACGCGTCGTCGACCACGCGCACGGTGTCGGTCACACCGGGCACCGCGTGCGCCACACCGGGGTCGTAGGCGGTCAGCTCGGCGCCCTCTTCGCGCAGCAGCTCGGCGACGGCGAGCGCGGGTGAGTCGCGGAGGTCGTCGGTGCCCGCCTTGAAGGTCAGCCCGAGCAGCCCGAGCCGCACGCCGTCCAGCGAACCCCCGCAGGCCTCGCGGATCTTGGTGACGATGCGCTGCCGCTGGCGGGTGTTGGTGTCGATGGTGGCGCGCAGCAGCATGAAGTCGAAGTCGACCGCGTCGGCGGCCTGGATCAGCGCGTGCGTGTCCTTCGGCAGGCAGGAGCCGCCCCATCCCGGGCCGGGCTGGAGGAACGCCTGGCCGATCCGCCGGTCGTAGCCGATGCCCTCGGTGACGTCGGCGACGTTGGCGCCCAGCCGCTCGGACAGCTCGGCGATCGCGTTGACGTAGGACAGCTTCATCGCGAGGAAGCAGTTCGCCGCGTACTTGACCAGCTCGGCGCTGGGCGCGTCGGTGAGCACGGTCGGCGCGCCGAGCCGCGCGTAGAGCGCCGCGACCCGCTCGGCCGCGTCCTGGGCGCTGGAGCCGACCACGATCCGGTCGGGGTTGAGGAAGTCGTGCACCGCGCTGCCCTCGCGGAGGAACTCCGGATTGCTCACCACGGCGATGTCCGGGCGGTTCAGCAGCTGGTGCATGCGCTCGGCGGTGCCGACGGGCACGGTCGACTTGTTCACCACCACGCAGCCGGCGGGCAGCAGGTCGCGCACCTCGGAGATCACCGACTCCACGGCGACCAGGTCGGCAGCGCCGCCGACGCCCATCGGGGTCGGCACGCACATGAAGACGACCTCGGCGTCCAGCACGGCCTTGCTCGCACCGAGCACGAACTCCAGCCGACCCGCCGCGAGACCTTCCGCGACCAGCTCGCTCAGCCCCGGCTCCAGGATGGAGACCCGGCCCGCCGACAGCCGGTCCACCTTGTCCGGGTCGACATCCGCGCAGATCACGCGATGCCCGAGCGAGGCAAGGCACGCGCCCGTCGTCAGTCCGACATAGCCGGAGCCGACAACGGCGATACGACGGGCGAACACCACACCACCCCCGAGGCGGCCAGGGAAGACAGGACCACAGCCCTGGCATCCTGGCATCGTGCACGGACGCATCGCCAACCGGCCAATTCTTGAGCAACTGGGAGTGACTGAGCGGTAACCGGGCATTAGGGTCTCCGGCTTGTGGAGCAGCGTCGTCTGGGTAATTCGGGCCTCGTCGTGAGTGCCGTCGGCCTCGGGTGCAACAACCTGGGCCGGCCCGGCACGCCAACGGAGTCGCTGGCGGGCACCCGCGAGGTGGTCAACGCGGCGCTGGAGTCCGGCGTGACCTTCTTCGACGTCGCCGACGTCTACGGTGCGCCGCGCGGCCGCAGCGAGGACCTGCTCGGGCAGGCGCTGACCGGGGTCCGCGAGCACGCGGTGATCGCCACCAAGTTCGGCATGGACATGCAGGGCACCAACGGCCCCGACTTCGGCGCGCGGGCATCGCGGCGCTACATCACCAGGGCCGTGGAGTCCTCGCTGCGCAGGCTCAACACCGACTGGATCGACCTCTACCAGCTGCACCGGCCCGATCCCGCGACCCCGGTCGAGGAGACGCTGGCCGCGGCGGACGACCTGATCAGCTCCGGCAAGGTCCGCTACGTCGGGCACTGCAACCTGGCGGGCTGGCAGATCGCCGACGCCGCGTGGACGGCGAAGACCACCAACCACGTCGCGCCGATCTCCGCGCAGAACCACTACTCGCTGCTGGAGCGCGAGGCCGAGCGCGACGTGATCCCCGCCTGCACCCGCTTCGGGCTCGGGCTGCTGCCGTACTTCCCGCTGGCCAACGGCCTGCTCACCGGCAAGTACCAGCGCGATGCCGAGCCACCCGCGGGCAGCCGCCTCGTCGGCAGGGAGCGGCTGCTCTCCGACGCGCCGTGGGAGCGCATCGACGCGTTGCGCGAGTTCGCCAAGGAGCGCGGGATCTCCATGATCGACCTCGCCGTCGGCTGGCTGGCCCACCAGCCCTCGGTGGCGTCGGTGATGGCGGGCGCGACCAGCGCGGATCAGATCAAGGGCAACGCCGAGGGCTCCCGCTGGCGGCCGAACGCCGAGGACCTCCAGGAGATCGACCGGATCTGCCCGCCCGGCCGCCGCTGAGTGACTCTCGGTAGCGGAGCACGTCGCCCGTTCGCTGATCACCACTGGCCACATGGCCGATGCTCACGCAGCGTGCGGACCGTCAGGATTTCTCCATGGAGCTTCTCGGAATCCTCGCCCTCCTCGGTGGGCTCGCGCTGCTGGCGGCTCTGCCGCTGGTCGCCGTGATGCACACCGTGGAAGCCCGCCGACGGTAAGCCAACTCACCTCCCAAGCGCTCGCTTGGACCCCGTAGCCTCACAGCGCGGGCGGCAGCTCGGGCCGCCTTCTCGACGCTGAGAGGACAGGCATGCAGATCACCGACACCGCTGCGATCGTCACCGGTGGTGCTTCCGGCCTCGGGGCGGCCACGAGCCGCGCCCTCGCCGCCAAGGGAGCGCGCGTGTTCGCGCTTGACCTGGAGAACTCCATCAAGACCGCCGACCAGGTGGACGGCGTCACCTACGTCGAGGCCGACGTCACCAACGCCGAGCAGGTGCAGGCCGCCATCGAGCAGGCCAGCGCCGCCGGCCCGCTGCGCGTGGTGGTGAACTGCGCGGGCGTCGGCTGGGCCGGCCGCATCCTGAACAAGGCGGGCGAGGCCCACGACTACGACCTCTTCCGCAAGGTCGTGGAGATCAACCTGGTCGGCACGTTCAACGTGATGCGCCTGACCGCAGCCGCGATCGCCACCACCGAGGAGCTGGCGGGCGGCCACCGCGGCGTCATCATCAACACCGCGTCGGTCGCGGCCTTCGAGGGCCAGATCGGGCAGATCGCCTACTCCGCGTCCAAGGGCGGCGTCGTCGGCATGACCGTGCCCGCCGCGCGCGACCTGTCCAACAAGGGCATCCGCGTGATGACCATCGCCCCCGGCCTGGTCAACACCCCGATGCTGGCCGGTGTCGACGAGAAGTTCCGTGAGGGCCTCGCCGCCGGTGTGCCGTTCCCGAAGCGCCTCGCCGAGCCGGAGGAGTACGCCAAGCTCGCCGCGATGATCGTCGAGCACGACTACCTCAACGGCGAGGTCATCCGGATGGACGGCGCCCTGCGGATGGCGCCGCGCTAGAGACGCATCAGAGGTCGCCCGCGAACGGGAGTTCGTGGGCGCCCTCGGAGCTCATCCAGCCGCGCAGCGTCCACGTGGCCATCACGTCGTCCTCGTTGTACTCCAGCAGCCGCCGCCGCTGGTCGGGCTGGGGCTCGTCGCCGTCGAGCCCGACCGCGTCGCGGTACCAGCGCATGGAGTTCTCGCCGCCCGCCTCGGGGTCCCGCCAGTGGAAGCCCGCCGCGGGCGCGATCGTCTTGAGGCCCTTGCCGTTGGCGCACAGGAACTGGTCGCGCACGATGCCGAACAGGTCGACCCACTGGCCGGAGCGGATGAACGACTTGACCTCGGCGACCGTCGGCACTCCGGGCTGCCCGGCGAAGCGCTCCGCGCTGGAGAGCATCCACCGGTTCTCCGCCAGCTCGTTGTAGCAGTAGGCGCGGAAGCTCAACCCGCGCGCGCGGGCCCGCACCCGGATGCCGGTCAGCCAGGTCCAGAACTCGCCGAACGAGCGGCCCTCGTCCTCGGTCGGCAGCGGCTCCCAGGTCGCGAAGGCGCGGTAGCCCTGCCCCTCGTCGACGTCCGCGCCGGAGAGCCAGCAGCCCCACAGGTAGGCGCCGGAGTCGCCGAAGCTCTCCATGTCCACGTCGACCTCGACGTCGGCGCGCGGCACGTCGATCCGCTCGACGCGGCGCACCAGGTTCATCCCCCGCAGCCACGCGCGGGCCAGCAGCACGGAGTCCTCGAACGGCATGCCCACCAGGGGAACCGGCGGCTCCGCGCGCGGATCGAGCTCGGCCAGCTTGTCCACAGTGGACACTCCGACGCCGCGCAGTGCCGTCGCGTCCTCACCGCGCACCACCAGGCTGACGTCGCGGGTGTCGCGCAGCTGCGACTCGCAGGTCTGCCACCACGGGCACGTCCGGCACTCCACGATCCGCGAGGGCCTGGCGAGCGGGTCCGCCCCCGCGCGCGCCGCCCGCGCGACGGCGAGCCGGTCAGCGAAGCGCGCGTCGTACTCCGAGAGCGCAGTGCGGCCGTTGGGCCAGGTCGGCGCGTCGAGGTCGTGCCAGAGCACCACGTCGGCGTCCATCCCGATCACGCCGCCGGTCGCCCGCCCCGTCGCGGCGAAACCACTCGCCTGCAACAGCCGCGTCGCGTGCGCCAACCTCAGCTGGTCACGGGGCTGCGGGCGGACCTTGCGCAGCGGGTCGGAGCGCGCGCCGCCCGGGTAGGGCAGGCTCAGCGGCGAGGTCCGCGCGCCGGAGCCGGGGTCGGAGACCTTGTGCCGCACCACGATCAGCGGCACGTAGCCGCCGTAGGGACTGCGCACCAGCAGTTCGACCCCGCCGCGACGGCCGCCGAGCGGGTCAGCGGGCAGCAGTCCACCCCACACGTAGGGCGCACCAGCGGAGAGCAGCGCGAGGGTGACGCGTTCACGGTCGGCGGCGGACTCCCCCGCGGGCACCTCCGCCCACTGCGCTCCGAGGCCCCGCGCGAGCCGGTCGGCGACCGTCCTGCGGTGCGCCTGGGCGTCGGCCATCCGCTGGGCACCGGCCGGGTCCGTCGGCGCCTTCGGCACGTCCGCCATGTTCGGGTCGTGTTCCAGGTGCACGCGACGTCGGCAGCGGTTCACCACCCCCGCGTCCAGCAACACCTGAGAACTCACATACCCCAGGGTAGGTGTCCTGCCGAAGACCGGTCGCAGGTACTCCGACATCGATCACCAATCGTTGGCCAGCGCGTTGCGCTGCCGTGCGGGCCGCTGCGCCATAGTGTGGCCAGGAGATCGCGGAGGTGACGGCAGGATGGCGCGCAAGCGGCGAGTTCCCAAGCTCACGGCCAGCAACACGAAGAACCTGATCGGCGTCGGCAAGGTGCTGATCCCGGTGCTCGCGCCGATCGCGCTGAAGGCCGCGTCGGTGGCGCGCGAGCGCTACGACCAGATGCGGGCGCGCAAGCTCGGCGTCCCGGTGGACAGCCTCGCCCAGTTCTCCGGCAAGGGCGGCGCGCTGCACGCGCGCCTGGTCGGCGTCGGCAACGCGATCGGGGACCTGCGCACGAGCGGTCGCTCGACGCCCGAGGCGGACGAGTTCGCCGCGGACAGCGAGCAGCGGCTGGTCCAGCTCGCCTCAGCCGTGCGGGCCGCCGAGCGCATGCCGACGGCACGTCGCAAGGCGGCCCACCAGAGCGTCGCGGCGGAGCTGGACCGGATGGAAGCGGAGCTGCTGCGCCGCTTCGGGGTCAGCTAGCCGCGCGTCACCACGGGCCCGGTCAGCGTGACGAAGCCCTGCTCGACCAGCCAGTTCCGCGCCACGTCCGCGGGGTCCTTGCCCTCGACGTCCACCTTGGCGTTGAGCCTGATCATCACGTCGTTGGTCAGGCGGTCGGCGATCGGCTTGATCACCTCGGCGATCTCCGGGTGCTTCTCGTGCAGCTCCTGGCGGATGTTCAGCGCGGCGTTGTAGCGCGGGAAGAACCGCTTGTCGTCCTCGACGACGGCCAGGTCGAGCGCGAGGATGCGCCCGTCGGTGGTGAACACCTCGCCGAAGTTGCAGATCTTGCTCTCGGTCATCGCCGGGTAGATCGCACCGGTGGCCAGGGTCCGCACGCTGTCCTTCTTCACGGAGAACCCGTAGGTCTCCTGCAGCCCGGGGAACCCGTCGTTGCGGTTGGCGAACTCGGTCTCGACGCAGAAGGTCGCCTCCGCCGGGTTCTCCTTGGCCAGCCTGGCGATGTCCGAGGTGGTCCTGATGCCGAGGCGCTGCGCGTTCTGCTTGGTCATGGCGAAGGCGTAGGTGTTGTCCAGCGGCGCCATGTTCACCCAGACGACCTTGTTCTTCTCCAGGTCGGCCTTGCGCACGGCCTCGAACTGCGCGGCGGCGTCCGGGATCGCGTCGGTGTTGCCGAGGTAGCTGATCCACGAGGTGCCGGTGTACTCCCACACCAGGTCGATCTGCCCGCTGGTCAACGCGTCCCGCTGCGAGTTGGAGCCGGAGATGTTGGTCAGGTCGCGGACCTTCGCGCCCGCCGCGGTCAACGCGAACTCCGCGAGGTAGCCCAGGATGATCTGCTCGCTGAAGTCCTTGGAGCCGACCGTGATCTCCACGTCCCGCAGCTGCGGGATCGGCCGGATGCTGCCGGGCTTGACCTCCAGCGGCACCGACGACCCGGCCGACAGCCCGCAGCCCGACAGCAGCGCCACACTTGCCAGTACAGCGACAAGCTTCTTCATCGCAGCCCCCTCGGTCCGAGCAGTTGTTCCGCCAACGCGCCGAGCCAGTCCACGAGCAGGGCCAACGCGACCGCGAGCACCGCGCCGACCACCAGGACCGACGTGCGCCGCAGCTTGTAGCCGGTGTCGATCATCACGCCGAGCCCGCCGCCGTCGACGAGCATCGCCAGCGTCGCCACCCCGACCGCGAGCACGAGCGCCGTGCGCAGACCGGCCAGCACGAACGGCACGGCGAGCGGGAACTCGATGCGCCGCAGCACGGAGAAGCCGGACATGCCGATGCCCCGGCCCGCTTCGACGAGCGAGGGATCGACCTGCTGGAGGCCGACCATCGTGTTGCGCAGCACCGGCAGCAGCGCGTAGAGCGCGGTCGGCAGGACCACCACCCAGAACCCGGTCCACCCGGTGGCCAGGAAGAACAGCACCAGCAGGCCGACGGCGGGCGCGGCCTGGCCGATGTTGGCGATGCCGAGCACCAGCGGCGCGAGCGGCTTCGCCCAGCGGCGGGTCAGCACCACGCCGAGCGGCACCGCCACCACCAGCACGAGCGCGGTCACCACGGCGGTGATCTCCACGTGCTGCCAGGTGAGCGAGAGGATCGTGGAGGCGTTGATGCTGCGCTTCTCGATCTCGTCGAGGTCGCTGCCGAACGCCCACGCCAGCACCACGGCGACGATGCCGAGCACGATCAGCGGCTGGGCGAAGAGCCTGATCCGCTCGGCCCGGCGCGAACCGGGCTCGGCGGTCGGCGCGGTCACGCCCTGGCCTCCTCTCGGAGCTGGCGGATCGTGGTCATCACCGTGTCGATGTCCACCACGCCGACGTACTCGCCACGGGTACCGACCACGACCGCCTGGCCGTCGTCGTCGGTGAGGATCGCTTCGAGCGCGTCCTGCAAGGTCGACGCCTCGGACACGCTGTCCTCGACCGGACGCCCTGCCGTGCGCAGGGACTTCCCCGGCCCGAGGTCGCGCGCGGACACCCACCGCAGCGGCCTGCGGCGCGCGTCGAGCAGCAGCCCGCTGCCCTTGCCGACGCGCTCGCGCAGCTGCTCCGGCGAGTCGTCGACGGTCGCGGTCGGCACGTCGCCGTGCTCGACGTCGCGCACCCGCAACAGCGTGAGCTGCTTCAACGAGGCGCCCGCGCCGACGAATCCGGCGACGGTGTCGTCGGCCGGGTTGGCCAGGATCGCGTCCGGGGTGTCGTACTGGAGGATCTTCGAGCGGTCGCCGAGCACGGCGATCCGGTCGCCCAGCTTCACGGCCTCGTCGAAGTCGTGGGTGACGAACACGATCGTCTTGCCCAGCTCGGACTGCAGGCGCAGCAGCTGGTCCTGGAGGTTGCCCCTGGTGATCGGGTCGACCGCGCCGAAGGGCTCGTCCATCAGCAGCACCGGCGGATCGGCCGCGAGCGCCCTGGCCACGCCGACGCGCTGTTGCTGGCCGCCGGAGAGCTGGCGCGGGTAGCGGTCCCGGAACTCAGCTGGCTCCAGTCCCACCAGGTCCAGCATCTCCTCGACCCGGTCGGCGATCTTGTTCTTGTCCCAGCCGACCAGCCCGGGGACCACGCCGACGTTCTGCCCGACGGTCATGTGCGGGAACAGGCCAGCCTGCTGGATCGCGTAGCCGATCCGCCGCCGCAGCTGGTCCGGGTCGAGCTTGAGCGCGTCGTCCCCGCCGATGGTGATCCGCCCGCCGCTCGGCTCGATCAGCCGGTTGATCATCTTCATCGTGGTGGTCTTGCCGCAGCCGGAGGGGCCGACGAAGACCACCGTCTCCCCCGCCGGGATGGTCATGGTGACCTCGTCCACCGCGGCGCTCTTCTGCCCCGGGTAGCGCTTGCTGACGTTGTCGAGGTGGATCTCCACACCGGTCTTGCCGTTCACCGAATCCCCCTCGGGGTGGTCAGTCGACCGACGAGCACCCACAGCCCGTCGATCACCAGGGCCAGCACGATCACACCGAGGGTTCCG
>NZ_MUMH01000030.1 GCF_002155965.1 Allokutzneria sp. NRRL B-24872
CACCGTGACGGTGGGGCGCGTGGTGGTGGGGTTCGGCGTGGTGGGGATGCCGGTCGGGCTGACCGTGATCGTGGGCTGCACCTGGCTGGTGGTCGGCACTCCGCCGGCGGGCGGGGCCTCCGAGGCACCGAAGGGCGAGGCCAGCGCGGCCCCGCCGATGCCGATGACAGCGACACCCGCCGCGATACCGCCGGCGGCCCACGCGCGGCCTCGGGCGACGCTGCGCTTGGCGGCAGCGAGAACGGTCGTGGGGTGGAAGTTCACAGTGGGTTCCTCTCCGAGCGCGCGACCCAGCAGTGAGCGGGCCTCGGCGAACTCGTTCATGTCGGTCAGCTCCTCATGGCTCACCGCTGTACCTCCAAAACCGCGTAGTCCCGCTGGTCAGCAAGCACTTTTCGCAGTGCGGCCAGGCCCTTGGACGCCTGGCTCTTCACGGTTCCCTGGGCGCAGCCGAGCAGGTTCGCGACCTCCTCGACGGACTGGTCCTCCCAGAACCGCAGCACCACAACGGCCCGCTGCCTGGCTGGCAGCTGGGCGAGCGCCCTCCGCAGATCGAGGGCCTCCTCACTGCTGACCGCGGGTACGGCCACCTCCGGCAGCTCGGCGGACGCGCGCTCCCGCCGACGCCAGAACCTCCGCGACTCGTCGATCGTGGTTCGCACAAGCACCTGGCGCGCGTAGGCATCGACAGACCCGTCTTTCTGGATCTTGTGCCACGACTTGAACAGCTTGATCAGAGCTGCCTGCACCAAGTCCTCCGCGCGGTGCCAATCACCGCACAGCAGGAACGCGGTTCGCCGCAGAGCGACACCACGGGCTTGGACGAACTCGACGAACTCGGCGTCGCGATCGGTCACTGGGCCTCCAAAACGGTCTCGCCCCTCGATACGAGACGGGACGCGCCAGGGGTTGCCCGGTTCAGAAAGTGATCGCGGTCACCTGCGGAGCTTGCGCAGCAGCGGCCAGCACAGGATCAGCGCGATGACGGCGTAGACGACCACCGAGAACGTGGTGTTGACCAGGCCGGAGAGGTGGCCGTCGCTGATCTGCAGCGCGCGCCGCATCTGCTGCTCGGCGTTGGGGCCGAGGATCACGCCGAGCACCGCGGGCAACACCGGCAGCCCGAAGCGCCGCATCATGAACCCGACCAGCCCGATCACGAAGAGGATCACCAGGTCCAGCACCTCGCCGCCGACGGCGTAGGCACCGACGCTGGCGAAGAACAGGATGCCCGCGTAGAGGTAGGGCCTGGGCAGCCGCAGCAGCTTCGCCCACACCGGAGCCAGCGGCAGGTTGAGCACGAGCAGCAGCACGGTGCCGATGAACATGCTCGCGATGAGTGCCCACACGAGCGCGGACTCCCGTTGGAACAGCAGCGGTCCCGGCTGGATGCCGAACTGCTGGAACGCGACGAGCATGACCGCGGCGGTGGCCGTGGTCGGCAGACCGAGCGTCAGCATCGAGACCATCGTGCCCGCGGCCGAGGCGCTCGCGGTGGCCTCGGGACCGGCGACGCCCTCGATGGCGCCCTTGCCCCACTCGTCCTTGCGCTTGGAGAGCTTGCGCTCGGTCACGTACGACAGGAACGTCGGGATCTCGGCTCCACCAGCGGGAATCGCGCCGAACGGGAAGCCGATCAGCGGTCCGCGCAGCCAGGGCTTCCACGACCGCCGGAGGTCCTCGCGGCCGAGCCACGGGCGCCCGACCGGGATCGGCTGGGCCAGCTTGCGGCGCAGGTGCGCGGCCACCCACAGGGACTCGCCGATCGCGAACAGGCCGACCGCGACCACCACGACGTCGATGCCGTCGGCGAGCTGGAGCGCGCCGAAGGTCAGCCGCTGCTGGCCGGTCATCTCGTCGAGGCCGACGAGCCCGATGGCCAGGCCGATCAGCAGCGACGCGAAGCCGCGAATCCTGGAGCCGCCGAGCACCGAGGTGACCGCGATGAACGCCAGCAGCATGATCGCGAAGTAGTCGGGGGCGCCGATGTCCACCGCCACCGAGGCGACGAACGGCGCGAGCAGCACGAGCAGGGTGGTGCCGACGAGCCCGCCGACGAAGTGCCCGATGGCGGCGGTGGCCAGGGCCTGGGCGCCCCTTCCCTTGCGCGCCATGGGATTGCCCTCGATGGCCGTCACCACCGCCGCGGTCTCACCGGGGGTGTTCAGCAGGATCGAGGTGGTGGAGCCGCCGAACATGCCGCCGTAGTAGATCCCGGCGAACATGATGAAGGAGCCGGTCGGGTCGAGGCCGTAGGTCACCGGCAGCAGCAGCGCCACCGCCATGGCGGGCCCGATCCCCGGCAGGACGCCGATCGCGGTGCCGAGCAGCACGCCGATCACCGCGTACAGCAGGTTGATCGGGGTCAGCGCCGTGCCGAAACCGTTGAGCAGCTGGGTCAAGGTGTCCACTCAGAGCACCCCCATCAGCGGGCCACCGGGCAGGTGCACTCCCAGCAGGTTGTTGAAGACCACGTAGGTGACGATCGAAAGCCCCGCTGCCACAAGGGGGTCGCGCACGAAGTTGCGGCTGCCCAGCGCGTAGGCCGAGCCCCAGAACAGCACCATGCCGGAGACCGGGAACCCGACGAGGTTGATCAGCACGATGTTCGCCAGGAACGCGGCGGCGAGCAGCAGGACGGTGCGCCAGTCGGCCGGGGCGTCGAGGTCGACGTCCTCCCCCGCCTCGGCCTCGCCCTTGCCGCCGCGCAGCACGTCCACCGCGAGCAGCACCGACACGAGCACGAGCAGGCCGCCGACGAGGAACGGCACGGCCTTCGGTCCGACCGGACCGCGCTGGGTGAAGTCGGCGGGGATGCTGATCGCGTCGACGAGCACCAAACCGCCGAGCAGCAGGAGAAAAGCGCACACCCACAGCTCGGAGTGCTGCTTCAGCCTCTCGGTCATGCGAGCCCCAGTTCCTTGAGCACGGCGGCGACGCGGACGTTCTCGGCGGTGAGGAACGAGCCGAACTCCTCGGCGGGGGCGTAGGCGTCGGTCCAGCCGTTGCGCGCCACCGCCTCCCGCCACTGCGGGGTGTCGTGCAGCTGACGGAAGAGCTCGACCAGCGCGGCGCGCTCCTTGTCGGAAATGCCCGGCGGGGCAACGATTCCGCGCCAGTTGGTGAACTTCACGTCGATCCCGGCCTCGCTCAGCGTCGGGGCGTCGACGCCGGGGATGCGGTTCGGCCCGGTCACCGCGAGCACGCGCAGCGAACCGGCCTTGATCTGGTCGGCGTACTCACCGACTCCGGAGACACCGAAGGAGATCTTGCGCCCGAGGACCGCGGCGAGCAGTTCTCCGCCACCGTCGAACTGCACGTAGGTCACGGTCCTCGGGGCAAGTCCGACCGCCTTCGCCATGAGCATGGGCGCGAGGTGGTCGGGGCCTCCTGGCGACGAGCCACCGCCGACCGGAACGGCGCCGGGGTTCGCCTTCCAGTCCGCGATGAGCTGGCCGATGTTCTGGTACGGGGAATCCTTGCTCACCACGACGATGTCGGGCTCTTCGGTGAGCTTCGCGATCGGCGTGGTGTCCTGCAGCGAGGACGGCGACCTGTTGGTGTAGACGCTGCCGACGACCCCGAGGCCCATCGACATCACCAGCTTGCCGTTGCCGCGCTCGTTCACGATCCTGCCGAGCCCGACCGTCCCGCCCGCGCCGGGCAGGTTGAAGACCTCGGCGTTGCGGATGAGCTCCGCGTCCTCCATCGCCTTGGCCGCCGTGCGCGCGGTGGTGTCGTAGCCGCCGCCCGGGGCGTTGGGCACGAGCACCCGCAGCCCGCGCAGCTGTGCGCCCGCGTCACCGTCCGTGCCGGAGGTGAGCAGCGGTGGCACCAGCAGCGCGGCGGCCACAGCTCCCACCGCGGCCAGCCAGTTGCGGACCCGCACGGTCATCCCCGCCTCTGTCGTTGAGTCACGAGCACCGACATCCTGGGGCGAACCCCGCCTCGGCGTCGCGCTTGCGTGCGCAGCGATCGTTGTGGTCGTTGTGTTCACAACCCGGAAATCCATAGTGGACCGTCCGGTGAGCGGACCGGAACGCGAAAAAAGCCCACCGTTTCGGGTGAAAGCCCCTGCTCGAGGATTGACCGGGCGCGCGGGGCACACCACGTTGGCGCTGTGCTTCGCTCCGCCGAGCCAACCCCCACCCTGCTCCTGCCCCCGGGACGGCGATGAACGCCGACCTGGCTGAGATGGTGGTGCGGGAGTGCGGGCGGCGCTGGCCACGGGGCGCGACGCAGCCGCCGGGCAGGCTGCTGCGGCCGATGCTGGTGCTGGAGTCGGCCATGGCGGTCGGCGGTGATCCGGTGCGCATCCTGCCCGCTGCGGTCGGCTTCGAGTGCTCGCACGTGGGCGGCCTGGTGCAGGAGGAGATCATCCACCGCGCCGCCGGTCCTGCCGCTGACGCGATCGTCGCCAGCAACGCGTTGCTCTTCGAGTGGTTCCGCGCGCTCAGCGAGTGCGTCGACCGGGGCGTGCCGCCGGAGCGGGTGACCGAGGCGATGCGCATTCAGGCCAGCACCGGGCTCGACTCGTGCCGGGGCACGGAGCTGGAGCTGGCACACACCCTCCAGAGTGGACTCGACGGCTACCTCAGGATGGCGCGGCTGAAGACGGCCGCACCGCTGACCGCCGCGTGCCGGGTCGGCGCGGTGCTCAGCGGGGCGACTCCGGCGCAGACCAACGCGCTGGCGGAGTTCGGCGACGGGCTCGGCCTCGCCTACCAGATCCGCGAGGACCTCAAGACCTATGAGCGCAACGTCGAGGCAGTGACCCGGGACGGGCGCGCCGACATCCGCGTGCGCAGGCTCTCGCTGCCAGTGCTGCTCGCCCACGACGCCGCGAGCCCGCGTGACCGCGCGCGGATCGAGCGGTTGCTCGCGAAGCGATCCGCTCCGGACCGCTTACCCCAGCTCGTGGAGATCGTGCGGCGCACCGATGCGTGCGGCACCGCGATGCGAATGGCGGAGCAGCACGCGGCTCACGCGCGGACGGTGCTCACCGCGCTCCCGCCGAGCGGCCACCGCGTGCGCCTCGCCGGGATGACCTCGACGCTGAACGCGCTCATCCCGGCATCACGTCGCCATGTGGACGGCTAGCGTTCCCTTGCCGCGGTTCTTGGCCTGGTACATCGCGCTGTCCGCCAAGCGCAGCAGCTGATCCGCCGCGTCGGCTGAGCCCTCCAGGTCTCGCGCGTCAGCGGCGCTGGCGAGGCCGACGCTCGCGCGCACCGTGTGCTCGACGCCGTCGACGCTGTAGGGCTTGGACAGCTCGGCGAGCAGCTTCGCGCCGATGTCGTGGCAGCGCCGGCCGGGCTCGACGATGATCACTCCGAACTCGTCGCCGCCGAGCCGGGCGGCGAGGTCCGGTGACCGCACCACCGCGCGCAACCGGGCCGCGATCCCGGCGAGCACCCGGTCCCCCACGGCGTGCCCGTGCCGGTCGTTGATCATCTTGAAGTCGTCCAGGTCCACGAAGAGCACGGCTGGCTCCGTGCCGGGGTGCGCCAGCAGGCGTTCCAGCTGCTCGCGGAAGGCGATGCGGTTCGGCAGTCCGGTGAGCGCGTCGTGGTAGGCCTGGTAGCGCAGGCGCCGCTGGTGGTCCCAGAGGCGGCGGACCAGGCGCTCGTTGTCGACCATCGTGACGAACTGGCGGACCAGCACGATCGCGACCACGCCGAGTTCGACGTAGGTCTCGCCGGGGCTCAGCTTGGCGCCGACCGCCGTGGACAGGCCGATGAACATCAGCGTGGCCAGCACCGGCAGGTACGGCGCGACGAAGTGCATGTGGTCGGCGAGGCCCGCCTTGCGCCTGGGGCCGCTGTCGCGGCTGCGCACCGGAACCCACGGCGTCAGCGCGTAGAACACGCCCGCGCAGACGAAGGTGATGTCGGCCAGGAAGCGCACGGTCTCGAACGGAACGCCCTTGGGGATCAGGTAGCCCAGGCCCCACGATCCGCAGATCTGGGCGAAGAAACCCATGCACACCAACAACATCGCGATCTGGCGCTCTTCCTGCCGCTTGCGCGAGAGCGCCATCAGGATCACCAGCAGCACCAGGAACTCGATCGGCCTGCTGATCAGGATCGCGGGGCTCAGCGTGCGCTGGTCGTCCATCAGCGCCGGTTGCAGCGCGGTGACCCAGCTGAGCACGACGGCCGAGCTGGTGACGATCAGACCGTCCAACCAGAACAGCAGCCGGTCGCGCGAGCTGGAGCGGCGCGGCGTCGGACCGTTGCGGCGGGCCAGCACCAGCACGGCGGCCAAGGTGAGCAGGGTGCTCGCGGTGAAGATCGCCGGGGCCGAGCTGAGCGCGGCCCGCAGGCTCCCGCCGGAGAGGTCGACCCAGAAGTAGATGACGCAGAACGACAGCCGGAACAGGGCGGCGACCGCGAGCAGCACCCGCCAGCGGCGGTCGGTGCCGGGCGCGCGGCGGGCGGTGATCACGAACCCGGCGACGGCGGCCAGGTTGGCCAGGATCTCCAGCACCTTGTCCGCGCGCCACACCACGACGTCGGGCAGCCCGGAGAAGCGCAGTGCGACCATCAGCGCCACCAGGGACGCGAGCAGCACGAGCGCGAAGGCCTTCAGGTTCCTCACGAGCCCTCCGCGCGTCGGGTCGTCCCGCACAGTAGTAATCCCCCGCCGGGCCGACAATCAGCCGACCGGCCGACACTGGACTCAGTCCCAGGTGACGAGGCCGTGCCGGTGCGCGTAGATCACCGCCTGGACCCTGGTGGACACCCCGAGCTTGGCGAGCACCTTGGCGATGTGGATCTTCACCGTGCCCGCGCTGATGAACAGCTCCTCGGCGATCTCGGCGTTGCTGAGCCCCCGCGCGAGGCTGAGCAGCACGTCGACCTCCCTCGGCGTCAGCTCGGCCAGCTCGGGGGTGGCCGGGCGAGGGGAGGTCTGCGCGAAACGGCGCACCACCCGCCGCGTGACCTGCGGGTCGATCAGCCCCTGGCCCCGGTGGGCGGCCCGGACGGCGTCGACGAAGAGCGCGGGCTCGCTGTCCTTGAGCACGAACCCGACCGCCCCGGCCTGGAGCGCTCCGAAGAGGTACTCGTCGGTGTCGAAGGTGGTCAGCGCGATCACCGAGGGCGCGGGGGTGAGCGCGCAGACCCTGCTGATCGCGGTGAGCCCGTCCATCCTCGGCATCCGCAGGTCGGTGAAGACCACGTCGGGGCGGCGGCGCTCGGTCAGGGCGACGACGTCGTGCCCGTCAGCGGCCTCGCCGATCACCTCGATGTCCGGTTCGCCGTCGAGCAGCAGCCGGAGCCCCGTGCGCGCGGCGGCCTGGTCGTCGGCGACCAGCACGCGAATCATCCCAGTCCTCGATTCACCGGCAGGGTGGCCTCGACCAGCCATCCCCGAGGATCGCGCGGCCCCGCGACCACCGAGCCGCCCAGGTGCTCGGCGCGCTCGCGCATGCCGCGCAGACCGTTCCCCTCAGGCACCGTATCGGTGCCCACGCCGTCGTCCTCCACGGTGATCAGCAAGTTCGCACCGGCCACGCGCACGCGGACAGCCGCGTTGTGCGCGCCGGAGTGCCGGACGACGTTGGTCAGCGCCTCCTGCACGATCCGGTAGCCGCACCCCTGCACCTTCTCCGGCAGGTTCGGCAGGTCGTCGAGCTTGACGGTCACCGTCAAGTCCGGGCAGCTCAGCCGCTCCACCAGCGCGGGCAGCTCGCTCAGCCGGGGTTCGTCCTCGCGCAGCACCTCGATGAGGCCGCGGATCTCGCCGAGCGCTTCAGCGGACAGCTCGGCGATCGTGCGCAGCGCGTCCTCGCCGTCGGCTTCGCGGCGCCCGCCCATGGCCCGCAACCGGATCGCGCTCAGGTGGTGCCCGGCGACGTCGTGCACGTCCCGCGCGATCCGCGCCCGCTCCTCCGCCCGCGCGCGCTGCTGCTCGGCGACGTGCAACCGCTGGAGCTGGCGCGCGTGGTCGCGGTGCACGCGCAGCGCGTAGCCGAAGGACACCGGCATCAGCGCGAGCCCCGTGCTGACGAGCACGTCAGACGGCAGCAGTCGTCCGCCGAACACCGCCATCAGGCCCAGGTTCCACCCGACCGCGCCCATCGCGAACAGCGGCAACCAACGGCGTTCGCAGTGGTAGGCGACCAGGTAGGCGCCGATCACCACCGGCCACGGGGGCACGTGGTGCTCAAGGGGCACCGACACGAGGGTGATCAGGGCGGAAACGGTGATCGCGGGCAACGGGAACCGCCTGCACAGCGCGATCGGCGCGCACGCGGCGAACACGAGCAGCAGCCACAGGCCGTCGCGGGGCACCTGCTTCCAGATCCTGTCGTCCACGCCGACGACGAAGTCCAGCGCGGGCAGGCCGAGGGTGAGCGCCAGGACGAGCACCGCGAGCACGACATCGCGGGTCCACGGCGACAACCGGCTTCCTGGAGCCATGACACACCTCTCCCGGGAAATATATGCCGAAAGGCAGATGGCGGCAGCGCCGCGCGGCACCAACCTTGTCGTGACAGGCTTTCCCGAGGCCCGTTCCCACGTTAGCGACAGAAATCCTTGCACAGCAAGGAGTCCACTATGGACAGACAGTCCGGGGGAGAAGAGGTTCATGGCACGAGGTATCCGCGCCCTCGCTGTCGCGGTGTTCGCCGCGGCGAGCGTGACCGCGCCGAACGCAGAGGCAGCAACGGGAATCCAGTGGCGCGACTGCGAACAGGGCTTGCAGTGCGCCACGTTCGACGTCCCCGCCGACTGGAGGAAACCCGGCGGCCCCAAGGTCCCGCTCGACCTCGTGCGAGCGCGGGCCAAGGACCCCGGGCGCCGGGTCGGCTCGCTGCTGGCCAACTTCGGCTCGGGCAACACCACGTCCTTCCCGCTCTCCGGCATGCCGCCGGTGAAGTCGATGCTCGACCAACTGACCGAACGCCTCGACGTGGTGATGTTCGACCCCCGGGGCCTTGGCAGACCTCCCGGGAACGCCTTCGTGAAGTGCGATGCGGTGCCGCCGCCGGTCAACGGCCTCGTCCGCGCCGAGAACGAGGCGCAGTGGAACGCGCACGCGGAGGCCAACGCGAAGTACGACGCCAGCTGCCGCAAGGCCGCCGGTCCCGCCTTCGAGGGCCTGACCTCGTGGCAGGTCGCCCACGACATCGACGCGCTCCGGGCGGCCCTCGGCGACGAGAAGCTGCGCTACTTCGGCAACTCCTACGGCACCGCGTACGGCCAGGCCTACATCGACCTGTTCCCGCAGCGCGTTGACCGGATGTACTTGGACGGCGTCGCTGACCACACGCAGCCCCAGCTGGAGACGTGGCTGCGCAACTACGCCGTCGCCCAGGAGAAGCACTGGGATCACCTCGACTCGTGGTGCGCCGAGCGTGCGGGCTGCATGGTCAAGGGCGCCAAGCCTTCCCAGGTCTGGGACGAGCTGATCGCCCGCGCGCCACTGCCCGCTCCCGGCGCCGGGCCGGGCTTGACGGTCACCGTCAAGGACCTCTACGCAGGGGCTCTCATCGGGCTCGCCCCGCCGGTCTGGCCGCGGCTGACCAGGGCGCTCGCCGAGGCCCGCGCCGGTGACGCCGGGCGATTCCTGACCGACCTGAAGAACGCGCCGATCGAGGGGTTCGGCAGCGTTCAGGCGGAGATCCTGTGCCACGACTTCCTGCCGAAGGTCCCGAGCTACCAGGAGTTCCTGGGCATCGAGAAGCGCTTGCAGGCCGTGGCGCCGCGCTTCGGCTGGATCGAGGGGCGCTTCGAGGTCGGCCGCTGCCTCGGCATCCCCGGCCAGCCCAGCTACCCGCCGAAGCCGCTGCGGCCCGTGAAGCTGGCTCCCGTGCTCGTCGGCATCGGCGAGCTGGACAACAACACCAACAACATCGGCGCGGCGGCGGTGGCCGCTCAGCTCCCGGGCTCGCGCACGCTCTGGCACGGTGACGGTCACGCGGCCTACCTGCACGGCAACACCTGCCTGCGGACGCATGTGAACCGCTACCTGACCGAGGGCGCGCTGCCGCCGGTCGGCCAGCGCTGCGCGGGCGAGCTGATCAAGCAGATCCCCGACCGGCCCGCTGGCTGAGCCGTCGCGCACTACCGTGGCCAGGTGGGTTTCCGAGGATCGCTCGCCCGGCAGCTGTTCGGACTGCAGCTGCTGATCGTGCTCGCTCTCCTCGGGGCGGTCGCCGCGGTCACGATCGCGCAGTCGCACGCCACGTTCCGCGACACCGAGGGCGGCAGGCTGCTCTCGGTGGCCGAGGACGTGGCGGCGACCGCGGGTGTGCGCACGGGTGTCGAGGACGAGGTGCGGCGGTCCTGGTTGCTGCCGCCGTTCGCGGAGAGCGCCCGCGCGCTCTCCGGCGCGGACTTCGTGATCATCACCGATGCCACCGGGACCGTGCTGACCTCGCCGGACCCCGCGCAGATCGGCGAGAAGCTGGCCGACTCCACCGCGCTCTCCGGCCGGTCCTGGGTCGGCGTCCTCGACTACGCCTCGGTCGGCGACGCGGTGGTCGCGCACGTGCCGGTGATCAGCGACGCCGGGCGGGTGGTCGGTGTGGTCGCGGCGGGCCGGGCGCGGCCGAGCACCTGGGAGACGATCACCTCTTCCCCCGGCGACCTGCTGGTCTACCTGGGCATCGCGGCGGCGATCGGGCTCGGCGGCTCGCTGGTGGTGTCGTGGTGGATCAAGCGGCAGACGCTCGGGCTGGAGCCGAGGGAGATCACCGGACTCGTCGAGCACCGCGAGGCCATGCTGCGCGGGGTCAAGGAGGGCGTGCTCGGCCTCGACCAGCAGAACCGGATCACCCTGGTCAACGATCAGGCGCTGCGGCTGCTGGACCTCGCGCGGGACTGCGTCGGGCGGCAGGTGGACTCGCTGGAGCTGAACGAGCGGCTGCGCGACGTGCTCGCCGGGCGCACGTCCGGGCAGGACGAGATCGCGCTGCGCAGCGGCCGGGTGCTCACCATGAACCGGATGCCGATCTCCTCGCACGGGCAGCAGATCGGCGCGGTGATCACCATGCGCGACCGCACCGAGCTGGCCGCGCTGCGGCACGAGCTGGACGTGCACCGGCAGACCGCCGACACGCTGCGCGCGCAGGCGCACGAGTTCACCAACCAGCTGCACACGATCTCCGGGCTGATCGAGCTCGGCGAGCACGACGAGGTCGTGCGCTACGTGACGCGGGCGAGCCGGGCGCACGAGGCGTGGTCGGCGGAGGTCGTGGCCAAGGTCGCCGACACCGCGCTCGCCGCGCTGCTGATCGCCAAGGCCAGCCTCGCCGCCGAGCACGGGGTCGGACTGCGGCTCAGCGCGGACAGCCACATCGGCGAGCTGGACGACGCGCTCTCCGCAGACCTCGTCACCGTGGTGGGCAACCTGGTCGACAACGCGCTGGACGCGTTGCCCAGCGGCGGCGGCTGGGTGGAGGTCGACCTGCGGCAGGACGAGGGCGAGGTGCTGGTGCGCGTGCGCGACTCCGGGCCTGGCGTCGCTCCCGAGCTGGCCGAAGAGGTGTTCCGCAACGGGTTCACCACCAAGGTCGCTGAGCACGGGGGCAAGCGCGGGATCGGCTTGGCGCTGACGCGGCAGATCTGCGTGCGCAGGGGCGGGGAGGTCTCGGTGCGCAACGATGGCGGCGCCGTCTTCTCGGCACGGCTGGGGCTCACGGCTGCTGGAGGTTCGCGGTGATCAGGGTGCTCGTCGTCGACGACGACTTCATGGTGGCCAAGGTGCACAGCGGCTACGTCGGCCGCACGCCCGGCTTCGAGGTGGTCGGCGTCGCGCACACCGGTGAGGACGCCGTGCGCAAGGTCGAGGCGCTGCGGCCGGACCTCGTGCTGCTGGACATCTACCTGCCGGACGTGGACGGCCTTGAGGTGTTGCGGGAGCTGCGCGCGCTCGGCGGCGACACCGACGTGATCATCGTGAGCGCGGCGCGCGATGTGGACACGGTGCGCTCGGCCATGCGCGGCGGCGTGCTGCACTACCTGATCAAACCCTTCACCTACGCGGCCCTTCGCGCACAGCTGGAGCATCTTTCCGTTGTGCGCCAACAACAGTCCACAATGGACCAGTCCACTGTGGACAAGATGTTCGGCGGTCGACCCTCGTCAGGAGCAGCCATGCCCAAGGGACTCACCAGGGAGACCGCCCGGCTCGTCGAGCGCGTGCTGCGCGAGTGCGACGGCGACCTGTCCGCGACGGAGTGCGCCGAAGCCACCGAGCTGTCCAGGGTGAGCGCGCGCCGCTACCTGGAGCACTTCGTCAGCTCCGGCCGCGCCGACGTCGGCCTGCGCTACGGCACCACCGGGCGGCCCGAACGCCGCTACCGGTGGCGCGCCTGATCACCAGGGCACGAAGCCGGGGGTCAGCACGATCTGGCGCAGGTTGGCCTTGGACAGCGTCGGCCCCGCCCGGTTGACCCCTCCTGGGACGCCGAGCCGGGCGTTGGTGCTGGTCGCGACGATCTCAAGGCCGTCGGGCCGCCACATCGACAGCGTGTGCGTGATCTCCGCACCCGTCTTGATGGCGCTGAAGAACCCGTTCACCCGCCGCCCGTCGGCCAGTTCGCCCATGTCGACCGGTTCGCAGCTGAGCACGACAGCCGGGGTGCTCGCCGAGCGGCACGGCTGGCTCACACTGGGGCTGGCGGACTTGAAGACCTCGATCCGGAATTCGCCGAGCCCCTGGGAGTCCTTCAACTCCGCCGCCAGCCGCATCCCGCCGTCGACCAGTTCGAACTTCGGGGCTCGCGGCAGCGGCTCCGCCCAGTGCGGCAACGGGCTCGCGGCCGAGTAGGCGGAGTTGTACTGGGCCACCAACCCTGCCGACTTCGGGTCCCTCGGGGACAGGGCGATCCGTGGCGCGGGGGCGTCGGTGGACGGCGAGGTCCGGACCGTGGTGGTGCTGTACGGCGGGCGGGTGGTCTCGGGCGTGGCGGGGCCGGTGGTGCTGGTCGACGCCGGTCCCGGCCCGGCGGGTCCGAGGTCGGGGCCGCCGAAGAGCGCGCTCGGCCCGGCCAGCGCGGTGGCGCCGAGCGCGACGGCGACCACGCCCGCGGCCACCCCGGCTCCCGCGACCAGCCTGCGCCTGCGCAGCGAGCGCTTGCCCGCCTGGATCACGCTCGCGCGGTCGATGGTCATCGGCGGCTCGGAGCCCAGCGCTCCACCCAGGAGGTCGCGGATGTCCTCGTCGCGGAACTCGCGGTTCATCGCTGCTCCTCGAAAACGGTCTTGTCGGCAGGGTTGTCGAAGACCTCGGTGTGGGACAACAGCTTTCGCAGCGCGGCGAGCCCCTTGGCCGCCTGGCTCTTCACCGTTCCCTGTGTGCAGCGCATCGCGCGCGCGGTCTCCTCGACGGAGAGGTCCTCCCAGTAGCGCAGCACCACGGCCGCGCGCTGTCCGGCCGGCAATGCCGCCAGCGCCTTGCGCACGTCCATCGCCTCGTCGATCCGCCTGGCGTCGGCTGGCACTTCGGGCAGGGCGTCCACCGGGGTCTCCCGGCGGCGGAAAGCCCTGCGCGACTCGTCGATGGCGCTGCGCACGAGGACCTGACGCGAATAGGCGTCGACGGAACCGTTGCGGTTCAGCTTCGGCCACGCCACGTAGATCTTCGTCAGCGCGATCTGCACGAGGTCCTCGGCCCGGTGCCAGTCACCGCACAGCAGATAAGCCGTGCGACGCATGACGTTCGCCCGGCTCTCCATGTACTCGGCGAACTCGCTGTCGCGATCAGCGGCCACTGGGCACTCCCTCCAGTCACCTGCTACTACGGTGCGGCCCACCGCGAGGTTGCCGACCACCCGCAACAGCGAGGCCGGTCACACGCCGCATGGTCGCTCACCACCGCCTCCCCCGCACACCGAGCGGCACCCCGCCAAACGCCAATGACTCGTTCGGTCCGTTGAACGGACTGAACGAGTCATTCAGGTGGTTGAACGTGCTGAATGAGTCATTGAGGTGGTTGAGCGTGGTCAATGACTCATTCAGCACATAAGCGGCCTCAGAAGCGGGGGTGGTCGCCGCGGAGGAGGGCGCGCGGGGTGTCGGTCTCGGTGGTCTTGCCGACCTCGCCGATGACCCAGGCCGGGACGTGCCGCGCGGTCAGCACCGCGAGCGCCCGGTCGGTGTCCTCGGCGGCGACGACGGCGACCATGCCGACGCCCATGTTGAAGGTGCGCTCCATCTCCTCGCGCTCGACGCGGCCGCGCTGGGCGATGAGGGCGTAGAGCGGGGCGGGGGTCCACGTGCCGCGGTCCAGCTCGGCGGCGAGGCCCTGCGGGATGACCCGGGCCAGGTTGCCCGCGAGCCCACCGCCGGTGACGTGCGCGAAGGTGCGCACCTCGGTCTCGGCGGCCAGCGCGAGGCAGTCCTTGGCGTAGATCCGGGTCGGCTCCAGCAGCTCCTCGCCGAGCGTGCGGCCGAGCTCCTCGACGTGCCCGGTCAGCGGCATCCTGGCGATGTCCAGCAGCACGTGCCTGGCCAGCGAGTACCCGTTGGAGTGCAGGCCGGAGGCGCCCATCGCGATCACCACGTCACCGGGCCGCACCCGGTCCGGGCCGAGCACCGCGTCGGCCTCGACGACGCCGACGCCGGTCGCGGACATGTCGTAGTGGTCGGGCGCCATCAGGCCGGGGTGCTCGGCGGTCTCGCCGCCCATGAGCGCGCAGCCCGCCTGCACGCACCCGTCCGCGATGCCCTTGACGATCTGCGCGATCCGCTCGGGAACGACCTTGCCGACCGCGATGTAGTCCTGGAGGAACAGCGGTTCCGCACCGCAGACCACAAGATCATCAACAACCATCGCCACCAGGTCGATGCCGACGGTGTCGTGGATGTCCATGGCCTGCGCCACCGCGAGCTTGGTGCCGACGCCGTCCGTCGAGGAGGCGAGCACCGGCTCCTTCCACCGGTCCAGCTTCAGCTTGAACAGCCCGGCGAAGCCGCCGATGCCGTCGAGCACCTCGGGCCTCGTCGCCTTCTCCGCCCAGGGCTTGAGCTGCTCGACTGCCTCGTCACCTGCCTCGATGTCCACCCCGGCCGCGGCGTAGGTGGCCTTCTGGCTGTCCGTGTGGGCGATCACGTCTTCGAGCTCCGTCCAAAGAGGGTGTTCAGGGGCGCTGCAGTGCGTCCTGGGCACCGTAGCCGCTGGGTGAGAGCGGGGCCGCCGGTCCGGCGACGCCCTTCTCGATGCCTTCGAGCAGGTGCTTGCCGATCTTCATGTCGTCCGGCAGCGGGATCGGGTACTCGCCGTCGAAGCAGGCGGAGCACAACCGCGTCCTCGGCTGCTCGGTCGCGGCGACCAGCGCCTCCAGCGAGACGTAGCCCAGCGAGTCCGAGCCGATCGAGCGCCGCACGCCGTCCAGGTCGAGGCCGTTGGCCACCAGCTCCGCCGGCGAGGCGAAGTCGATGCCGTAGAAGCACGGCCACTTCACCGGCGGCGAGGCGATGCGCACGTGCACCTCGACCGCGCCCGCCTCGCGCAGCATCCGCACGAGCGCGCGCTGGGTGTTGCCGCGCACGATCGAGTCGTCCACGACCACCAGGCGCTTGCCGCGGATGACCTCGCGCAACGGGTTGAGCTTGAGCCGGATGCCGAGCTGGCGAATGGTCTGCGACGGCTGGATGAAGGTGCGGCCGACGTAGGCGTTCTTCACCAGACCGGAGCCGTAGGGGATGCCGGAGGCCTGCGCGTAGCCGATCGCGGCCGGGGTTCCGGACTCCGGGACCGGGATGACCAGGTCCGCTTCGACCGGGTGCTCCTCGGCGAGCCTGCGGCCGATGTCCACGCGCGTGGCGTGCACCGAGCGACCGGAGATCGCGGTGTCCGGGCGCGCCAGGTAGACGTACTCGAAGATGCAACCCTTGGGCTCGGGGTTGGCGAAGCGGGTCGAGCGCAGGCCGTCGGCGTCGATCGCCAGCAGCTCGCCGGGCTCGACCTCGCGGACGAAGGACGCGCCGACGATGTCCAGCGCGGCCGTCTCACTGGCCACCACCCAGCCGCGTTCGAGGCGGCCGAGGCACAGCGGCCGGACGCCCTGCGGGTCGCGCGCGGCGTAGAGCGTCGACTCGTCGGAGAAGCAGAGCGAGAACGCACCGCGCAGCGTGGGCAGCAGTTCGAGCGCCGCCTGCTCGATGCCGGTGTCGGCGGCCGCCGCCGCGAGCAGGCCGCACATCAGGTCGGAGTCGCTGGTCGCGCCCGCCGTGGCCTTGACGCCCTGCTCCTTGCACCTGGCCAGCAGTTCGGCGGTGTTCACCAGGTTGCCGTTGTGGCCGAGCGCGAGGCCGCTGCCGGTCGCGGTGGTGCGGAAGGTGGGCTGGGCGTTCTCCCACGTGGTGGAGCCGGTCGTGGAGTAGCGGGTGTGCCCGACCGCGACGTGACCGCGCAGCGAGGACAGCACCTGCTCGTCGAAGACCTGGCTGACCAGGCCCAACTCCTTGAAGACGACCACCTTGGAGCCGTCGCCGACGGAAATGCCCGCCGCCTCCTGGCCGCGGTGCTGAAGTGCGTAGAGGCCGTAGAAGGTGAGCTTCGCCACCTCTTCGCCTGGGGCCCACACGCCGAAGACACCGCATTCCTCGCGCGGGATGTCGCGCTCGGGATCGTCGTGCTGATGCGCGTCGGGTGTGGCCGAATCCGATGGGGTCGGGTCGGTGAGCACCGAGAACTCCCTCGTGACGGGGTGGAACTGCCCCTGAAGTGTAAGTGTCGGCGGCGCTGCTCCGAGCCAAGGAGACCCTCAGTCTTTGTGGACCCCGCCACCCCCGACCTGCGAACGGCCCGTGGGCAACGCCCGGCGGCACCACACGTCCGAGTTAACGGAAGGGGGTGGCGCATGCGGCACCTGACGCGGGACCTCGACCTGTTCGAGCGGATCTTCGGCAATCCCAAGGTCGCTTTCGCGGCGCTCGTGGGCTGCCTGGTGCTCGGTGTGGCCGGCATGGCGCTCGGCTGGCTGCTGGGCTGGCGCAAGATCGCCAGCGCGCTGTCGCTCGCCTCGCTCGGCGGGGTGCTGGCCGCGACCCTCGTGCGCGGCGGCAACCGGTACGGCGCCGATTCGCTCGGCGAGGCGTGGGCGATGTGCAGGCACAACGACTTCTCGCTCACCGGCTCCTGGGCGCGGCTGAACTTCGTGATGCTGATGCCGTTCGCCTTCTTCGGAGTGCTCGCGGTGCGCCGGTTCCTGCCGGTCGCGCTCGCCTGCGTCGGCATCGCCGTGGGCATCGAGCTGTTCCAGGGGCTGACCGGGCTCGGCGCCTGCGAGACGCAGGACATGATCAACAACGCCCTCGGCGGGGTGCTCGCAGCGGGGATCGCGTTGCTGTTCACCGGAAAAGACCGGTGGAGTGGCCGGAGGCACCGGACGACCACTCCACCGGAGTCACACCAGCATCAGCAGGTGGCTTCGATCTCCACCTGATGCTGCTTGGAAACGGAACGGGACCACTGGAAGGACAGCCCCATCATCTCCGCCTTGTAGGAGACGTCGAGCTTGTACTTCCCTGCCAGGCAAGGGAAATCCTCGCCGAGCGCGTCGACCTGGTCCTTGCCGATACCGCTCTCTCGGCCGCTCAGCGATGCCTCGGCGGCGGCGCCGAGCGGCGTGGTGAGCTTGTACTTGCCGTCCACCGTGCGGCAGTTCAGCGGCTTTCCCCAGTAGAAGCTGTAGTTCCAGACGCAGGTGCCCTTCACCGCGACCTTGAGCTTCTTGTCGGTGAGCAGCAGACACGCCCTGCCGACGAAGCGCGCGTTCTGCTGGTCCTCGTCGGTGAACTCGGCGGCGCAGAACTCCTTGGGGTCCTCGGCGGCGGCGAACGCGGGCGTCGCGAGACCGAGGAACGGGACGAGCGCGGCGAGCACGATCAGCAAGCGTCGGGACATACCGATCATCATGCGGGCACTCGCGAACGTCGGCGACTCCGCGATCGGGTGGGCAATATCGGTTTAACTCGTTCCGGTCATCGGCGACGCACAGTTTCCGGCAGCGCCAGCATGCAGCCGACGCTGATCAACGACGCGGCCGCGACGTAGCTGGCGACCGCCATCGAACCGCCGCCCGCCTTCAGCAGCGAGGTGGCGATCAGCGGCGAGAACCCGCCGCCGAGCACCGCGCCGAGCTGGTAGCCGATGCCGACGCCGGTGTAGCGGTGCGCGGCGCCGAAGAGCTCGGAGAAGTAGCTCAGCATCGGGCCGAAGATCGCCGAGGACCCGGCGAAGCCGATCGTCACCGCGAGCACGATCAGCGTCGGGTCGGCGGTGTCGACCATCCAGAAGAGCGGGAACGGGAACAGCACGCAGAAGATCGCTCCGCCGAGCATGACCGGCTTGCGGCCGATGCGGTCGGTGAGCGCGCAGAACCCGACGATGCAGGCGACCGAGACCACACAGCCGATGAGCGTGGCGACGAGCATGACCCAGCTCGGCAGCTTCAGCGCTTCCTTGCCGTAGGTGAGCAGGAAGACGAACAGGATGAAGACGAAGGCGTTGAAGCCGAGGTTCACGCCCGCGGTGAGCAGCACGCGCTTGCCGTCCTTGCGCAGCACCGTCATCAGTGGCATCCGCTCGGTGGCCTTGTTCTCCGACAGGTCCTGGAAAACCGGCGTCTCGTGCAGCTTGCGGCGGGCGAAAACACCGACCAGAACGACGAGAACCCCGGCCAGGAAAGGGATTCTCCAGCCCCACGAGAGCACGTCCTCCGAGGGGAGCAACATCACCAGCGCGAAGGAGCCGTTGGCCAGGAAGGCTCCCATCGGCGAGCCGATCGTGACGAGGCTGCCGTAGAGCCCGCGCTTTCCCGGCGGCGCGTGCTCGACCGCCATCAGCGCCGCGCCACCCGCTTCGCCGCCGACGGAGAACCCGTGCACGACGCGCAGCAGCACCAGCAGCAGCGGGGCCGCGGCGCCGATCGCCGCGTAGGTCGGCAGCAGGCCCATCAGCGCGGTGGTCACGCCCATCAGGCTGAGGCTGAGCACGAGCATTCGACGCCGGCCGATGCGGTCGCCGAAGTGGCCGAACACGATCGCGCCGAGCGGGCGCACCAGGAAGCCGACCGCGAACGTGGAGAACGCCAGGATCGTGGCCACCAGCGGGTCCTGCGCGCGGAAGAACAACGTCCCGAACACCAGCGCGGACGCGGTGCCGTAGACGAAGAAGTCGTAGTACTCCAAGGAGGTTCCGACCCCGCACGCAACGGCGAGCCGCCGGAACGACGGCCGCTCGCCATGATCACTTCGCACACTGACCTGTTCCGCCACGCGGCCACTCTTCCCCAGCGGCGGCGCGAGGACAACGATCTCCGGATCAGTGTTTCAAGGTCACCAACGGCAGCCACTGCGAGACGTCCGCGCGGGTCCCCGAGGCGTCGATGCGCCCGTCTTCGAGGGCTTCGCCCCAGGTGAGACGGCCCAGCACGAGTTCGAGCCAGGTCTGCGGATCGGTCTCGACCACGTTCGGCGGAGTGCCCCGGGTGTGCCGCGGCCCGAGAACGCACTGGACGGCGGCGAAGGGCGGCACCCTGACCTCGACGCTGTTGCCCGGCGCGGCCAGCTCCAACGTGCGCAGGCTCAACCGCACCGCCGCCGCGAGCGCCTTGCGGTCGGGCCGTGGTCCGCCGTTCAGCCACGGCACCACGGCCGCGACCGCGTCACGCAGTTCGTGCGGGTCGACCGCCCTCCTCAACGCCACCCGCCAAGGCTAACCCGGCTCCACGGATCAGCGGCGGCGGAGGCGGAGTGCGCGTTGGGCCTGGTGGAGGTTGGGCGGGGTGACTGCGGTGCTGCCGTAGCTCTCGATGCGCGAACTGAGGGGACCGGTGAAGTCGGGCTTGTCGACCTGGCCGAACTCGCGGACGGTGGAGATGCCGACGGTGGCGCTGCACGGGGCGACGTGGTCGATCTTCACACAGCCCGCGCGCTCGTTGGTGACCTTGACGTTCCAGTGCGTGAACCGGGCGCCGTACAAGGGGCCCGCGTTGGCGCTGCCGCCGTGGTTGCCGTCGTTGAAGATCTCCACCTCGGTGCGCACGTTGTGGAACGGCAGGCCGCGGTGGGTGTCGAAGGTGCCCGCCGCCATCCGCCCGCGCGACCACACGTTGCCGCAGGACAGGCCCTCCACGTTGATGCCGTGGTGCCCGGCGCCGGGCGGGGCGGGCTCGGTGAACTTGCCGATGGCGAAGTCCTCGACGAGGTTGTCGTGCGCCTGCTCGCGGCACGCGTACGAGTGGTGCTGGCCGCGCCCGTCGACCCTGGTCCGGCGCAGCGTGACGTTCTTCGAAGCCACGAAGAGGAAGCCGTTGTCACTGTCCACAACGGACACGTCGTCGGCCCAGCAGTCCCACGCGCACTGGAACACAAGGCCGTTGTAACCCTTGTCCTGCAAGTGAACCGGGCGCTGAGTCTTCACGAACCGGATGGTCAAACCCTCGACCCCGACACCGACGACGGGCGGGGTGAGCGTGGTCAGGCGCGGCTTCCACCCAAGGCGCGCGTCGAGCGGGAGCGGTTGCTGAAGCCGAACCTTGTTTCCCTGCACGGATTCCACGCGCACGGGCCACTGGAACGGGCGATAGGACAGCAGCTTGTCCTTGTCGGCCCAGGTGTAGCTCGCGGTGCCGGGGACGTCGCCGCACATGTGCTTGAGCAGCCCGAATTCGGCGTCGTCGTCGATCTGGAGCAGAACCCGTTGTCCCGCGACGAGGCGACTGCCATCGGCCACGGTCAGTTCGAAGTCACCGCGCTTGGCGGCAGCGGACACGGTGGTGATCAGCGAGGCCTTGTCGCCCTCGTTGCCGATCCACCCCTCCATCGGCCACTTCTTCGCCTTGACGGCTGCCGTCAAGTCTCGGTAGCGGTCGCGGTGGCAGACCCACACGATGCCGCCCGCCCAGCTCCACGCGGAGTTCTCCGAGCCGTAGCGGCTGCGGTTGATGCCGATGATCTGTTCGAGCGAGCGCGTTCCGTGCAAGATCGTCTTGCCGCTGCCCGCGCCGCGCAGCACCACGTTGTCGTAGCCGAGCTGCACGATGTCGTCGATCCGGTAGGTGCCCGCGGGGAGCGTGACGACACCGCCGCCGCGCTGGCCGACGTCGGCGATCGCGCGGTTGATCGCGGGCGCGGAGTCGGCTGAGCCGTCGCGCTTCGCGCCGTAGTCCAGGACGTTGGCGCGCACGGGTCCGCGCGGCGGCTCGGCGCCGTAGCGGTAGCCCGCGAACGAGACGTTGGGGATCTGCGGGTGGGTGTACGGCGCCTTGACGAACTCGCGCCACAACGGAGATTCCGGGGCCGCCGCCGAAGGGGCGGGAAGCAGGTGGTAGCCGACTGCCGCAGCCAAACCACCGGAGAGGAACGTCCTGCGAGAGAGCATGAGTCTCCTGGTCCCAAACACGGGGCGGCGGTTTGGTTGACCGGCAGTTTCCCCAACCCGAGCGCGTTTGGGAAGGGCTTTCCCGCAGGCGGGTCCTTCGTAAGACGTCTTGTCAAAGCGCCGGGAAACAGGCAAGGGTGTTAACGGATACCCCCTGTCCACCGCCGCCATGGTTGCCAGGAGTCCTGATGTCCCGACGTTCCCGCTGGCTCGTGGCCGTCGTCGGCCTGAGCCTGGTCGTCCCCCTACTACCGGTGACCAGCGCGGTCGCCCAGGAGCACACCGTCACAGCCGCCCCGGACCAGCCCGGCGGCGTGCGCACGATCCCCGACTGGCGGATGCAGACCTCGCGCTCGGTCTCCGGCGGCGGTGACGTGATCTCCCGCCCCGGGTTCACCGACGTGAACTGGCTGAAGGTCCCCGCGCGCTCCACCGTGATGGCCGGGCTGATCGCCAACCGGAAGTACCCGGACCTGAACTACTCCACCAACATGAAGCAGGTCAACGCGGCCGACTTCGCCGTGCCGTGGTGGTACCGCAAGGGGTTCACGGCCGACCCGGTTCCCGGCAGGCACACGTTCCTCAAGCTCAACGGCGGCGTGCTGGCCAGGGGCGAGGTCTGGCTCAACGGCACCAAGATCGCGGGCACGGACAAGGTCATCGGCGCCTACCCGATCCGCGAGTTCGACGTGACGAACCTGATCCGCAAGGGGGACAACGCGATCGCCCTGCGCGCGGACTCCGTCGACCCGCAGCGGGACCTGACGATCCACTTCATCGACTGGGCGCAGTTCCCGCCCGACCGCAACCAGGGCATCTTCCGCGATGTCACGCTGGCCAGCTCAGGAGCCGTGTCGCTGCGCAACCTCCGCGTGGACAGCGACCTGCCGCTGCCGAGCATGGCCAGCGCTGACGTCACCGTGAAGGTCGACGCGCGCAACAACACCGACAAGCCGCAGACCACCGAGGTCTCCGGCACCGTGGACGGCAGGGCGTTCAAGCAGCAGATCTCCTTGTCCGCCAAGCAAACCAGGACCGCCGCGTTCACGCTGAAGCTCGACAAGCCGCGTGTCTGGTGGCCGTTCCAGATGGGCGAGCAGCCGCTGTACGAGGCGTCGGTCGCCGCGACGGTCGGCGGAGCGGCATCCGACACTGCGAGGACGACCTTCGGAATTCGTGAGATCGACTCGAAGCTTATTCAGGGTGGTCGGCAGTTCTTCGTGAACGGGCAGCCGTTCCTGGTGCGCGGTGGCGGCTGGGCGTCGGACCTGTTCCTGCGCACGGATCTCCGCAAGATCGAGGACCAGTTGAAGCTGACCAAGGCGATGGGGATGAACACCATCCGCCTTGAGGGCAAGCCGGAGAACGACGAGCTGTACGACATGGCCGACAGGATGGGCATCATGCTGCTCACCGGCTGGGAGTGCTGCTCGAAGTGGGAGTCCTACGACACGTTCACCGCCGAGGACAACCGCGTCGCCGGGGAGTCGGCGGAGAGCGAGGCGCGGCGGATTCGCAACCACCCCAGCATGATCGGCTTCCTGATCGGCAGCGACTTCGCCCCGCCCGCCGCGCAGGAGAAGATCTACCTGGACGCGCTGAAGCGGGCCGAGTGGAACCTGCCGATCATCTCCTCCGCCAAGGCGCTCAGCTCGCCGCAGCTCGGCAGTCCCGGGATGAAGATGGAGGGGCCGTACTGGTGGGTCCCGCCGAACTACTGGTACAACAAGCAGAAGGGCGGCGCGTCCGGCTTCGCGTCGGAGATCGGCCCCGGCCCGACCATCCCCGAGCTGGACAGCATGCGGAAGTTCTTGCCGCCCAACGAGATCGACGCGCTCCGCGACTACAACGCGAAGCACTACCACCTGGCGCCCTCCGACACCTTCAGCAAGCTGTCGTTCTGGGGAACCGCGCTCGACGGCCGCTACGGCAAGCCCACGAGCACCGAAGACCTCGTGCGCAAGGCACAACTGGCCAACTACGAGGTCAACCGCGCGCAGCTGGAGGCGTTCGGCCGCAACTTCTCCGACGCCGACAGGCCGTCCACCGGCGTCATCTACTGGATGCTCAACAGCGCGTGGCCGACGTTGTACTGGAACCTGATCGACCACAACCTGGCCACGGGCGGCTCGTACTTCGGCGCGAAGACCGCGCTGCGGCCGTTGCACGTGCAGTACTCCTACGACGACAACTCGCTGGCCGTCGTGAACACCGGACTGCGCGACACCACTGGGCTGACCGTGCAGGCGACGGTGTTCAACCTGGACGGCACGCAGAAGGCCGACGTCTCGCAGCCGGTGACCGCGAAGGCGAACGCGTCGGTGCGCACGGGAACGCTGCCCAAGCCGAGTGGCCTGTCGAGCACGTACTTCGTGCGGCTGCTGCTCAAGGACGCTTCGGGCAAGGTCGTCGACCGCAACGTCTACTGGCTGTCCACCAAGGCCGACAAGCTGAACTACGCGGACTCGACCTGGTACCACACGCCGCAGACGGAGTACGCCGACCTCAAGGGGCTCAACGACCTCCCGCAGGGCTCGGTGACCGCGACGACGGCCGGGAACAAGGTCACCATCACCAACAATGGTGCCAAGGTCGCGTTCTTCGTGCGGGCCTCGCTGCGCGCGGGAGCCGGTGGGCCGGAAGTCCACCCGACGACGTGGTCGGACAACTACGTGACCCTGTGGCCGGGCGAGTCGACCACGCTCACGGCCGAGTACCGCGCCTCCGACCTGGGCGGCAAGACCCCGCACTTCCAGGTCTCCGGGCACAACGTGCCGAAGGTGGAGGTCCGCTGATCCCAGGTTGAACCCGGGTTGAGCCCGCGCGGCGGTGAGTTAAAGATTTACTTCGTTAGGAGCCTTGTCGAAATCGGTTCACGCGGGAAAAGTGCCGCTCATGTTCCGACGCAAGGCCCCATGGCTCGCCGCCGCGCTCGGCCTCGCCCTGCTCGCGCCCGTCCCCGCCGCGCTCGCGCAGCAGGACGAGCGAGCGGTCGGCTTCAGCGCGCCAACCGCTCTCGGTCAGACGGCAACCGTGCCGGACTGGCGCATGCGCTCCTCGGCAGGACTCACCGTCGAGGGCGACCACATCTCCGTGCCCGGCTTCCCGGAGCGGGGCTGGCTGCGGGTGCCCGCCCGCTCCACCGTGATGGCCGGGCTGATCGCCAACCACAAGTTCCCGGACGTCAACCACTCCACCAACCTGCAACAGGTCGACGCCAAGGACTTCCAGGTCCCGTGGTGGTACCGGCGCGACCTGATCGCCGTGCCGGTCCCCGGCAGGCACACGTTCCTGCGGCTCAACGGCGGGGTGATCTCGCGCGGTGAGGTGTGGTTCAACGGCACCAAGCTCGCGGGCACCGACAAGGTCGTCGGCGCGTACCCGATGCAGGAGTTCGACGTCACCAAGCTGCTGCGCTCCGGCCGCAACGCGCTGGCGATCAAGGCGATGCCCGCCGACCCGTTCCGCGACCTCACGGTGAGCTTCCTGGACTGGAGCCCGCTCGCGCCGGACAACAACATGGGCATCTGGCGGGACGTGAACCTCACCTCCACCGGGCCGGTGTCGCTGCTCGACCCGCGCGCGCTGCCCAAGCTCCAGCTGCCCGACATGCGCAGGGCCGACGTGACGGTGAAGGCCGAGGTGCGCAACAACACCGACCGGCCGATCACCACCACGGTCGGCGGGGACATCGAGCGCGAGCGCTTCGAGCAGCGGATCACCTTGGCGCCCAAGGAAACCAGGACCGTCGAGTTCGAGCCCGTCCGCATCGACAACCCGCGCGTGTGGTGGCCGGCCCAGTTCGGCGAGCAGCCCAGGTACACGCTGAACCTGCGCGTGGCGGGCTCGGACAGCGCCAGCCGCAAGTTCGGCATCCGCGACGTCGGCTCGTTCCTGACGCCGGAGGGCTACCGCAAGTTCACCGTGAACGGCAAGGACTTCGGCGTCCGCGGTGGCGGTTGGGCATCGGATCTCTTCCTGCGCACGCAGCCCGGCCGGCTCGCCGACCAGCTGCGCTACGTCAAGGACCTCGGGCTGAACACCATCCGCCTCGAGGGCAAGGAAGAGGACCATGAGCTGCTGGAGCTGGCCGACAGCATGGGCCTCATGCTCATGCCGGGCTGGGAGTGCTGCACGAAGTGGGAGGCGTGGGCGAAGAAGAACCCGACGCACCCGTGGACGGCCGAGGACGACCGCGTCGCGGCCGAGTCCGCCACCGCCGAGGCTCGCCGGTTCGTCAACAGCCCGAGCATCCTGGCGTTCTTCATCGGCAGCGACAACTACGCCACCGCCGCCATCGAGAAGCTGTACCTGGACGCCTTCCACAAGGTCGACTTCCGGGTGCCGGTAATGCCGTCGGCCGCGCGCAGGCCGTCCTCCCAGCAGCCGCCGCCGATCACCGGCGAGGCCGGGATGAAGATGGACGGGCCGTACTGGTGGATCCCACCGAACTACTGGTACGAGAAGAAGAACGGCGGCAACTACGGCTTCGCCTCCGAGACCGGGCCCGGCCCGATGATCCCGGAGCTGGACAGCCTGCGGAAGTTCCTCACCGAGTCCGAGATCGACGACCTCTGGCGCAAGCCGGACCAGGCGCACTACCACCTGGCGAAGAAGGAGGTCTTCTCCAAGCTGACCGATCTCACCAAGGCGATGACCAACCGGTTCGGACCGATCAAGGACCGCGAGGACTTCCTCCGCAAGGCCCAGTTGTCCAACTACGAGGCCAACCGCGCGCAGTTCGAGGCGTACGGGCGGGACTTCTCCGCCGCGGAGAAGCCTGCGACCGGCGTCATCTACTGGATGCTCAACAACGCGTGGCCGACGCTGTACTGGCACCTCTACGACTACGAGCTGGGCACCAACGGCTCGTACTTCGGCGCCAAGAAGGGGCTGCGCCCGCTGCACGCGCAGTACTCCTACGACGACAGGTCGATCGCCGTGGTGAACACCGGTCTCGACGAGGTCTCCGGACTGACCGTGGAGGCGACCGCGCTCGACCTCGCGGGGACCGTGCTCTCGTCGGAGACCATGCAGGTCACCGCGAAGGCCAACGCGTCGGTGCGGGCGATGACCGTGGCGAAGCCCGCTTCGGTCAGCGGCGGGTACTTCGTGCGCCTGGTGATGAAGGACGCGCGCGGGAACGTCGTCGACCGCAACGTCTACGCACTGTCCACAAAGGACGACAAGGTGGACCACAGCAAGGTCACCTGGTGGCACTCCCCGACCGTCGAGTACGGCGACATGAAGGGGCTCCAGGACCTCCCGGCCACCCAACTGTCTACAAAGGACGCTCGGTCGCGGGTGCGCGGCGACAAGGCCGTCACCGAGGTGACCCTGCGCAACGACTCCAAGACCGTCGCGTTCTTCCAGCGCGCAAGCCTGCGCAAGGGCACCGGTGGCGAGCAACTGACGCCCGCGACGTGGAGCGACAACTACGTCACGCTCTGGCCCGGCGAGCAGACCACGATCCACGCCGAGTACCGAATGTCCGATCTGGGCGGCAGGACTCCCCACATCCAGCTCTCCGGATGGAACAGCGCAGCAAGGGAGGTAGCCGCCCCGCTCCGCTGAACGCCGTTCGGGGTTGGGTGGCCCCGGTCACGCTTGACCTCAAGCGAGGTGGAGGTCCGATGATCTCCTCGTCAGCGCTGTCGCGGATGAGGAGATCATCAATGGCCCTCTACACCCTGCCCGACCTGGACTACGACTACTCGGCTCTGGAGCCGGCGATCATCGGCGAGATCAACGAGCTGCACCACTCCAAGCACCACCAGGCCTACGTCACCGGCGCGAACCAGACGCTGGAGAAGATCGACGAAGCCCGGGACAAGGAAGACTTCGGCTCCATCGTCGGCCTGGAAACCACCCTCGCCTTCCACCTCGCCGGACACGCCCTGCACCAGGTCTGGTGGAAGAACCTCTCCCCCAACGGCGGCGACAAGCCCACCGGCGAGCTCGCCGCGGCAGTCGATGAATTCTTCGGCTCCTTCGACGGCCTGCGCGCCCAGCTCAACGCCGCCGCCTCCACCATCCAAGGCTCCGGATGGGGCATCCTCGCCTGGGAGCCGGTCGGTCAGCGCCTGGTCACCCAGCAGCTCAAGGACCACCACTCCAACCTGTCGATCGCCACCACCCCACTGCTGGCCTTCGACGCCTGGGAGCACGCCTACTACCTCCAGTACCGCAACGTGAAGGCCGAATACTTCAACGCGCTCTGGAACGTCATCAACTGGAACGACGTCAACAAGCGCTTCGAAGCCGCACGGGCTGGCAAGAACGGGCTGCTGCTGGAACCCTGAGCGGTGTGAGAGCGGCGACGGTTGTACCCGGCAAGCCCGAACTGGCCGACATCAGCGAACTTCCCGATCCCGTTGCCGCGCAAGGAGAACTCCTGGTCGCGGGACTGCTGGTCGGGGTGTGCGCGACGGACGCCGAGATCGTGCACGACGGCTTCGGCCGCGTCCCGCCGGGCAAGGACCGGATGGTGCTCTTCCACGAATCGCTCGGCCGGGTGCTCGACGCGCCACCGGAAAGCGGCTTCGCGATCGGAGATCACGTCGTGGGCGTGGTGCGCCGCCCCGACCCGCGACCGTGCGAGCCGTGTTCGAACGGACAGTGGGAGTTCTGCGCCAACGGGGAGTACACCGAGCGCGGGATCACCGAACTGGACGGCTACGGCGCGCAGCGGTGGATCGTGCCGCCGGAGTTCGCCGTGCACGTGGACTCGGCGCTCGGTGAGCTGGGGGTGCTCACCGAGCCCGCGTCCGTGGTGGCCAAGGCGTGGGACCAGGTCGACCGCGTCGGCGCACGCATCGAGGCCGCGCCCCGCACCGCGCTGGTGACCGGGGCGGGCCCGATCGGCTTGCTGGCAGCCATGATCGGCACGCAGCGCGGTCTGGACGTGCACGTGCTCGACCGCGTGCGGGACGGCCGCAAGCCCGAGCTGGTGCGGGAGCTCGGCGCCACCTACCACCACGACCTCGACGCCGTCCCGGTCCAGCCGGACGTGGTGATCGAGTGCACGGGCGCCGCCCGACTGGTCTTCGACGTGCTCGGCCGCACCGCGCGCAACGCCGTGATGGTGCTGACCGGGATCTCCGGCGACACCGACGAGATCCCCGTGCCGGGCGCGGCGATCAACGACGCCATGGTGCTGCGCAACACCGCGGTGGTGGGCAGCGTCAACGCCGGGATCGAGCACTACCGCGAGGCCGCGCGGGCGCTCTCCGCCGCCGATCCGGCGTGGCTGGAGCGCCTGATCACCCGCCGCGTGCCGCTGTCCTCGTGGACCGACGCGCTCACCCGCGCCGAGGACGACGTCAAGGTCGTGATCGACCTCCGCCGGTGAAGACTCCCGCTACGCGTGCTCGGTGATCAGCTCATCGATCTGCGCGGGCGGGCCCGGCCTGGCGAAGAACCACCCCTGGCCGGAGTCGCAGCCGATCGCGCGCAGGCGCTGGGCCTGGGGCGCGGTCTCCACGTTCTCCGCCGTCACGGTCAGCCCGAGCGTGTGCGCCAGCGACACCAGCGTCGCCACGATCTGCTGGTCCACGTCACCCGCGTCGGGCCCGGAGTGCGTGCGCAGGCCCTCCACGAACGAGCCCGCGATCTTGAGCTCGTGCACGGGGAGGTTGCGCAGGTAGGCGAGGTTGGAGTAGCCCGTGCCGAAGTCGTCGATGGCGATCCGCACGCCCATGTCGTAGAGCGAGCGCAGCGCGTCCAGCGGCTCGTCCGCGTTGCCCATGATCGCGCTCTCGGTCAGCTCCAGCTGGAGCCGCTGCGGGCGCAGCCCGACCTTGGACAGGATGCGCGCGACGTCGTAGACCAGCCGAGGATCGCGCAGCTGCCGCACGGCCAGGTTGACGCTGACGAACGGGGCGTCGGCGCCGAAGCGCTCCTCCCAGTCCTTGGCCTGCGCGCACGCCTGCTCCAGCACCCACAGGCCGAGCGGGACGATCATCCCGGTCTCCTCGGCCAGCTCGATGAAGCGGTCAGGGGCGAGCCTGCCGAACTCCGGGTGCTGCCAGCGGACCAGCGCCTCCACACCCGCGACACGCATGTCGGCCAAGCGCACCAGCGGCTGGTAGTCCACGTAGAACTCGCCGCGCTCCAACGCCGAGGGCATGGTCGCGGAGAGGGTGAACCTGGCGACCTCGCGGGCGTTGCGCTCGGCGTCGAACTGCGCCCAGCGCGAGCGCCCGTCGGCCTTGGCCCAGTACAGCGTGATGTCGGCGTCGCGCATGACGTCGGCGGGCGTCGTGCCGACCACCTCGCGCTCGACCAGGCCGATGCTGGCGGAGACGGTCAGCTCGTGCTTGCCGACCTTGATCGGCTTGGTCAGCCCGTGCAGCACCTGGTCGGCGACGGTGATGACGTCCTCGGTGGACCGGGTGTTCTCGATCAGGATGACGAACTCGTCGCCGCCCATCCTGGCCACCATCCGGCCCCGCCCGGAGACGTAGGTGTCCAGCCGCTGCGCCACCGCGACCAGCAGCTGGTCGCCGACGTCGTGGCCGAGGCTGTCGTTGATCACCTTGAAGCCGTCGAGGTCCAGGTAGCAGAGGCCGACACGGGTCTCGCCGTCCGCGTTCTCGAAGACCCTGGCCAGCTGGTCCATGAACAGTGAACGATTGGACAGACCGGTCAGTGGATCGTGCAGCGCCTGGTGCCGCAGCCGGGTCTGCAACAGGTGCCGGTCGGTGACGTCCTCGACCATGACCACGACGTAGTTCGGCGCGCCCTGCTCGTCCCTGATCAGCGAGACGGTGAGGTTGGTCCAGATCTCCGCGCCGTCGCCGCGCACGAAGCGCTTGTCCACGCGGAAGTGCTCGCGGTGCCCGCGCACCAGCTCGTTGTAGAGGCGCCACACCTCGGCGGCGTCGTCGGAGAGCATGAAGTCGCGGGCGCGGCGCTTGCGCAGCTCGTCGAGGCCGTAGCCGAGCATCCGCTGCAACGAGGCGTTGGCCTCGACGATCCGGCCGCGCACGTCGCCGATGGCGATGCCGATCGCGGCCTCGGCGAACACCGCGCGGAAGCGGGCCTCGCTGGCCCTGCGCGCCTGCTCGGCGGCGTCGCGCGCGTCGAGAACGGCCTGCCGGATGGCTTCCTGCTCGTCGAGCGTGCGCTCGCGCAGCGCCTGGGCGTAGCCGGCGGAGAGCGCGCCCTGGAGGGCGGCGACGCGGACCTGGAGCCGTTCGTCGCCCTCCAGGCCGAGCTCGCTCAGCAGCTCATCGCCCAGCAGGGCGACGCTGCGGCTCAACGTCTCGATCCCGGTGAAGTGCGCGTTGACGAGGTGGAAACCGACCTCGCGGGCAGGCGTCGAGCGGAAGGGCTCGGCGAACAGCGCCTGCACCAGCCGCTCGGTGTAGAGCAGCAGCAGCTGCTCGGTCTCGGCGAGGCTCAGCGAGACGTAGCTCGTGCCCGCGATGGACCGGACCCAGGTGCGGGCGAACCGGGCGCACGCGGGCTGCTCGGACTCGGCGGCCGGGGTCACCAGCAGCCTCCCGACAGGAAATGACTCGTTGTGCGAACCACTCATATTCTCAGCCCGACCGTGGTGTGCGAACCGGATCTCTCGGGCTTTTTTCCGACCTCCCCTTGGGAGTCTGGCCGGGATAGCGCCGAAAAGACGACACCCTGTTCAACAAGTTCGAAGCCGGGATGGCGGAGGGCGCTCTCGCCACACTCACCGGACCAGGGCCGATGCCCATCCAACCGGTACAGATCCGACACGCCTTGTCCTTCTTCCGCGGTGTGTTCCCCAGCACTGCGCGGCTGTAACGGAACACTTCCAGGGACCACTGGCCCGTGGCGAGTTCGAATGCTTCCCACGGGGTCCCCGGAATCGGGAACGAAATGCGGAGCCACGACGCGTCCACTCGCCGGGGGCCTCGCGCGGTCACCACCAGGGCTCCCGGCAGGGCCGTGGGCGAAGGTTACGGGGTGGCCGTCAGCACGGACAATCCGGCAGCCAGGGTCAGCCTTCCGGGCTACTTCGTGCACGTTGCTGACTCTAGGTATTCCTAAGTGCGCCTTGGGGAACTGCCGACACCCGGTAGTGCGGACGCCAGGGGAACGCGTCAAGCCATGATGACCCGTTGCCCATCCGTGCTCGCCCACCGCACACCCCTCGTTACTCGGGGTTAGAAGCGTAACCCGCCCGGTCAGGCCGAGACAGGTCACAAGGTATGCAATTCTCACGTTCCACGCCGATTGTGGTCTAGACCTTATACCCCACGCCGACGAGGCCCGCAAAACGCTCCGGTTCGTATGCGAGATCCCGTACCGAGTCCGGACGCCACAGCGGCAATCTGGCCAAACCCGGTTCCACGAGCGAGAAACCCGAGAAGAACTCGGAGATCTCCTCGGAAGTGCGCGAAACAAGGTCGAGCCCGGCGCGTTCCATCAGCTCGACGCGATCCTGCGCGGTGTCGTCGCTCGTGGTGAACGAGGCGTGCGAAATCGCGAGGTAGCTCCCGGGAGCGACGGCGTCGCGGTACTGCTCGACCACCTTGTACGGCTGTTCGTCGTCCGGCATGAAGTGCAGAACGGCCAGCATCAGCAGCGCGACGGGCTGGTCGAGGTCGATCAGCGAGCGCACCTCGGGCGAGACCAGGACGGCCCTCGGGTTGCGCATGTCCGCCTGGATCGCGGCCGCCCTGCCGTTGCCGACGAGCATCGCCTCGCTGTGGGTCACCGCGACCGGGTCCACGTCGACGTAGACGACGCGGCAGTCCGGGTTCTGCTCCTGCGCCACCTCGTGCACGTTGGCCACGGTCGGGATGCCGGAGCCGAGGTCGATGAACTGCGTGATGCCCTGCGCGACGCAGAAGCGGACCGCCCTGCGCAGGAAGGCCCGGTTCGCCCGCATGATCATCGGCAGGTCGGGGAGCAGGTCGATGGCGCGCCGCGCGACCTCGCGGTCGATCGCGAAGTTGTTGTCGCCACCGAGGAAGTAGTCGTACATCCGAGCCTGGCTCGGCTTGCTCAGATCGACCTCGGACGGCGCCCAGGTTGGCCGCATCACCGACACACCTCCTCCCTTCCTGCCCTCAACGCTTGACTCCCACCCCGGCGTAGCCGGTCGCCCGCTGCGGATCGGTGTCCACCTCGTCCTCGGGGTCCGGCCGCCAGCGCCCGAACCAGACCAGTCCCGGTTCGACGAGCTCGAACTCGCCGAACATCGCCGTGATCTCCGCCTTGGACCGCCACCACATCGGCGTTCCCGTCCTGCGGTAGAGCTCCGAGTGCTTGAGCGCCTTCTCCGGCTGGCCCTCGAACGTCGCGTGCGAGATGGCCAGCATGCTGCCCGGCACGAGGGCCTCGCGGTAGTAGCGCGTGATGTCCTGCGGGTCGTCCTCGTCGGAGACGAAGTGCAGCACGGCGAGCATCAGCACGGCGACCGGCTGGTCGAAGTCGATGAGCCTGCGCACGTCGGGGTCGTGCAGGATCTGGTCCGGGTAGCGCATGTCGGCCTGGACCACGGTGGTGTTGCGGTTGTCGGCGAGGATGGCCCGCGAGTGCGCCACCGCGATGGAGTCGATGTCCACGTAGGCGGTGCGGCAGCTCGGGTCCGCGCGCTGGGCGACCTCGTGCACGTTGCCGACCGTGGGGATGCCGGAGCCGATGTCCAGGAACTGCCGGATGCCCTGGGAGACGCAGTAGCGCACGGCGCGCCTGAGCACGCCCCGGTTCTCCTGCATGATCTTGGGCAGGTCGGGCCACTGGCGGATCGCCTCGTCCGCCTGGTTGCGGTCGACCTCGAAGTTGTGCGACCCGCCGAGGTAGTAGTCGTAGACGCGCGCGGCACTCGGCTTCGACAGGTCGATCTCCGCTGGCGCCCAGCTCGGCAGTGCCACCGCTGCTCCGTCCCTCCGACTCGTTGGTTCCGGCTTCCCGTGCGTTCAGCCCTTGCGGCCCACTCCCCCGTACACGCTCATCCGGTGCGGGTCGAGTGCGTCGACCTCGAAGGAGTCTGGTCGCCACTCCGGCAGTGGGACCACCCCTGGTTCGAGCAACTCGAAGTCACCGAACAGATCCAAGACCTGAGAGCGGCCCCGGAACCACAGCGGTGTGCCGAAGCCCGCGTAGAGGCTCTGGTGCGCGAAGGCCCGCTCCGGCTCGATGTCGTCGGCGCCGTGGGAGAGCGCGAGCAGGCTGCCGGGGGCGAGCGCGTCGTGGTACTCGCGCACCAGGCCCCTCGGGTCGTCCGCGTCCGGGATCTGGTGCAGCACCCCGAGGGTGAGCAGCGCGACCGGGCGGCTGAAGTCGATCACCCTGCGGACCTCGCTGTCCCGCAGGATCGTCTGCGTGTCACGCAGGTCCGCCTGCAGCACGGTGACCCCGGCGCAGCCCGCGAGCATCGCCCGCGAGTGCGCGACGGCGACCGGGTCGATGTCCACGTAGACCACGCGGGCCCCGGGATCGGCGCGGCGGGCGACCTCGTGCACGTTGCCCGCGGTCGGGATGCCCGAGCCGATGTCCAGGAACTGGCGGATGCCGTTGCGCACCGCGCAGCGCACCGCCCTGCGCAGGAAGTCCCGGTTGGCGCGCACCATCGCGGGCAGCTGCGGCCACTGCGCGATCGCCCGCCTGCCGTACTCGCGGTCGATGGCGAAGTTGTGCGAGCCGCCGAGGTAGTAGTCGTAGAGCCGGGCACAGCTCGGCCGCGTCAGGTCGATCTGACCTGGCGCCGTGCTCCGAACCGAGACCGCTGTCATCTCCCGCCGCTCCACTCAGTTCCGAATTCCGAGACCCGCGTACCCGCTGAGCCGTTCCGGGTGCTCCCACTCCTCGTCCGGCGACTCCGGCCGCCACTGGCTCAGGTAGACCAATCCGGGCTCGACCAGGTCGAAGCCGGTGAAGAACCCGGCGATCTCGGCGGCCGGGCGCATCCAGATCGGCGTCCCGGTGCGGTGGTAGAGCTGCTCGTGCGCGGTGGCGCGGTCCGGGTGGCCGTCCGCGGTGCCGTGCGAGATGACCAGCGGGCTGCCGGGGGCGAGCACCTCGGAGTACTCCGCGAGCAGCGCCGCCGGGTTGTCGTTGGGCGAGACGAAGTGCAGCGCCGAGACCATCAGCAGCGCCACCGGCTCGTCGAAGTCCAGCAGCTCGCGCACTGCGGGGTCGTCGAGCACCTGCTCCGGCTTGCGCAGGTCCGCCTGCACGGTCGCGGTGCGCGGCGCGCGGGACTCGGCCAGCAGCGCCCTGGAGTGCGCGACCGCGATCGGGTCGATGTCCACGTAGACGACGCGGCAGTCGGGGTTGGCGCGCTGGGCGACCTCGTGCACGTTGCCCACCGTCGGAATGCCGGAGCCGACGTCCAGGAACTGGCGCACACCAAGGGAGACGCAGTGCCGAACGGCCCTGCGGAGGAAGGCGCGGTTGGCCTGCATGATCTTGGGCAGCTCCGGCCAGAGCGCGATCGCCTGCCGGGCCTGCCGCCGGTCCACCGCGAAGTTGTGGGAGCCGCCGAGGTAGTAGTCGTAAACGCGTGCGGTGCTCGGCTTCGTGAGGTCGATGTCACCGCACACCCAGGTAGGACGATCCACCGATGCCCCTCCCCGTTTTTGCCACTGTGGCGAGGATATGACAGCTCGACGGTCACTCACCGGGATCGCGGCGATGCAAAAGGTGAGCGTGCCCTGTTGTCCGCCGAGCGGTCATCTGGACAATCTTCCGGTGGACAAATGGGTGATTCTGATCGCCGGATCGGTGATCTCGGTGGCGGCGGTCTCGGTGGTGCTCATCGGCTGGCTGCGACACCGCCAGGGACTGCTGCTCACCGGGGCCGTGCTCGCGGCGCTCGGCCTGTTGTTCCTGGTAGGAGGCTGGTTGCTGATCGCGGACCCGCGTTCCGGGCTGACCGAGGCGATCAAGACGGGGGGCTTGGCGGGGGGCGCGGTGGTGGCCCTCTACGCGCTCTGGCTCAACGACCGGAAGCGCCGCGCGGAGGAGGACCGCAACGAGCACGACCGCGAGCGGGTGTCCGACGAACGCTTCGCCAGATCGGTGGAGATGCTCGGCAACGAGGCCGACCAAGTGCGCGTCGGCGCACTTCACGCGCTTGCGGGCCTGGCAAAGACCAGGGCCGATTACACGCAGACCGTGCTCGACATCCTGTGCTCGTACCTCCGCCGTCCCTTCACCCACGTCTCGTTCGAATGGCGGGCCGACGACCCGCACCGCCACGTCGAGCAGGACGCGGAGGCGGACCGCGAACGCCAGGTCCGCGAGACCGCGCAGCGGCTGATCCACGACCTGCTCCCGGCTCGGGACACCGAGGGCACGACCTACGACCTGGATCTGACAGGTGCTCACATCGAGTACCTGGAGCTGAGCAATCGCCGTGTGGGCAAGCTGATCGCGCGCTACACGACCTTTTACGGCATCACGCGGTGGAACGGCGCCGAATTCACCGGCGAGGTCCTGCTCACGAGTGCGGTGTTCAAGGGAAGGGCCGAACTGCACCACGCGAAGTTCCGCGCCGGAATCTCTTTGCTGGACGCAAAATGCGAACGAGAACTGAACATCCGGCACGCGCTGGTCGAGCGTTGGGCAGACCTCCGCGTCACCGCGCCGCAGATCCAGCACGAAGGACTCAGCTTCGGCAAGCTCGACCGTCAACAACTGCCCGAGAACTGGCGGATCGAGGACGGCGAGCTCGTCACCTCGTGACGCGCTCGACGCCCGCCAACGCCGACTCCCACGGCAGATCCGTGCCGACGCCGTGCAGCAGCTCCACGCCGCCCGCGCGCAGGGTCGCGAGGTGCCCCTCCCACGCCGGATGCCGCGCGCTGGCCTCGCTGACCTGCGGGAGCACGACAACGGGGGTGTCCGACCCGATCGCTTCCGTCACCGTGGTCAGCGCCTGGTTGTCGCCCAGCCCCAACGCGAGCTTGGCGACGCTGTTCGCGGACGCCGGAGCCCAGAGGTAGCAGTCCACGACGGGGTGCGGGCGCGGTTCCGTCGGCAACCGCGACGCACCCCGCACGGGAAGCCCCGTCAGCTCGCGCAGCACCTCAACCTCCCCCGCGGCCTCGAACCAGGTGAAAGCGTTGGGCGTCAACGTGATCGCCACCCGCCACCCCGCCGCGACCGCGGGCACCACCACGCGCTGCCGAACCTCCAGCACGCTGAACGTCGCGCTGCACATCAACCCCAGAACCCTCGCCACACTCCCCATCCCACCACGACGTCGGGGCCGCCTCCGGTGGTGGAGGCGGCCCCGTCGTGGGGTGGTGCGAGTGCTAGTCGAACAGCGCGGGAAGCGTGCTCTCCCAAGCGGTGCGCAGTTCGTCGAGGCCGAGCGTGGCCACGTCCTGGATGTCCAGGGCCGCGGCGTCGGGGTCGACCACGCCGATCTTCGTCCACGGCAGGCCGCGAACGGTGCACATGTCGGTGAAGCGCAGTTCCTCGCTGCGCGGCACCGCGACGAGCACCCGGCCGGCCGACTCGGAGAACAGCGCCACGAACGGGTCAGAGCCCTCGGGCAGGACGACGCGAGCGCCGGTCTCCCCGTGCAGGCACGACTCCACGAGGGCCTGCGCGAGGCCGCCCTCGGAGAGGTCGTGCGCGGCGGAGAGCATGCCGTCGCGGGAACCGGCCGCCAGGATCTCGCCGAGCAGCTTCTCGCGGGCCAGGTCCACCTTGGGCGGCTGACCGCCGAGGTGGCCGTGCACCACGTGCGCCCACTCGCTGCCGCCGAACTCGTCGCGGGTCTCGCCGAGCAGCAGCAGGGTCTCCCCCGCCTCGTTGCCGATGCCCGAGGGCAGCCGCCTGCGGACGTCGTCGAGGACGCCGAGCACACCGACGACCGGAGTCGGCAGGATCGCCGTGCTGCCGGTCTGGTTGTAGAAGCTGACGTTGCCGCCGGTGACCGGAAGGCCCAGCTCGACGCAACCGTCGGCCAAGCCGCGAACGGCCTGCTCGAACTGCCACATGACCGCCGGGTCCTCGGGCGAGCCGAAGTTCAGGCAGTTGGTGACCGCGAGCGGGGCGGCGCCGGAGACGGCCACGTTGCGGTAGGCCTCGGCCAGCGCGAGCTTCGCGCCCACGTACGGGTCGAGCTTGCAGTAGCGGCCGTTGCAGTCGGTCGCCAGCGCGATGCCGCGACCGGTCTCCTCGTCGATGCGCAGCACGCCGGTGTCGTTGGGCTGCGCCAGAACCGTGTTGCCACGCACGTAGCGGTCGTACTGCTCGGTGACCCAGCCGCGCGAGCACAGGTTCGGCGAGGCGATCATCTTCAGGATCGTCTCGCGCAGTTCCTCCGGTGTGGACGGTCGAGCCAGCGCGTCCGGCGCGTTGGCGATCAGCGCGTCCTGGTCGGCGGGGCGCTCGATCGGCCGGTCGTACACCGGGCCCTCGTGCGCGACGGTGCGCGGCGGCACGTCGACGACGGTCTGCCCGTGCCAGTCGATCACCAGGCGGTCGCCGTCGGTGACCTCACCGATGACGGTGGCGATCACGTCCCACTTCGCGCAGACCTTCATGAAGGCGTCCACATTGGACGGTTCGACGACCGCGCACATCCGCTCCTGCGACTCGCTGGAGAGGACCTCGGCCGGGGTCATGCCCTCGGCGCGCAGCGGGACCAGGTCGAGGTCGACGTGCATGCCGCCGTCGCCCGCCGAGGCCAGTTCCGCGGTTGCACAGGACAACCCGGCGCCGCCGAGGTCCTGGATGCCCACCACGATGCCCGACTGGAACAGCTCCAGACAGCACTCGATGAGCACCTTCTCGGTGAACGGGTCGCCGACCTGGACGCTGGGCAGCTTCTTGCGCTTGCCCGTGCTCTCGTCCCCGGAGAAGGTCTCCGACGCGAGCACGGACACGCCGCCGATCCCGTCCAGCCCGGTGCGCGCACCGAACAGGATGATCTTGTTGCCGGTGCCGGAGGCGTGCGCGAGGTGCAGGTCCTCCACGCGCATCGCACCGACGCACAGCGCGTTGACCAGCGGGTTGCCCGCGTAGGTCGCGTCGAAGACCACCTCGCCGCCGATGTTCGGCAGGCCGAGGCAGTTCCCGTAACCGCCGACGCCCGCGACGATGCCCGGCAGCACCCTGCGGGTGTCCGGGGCGTCGGCGGGGCCGAAGCGCAGCGGGTCCATCACGGCCAGCGGGCGCGCGCCCATCGCGAGGATGTCGCGCACGATGCCGCCGACGCCCGTCGCGGCGCCCTGGTAGGGCTCCACGTAGGACGGGTGGTTGTGGCTCTCCACCTTGAACGTGACCGCCCAGCCGTCGCCGATGTCGACGACGCCGGCGTTCTCGCCGATGCCCGCGAGCATGTGCTCGCGCATCTCGTCGGTGGTGGTCTCACCGAAGTACTTCAGGTGCACCTTGGAGGACTTGTACGAGCAGTGCTCGCTCCACATCACCGAGTACATCGCCAGTTCGGCGTCGGTGGGGCGGCGGCCGAGGATCTCGCGGATCCTGGCGTACTCGTCGTCCTTCAGGCCCAGCTCGCGGAACGGCTGGGGGGTGTCGGGGTTCGCCGCCGCGTTCTCGACGGTGTCGGCGAGGTGTTCGGTTGTCGTCACGCCTTCACCACCGCGTCGAGAACGGACAGGAACATGCCGAGGCCGTCGTCGGTCGGCCCGGTCAGCGCGTCGATGGCGTGCTCGGGGTGCGGCATGAGCCCCACCACGCGCCCGCGGGCGTCGGTGACGCCCGCGATGTCGTTGCGCGAACCGTTGGGGTTGCCCCCGACGTAGCGGAAGACCACGCGGCCCTCTGCCTCAAGTTCGTCCACAGTGGACTGATCGGCCACGTAGCGGCCCTCACCGGACTTGAGCGGCACCAGGATCTCCGCGTCCGGCTCGTAGCGGGTGGTCCACGCGGTCCCCGCGTTCTCCACCTTCAGCCACTGGTCGCGGCAGACGAAGTGCAGACCGGCGTTGCGCAGCAGCGCCCCCGGCAGCAACCCCGCCTCGCAGAGGATCTGGAAACCGTTGCAGATCCCCAGAACCGGCATGCCCTTCTTGGCGGCGTCGATCACCTCGGTCATCACCGGGGCGAACTTGGCGATGGCCCCGCAGCGGAGGTAGTCGCCGTAGGAGAACCCGCCGGGGACGATGACGGCGTCCACCCCGCGCAGGTCGTGGTCGGCGTGCCAGAGCGGCACCGCCTCGGCCTCGGCGTAGCGGGCGGCGCGGGCCGCGTCGACGTCGTCGAGGGTGCCGGGGAAGGTGATCACCCCGATCCGTGGGCTCATGATTCGACCCTGCGGACGGTGAAGTCCTCGATCACCGTGTTGGTCAGCAAGGTCTCGGCGATCCTGGCGAGCGCGGCGTCGTCGACGGAGTCGTCGACCTCCAGCTCGAATCGCTTGCCCTGGCGGACGGAGCTGACCCCGTCGAAGCCGAGGCGCGGCAGCGCGTTGGCCACCGCCTGTCCTTGAGGGTCGAGGATTTCCTGCTTGGGCATGACGTCAACGACGACACGGGCCACTGGTCGCACTCCCGGGTTTTGCGGCTCGGCGGGCAGCCGCAGACTACCTGACCAGCGGGTTCGAACCTTCTCCAGAGTTGGTGCTGACGGGCGTGAGCTGCGCCGCAGATCAATTTCACCTGTTCGCCGTCCGTTCGCCCTCCGCGAGAGGGATGGCCCGCCCCCCTTCCGCGAGCCAGGCTGGACGCATGCGGGTACTCGTACTAGGTGGAACGAAGTTCCTGTCCAAGGCCGTCGCGACCGAGCTGGTGCGGCGCGGCCACGACGTCCTCTGCGCGGCGCGCGGCGCCTCGGGCGAGGTCCCGGCGGGCGCCAAGCTGATACGCGTCGACCGCAACGACCCAGAGGGCTTCGCGCCGTTGGCCGGCGAGCGCTTCGACTCCGTGATCGACGTCGCCACGATGTCGCTGACCTGGGTCGACGAGGCCCTGGAAGCGCTGGCCGCGAACGCGGGCCACTGGACCTTCGTCTCCTCGATCAGCGTCTACGCCGACCACGGCCCCCTCGGCCAAGACACCTCCGCCAAGACCCTCGAACCGCTGCTGGAGACGACCGAGGCGCGGACCCCGGCGGACAACCCGGCGGCGTACGGGCGGATCAAGGTCGCCAGCGAGAACCGGGTGCTCGACGTGCTCGGCGAGCGCGCGTTCATCCCGCGCCCCGGCCTGATCACCGGGCAGGAGGACTGGTCGGACCGCTTCGGCTACTGGCCCGCGCGCTTCTACCAGGGCGGACGGGCCGTGGTCCCGGACTCCCCCGAGCAGCCCGCGCAGTACGTCGACGTCCTTGACCTGGCGAACTGGCTGGTCGACGCCTCGGAGCAGCGGCTGGGCGGCGTCTTCGACGCGATCGGCCCGATCACGCCGTTGCCGGAGATGATCGCCGAGATCGCCGAGGTCGCGGGGCAGGACATCGAGCTGGTCCCGCTCGCCGAGTCGAAGCTGGCCGAGGCCGGGGTGAACCCCTGGGCGGGAGCGCGGTCGCTGCCGCTGTGGGTGCCCGGCAACCACGGCATGCTCGCCCACGACCCGAAGCCCGCGGCCGACGCCGGGCTCCGCCACCGCTCGCTGGGCGATGCGACCAGGGCCGCGCTGGAGAACGAGCTGAGCCTCGGCCTGGAGCGCGAGCGCCGTTCCGGGCTCACCCACGAGGAAGAGGCCGAGCTGCTGCTCCTGTCCTGACCACGTGCGGCGGGCCGCTCAGCCGGCCCGCCGCGCTCTTAGAATCCGGGCATGCGGATCACCCACCACGGCCACTCGTGCGTGCTGCTGGAGACCGGGTCGGCACGGCTGCTGCTGGACCCCGGCACCTTCTCGTCAGGCTTCGAGGAGCTGACCGAGCTGGACGCGGTCCTGGTGACCCACCAGCACTTCGACCACCTGGACCTGGAGCGGCTACCGAAGCTGCTCAAGGCCAACCCGCGCGCGGAACTGGTGCTGGACAAGGGTTCCGCCGCTTCGGTCACCGATCTCGGCGCGCCGCTGAAGGTCGTCGAACCCGGCGGGACGCTGAGCATCGGCGACGTCCGGGTCGACGCGGTCGGCGGTGACCACGCCACGATCTACGGTTCCCTGCCAGGCATTCCGAACATCGGCTACGTGTTCGGCGACGGCGCGTTCTACCACCCCGGCGACGCGTTGTTCGTGCCTGACCACGACATCGACGTGCTCGGTCTGCCGACCGAGGCGCCCTGGCTGAAGCTCGCCGAGGCCGTCGACTTCATGAACGCGGTCGGTCCCCGGGTCGCGGTGCCGATCCACGAGGCGCTGCTGGCCCGGCCGGAGCTGTACCACGGCTGGTTCGACCGGCTCAGCGCGGAGAAAACCGAGGTCCGTGCGCTGAAGCACGCCGAAGCAGCGGAGCTCTGACCTCCGCGTAGGTCCCCGGGATCGCGCCGTCGCGCAGCGCGTCCTCCACGGCGTCGAACAACGCCCACCGGTACGGGTGGCGGGCGAGGTCGGCCGCGTCGACGGTGATCCGCACCAGCTCGGCGCGGCGCGGGATCACCGCGAACTCCGCACGCTGTCCGACGCGCCGCACGCGCCCGCGCCAGTGCGTCCCGACCTTGAGGTCGTGCACGCCGTTGGCGTCGGCGCAGACCGTGAAACCGTTGCGCCGCAACGCTGTCATCGTGCCCAGCGACACCGTCTCGTCCAGCAGCGCGAAGCAGTCAGTCACCAAGCCGCGCGCCTCGAAGGACGCCGTCGACGCGATCAGCCGCAGCCCGGCCTCGTGCGCGGGCAGCGAAGGCTTGCGCCTGGCTCTGCGTTGCTGCGGCACGAACACGGGTCCGCGCCCGAAACCGTTGAGCACCAAGGCGTCCCCAGTGCTCCGGCGAAAGCTGATCCAGTCCACTGTGGACGGTTCAGGGAGTGGGTTCACCAGCAGGGACAACGGGACGCGGAGCCGGTCCAGCTCGTCGGCGACGGACGCGCAGTGCTCGATCGAGCCGCGGTCGACGCCGGAGAGCGAGACCAGGAGCCTGGTAGCCACGCCACCAGTGAGCACGACCGAGATGACCAGCGGCTTTACCCCTGGTGACCGCCGAAGCCCGGTGCGGCGAACTCTCAGGCGGGTGAGGGCCAGTCCGCCATCGAGCGGCCGGTGATCATCTCGTAGGCCCGCAGGTAGCGCTCGCGGGAGGCCTCGACGATCTCGGCGGGCAGAGCGGGCGGCGGGGTGTCGCTCGCGCGGTCCCACCCGGAGGCGGGCGAGGTCAGCCAGTCGCGCACGAACTGCTTGTCGAAGGACAGCTGTGCCCGGCCGGGCTCGTAGCCCTCGGCGCCCCAGAACCGCGAGGAGTCCGGCGTCAGCACCTCGTCGCCGAGCACCAGCGCGCCACTGGCGTCCGTGCCGAACTCGAACTTGGTGTCGGCCAGGATCACGCCGCGCTCCAGCGCGTGCTCGGCCGCGCGCGCGTAGACCTTCAGCGTCAGCTCGCGCAGCCGCTCGGCCTTCTCCTGCCCGACCTCCTTCACCACGGCCTCGAAGGAGACGTTCTCGTCGTGCGCGCCGATCTCGGCCTTGGTCGCCGGGGTGAAGATCGGCTCAGCCAGCCGCGAGGACTCCACCAGTCCGGCGGGCAGCTCCACGCCGCACACCGCGCCCGTGCGCTTGTAGTCGGCGAGGCCAGAGCCGGTCAGGTAGCCGCGCGCCACGCACTCCACCGGCTCCATCGTCAAGCGCCGCACCAGCAGCGCGCGGCCGCGGACCTCGTCGGGAATGCGCGGGTCGTCGTGCGCGACCAGGTGGTTCGGCACCAGGTCGGCAAGCAGCTCGAACCAGAACACGCTCATCGCCGTGAGCACGCGCCCCTTGTCCGGGATGGCGGACTCCAGCACGTGGTCGTACGCGGAGATGCGGTCCGAGGCGACCAGCAGGAGGTGCTCGTCGTCCACGGCGTGGAGCTGGCGGACCTTACCTGCGGCGATCTGCGGGTACTCGGCAAGCGTTGGCACGGGGCAACCCTAGACGGCGAACACCTTCACCCGATCCCGAAAGGCTTGGGGATCACCCTCCCCTGCAACAGACTTGAGCACGAATCCCCCGTCAGAGGAGGAAAATCGCCGTGCGCCGACCCCTCTCAGCCCTCGCGTTGACCGCAGTCGCAGTGTTCGGCTTCACAACCCCAGCCACCGCGAGCCCCCAGGCGATGGCCGAGCTCAACGAGAGCGAGCGCAAGATCTGCGCGGAGAACCCGATCCGGTGCCTCGCCGCGCTCGCCGTCGCCAAGGTGGCCACGGACCAGTCCACCTCCGCGTTCCCCTCGCAGTCCTACGACGGCACCCAGCGCGACGCCGCGCGGCACTGCATGTGGCAGTCCCTGCTCAGCGCCGACCACGGCAGCGCCTACGCCAAACGGTGGGGTGACGCGCACGAGGAGAACCCCGCGCCCCCGGCCAGCCACGAGATGGACTTCCACAACAACGCCGTCGCCAGGGTCTGGGGCGCGCAGATCGCGCGGAACAAGCTGGTCGCGCACTGCACGACCTCGGCGCGGGCGGCTGCTTTCAAGGACTACAGCGACAAGCAGCGCTTGGTGTACATCGTGAAGTAGCTCCCACAGAGGGTGACGACGCGCAAGGCAGAACTTCCACCGATCGAAGCCCCGCATCGACGGCCGAGGTTTCCGCCTGCGCCAGTAACGTCGCTATCACCAATCTGATCTCCGAGGGAGTGCCCCATGTCATCAGGTCGGCTGTTCCGCAGCCTCGCCGTCCTGCTCTGCGGCTTCACCCTGATCGCGACCGGCCCCACCGCGCTGGCGGCGACCCCGCCCCCGGTCTCGCCGTTCACCGTCTTCGACTACTACCACCTGCCCGGCAGCGACAAGATCGGTTGGTCCCCGGTCGAGAGCGCGGTCAGCTACCACGTGCTGGTCGTGAAGACCGGGCAGCCGACGACGACCTTCCGCACCGTCAAGGCCACCGACGAGCAGTTCGTCGAGATCCTGGTCGGCAAGAAGTTCAGCCCCGACCGGGCCGCCCCCAACACCGCCTACGACCTGCGGGTCCAGGCGGAGTACGCGGGCGGTCAGCGCAGCGCGCTGTCCGGCGAGCCGGTCGTCTACACCGAGGCGCTGGACACCGGCTCACTGCTGGAACGACGCGGCGCCTGAGGGATCACTGCCGGGCCAGCGCGACCGAGAGGTCCACGACCAGCTGGTCCGGCACGTCCTCCCCGCGCAGCCTCCGCTGTTCGAAGCCCTGCACCAGCGCGCCGATGCCGAGCGCGAGCTGACGCGCCCGCTCCGGCCCGATCACCGCGCCGTTCTTGTCCGCCCTGCCCACGAGTGCCTCGGCGAACTGCTGGTCCGAGCGCTGGGCGATCTCGCGCAGGCGGGTGCTGACCACCGGATCGCTCTGCGCCTGCCCGGCCAGCTCCATCTCGAAGGCCAGCAGCTGCGCGGCCTCCTTGGTCCCGGCCGCGCGCAGCCGCCCGTGCACGTAGACGCCGATGACCTGTTCCAGACCGAGCCTGGGGTCACCCAACTGGCGCAGTTCGGCGATCACCCGCCAGTGGATGTCCTCCACCACGGCGACCAGCAGGTCGCGCTTGCTGCCGAAGATCGAGTAGATGGCGCCCGTGGTCAGCCCGGCCCGCCCGGCGATCATGCCGAGCGAGGCGCCGCGGTGGCCCTCCTCGACGATCACGTCCCGCGCGGCGTCGAGCAGGGCGGCGCGGTTGCGCGCTTTGCCTTCCAAGCGAGCGACCACGCGGACGACCCCCTCGACACCACGATGCTTGAGCGGAACTTGACCTCCGCACACATTGTCGGGTCGCTCCACCGCGCGGTACCCCACTGCATCCAGGGTCCTGATTTAACCGAATAAGGTTCACGTACGCGAACCAGTGCTGCTCGATCATTCGGTGTACGCACGGTTGACGGCCGTTCGGCCCAGCGATTGAGTCCTGGCGCTACAGAATCGGTTCCGGCGCGTACCCGACGGCCTTGGGGTGCCGGTCCATGACCTCCTGGACCCGCTCCACGACGGCGCCGACCTGAGCCGACGCGGCCCCGGTGAAGGGCAGCCGGTCCGCCAGCAACCGGTCGAGCTCCGCGCGGCCCAGCGGGAACCGCTCATCGGCCCCGAGCCGGTCGAGCAGCTCGTTGCGCTCGGTCCCCTGCTCGCGCATGGCCAGCGCGGAGGCCACCGCGTGCTCCTTGATCAGCTCGTGCCCGGTCTCCCTGCCGACCCCGGCGCGCACCGCCGCCATCAGCATCTTCGTGGTTGCCAGGAACGGCAGGTAGCGGTCCAGCTCGCGGGAGATCACCGCCGGGAACGCGCCGAACTCGTCCAGCACCGTCAGGAAGGTCTCCACCAGGCCGTCGAAGGCGAAGAACGCGTCCGGCAGCGCGACCCTGCGCACCACCGAGCACGACACGTCGCCCTCGTTCCACTGGTCGCCCGCCAGCTCGCCGACCATCGAGGCGTACCCGCGCAGGATCACCGCGAGCCCGTTCACGCGCTCGCAGGAGCGGGTGTTCATCTTGTGCGGCATGGCGCTCGACCCGACCTGGCCCGGCTGGAAGCCCTCGGTCACCAGCTCGTGGCCCGCCATCAACCTGATCGTCTTCGCCAGCGAGGACGGCCCCGCCGCGAGCTGCACCAGCGCCGTCACCACCTCGAAGTCCAGCGAGCGCGGGTAGACCTGCCCAACGCTGGTGAACACCGCGTCGAAGCCCAGGTGCTCGGCGACCCGGCGTTCCAGCTCCAGCAGCTTCTGCGCGTCACCGCCCAGCAGGTCCAGCATGTCCTGCGCCGTGCCGACCGGCCCCTTCACGCCGCGCAGCGGGTAGCGCTCCAACAGGTTCTCCACCCGCCCGAACGCCACCAGCACCTCGTCCGCCGCCGTCGCGAACCGCTTGCCCAGCGTCGTCGCCTGCGCCGCCACGTTGTGCGAGCGCCCCGCGATGACCAGCTCCGAGTTCTCCGCCGCGAGCTTCGCCAGCCGCTCCAGCAGCGCCACCGCGCGGTCCCTGGCGTGCTCCAGGCTCAGCCGCACCTGGAGCTGCTCGACGTTCTCGGTGAGGTCGCGGGAGGTCATGCCCTTGTGCACGTGCTCGTGCCCGGCCAGGGCGTTGAACTCCTCGATCCTGGCCTTCACGTCGTGCCTGGTGACCCGCTCGCGCTCGGCGATCGAGGCCAGGTCGACCTGCTCCACCACCCGCTCGTAGTCCGCGACCGCGCTCGACGGCACGTCCACGCCGAGGTCCGCCTGCGCGCGCAGCACGGCCAGCCAGAGCCTGCGCTCCAGCACCACCTTGTGTTCCGGGGACCAGATCCGGGCCAGCGCCGCAGAGGCGTAGCGGTTGGCCAGCACGTTCGGGATGCGGGGCTTCGAGCTCACGCCGAGAAGCCTAGGCGAGGCCCCAACGCACAGCTCAACACCTGCGACGTGAGGTCGCGAACAAAAAAAGACCCGGCCCTGCGTTACCGCAAGAACCGGGTTCGGTAGCTAAACCATAGCACTGACCAACACGATCATCAATCTCGTCTCACCACCCAGATGGCCTCGTGTGTGGACCGACTTGGGCGGGCATCTGATGTGCGCGGTAATCGTCGGCGCGGAGCCGCCGCCACCAGTGCCCACCCACTCCGTCGGCAGCACCACCGCGAAGGTCTCCCGCCGTGGGCATCGCATGCGGGTTGACCGTGGCGACCGGAACCAACGTCCGAGCCATCTGCACAGGAAGGCTCAGATCACTGTCGTTGGAGAACAGCATGACCGCGTCAACCTGATGAGTCAGCACATCGATCAACAGGTGGCTGACGACATTCACGTCAGACCCCTTCTCCTCGAAGGTGGCGACCGACGCCAGTAGCCCTGGCTGCCCCTGGGGGCCGGGGACCTCCCGCACAGTGAGCCAGTCCGGCAGCTGATCACCACCTGGGGAGATCAGCTGACGCGGACGCCCGCCGCTTCTGTCGACGAGCAGGCCTGTGCTGGTGCGGGGCATGTACTTGCCGTAGGCGACGAGGACGTTGCCGCAATGGTGCTTCAGCGCCCCGATGTAGGCCTCCTGGTCGGCGAGCGAACTCGGGTCGTTCTCCCGGTCGCGCAGCGCGGTGCAGTAGACGATGCGGTCGAGGACGGGGTTGGGCCAGAGCCGGGGGTTGATGAGGCTCTTCGCCAGGCTGCCGATGTCCAACCAGCGCCACCCGGCCGTGCCCTTCCCGCAGTGGGCACGCGCGCCGTAGTAGACGTTGAACGCGTCGACGTAGACGCCCACCCTGGTCGGCCGTTGGGCAGCATTCGGATCAATCACTCGGGCAAGATAGTCACATTCGCCATTTGCGCCCCTGGCAATCTGTAGCCCAATAGCGTGCACCTCACCCGGAACTTCGCGAGAAAGACGAACCCGGATCACTGATAACACTTTCCAAACCGGCACATAAAGCGACAAAGCCGCAGCTCAGCGGGCATCAACACAAAAGAAAACCGGAGAGCGGCCAGATGGCGGCTCCCCGGCTTTAGGTGTTTGGCGTTGAACGCTACTGGAAGCATAGCACCTCATGACCGCCGCATCACCTCCATCAACAGGATCGCTATCCGCTGATCCATACGCACGCCACGTGACAGCCCGACTTCTGGACTACTTCGCTGACACCACCCCTTGGCCTCGGCGGCTGTGGGATGTCAGCAGCGCGTTGGCGCTGCGCGAAGCAGCGGAGGCAGGTGACTGGGTCCGCTCGCGCGTCCTCTCCCCGGGCGCCGTCTCGTGGTACCTGCGCGCGCTGGAACGGCAACTCGGTCCGGACCTGGGGCTCGGCGACTCACGCCTGCGGCAGGAGCTCACCACGCTCCTGCGCTCAGGACTCGCTCCAGACAGCCGCGAGCGGCGCCGTCTGGTGCAACTGATGCCCTTGGTCACCAACGGATACCTCGAACGTTGGGCGAGCGCTGCGGACTCCGCAAAGACACCGTCCCCTGAGCGATTGGCCCGCGCGGTGGCCACGCATCTCCTGGACTGCGGACACAGCTCGGGCTACCTGCACCGCTGGGTACGGGCACTGGGCGCGAATCGCGACATCACCCTGGCCGATCTGCTGCGCGACGCGTGCCGATTGGCGGAACAGGAAGATCGTGACTTCGAGGTGCTGGTGCCCTTCATCTCAGTACCTGACCGGCAATCGCTCGCCGAGCACCTGCCGGAATGGCGCCCGCCAGGGCGCGTGGCCGAGTGGTTCGCTGAGCACAAGTTCGACCATCCGCCTCGACACAACGGCGCCTTCCTTTATGTGTTCACCGCGAAGGACGTCGTGGCAGCGGCACGAGAGGCAGGGAACACCGTGCGCCGCCTGGAAGCACGTCGTTCGTACTCGCGAAGCTTCAGGAGGCGCTTGGAACCCGTGGGCAAAGCGTGGGTGGCGGGCCACTCGACTCCGCTGCCACTGCTCCCGCCCGAACGCGGCGTCAACATCCTCTCGCTGGAAACGGAAAGGACCATGTACGCCGTCAACCGCAGCGATCGGCTCGACGAAGCGCTGGAGCTCGCGGCGCAGCTGAATGCCGGAGTGGCGGCTTCGGCGGTCGCGGGCGCCTGGGCAGCGATCGAATCGCTGCTGTTCCAGCCCGGCGACAAGGCGGATGTCGAGGAAGGGCGTGCCGTATCCGCAGACCGACTCGCCGGGATCGTCGCGTGCTCGTGGCCACGCGCGGAGCTGACTGCCTTGTCGCACAAGCACAAACCGCAGCCGTCAGATCCGACCTCGAAACGACTGGCGCAATGTCGGCACAACCTCGATCGCAGTGAGGTGATCGCGGAGGAGTTGGCGGCGGGCACACCGCTCGCGCCGTCCTCGTACAGCGACATCGCCGCCGCGGAGCGCCTGAAGGCGGTGCTGCTGGCACCGTACGCCCAACTGTCGGACGTGCGGCAGGTCTACCAGGGCGTGTTCCGGCGGCTCTACCGACAGCGCAACATCGTCATGCACGGGGGCAGCACCGCCGCCATCGCACTCGGCACTGCGCACGGCCGCGCCGCTGCTCGGTGCCGGACTCGACCGCGTGGTGCACGGGCGGTTGAGCAAGGGGGTCGACCCGCTCGACCTGGCCGCGCGGGCGGAGAACTCGCTCGCGCTGGTCGGAGACCCGCTCGGACCAGCGGTCACGAGGTTGCTGGAGTAGTCGCATGAAACCGTTGGGGCACAACGCATCCACACGAACACGCCGCTTCGTTGATCATCTTTGGCGTAGCCCGGCCGACAGGTATAAGTTCTGTCGGTGACTGCTGGAGCTGAGTCGTTCGTCCACCTGCACGTGCACACCGAG
>NZ_MUMH01000300.1 GCF_002155965.1 Allokutzneria sp. NRRL B-24872
CGCCGTTTACCGGCGCACCGAATGGTCGGATGGCTTGACCCGGACGGGCCCAGAAGTCCGCATCGACACGCCCGAGATCCTGGTCGTCGAGGGTGTCTCCAGCGGCCGTCGCTCGATCAGGTCGTCGCTGTCCGTGTTGGTGTGGGTCTGTTCCGGTGATCGCGAGCTTCGCCTGAAGAGGGCTGTTGCCAGGGACGGCGAAACCTGCGCAGCACCGCTTTCCCGCTGGCAGGACTTCGAGGCGGGCTGGTTCGCGGTGGACGGGACCAGGGAGGCCGCCGACGTGCTCCTCGCGGAACACCTCCGGTAGTACCAGCCGGTTGACGCCAGAAAGCGGTGTGACTCGCGGGTAACACCGGCGAAAATTCACCCGATCTTACGGACTTCTGCGTGGCCGGATCGTGACCTGGAGCACTCGGCAACGAGCTCGTAAGGGGTTAGTGTCGGCCACCACACACAGTGACATCGGACCATGAGGTGTGCGCGATGCCCAAGAAATTCACTGCGCTCAGAACCCCCATGCGCAGGCTGGCGGTGATCGGCGTCGCCGGCGTCACCGCACTGTCCCTCGCCTCCTGCGCGCAGTCGCAGCGCGGGAACGACGCGGGTCAGGGCAAGGTCGGCGGAACGATGACCTTCGGCGCCGAGGGCGCGCCNNCCAAGGCCACGCCCGAGCTCGCCGAGAAGTGGTCCTCCTCCCCGGACGGCAAGGTCTGGACCTTCACCCTGCGCGAGGGCGTGAAGTTCCACGACAACACCGACTTCAACGCCGAGGCCGTCTGCGCGAACTTCAACCGCTGGTACAACCAGAAGGGCGCGGGCCAGAGCGACGCCGTCTCCCAGTACTGGGGTGACAACTTCGGCGGCTTCGCCGACGGGGCCAAGCCGTCGCTGTTCAAGTCCTGCACCGCCAAGGACCCCAAGACCGCCGTCGTCGAGCTGACCGCGACCACGTCGAAGTTCCCCGACGTGCTCGGCCTGCCGTCGTTCTCGATGCAGAGCCCGACCGCGATGAAGAAGTTCAACGCCGACGACGTCAAGGCGCAGGGCGACAGCTTCGTCTTCAACGAGTACGCGCTGAAGAACCCGACGGGCACCGGCCCGTTCAAGTTCGTCAACTACGACACGGCGAACAACTCGATCGAGCTGGCCCGCTTCGACGGCTACCGCGCGGACAAGGCCAAGCTGGACAAGCTGATCTTCAAGATCATCCCCGATGAGACCGCGCGCAAGCAGGCGCTGCAGACCGGGGACATCGACGGCTACGACTACCCGGCCCCCGCGGACTGGGCGCAGCTGAAGAACCAGGGCTTCAACGTGGCGATCCGTCCGGCGTTCAACATCATGTACCTGGGCTTCACGCAGAAGAACAACGCCAAGCTCAAGGACCTCAAGGTCCGCCAGGCCATCGCGCACGCGGTCAACCGCGAGCAGCTGGTCAAGTCGCAGCTGCCCGAGGGCGCCGTCGTGGCGACGCAGTTCATCCCGGACACCGTCGACGGCTACAACCCCGACGTCAAGAAGATCGAGTACAGCACCGCGAAGGCCAAGCAGTTGCTGGCCGAGGCGGGCGCGAGCGACCTGACGGTCAACTTCTACTGGCCCAGCGAGGTCACCCGGCCGTACATGCCCAACCCGAAGGACATCTACGGCGCGATCGCCGCTGACCTCCAGGCCGCTGGCATCAAGATCAACGTGACCACGAAGCCGTGGAACGGTGGCTACCTCACCGATGTCGACCAGAACAAGGCCGACCTGTTCCTGCTCGGCTGGACCGGTGACTTCAACACCGTCGACAACTTCGTCGGCACCTTCTTCGGCAACCCCGAGAACCGCTTCTACACCGCCGGTTCGCCGTGGGGCACCAAGCTCGGCGCCGACCTGAAGAAGGCCGACGCGGAGCCGAACAAGGCCGCCCGCGACCAGCTCTACAAGGGCCTGAACAAGCAGATCATGGAGGAGTACCTGCCCGCCGTCCCGCTCTCGCACTCGCCGCCGGCGCTGGTGCTGAAGAAGGACATCAAGGGCCTGGTTCCCAGCCCGCTGACCGCTGAGGAGTTCGGCCCCGTCAGCAAGGGCTGATCGTCCCCTCCCACCACGAGAACAACGGGATAGCCAGTGCTCCGCTTCACCGTGCGGCGGCTGATCCAGCTAGTCGGGGTCGTCGCGGTGTTGTCGCTGCTGCTCTTCGCGTGGCTGCGCTCGCTCCCAGGAGGGCCGGTTTCGGCCCTCCTGGGCGAGCGCGGTACCGAGGAGTCGCGCGCGCGACTCACCGCCGAGCTCGGCCTCGATCAGCCGATCATCACGCAGTACTTCAAGTTCATCGGGCGCGCCCTCTCCGGCGACTTCGGGACCTCGACGGGGGTGCAACCGGGAACAGCCGCCATGGACCTGTTCCTGGAGCGCTTCCCGGCGACCCTGGAGCTAAGCATCTTCGCGATCGTGCTCGCGGTGGCGTTCGGCATCCCGCTCGGCTACCTCGCGGCCAAGCGCCGGGGCGGCTGGCTGGACAACCTCGGCGTCGTCGGCTCCCTGATCGGCGTCGCCGTCCCCGTCTTCTTCCTCGCGTTCCTGCTCAAGTACGTCTTCGCGGTGAACCTGCAGTGGTTGCCCTCCTACGGCCGCCAGGCCGACGCGCTGGAGGC
>NZ_MUMH01000301.1 GCF_002155965.1 Allokutzneria sp. NRRL B-24872
GCCCGCGAGCTCGCGGGCAGTCGTGGTGTTTTGCATGGTCTCGAACATACGACATGAAATTGGTGATCGTGCAATTTGGGGCGAGTTATCCACATGTCCACAAGAAAAACGGAGTTGTTTGAGCTGGGTTGGCTCTCCTGTGGATAGTTTTCTGGACAAATTGGCCCACGTGTGCTTTCTGTGTTTCTCTGGAGTGCTTTGTCGCCACGACGAAGGACTCGATCGCGCCTCTGGACCGGCGGCTGTCACAACCTTCCCCTCCTGTTCGTCAAGGAAGTAGCGATCAGAGGTGAGGGGGACGGGTGAACGGCGACAACTGGCTCCTAGGGCAGTTCGAGGAGGAACGCGGCCGCCTGCGTGCCGTGGCGCTCAGGATGCTCGGTTCGGCGAGCGAAGCCGAGGACGCCGTGCAGGAGACGTGGCTGCGACTGAGCCGTGCGGCCGTGGGTGAGGTGCGCAATCTCAGTGGATGGCTGACCACTGTCGTTGGTCGCGTCTGCCTGGACATGCTGCGCTCACGCGCGTCACGAAGGGAGGAGCCGCTGGACGAGAACGTGCCGCGGCAGGTCGAATGCGGTGATCCGGAATCCCAAGCGCTCCAAGCCGATTCGGTTGGTCTTGCGCTGCTGGTAGTGCTGGACACGCTTGGGCCCGCCGAGCGGTTGGCGTTCGTTCTCCACGATCTGTTCGGAGTGCCCTTCGAAGCGATCGCCTCGATCGTGGGGCGCAGTCCTGCTGCCGCGCGGCAGTTGGCGAGTCGCGCGCGGCGACGGGTTCGTGGTTCTGAGCAGAACGGTGAGACAGATCAGGCTAAGGGCTGTCTCGTAAGT
>NZ_MUMH01000302.1 GCF_002155965.1 Allokutzneria sp. NRRL B-24872
GGACGTCCCCGCGCTGGCCGATCTCTGGAAGGAACTCGACCAGGCCCAGCCCGCCGCTCGGTCCGCCGCCACCGCCGTGCCCGCGGACAACACGAAAACGGGGCGCCTGCACGTGATCTGCGGCGACTCCAGCTGGCCCAAGTCCGTCCAGTCCTACCAGCGCGACGTCGCGGCCGACCGGATTCGCCACCCCCTGATCGGGGCGGCCGCCGCCAACATCGGACCGTGCGCGTACTGGCCCTCCGAGCCGGTCGAGCCCCAGGTGCGCATCACCGACCGCGGCCCGTCGAACGTGCTCCTGGTGCAGAACGAGCGCGACCCCGGCACTCCGTTGATCGGCGCGCAGAAGCTGCGGCGCGCGTTCGGTGACCGGGCTCGGCTGGTGACCGTCGACCAGGGCGGTCACGGCGTCTACGTGTTCGCCAGGAACAAGTGCGGCAACGACGCCGTGAACGCGTTCCTGCTCAACGGCCGGTTCCCGGCCCGCGACACGACCTGCGCCGCCGAACCCGCCTGACCTCGGCACGGCAGGAAGGCGGTTCCGGGTTCACGTTCTTGAAGTGCGGGTGCGCTCGGCGACCGCGGTGGGTAGGCATGCGCCCGACAAACCCGCCGTTGTCGCCGAGAAGCCCGAGGAGTCCTCGTGCCGAGAAGAATCACGACCCTGCTCGCCGTCGCCGCCATAACGGTCGGCGCACCACTGCCCGTGCGCGCGGACGTGCCGATCTGGGTGGGCGCGAGCACCGGGCCCGAAGGAAAGGCCTGGTCGGTGGCCCAGGAGGAGATCGGCGGCGGCAAGCTCAGCTACCGCCGGTCCTTCGACCAGACGCTGCCGGAGCCGTCCTCGGCGAACTGGCACTCCGCCGCCTCGCTGCACTGGTACTCGGCCAAGCCGATCGGCAAGGACGTGCGCGGCTACGTCGACGGCAAGTACGACGGGCAGCTGCGCGCACTCGCCGGCGCACTGCCCGCCGGGACGATCTTCACCGTCTACCACGAGCCCGAGGACAACATGTCCGGCGCGACCTTCGCCGAGCTCATGCGCAAGACCGTCACCGTGGTGAAGGCCGCCAACCCCGGCGTGCAGGTCTGGTACTCCGCCATGGCCTACCAGTGGGAGACCAACTCCAAGGGCAACGTCGGCAGCCCGGACGGCTGGATCGACGCCGCCCGCGCGGCCGACGGCGTCGCGCTGGACATCTACGC
>NZ_MUMH01000303.1 GCF_002155965.1 Allokutzneria sp. NRRL B-24872
GGGTTGTCGGGGGGCACTGGTAGAACTGGGGACGTTAAGAACGTGCTTCCGTCCGGAGAACTGTGGCCGTTGACGGTGGCGCCCGCCGGGTGTTCTGCCACAATCGGCGGCCGACAGCGGCGCGCGGACGCCGACCCTTGCAGCTCAGGNNCGGACATCCTCAGCGTGGACGTGGTGGAGCGCTCCCCCGGCGTGGCCGTCGACGACCTGGTGGTGGAGCTGCCCTCCGGCCGCCTGCCGGACGTGCTGATCACCGCGGCGGAGTCCGTCGAGGGCGTCGAGGTGGACGCGGTCCGGCCTTACGCCGGCGTGCTCGACACCCACCGCGAGCTGGAGCTCGTCGAGGAGGTGGCGGCCGAGCCGGCCAAGGGCGTCGAGGTGTTCACCGAGGGCGTTCCCAAGATCATCCGCGCTGGTTGGGCCGTGGTGGCCCGCCGCACGCCGGGCGGGCTGGAGCGGCTGGCGGCCTCCACGGCGGCCCCGGAGACGCGCGCGGTCGAGCTGCCCTGGATGCCGTTGACGAAGGCCCGCATCCTCGACGGCGAGGAGGCCTGGGTTCCCGAGACCTGGCGCGAACTCGGCACCGAACTCGCCGCGACGCCCCTCGGCAACCCCGACCGCGTGCTCCTCGTCGGCCGCCCCGGGGGCCCCATGTTCCGCGCCGCCGAGGTCGCCCGCCTGGCCCACCTCGCAGGCATCGTCTCGGTGGTCCTCCCCGACTAGCCGCACTCCGCCCACGCCGTCTCCGAGCGTTTTGGCTACGTGTTGCG
>NZ_MUMH01000304.1 GCF_002155965.1 Allokutzneria sp. NRRL B-24872
GAGCAGCCGGACCTGAACTGGGCGAACCCCGAGGTGGCCGAGGACCTCGACACCACGCTGCGGTTCTGGCTGGACCGCGGTGTCGACGGTTTCCGGATCGACGTGGCGCACGGCATGGCCAAGCCCGCCGACCTGCCCGACGTGGCCGAGGGCTTCGTCGACGGCAGCGGTGTCCTGCACGACAACGCCAACGACCCGCGCTTCGACAACGACGAGGTGCACGAGATCCACCGCCGCATCCGCAAGGTGCTCGACGAGTACCCGGACCGGATGGCCGTCGGCGAGATCTGGGTGAAGGGCGACGAGCGCTTCGCCGCCTACGTCCGCCCTGACGAGCTGCACCTGGGCTTCAACTTCCGCCTGGTGGAGACCGACTTCGACGCGGCGTCGGTGCGTTCGGCGATCGAGCACTCCGTCGCGGCCGTGCGCACCGTCGGCGCGTTGCCGACGTGGACGCTGTCCAACCACGACGTCGTGCGGCACACCACCCGCTACGGCGGCGGCGAGCTGGGCCAGGCGCGGGCGCGTGCGATGGCGCTGGTCGAGCTGGCGCTGCCCGGCGTCGTCTACCTGTACAACGGCGAAGAGCTGGGCCTGCCCAACGTGGACCTGCCGGACTGGGCGTTGCAGGACCCGGTCTGGGAGCGCTCCGGGCACACCGAGCGCGGGCGCGACGGCTGCCGCGTGCCGATGCCGTGGGAGGGCGCCGGGCCGACGTTCGGCTTCACCTCCGGCGAGAACACCTGGCTGCCCATGCCGCAGGACTGGGCTCCGCTGACCGTGGAGGCCCAGCTGGAGGACCCGGCTTCGATGCTCTCGCTCTACCGGCAGGCCATCGAGCTGCGGCGGACGCATCCGGGCTTCGCCGGCCAGGACATCGAGTGGTACGGCGCGCCCGAGGGCTGCTTCGCCTTCCGCCGCAAGTCCGGCGGCCTCATCTGCGCGCTCAACACCTCACCCGTCGCGGTCCCCCTCCCGCCCGGCGAGGTCGTCCTGGCCAGCGCCGACCTCACCTCCGACGGCGAACTCCCGCCCAACACCGCCGCCTGGCTCGCCTAGCCCCCTTTCTTGGGGTCAGACGAGGAGGGGGAGCAAGGAGTGGCGTCGGCGGACCACGGCGCCGAAGCGCGCGTCCAGGCGCAGCCACGAGTCGGTGGCGGTGACGCGGACCTTGTCGCCCTCGTGCCGGCTGGTCAGGAATCCCATGCCGGAGAGCGCGAAGAGGCACCGCAGCGGGATCTTCACGTCCAGCCCTGAACCGCTGACGGTCAGCACGGACTGGTCGAGCAGCGACGCGGGCGGGGTGCCGCGCGGCCCCGGGTTCTCCTTGGCCACCGCGACGCCCTGATCGGCCAGCTCGGCG
>NZ_MUMH01000305.1 GCF_002155965.1 Allokutzneria sp. NRRL B-24872
CCTGATCGGCCAGCTCGGCGACCATCTCGGCGGGCAGGTCGTCCACGGGCAGCCAGCCAACGGCGGGCGGGAGCGCGGAGCGCCACAGGATGTCCTGCGGCGGCCCCGGATCGACCCGCTCACCACCGACGACGGCGAGCGAGGCCAGCAGTTCGTTGCCGTTGACCGTGAGGTCGCTCGGCTCCACCTGACCGCGCACGGTGCGGGTGACGAGGGTGTCGAACGGGGTCGACGCCCACGCTTCCAGCAGCTGGTCGCCGCTGGCGCTGGACCGCGTGCGCAGCCGGACCAGGACTCCGGTGTCGAGCCGGACCGCGCGCGCCACGAAGGCGCCGAGGTCGTCGCGCTCGTCCTTGTCGGCGATGAGCAGTTCAGGCATGGACGTCCTCCACCACGTACTCCGCGAGGAACTCGCGCTCTTCCTCGGCGAGCCTGCGCGGGCGCGTCGTTGTCACGTGGAACCCCGCGACGAGCACCTCACCGACCGCGGCGACCCTGTCCTCCTCGGACGGTCCACAGTGGACGGTGTGGCGCATGACGAACGTGGCCGGGCGCAGGTCGCTGACGTCGACCCGGACCCGG
>NZ_MUMH01000306.1 GCF_002155965.1 Allokutzneria sp. NRRL B-24872
CCCGACCACCGCGTTCAAGATCGGTGAGCGGGTGGACGACCCGATGGCGATGTACCTGGCCGACCTGTGCACCATCCCGTCCAACCTGGCGGGCAACGCGGCCATGAGCGTGCCGTGCGGGCTCGCCGAGGAGGACGGCCTCCCGGTCGGACTGCAGATCATGGCCCCGGCGCTGGCCGACGACCGGATGTACCGGGTCGCCGCCGCCTACGAGGTCGCGCGCGGCGGGCCGCTGATGAACTCCGCTCCCCGGCTCGAGCCGGTGCGATGACCGAGGGCAAGGACGGCGCGGTCCGCAAGGCCATCGGTGAGGTGCTGCACGGGGTCGAGCTGTTCCCGCTGCCGAAGGGCTGGACCCCGGTCGAGGCGCTGACCGTGGTCAAGTGCATGGACCCCAACGGCCAGATGACCTGGTGCACGCGCAGGACGTCGGGGATCAACGACGAGGAAATGCTCGGCTCGATGATGCTGCAGATCGAGCTGCTCAAGCGGGACATGCTTGCCGACTGGGAGAACGACGGCGATGACGACGACTGATTTCGCGGACCTGATGGACTACGACGAGGTCATGCAGCGCTTCGACCCGGTGCTCGGGCTCGAGGTGCACGTCGAGCTGCACACCAACACCAAGATGTTCTGCGGCTGCCCCACCACCTTCGGGGCCGAGCCCAACACCCAGGTGTGCCCGACCTGCCTCGGCCTGCCCGGCTCGCTGCCGGTGGTCAACGGCAAGGGCGTGGAGTCGGCGATCCGGATCGGCCTCGCGCTCAACTGCGAGATCGCGCAGTGGTGCCGCTTCGCGCGGAAGAACTACTTCTACCCGGACCAGCCGAAGAACTTCCAGACCTCCCAGTACGACGAGCCGATCGCCTTCAACGGCCACCTCGACGTGGTGCTGGAGGACGGCGAGGTCTTCCGGGTGGAGATCGAGCGCGCGCACATGGAGGAGGACACCGGCAAGTCGCTGCACGTCGGTGGCGCCACCG
>NZ_MUMH01000307.1 GCF_002155965.1 Allokutzneria sp. NRRL B-24872
CGCCGCCGCGCAGGCGCTGGCGAAGGAACTTCTGGTGCTCACGCAGGCCAGCGCGCCGTCCACGGTGCACCGCTCGGTCTACCCGTACTACGTGGGTGTGAAGACCTTCGGCGACAACGGCGAGGTCAGCGGCGAGCACCGCTTCCTCGGCGTCTTCACCACCACCGCGCTGCACGAGAACGTGCTCGACATCCCGGTGATGGAGCGCCGGGTGCGCCAGGTGATCCACCGCGCGGGCTTCCCGCTGGCCTCCTACTCGGGGCAGCGGATGCTCGAGGTGATCCAGAACTACCCGCGCACCGAGCTGTTCTCCACCGATCCCGAGTCGCTGTTCCAGACCACCACGAAGGTGCTGGCGCTGGCGGAGCGCCGCAAGCTGCGGCTGTTCCTGCGCCGCGANNCGCATCGGCGAGTCGGCGCTGGCGCGCGTGCACTTCATGGTGCACACCGACCCGCAGAGCGACATCGAGCCGGACACCGCGAGCATTCAGCAGCGACTGTCCGAGGCGGCGCGCAGCTGGGACGACCTCATGGTGGACGCCGTGCTCGCCGAGCAGACGGCGGTCACCGCGGGCACCGAGTCCGCGACGGAGCTGGGCCAGCGCTACGCCACGATGTTCCCGGAGTCCTACAAGGAGGACTTCCCGGCCACCGAGGGCCTCTCGGACCTGCGCAGGCTGCAGCGGCTCTCCGGGCCCGGCGACGCCGACATGTGCT
>NZ_MUMH01000308.1:0-927 GCF_002155965.1 Allokutzneria sp. NRRL B-24872
GCGCCATCCGACCGCTCAGCTCTCTTCGCAATGGCAGGATTTCCCAGATGACTCACCCTGCTGAGGAGTCCTGGCATCGCATCGTCGCTTGGCTTCACCACAACGCGCCCACGTCCGCAGCCCACATCGGCCCGCCCGCGACCGCCAGCGAAATCGCCGTCGTGGAAGCCCTCCTCAACCGGCCACTGCCCGCTGATCTCCTCGCATGGTGGCGCCACTCCTGCGGCGTAACCGACTTCCTCAAGGGACAGCTACTACCGCACTACACCCCGTTCACCGTCGACCAAGCAGTGGAGCGCCGCGAGGGCCTGCTGGACATCGATTCCTTCGACGACGCAGAAACCATTGCCCTAGTAGCCGAACCCGCTGGCTCAGAGTGCACCTTCTGGCTCCCGGTGTGGCTCCCCCTCGCACACAACGGCGGCGGCGACTACCTGCTCGTCGACCTGCGCTCCGGCCCTCTCCACGGATGCATCATGAAGTGGGACAAGTACGAGGCCGCAATCTCAGAGCCCCGCTGGCCAAACACCGCAACCATGCTCGCCGAGATCGCCTACGCCCTCGACCACGGCACAGACATCAACGGCGACCAACCCGAAGCCAACGACGACGGCACCCTCGACTGGGTCTAGCCCTGGAACTGGAGATCCGCCGTATGAACACGCCCACCGTCGACGCAACCTGGCTGGCTTCGTGGAGCAATGACATCAATCGCGCTCTCGCTTCACTCCTGCCTACGTTCCAGGACAAGTACGGCTACCCACCAGGCAACAACATGGTCGCTGCCGCCGACAACGACCAGACAGTCGGCGAACCGACGACCGATGTTCCCTTCCCACTTGCCGTGTTCTACAAGACGATTCACGAGGTGCTGTTGCCCGACATCGGCAATGGGTACTTCCTCCACCCGGCCAGACACGTGCTCAA
>NZ_MUMH01000308.1:935-1686 GCF_002155965.1 Allokutzneria sp. NRRL B-24872
AGCAGTGATCAACTTCGTAGCCTCTGGACGCCTTGGGCAGCTCTGACACTCGCCACACCACGAGCACTCGGGCGAACTGCAACTCCGAACATGAACCAGGGCGCCTCCCGGTGGGAAGCGCCCTGGTCCTCGCTGAGCCGCCTAAGGGAATCGAACCCTTGACCTACGCATTACGAGTGCGTCGCTCTGGCCGACTGAGCTAAGGCGGCGAGGCGTGACAAGTGTAGCGGGCGGACGGCCAGGTTCCGAACAGGTATCCCCCAAGGCCCTGAGCTGCGAAAACGGGCGGGAGCGTCACCCTTTGGGCACGTCGGTCGTTGAGCACGGCGTGGTGCTCTGCATCACACCGCCCTGCGAGGAGGACACCCGCCGATGCGTGCCCGCCGATTACCGATGGCCGTCGCCCTGCCGACAGCGGCGTTGCTGACAGCGCTGTGCGCGGCGCCGGCGCTCGCGGCCCCGCCGACGACACCGGTGCCGACGCCGGTGGACCCGAGCCAGCCGCCGTTCACGAACCCGAACCCGACGCCGCAACCGGGGCCGATCATCGGGGACGCGGGGGCGGGTCTCGGGCTGGTGCGGGTGTTGCCGGGGTCGGTGCAGACGGACGCGCCGGGGTTGACGGACGAGCAGGAGAAGAAGCTGCCGAAGCAGGCGGCGGGCGAGTTCGGCGTGGGGTTGGCGATCGCGCAGGGGAACTCGCACGCGGTCTACGCGCACGACCGGGCGATCGCGGAGTCCTCGCCGTTCG
>NZ_MUMH01000309.1 GCF_002155965.1 Allokutzneria sp. NRRL B-24872
GCTGATGCGAACACCTTCGCGCGCGCTGCTGATGCGCACGCCCTGACGACTGATCCGCACGCCTTCACGCGCGCTGATCCGCACGCCATCGCGCTGCGAGCTGATGCGAACACCTTCGCGAGCGCTGATTCGCACGCCTTCACGCTGCGAGCTGATCCGGACGCCGTCACGGGCACTGATGCGCACGCCCGAGCAGGAGCTGATGCGCACACCGGCGCGGTTGCTGATCCTGGCGCCTTCGCGTGCGCTGATCCGCACGCCCTGGTACGAAGAGCACGCTGAGGTAAACAGACCCTTACCCGGACGGGTGACGTTGTTGCTCTGCGAGGTGACAGAAGACGTGAACATGAGTGCCCTCCGGCGATCATTGTTCGGATAAGGGGAGATCGGATTTCTACGCAAGACCCGGATAGGTGAAAAAGTAGAGCCACGGCGCTCGGAGAACAAGCCGCCAAGCTGACCGCCATTCGCCGCCGTCCGGACCGGGACCATTCGGCCGCAGCTCGTGGTCTCGTCGAGTGATCTTCGGCAACCGCTCCCAGGACGTGGCCGCAAGCGCTCCGGCGGTATCGGACAATGCGGCATCACCGCAGGTCCACCGGTCTTCGGCGAGGGGTGGCCGGACGGCGGGGCCGCAGGGAGGACGCGAGCACGGTGAGTCGGCCCGACGAGAAGGTCGCAGAGGGCTCCGGCGTGCGCGGACCCGGCTTTCGCAGACTTTTCCTCGCTTGGTCGGTCTCCCTCGTCGGCGACGGTGTCCGCGCGGCGGCCCTGCCCCTCTACGT
>NZ_MUMH01000031.1 GCF_002155965.1 Allokutzneria sp. NRRL B-24872
GTCGGTGGTGGGGGCTGGCGGGGCGCACGCGGACATCGGCGAGCGCGTTCCGCCGGAGGCGTTGCCGGGCGGGGCCTACGACAGGTTCGTGGAGAAGTTGGCGCGAGAGGACAAGTTCTCCGGCACGGTGTTGCTCTCGTACCGGGGGCGGACGGTGCTGTCGCGCAGCTATGGCATGGCGGACAAGGAGAAGGGCGTCCGCAACCACGAGGGCACGGCGGTCAACCTCGGTTCGGCGGCGAAGCCCTTCGCGGCGGTGGCGATCCTTCAGCTGGTGCAGCAGGACAAGCTGCGGCTCTGGGAGAACGTGGGCAAGTACCTCAAGGGCTTCGCCCCGGACGTCATGGAGAAGGTCACCGTCCACCACCTGATCGGCGGCACCACGGGGCTGGTCCACCCGGAGCACGACCTGCGACGCGTCTTCCACAGCAAGGAAGAGGTCCACGCGTACTGGGAGCAGTGGAGCCGCAAGGGGAAGCTGGACTTCGCTCCCGGCGCGGGCGAGGACACGGTGAGCGGCGGTCTCGCGATCGCCGCGCAGATCGTGGAAGCGGTGACCGGCACGACGTACTGGGACTACGTGCACGAGCACGTCTTCAAGCGCGCGGGCATGACTGGATCGGGGTTCTTCACCAGGCCGCAGTGGCTCACCGACGAGCACATCGCGCACTCGTACATGCGCCAGGCGGACGGCAGCCGGGTGGACATCGTGCGGAACCTGGACAAGGGCAGCCCGGGCCAGCACGAGCCCGGCAAGAACAACGCGCGGAACTTCATCGACCACGCCGGGGACGGCGGATTCGCCTCGGCGCGGGACCTGGCGCGGTTCGCGCAGGGGCTGTGCGACGGCACGGTGCTGGAGAAGCCCTTCGCGGGCCTGCTCCTGCAACCGAAGCTGCCGATCGGCAAGGGCAAGTTCGGCGGGCCACCGCCCCCGTACCCGGCGTTCACGAACTACACGATGCCGATCTCGCTGCACGACGGTGAGTGGATCACCGGGCGCGGCGGCGTGAACCCGGGCAGCTGCGTCAACTGGAACCTCTACCTGGACCGCGGCTGGGTCGGCGTCCTCACCAGCAACTACGACGACTTCCCGCTCGGGGAGATCCTGGAGCGGGAGCAGCTCGCGATCATGGGATCGCGCTGAACCGACGGAAGCGGAGCGCGGGTGCTCGACAAGTGGCAGGACTGGGTCAGCACGGAGACCGGCATCGTGGCGAGCACGGTGTTCGCGCTGCCGGTGGCGGGACTGGTGGTGTGCGGACTGGCGTACCTCCGGCGCGGCAGCGGAGACGCTTGGCGCAGGTCGCTGGCTCAGGTGGGCCTGGTCCACGGGACGGTGCCGTTCGTGTGGCTGACCCTGATGCCGGGCAGTCGGGCGGGCCAAGTGCCCGGCCGGACGAGCCTGGTGCCGTTCCAGGACCTGCTCGACGTGGACGCGGGCCAGATCATCGGCAACCTGCTGGTGTTCGCGGCGCTCGGCTGCTTCGGGCCGGTGTTGTTCGCGGAACTGGGGTCGCTGTCGCGGGTCATGGCGCTCGCGGCGACCTGCTCGTTCTCGATCGAGGTCGCGCAGTACGTCTTCCAGCTGGACCGGGTGTCCTCTGTGGACGACGTTCTGCTCAACACGGTGGGCGCCGGGCTGGCCGCGCTGGTCTCACGCCGCTGGTGGCGCGTGAGGTCGGGTTCGCGCGTGCCCGCGACATCCGGTGCTGCCTAGGCTGCGGGGATGCGCGTGCTGATCGTGGAGGACGAGCCCTACCTGGCCGAAGCCGTTCGCGACGGCCTCCGGCTGGAAGCGATCGCCGCCGACGTCGCCCACGACGGTGACACCGCGTTGGAGCTGCTCAGCGTCAACACCTACGACCTGGCGGTGCTCGACCGCGACATCCCCGGGCCCTCGGGCGATGAGGTCGCGCGGCGGATCGTGGCCTCGGGCAGCGGTATCCCGATCCTCATGCTCACCGCCGCCGACCGCATCGACGACAAGGCCTCCGGCTTCGAGCTGGGCGCCGACGACTACCTCACCAAACCGTTCGAACTGCGGGAGCTGGTCATGCGGCTGAGGGCGCTGGACCGCAGGCGCGCGCACGCCCGGCCGCCGGTGCGCGAGATCGGTGGCCTGCGGGTGGACCCGTTCCGGCGCGAGGTCTTCCGCGACGGCCGCCACGTCGCGCTCACCAGGAAGCAGTTCGCCGTGCTGGAGGTGCTGGTCGCGGCCGAGGGCGGGGTGGTGAGCGCGGAGGAGCTGCTGGAGCGGGCCTGGGACGAGAACGCCGACCCCTTCACCAACGCCGTGCGGATCACGATCTCCGCGCTGCGCAAGCGACTCGGCGAGCCGTGGCTGATCGCGACGGTGCCCGGCGTCGGCTACCGGATATACGTGAGCCCGTGATCAGGCGCAAGGGGCTCAGCGTCCGGCTGAAGCTCACCCTCAGCTACGCGGGCGTTGTGCTCGTCGTCGGTGCCGTTCTGGTGGCCGTGGCGTGGCTCTACCTGCTGCGCTACGTGCCCGACAACGACCAGGGCCTGCTCGGGATCAGCCCCAACCGGTACCTCCTGACGCGGATCTTCGGCTGGGCCGCGCTGAAGGCGATGGCCGTGCTGCTGGTGGTGGGCCTGGTCGGCGGGTGGTTCCTGGCGGGCCGGATGCTCGCGCCGCTGCACCGGGTCGCGGACGCGGCGCGGCTGGCCTCGCAGGGGTCGCTGGCGCACCGGATTCGCCTCGACGGGCCCAAGGACGAGTTCCGCGAGCTGGCCGACGTCTTCGACACGATGCTCGAACAGCTCGAATCGCACGTCGCCGAGCAGCAGCGGTTCGCCGCCAACGCCTCGCACGAGCTGCGCACCCCACTGGCGATCTCGCAGACGCTGCTCGACGTCGCGCGCGGCGACCCGGAGCGCGACCAGGAGGAGCTGATCGAGCGCCTGCGCTCGGTCAACCGGCGGGCGATCGACCTGACCGAGGCGTTGTTGCTGCTCAGCCGCAGCGACCGCAGGACCTTCACCCGCGAGCCGGTCGACCTCTCCCTCGTCGCCGAGGAGGCCACCGAAACGCTGCTACCCCTCGCGGAACAGCGTGGGATCTCGCTGGAGGTCACCGGCGGGACAACGCACGTCTCCGGCTCCGCCGCGCTCATCCTGCGCGTGGTGACGAACCTCGTCCAGAACGCGATCGTGCACAACCTCCCGGCGGGCGGGACCGTGAAGATCCACACTCAGCCGTGGCTGGGTTCGGGTGTGTTGCGGGTGGAGAACACCGGGCACCCGGTCCCGGCGGAACTGGTGCCGACGCTCGTCGAGCCGTTCCAGCGCGGAACGGCGCGGGCCCGCGCTGACGGCTACGCGGGGGTCGGCCTGGGGCTGGCGATCGTGCACAGCATCGTGCGGGCCCACGACGGGACGATCGACCTGGCACCGCGCCCCGACGGCGGCCTCGTGGTGACGATCAGGCTGCCTGACGCGGTGCTCCTGGAGCAGTGAGGTCAGCGGCTCCAGTTGGGGTCGCGGCCGAGGTAGCGCAGCAGCACGGCGGCGTCGTCGTCACCGTCCTCGGCGGGCAGCGCGGGCGCGTAGGCGCCGTAGTTGCGCAGCGGCTCCACGATCTGCTGCGCCACCGGGAGCAGCTCGCGCGCGAGCGAGGCGGACAGCGGCGACGGGGCTCCGGCGGCCTTGGCGATGTCCCAGGCGTGCACGGCGGCGTCGAGCGCGCACGCGCCGACGCCGAGGGCGGCGGGCATCGAGTTCGGCGGCACCGGCACGGCCACGTTCTCGGCGTCGGCCGCGACGCCGGACCACGCGGTGGAGGACAGCTTCATGGCGTGCTCGGCGACGTTGCCGGGGGTGTCCGACAGCGAGCCCGACGGCGAGAACGGGTCCTCGGTGGGACCGTCACCGCCGGTCAGGAACGCGGCGAAGGCGATCTGGTCGCCCGCGGCGTGCTGCAGGACCTGGGTGGCGTTCCACTGCGAGCACGGGGTCGCGGCCTCCCAGTCGGTGGTGGCGTTGACAGCGGTGTGCAGTGCCTCGTGGGACTCGGTGAGGATCGGCCAGCTGGTCATGTGGTGCTCCTTCGGGGATCTCTGCCGGGGATCGGTCAGGTGAGGGAGGTGAAGAAGGTGCGGATGTCCTCGACGAGGAGGTCGGGGGCGTCGTGCGCGGCCCAGTGCCCGCCGCGGTCGTGCTCTACCCAGAAGACGATGTTCTTGTGGTCGCGCTCGGCGAAGCGGCGGATCGGCCGGAAGTCGTGGGCGAAGCTGGACAGCCCGATCGGGAAGGTCGTCGGCTCCGCGGAGTGCTCCATGCGGTTGTTCTCGAAGTAGAAGCGGGCCGAGGAAGCACCGGTGTTGGTGAACCAGTAGATCGAGGCGATGGTGAGCACGTCCTCGGGCGTCAGCGCGTCACCGAGCAGCTGCCCGATCCACGCCAGCTGCCCTGCCGGGGAGTCCGCCAGCGCGTGCGACAGGGTCTGCGGCTGCGCCTGCTGGGCCTTGTCGTGGATGGCGTGGGACACGAAGGACTGCAGGAACCCGAGGTACTCGATGTCGGCCTGGGCCAGGCCCGCGAACTCGGCCGGATCTCCCGAGGGGAAGGAGAAGATCTGGTTCACGTGCACACCGATCACCTCGGCCTCCGCGATCCGGCCCAGGATCGGCGCGATGATCGCCCCGGCGTCGTTGCCGTGCACGCCGTAGCGCTCGTAGCCCAGCCCGCGCATCAGCGTCGACCACGCCCGCGCGACCCGCTCCGCGTTCCAGCCGCGCTGGGCGGTGTGCCCGGAGAAGCCGTAGCCGGGGATGGACGGGATGACCACGTGGAAGTTCTCCGACAGCTCCCTGGCGATGCCGAGGTACTCCACGAAGGTGTTCGGCCAGCCGTGCGTGAGGATCAGCGCCGTGGCGTCGGGGTTGGCCGAGCGCAGGTGCACGAAGTGGATCAGCTGGCCGTCGATCTCGGTGGTGAACTGGGGGAACTCGTTGAGCCTGCGCTCCTGCTCGCGCCAGTCGAAGTCCTCGCGCCACTTCTGCACGAGGTTCTCGACGTAGGACAGCGGCACGCCGTACTGCCAGCCCTCGGGGACGGGGCCGGACGCCGGGACGCCCGCGATCTCGGCCGACGGCAGTTCGTTCGCCCACCGAGTCCTGGTGAGCCGGTCCCGCAGATCATCTACTTCCTGCTGCGGGATGTTGATCGAAAAGGGATGGATGGTGAGCATGGCGAGAGTTTTCATCGCCAGGCCCGAAAAAAGATGTCGATAGACGCATTCGTTATTTACTGGGCCGCATAGGTGTTTCATGTGGGGCTGAAACGCCACTTCAGGCGGCATTTTGGTGGACAAGTTTCCGTTGATCAATGTTTCTCGTGTGCAACTCCCGTTCACTGAAGGTTCATTCTTGGAGAAGTGATCACGGGGCGCCCTCGTCGCGGTGCTCGCGCATGTAGGGCAGCGCCTCGTGCTCGCGCCACCACCCGCGCGCCGCATCGACGCCCGGGCGAACGGCGGGGACCCAGCCGTCGGGCACGCCCCAGCCGAAGGGGAAGGCGTTGGTGCGCGCCATGCTCAGCAGGCGGTCGATGAAGGCGTCGTCGTCGGCCAGCCGCACGGGCTGGTCCTGGCCGCGTTCCACGACGTGGATGACCCAGCCGCCGGAGAGCTCGTCCTTCTCGGCGCTGATCTGGGGATCGCTGTCGATCAGGCCGAACGACGTCGTGCTCGGGTTGGGGACGCGGTCCGGGGTGAGCAGCCGGACGGCTTTCATCGCCGCCACCAGGGACACAGGGGTCCACGGCACCGGGAACCGGCTGAGCGCGGCCACGGTGAGCACCGTCGCGCAGGGATAGGGCGGCCCGCAGTCCGCGCAGCCGCCGACCGCCGGGTGCGGTGCGTGCCGGGCGAGTGCGTGGGTGAGCAGGAACGCGTGCAGCGACACCGGCTCGCCGGGGGACTTCAGCTCGCGGAGGAAGAGCTGGAGCAGACCGTGGAACCGTCTGGCGGAGTCGAAGTCGGCGAATGGCGGCGTCGGAATCTCGATCACAGCCGGACTGTAGTGCGAAAGCGGCCGTTCGGCAGCGCGGAATCCAGTCGGCAAACGTTGGTTCGACTCTCCGGCGCAAAAGCTGATTCATTTGGGAATGAAACTCGAATGGCGGCCTTGCGGGGGCTGTGGAAGCGGTCCTGATAATTGAAAGGTCGGCAACAATCTTGGCGGGAAAGGGCTGGGGAAACATGATTCTTCGCTCGCTGCGAGCCACTGCCGTGGTCGCGTTCACCATCGCTGGAGTGGCGACGGTGGTCACTGGGGCGCAGGCCGCCCCGGCCATCGACTGTCCGCACGATGCGATCGGTTGCCTGTACGACGGGGACCTGGGTGCCGGTGACCGTTACGTCATCCGGCGCTGCGGGGCCTACGACCTGCCCTACGAGTGGTGGGACAAGGCGAATTCTTTTTACATTACCGATCGCGCGTACCTCAGGGGCTGGAACTACGGGCGCAAGCCCGGTGACAGCAGCACCCCGACCATGCGCTACGCGAGAAGCTACGAATTCGACAACATCGACAACAGGAACGCCACCGACTGGATCCAGGTGAACTGCGCGGTCTGACGTTTCGGTCCTGGGTGAAATGCGGCGAAACCTGACAACCTTCCCGTGATTGTTCCGTCATACAGATCGAACTTTCCGGACAGGCAAGACATCAGGGGGAGCCGTGCGCGGTATCCGTCGCCCCGACCACGTTCGCGGGCGGGCGCTCTTGGCTTTGATCACGGCAGCGGCCACGGTGCTGGCAACGGCACCGGCGGCCTCGTCGCAGGCGGCGGCTCCGCCGGCGGGGGACAAGGGCCCCGTCGGCTGGGCCGCCTACCGCCAGTTCGACGGCATGGCCGCGCTGCGCGGTGCCACCGAGACGCGGCAGTTCTCCAGCTACGACCGGGAGGGCCGCAACAACGACGGCTTCACCGGCACGTACGCCTGTCTGCGCACGGTCGCGACCAACTGCGTGATCGCCGAGCGCACCGGGGCCGGGCAGGTCGAGTCGATCTGGTTCACCCGCGACGAGGGCGTTGTCACCAAGACCGGCTGGATCAAGATCGAGCTCGACGGCAAGACGGTGCTGAAGGCGCCGTTGCAGGACGTGGTGGACGGCAAGCTCGGCGCGCCGTTCGTCTGGCCGCTGGTCGGCAACCGCGACGACACCTCCGGTGGCGTTGTCATCAAGGTCCCGATGCCGTTCCGGCAGTCGATGCGTGTCACCACGCAGAACAACCCGATGTTCCACCACGTGGTCTACCGCACCTTCGCCGACGCCGAGGGGGTCCCCGCCTTCGACCCGAAGGACAAGGCGGCCGACGTGATCACCCGGCTCCGGTCCTCCGGCCTGACCGACCCCAAGCCGGAGCGGCGCGGCGCGAGCACTGCGAAGTCCACTGTGGACATCCAGGCGGGCGCCTCGGCCAAGGTCGCCCAGCTCACCGGGCCCGCGCAGATCAGCCAGGTGCGCGTGCGCCTGCCCCAGGTCGTGCCCAGCCCCACGGTCATCGACGACGGCCGGGCCTACGGCAAGGGCGGCGGGAGCACCTTCACCGTCGCCGTGCACCCGAGGAACACCGGGGTGCGGCTGACCAGGCGCTACGACCCCGAGGTGGAGAACCAGCTGGCGAACGTGCTGGTGGACGGCGTGCTGGCGGGGCAGTGGAAGCACAAGACCCGCCTCGGCCCGCTGACGTGGGCCGAGCAGAGCTTGGCGCTGGCCCCCGCGCTCACCTCGGGCAAGTCGAAGATCACCGTCCGGAACGAGTTCGTCTCCTCCGACGTGGACTTCAACGAGTTCCGCTACGACGTGCAGAGCCTCGTCGACGGCTCGTGGGTGCGCACCGACGTGATGGACCTCGGCCCGCACCGCCCCGGCGAGGAGACCGCGCACGGCTACAAGGTCGACAAGCAGACCTGGCAGGGCCGCCGCTCCTCCTACTACCCCTCCGACGCCGGGCAGGTCGCCGCCTCCGACGCCGTGCTGAGCGGGACGCGCCTGCGGATCAGCTTCGACGGCGTCACCACCGTGGACGCGCCGATCGGCGAGTTCTTCGGCTCCGGCCTCGGCGAGTTCGACGTGCGCTCGCTGATGTTCTCCATGGACCCGGGCAAGGACGGCTGGTACACCGCGTGGTGGCCGATGCCGTTCGCGCGCAACGCGGTCGTCGAACTCGTCAACGGCAGCTCGACCACCGTGCAGGGGGCTTCGGTCGAGGTCACCTCGGCGCCGGACAGCACTGTGGCGGAACGTTTGGGCGCCAAGGGTTCCCTGGGCTACTTCCACGCGAAGCACCGCAGCGCGGCCGCTGAGCGCGACAAGGACTGGATCGCCGTCGAGACCACCGGCCGGGGCGTTTACTACGGGATGACGCACTCGATGCGCGGCAAGCTCCCGCTCGGCACCGACGTCCCTCGGCTGTACCTGGAGGGCGATGAGCGCATCTACTCCGACGGCGTGCTCACGCCGTTGCAGTACGGCACCGGCACGGAGGACTTCTACGAGTCCGGTTGGTACTTCCGCACCGGGACCTTCGCCATGCCCTCGGCCGGGTACCCGGCGCACGAGGTCGGCGGCGACGGCTGCCAGTTCGACTGCACGGGCGCATACCGGCTGATGCTGGCGGACGCGATCCCGTTCAGCAGCGCCTTCCGCTTCGGCATCGAGTCCGGTCCGCTCGCCGACGTCGCGGCCGACTACAGCGCCACGTCCTACTGGTACGGCAAGTCGCAGACCACGCTGCGCAACACCGACCGGATCGACCTCGCCAACGCCAAGGAGCGCGAGCAGCACTCCTACCGCGTCGAGTCGGAGACCACGGCGAAGCTGAACTCCAGCTTCGAGGGCGACAACGACCACGACGCCGCGACGGGCACCGTCACCTCCACCAGCGGCAAGGTCAGCTTCTCCGTCGCCGTGGACCAGGCGAACACCGGCGTGCAGCTCGTCCGCACCGCCGACCACGCCCGCCCGTACCAGGAGGTCAAGGTCCTCGTGGACGGCAAGGAGGCCGGAACCTGGCTCCAGGTGACGGGCAACGCCTCGCAGCGCTGGCTCCAGGACACCTTCGTGATCCCGGCGAAGTTCACCTCCGGCAAGAAGAAGCTCTCGATCACGTTGGAGCCCGCCAAGAACTCGCCCCCGTGGACGGCGAGCGACTACACCGTCCGCTCCTACGTCGGACCGTACGACGCGGGCGCGGCGCGCTCGGCGGCGCAGCGGCTCGACCCGGCGGCGCTCGACTGGCGGGCACCGGATCGCGGGCCGCTCGTGCGTGACTCGCGCGACCCGATCTCCGTCCGACCGGGCCGCTAGGGCTTGATCTTCTAGGGCTTGATCGTGAGCAACGCCTGCACGGGAAGGTGGTCAGATGGGAACTGGCCACCTCTCGTGTAGGCGTTGATGCCCGCCGCGTCCACCGTCACGGCACCTCGGGTGAGAATCCAGTCGATCCGATCCCCGTTGGGCACCAAGGGGCGGTAGCCGTGGAACGTCGCGTACAGCGGAGTCCGGCGCTGCGCGGCCGCCGGCCAGGTGTCCGTCATGCGTGCGCCGTTCATCAAGGTGTCGTAGGTGGGCGTGCCACCGGCCTTGGTGTTGAAGTCGCCCGTGAGCACAACCGGAAGCCCCGGGGCGAGCGCGTTGATCCGGTCCCGCACGAGTTCCGCGCTGCGCTGGCGGGCGTTCTCCGACTCGTGGTCGAAGTGGGTGTTCACGAGGACGAACTCCGCGCCGGTGCGCTTGTCGGAGAACCGGACCCATGTGACCATGCGCGTGATGTTGTTGCCCCAGGACTTCGAGCCGATCACGTTCGGCGTGTCCGACAGCCAGTAGTGGTCGAACTCCACCGGCTCCAACCGCCGCGTGTCGTAGTAGACCGCCATGAACTCGTCGCGGCTGCCCCCGGCGCGGCCGGTGCCGATCCAGTCGTAGGGCTGCGGAAGATCGCGCTGGATGTCCTTCAGCTGTCCGTACAGCCCTTCCTGCGTGCCGAGCACCGTCGGCTGTTCCCGGCGCAGCAGCTCCGCGAGCACCGGCCGCCGCGCGCTCCACGAGTTTGGCTCCGTCGTCGAGGCGAAGCGCAGGTTGAACGACATCACGTGCAGCGCGTCGCCGCGCGCCGGTCCGATCACCGGGCGCTCGGCTGACCGCGCGGCCGGTGCCAGGCCCAGCAGCAAAGCGCAGACCAGCCCCAGCTGGCTCAGTCGACGGGACATGCGTTCCTCCGGCTCGTCAGAGGTCTTCTTCGGCGATCCACTCGACCACGGCGAAGCTGTTCTCGTCGAGGGCGGCCAGGTCGTCGAGGACTTCGAACACGTCGAGCAGGGGCCACACCTTGAAGCCGTAGGTCGTGGGTACGGCCAGGCTCACGGTCAGCGGCGGCGTGACGGCGCGAGGGCCGCCCACTCGCGAACGGTGTCGAACTCGCTGCTGAGCAGGTCGATCAGGGCTGGCCCGGCGCGCGTGTCCGCCAGCTCCTCGATGATCTCGATGACGCAGAGCTGTGCGTAGCGGCTCAGCCCGGGCAACGCGCGCAGCACGTCCAGCAGCACGTCGTTCTCGCGAGCGAGGCTCGTCAACGCCGCCTGGGCGTCCATTGCCTGTTCGGAGTCCTCGGAGTCGAGTTCGCGAATGAGCTTCTCGATCACTGCGACAGCCCGTGAGGGATGGGCGGAGGCCGTGGAACGGTGTCGTTGCTCGATCATCGGCAACCCGGTGGCTTGCGGGGGTTAGAACGGTGCGGGGTCGGCGATGGGTTCGGGCGCACTCGGGTAGTGCTTGCCGTCCGGGGTGGTCCACGTGTGGGTGCCGTCGGGCAGGTTCGCGCAGCTCCAGTCGGTGTGGGTCTTCATGCGGTGATGACGACGGCACTTCGGTCGCAGGTTCGCCACCGTGGTGTTCATCCCGTCGAACGGACAACAATGATCCACATCGCAGCGGTGCGCCGGTTGGTTGCAGCCGATCATCGTGCACGTGGGATACCGCAGTTGCACCAGCTCCCGCTGCCGCGCGGACGGCCGGTACGTGGTGATGTCCTCGGCGGTACCGGTGGCCGGGTCGGTGAGCACGCGCTTCCAGATCCCGTTCACCGCAACATCCCGCGCGACCGGCGCCGGTAGTGGCCCGTAGCCACGCAGCTGAGCGGGCTCCTCGCTCATGCCCAGGAAGCTCGCCATCGGCATCGTCAAGTACACGCACACCCGACCCTGCGGCGCGTCGGTGTCCCTGCCCAGCAACAGATCCTTCGCCACATCAGCGCGCTTCTGATCCAACGTGCGCTCATCCTTGTCCAACGCACGAGCGATGCGATCCACGTGGTCAAAGGCCATCGCGGCGTCCAACGCGGTCATCGTCAACCGCAGCAACGACATCCCGTCTTCCAGCGCGACCTTCTCCACCAACCGCGCATCGCGCCTCTCCTTGTGACGCCGCTCCGCCGCCTTCGGATCCAAGCGGTGGACATGGCGGACCGCGAACTGACGCGTCACCGTGTAGTTGCTGCGCGCCGCGTGCTCGATCAACACGCCCTCCGCCACCACTGCTTGGACCTCGGTCAGCAACCGCAACTGGTCCACGATCATCAGCGCCTTGCGCTCATCGATCCGACCGTCCACCAACGCCGCCAACACCCCAGGGCGCTCCGCAAGCGACGACGCGTTGTCCAACAAGCGCCGCGCGTTCATCCGCGTGATCGGCAGCAGCGGCAACAACAAGTCCTCCGCGTACTCCCGCTCATGCGCGGTCAATCCATCCACGAATCCCGTCAGTGCGATGGCGAGTTCTCCGGCCGCACGGCCAACACCAGCGAATGCCGCTTTCACCTTCTCGTCGGAATCATCAAGGGGCATAACGTAATTCTACTCCCGAAAATTAAACGATCATGGCTCCGAAGGGTGAATTCCTTAGTGGCACAACGTAATCAGGGCGAGCGCCCGATCGGGTCGGCTGGAGACTGCCGGTGGATCCTTCCCGCGAGAACTGGCCCCGCGTGGTGGCGCTGGAGAACGCAACGAAGGGGACAGGCCAGCTTCGTGGAAAGACGCGGCCGCGCTCGCGGCACCGAGGTCGTGGGACCCCAGCCAGATCGCGACGTCGCAGGCGCGCTGATCGTGGCTCAGCTGGTGGTAGGACCAGACCAGTTCGGCATCGCGCCACTGCCGGTCGGTGATCGTGGTGGTGTGCGGGGCCTGGCCCAAGCTGGCCGAGTCGAGCGTAACCAGGCCGTCCTGCTCGCTGCCGCCCGCGCATGGGCGCTTCACCACGACCACCACAGGGAGTCCACTGTGCACGGGTGATGCGTCGAAGATCGGCGAAGTGTTGTGGGGGCGTGGCATTGGGTGGGCATACTTCGCCGGTGTGAGAAGGATGTTCGCGCGCGGCGCGGTGGCGGCGGTCGTGCTGGCGGCGGTGCTCGCGCCACTGCCGGCGACGGCGCAGCCGGGGACGACGTACTACATCGACAACCGGGCGGGGTCGAACTGCGCCAACGGCGGGGCGGGGACCTCGCCGAGCGCGCCGTGGTGCGACTTCGGGCCGGTGGAGCCGAAGATCTTCGACCCTGGCGACCGCGTCCTGCTGGCCAGGGGAGCGACCTGGAACCAGATGATCTACCTGCGCGGCACGGGAACGGCGGCGGCGCCGATCGTGCTCGACGCCTACGGGAGCGGGCCCCGGCCGCACATCCGCCGCGACGGCAAGCCGTTGGACCGCGCGGTGCTGATGCTGAACCCGACGCACTGGCGAGTGTCCAATGTGGACATCAGCAACGCGGGCACCGGGCTCATGGTCTTCTACAACACGTTGGGCAACGAGGGCCTGACGCTGACCGACATCTCGGTGCGCGACATCCGCGGCATCCACCACACCGACACGGCGTGGCCGGGGCCCGCGCAGCCGATCGACTGCGGTCGCACGAACCACGTGTACAACTCGGCGGGCATCGAGATCACCGGCGACTTCGCCCACAAGTTCGGCACGGACAAGTACGCGGTGAAGGGCGTGCTGCTGCGCGACATCGAAGCGACGAGCAGCCTGGCCGGGGTCTCCTTCGACTGGTGCAACGGGCTCGCCGCGCAGCACGTGCTCGGCGGTGACGGCAGCACGCTCGTGCGCGAGGTCGTCATGGACGGGCTCAACTTGCACGACAACGGCGGCCCGGCGCGGGGGTGCGACGACACGCTGCGGCTGGTGAACCTGCGTGACGCGCTGATCATGAACTCGGTGGTCCGCGCGGGGGCCGCGTGTCGGTCGGAGACGGGGACGGCGGGGGTCTTCGTCGGAAGGGTGGCCGATCTCCAGGTGGTGAACTCGATCTTCGCGGACACGCCGCGCACGGGGTCGGTCGACGAGACGGGCTTCGACTACGAGACCGCCACCGAGCGCGTGCACCTGCGCAACAACCTGATCAGCGGCAACTCCGGGCCCGGTGTGAGCGTCCTGGCGCACCACGGCACGGACGACCGCAGCCTCGATCACCAGATCACCGGGAACCTGTTCCTGGACAACGGACGCGGCAACGACCCGGTGCACAAGGGCGGTATCGCCAGGCTCGTCAGCAACCACAAGCCGACCGGGGTGATCGCGGCCAACCTGCACGCCGAGCCGACCGGGTTCCTGCACGCGGCGAGCGGCGGCACCTTCGACGGCTTCCGGATCAGCGGCAACCGCCAGCTCAACGCCGTGGCGGAGGCGAGCTACGCGGCGGCGGCCTTCGGAACTCCGGGGAGCCCGTGGGGATACCAGCGCAGCGCGGACGGGCAGCGGTGGCAGGACCTGCGTTATGACGCCGCTGCAAAGGAATTCCGCGCGGACGCGGGGCCGCGCCCGGTGATCAGGAAGTTCACGCAGACGGCCGAGGAAGGCGCGGCGTGGAGCGCCAGGACGTGGACCGCGCCCAAGGACGGCTCGGTGCACCTGCGAGGCCGGGTGCTCAAGACCGAGCTCGGCGGTGACGGAGTGGCCGTGCGGATCACGCGCAACGGTCAGGTGATCGGCGGACCGCTGGACGTCGGCCCGCGCGAGCGCAACGGCGTGGACGTCAACCTCGATGACGTGCCGGTGCGCCGAGGCGACGTGCTGCGGTTCGAGCTCAGCAGCAAGGGCGACGCGACGAACGACTCGGTGAGCTGGGTGCCCGCGGTGGGCTACGCGCCGGGACCGGAGGTTCGCTGGGACTTCACCAACGGACGCGACGGCTGGGACGAAGCCGTTCAGCTGACCGGCGGCGCGGCAGGCGGGGAACTGCGGCTTGAGGCCACGGGCGGCGACCCGGCCGTGTACTCGCCGGACGGCCTCGGGGTGGACACGCGTGCGCTGCGCTTCGTCGAGGTGCGGATGCGCAACGAGACCACCGGAACCGGGATGCAGGTGTACTTCACCACTGACGCGGACCAGAAATGGGCTGATGACAAGCAGATCGGCGCTACGGCGGTCGCACGGGACGCCTACTACACGACCTATCGCGTCGACGTCGGCGCGCACCCGAAGTGGACCGGAACGCTCAAGCGGTTCCGCGTCGACCCCACCGACGCGCCAGGACCGGTGAAGATCGACTCGATCAGACTGGTGGGCTGACGCGAAGGACTCCCACGTCCAGTCCTTTGTGGACGGACCGAGCGGCGCGTGGTCGACGGCGTGGTGCGACCGCAACTCCGACCTCGAACTCTTGGGTGGCTACACCGACTGACGACACCGGTCACACGTGACCGGTGCGTGAGCTGTTGCCAGCCGCTGCCCACGGCAACCATGTGCACATGGGATCTGGGATGACGAAGTTGCTGGCAGGAGCTGTTGCCGCTGCGGTGCTCGCGACGGGGGTGGTGTCGGGTCAAGCAGCCGCCTCGGCGGGGTGCCAGGGGCAGCACGTGACGGGTTCCCAAGGGCACAGGGGCGTTTCCGTGTCCTGCGCCAACGGCGGGTTCTTCGTGGCGATGGTCCACTGCAAGCGGCGGGACAACGGCGTCACGTACGCCCACTACGGCCCGCGGACTCCGGACGGCGGCTGGTCGACCGCGTGGTGCGACCTCGGCGCCGACGTCCTCGGCTGGGGTGCCAACCGCGCCTGAACGACGCGGTGGTTGAGAGCGCGGGAGGACGACGTGGGCGTAGCTGTGCTGGACATGTCGATGTCCTTGGACGGTTTCATCGCCGGTCCGAACGACGGGCCGCACAACCCCGGGGGAGACGGTTTTTCCCGGCTGCACGCGTGGGGGCTCACCCCGGACGGGGAGTTCCGCACAGCGGGGGCGGCCGGGGACCTGCTCGACGAGCTGAAGACGATCGGCGCGGTGCTCGCGGGCAGGCGGACGGCCGAGCAGGTCGGTCACTGGGGCGGCGACCACCACGGCAGTGGCGTGCCGATCTTCGTGCCGAGCAACCGGCTTCCGGGGCCGTCCGTGGCGAACTACCCGCTGGTGACCTACGTGCACGACGGGATCACCAGCGCGATGCGCCGCGCCAAACACGCCGCGAGGCACCGCCGCGTGCACGTGCTCGGCGCGAACACCGGGCGGCGGGCGATCGCGGCGGGCGTGCTCGACGAGGTGCAGATCCACACCGTCCCGGTGCTGCTCGGGCGGGGCCGCCGCCTCTTCGACGTGCTGCCGTCGAGCGTCGAGCTCAAGATCATCCGCGTGGTGAACACGCCGGAGGCCACGCACGTCCGCTATCGGATCTGTCGCTGAGAGTGCTTTGAGGATCGGCCTGTCAGGGTTCCGCGCTGTGACGAACAGACTTCTTGCCGCGCGGCTTCCGGGATGGACTCAGCCGACGCGCGAGCTGACCAACGCGTGGATTCCCGGCCGCGTCCTCGGCGGGCTGACGCTCCTGCTGGGGCCGGTGGTGTGGCTCGCGGCCCTGATCGTGCGGCACGTGGCCCGCGAGATCGCGGTTTTCACGCCGCAGGAACAAGCCTGGTTCGACCGGCAGACCTTCGACGCGCCCGAGCAGCTGGCCGCCTACGAGCAACACCCCGGGCTGGTCACCGCCGGATTCGTCCTCTACGCCGTCGCCGCCATCCTGATGATCCCGGCGGTCCTCACCTTCGGGCGAGTGGTCGCCGCGAGGTCTCCGCGCCTCGCGTTCTGGGGAACTCTGCTCGTCATCGCGTCGCTGTTCGCTAAGGGGTACTTCTCGGGAATCAACCAGACCGCGTTCCAACTCGTCGACAAGCTCGGTCTGGAACAGGCGACGACCTTCGTGCTGGAGTCCTATGTGGACCTCTCGTACGGCTTGTGGCGGGTTCCGGTGTGGGTCACCTTCGGCGCGTTGCTGGGCATGGCGCTGTTGGCGGTCGGCGCCTACCGGGTGGGAGTGTTCGGGCTCGTTCGCTGCGCTCTGCTGGTCATCCCGGGTATCGCCCACGGCATCCTCAAGGAGAGCGCGCTGCTTGACGTCGCCATCGCGGCGATCCCGTGCCTGGCGCTGATTCCGTTGGGGCTCAACGTGTTGCGCGACCGCGTTCCGGAACTGGCCACGGCGCGGCGACTCACCGACCGGGCGGCTCCGCGCGTCCTGAGCTGGTGAGCGCACTGCGCACGCGCTCCGCGAGCAGTTCATGGGAACGACGTCGGTCCGCGTGGTGGAAGACGGGCGTGGTGATCATCAGCTCGTCGGTGCCGGTCTTGTCGAGCACCGCTTGGAGCTTGCGCGCCACCGTCTCCGGGGACCCGACGAGAACACTGCCGGAGCGCGCGGCGATCTCGGCCCGGTCGTCGTCGGTGTAGGGCCGCGCCGCCGCGTCCTCCGGGCTCGGCAGGCGGATGCGGTGCCCGCGCACGCGGCTGAGGACCTTCACCCGCGTGGAGCCCGCGAGCCATTCGGCCCGCTCGTCGGTGTCCGCGACGATGGCGGAGACGCTGACCAGCATCGGCGTCATGACCTGCGCGGCCTCGGCCGCGGCTGAGGGGTTGAGGTGGTGTGCGAACGCGTGCGGGAGGCCGCGCGCGCTCGCGATCCGCGCACTGGTCGCCGAGGAGCCGAGCAGGCAGATCGGCGGAGTGTTGCCGAGGGCGGGGATCGCCTTGACCCGTGCGTCCTCCGGCGGCGAGAAGTGGGCGAGCAGTTCGTCCAGCTGCTCCTCGAATGGCCTCTCGGTGCGCCCGCCGCGCACGGCCTCCACGGCTGGGCCCGCTCCGCCGGGCGCGCGACCGACGCCGAGGTCGATCCGCCCGGGGTGCAGGGCTTCGAGCGTGCCGAACTGCTCGGCGACCACGATCGGCGCGTGGTTGGGCAGCAGCACTCCGCCCGCGCCGACGCGGATCGTGCGCGTGACGTTCGCGAGGTGGGCGATGAGCACTGCGGGCGCGGAGCTGGCCACCCCGCGCATCCCGTGGTGCTCCGGCACCCAGTACCGGTGGAAGCCCAGCTCATCGGCCAGCTCGGCGAGGTCGACGGTGTTGCGCAGTGCCTGCCGCGCGGTGGAGCCCGCCACGATCGGCGAGGTGTCCAGCACCGACAGGCGCACAGTGCTCGTCATCCCGGCCTCCGAACGTCCGCTGAGGGAGCTTCCCCTGTCGATCATCGTTGACCACCCGGGCCCCTCGGCAGCTAGCGTGGGAGGCGGTCGATCCGAACTGGGGGCGCGGTGAGCAACGACGTGACGGGCTCGGTGTCGGGCTCGTTGGTGCAGGCCGGAGCCATCCACGGCGATGTCCACTTCCACCGGGCCCCGGTTGAGAACGCGACGCCCAGGCAACTGCCGGCACCGCCCTCGCACTTCACCGGCCGCGCGCCCGAGCTGGAAGCACTCTCGCGCGCGGTCGGTGCGCGGGCGCTGATCGTGATCACCGGCGCCGGAGGGATCGGCAAGACCAGTCTCGCGCTGCGATGGCTGAGCGAGCGGCCGGAGCTGGGCCGCGACGGCCAGCTGTTCGTGAACCTCGGTGCCTTCGGCCCCGCGGGGCCGCTTCGCCCGGCCGACGCGCTCGGACGGTTCCTGCGAGCACTGGGCGTGGCGCCGGAGCGGGTTCCCGCATCCCTTGCTGAGCAACAGGACCTCTATCGCACGATGACGGCCGACAGGTCGCTGGTCGTGTTGCTGGACAACGCGTCCTCGGTCGCCCAGGTGCGCCAACTGCTGCCCGGCGGAGCCGCGGGCGTGGTCGTGGTGACCAGCAGGCGGCGGCTCAGCGCGCTCGCCGCCGACGGGGCGCAGTGGGTCGACGCCGCGCCGATGAACACCGAGACGTCCGTTGTGTTGCTGGCCAACGTGATCGGGGCGGAACGAGTCGCGGCGGAGCCGGACGCGGCAGCACGGATCGCCGTGGTGTGCGGAGGCCTGCCGATCGCGCTCGCCGTCATCGCCGCCCGCCTCGCGGCGCGGCCGAAATGGTCCCTGGCAAGGGTTCTCGGTGAGCTGGAGAACGAGAGGACCCGGCTCAAGGGCTTGTCGAAGCACGAAGAGCTTTCTGTGGGCGCGGTTTTCGACATGTCCTACGCGCAGCTGTCCGACGAAGCCGCACAGCTCTACCGCCGCCTGTCCGCGCATCCAGGCCCTCAGTTCAGCACCGGCGCCGCCGCCGCGTGTCTGATGGCCGAAACCGCTGAGCAGGCGCTGGAAGAGTTGGTGGACACCAACATGCTGGAGGAGGTCCGCGAGGACCGCTTCCAGTTCCTCGACCTCCTCCGCCTGCACGCCGCGCAGCGAGCCACGGAGCAGGAGTCCGATGAAGCTCGGCGCGCGGTCTGCGAGTGGTATCTCGTCAACGCGATGGCGGCGGACCGGGCGGCGACGCCGAACCGACGACGACTGCCGCACGCGTTCACCTCGGCGGAGCACGTGGACTTCGACGACGCGCGCGCCGCGGTCGACTGGTTGGAGGAAGAGCGCGACAACCTCCGTGCGGTTGCGCGGCAAGGGTTTCCGGAGATCACCTGGCGCGTGGTGGACGCGATGTGGCCGCTGTTCCTGCATCGCCGGTACAACCAGGACCGCGAAGAGCTGGAAGGGCTGGCGGTCGCGGCGGCACGGTCGTGCGGTGACGAGGTCGCTGAAGGGCGCATGCTGTTCCAGGCCGCGATGGGCTGCAAGGCCCGGGGTGACCGCGCCAAGGCTCGGCGCCACTTCGGCTTGGCGGCGGTGGTGAACGAGCGCACCGGCGACGGGTGGAACACCGGCAACGTCGAGGACGGCCTCGGCTCGGCGTGCCTGGCAGACGGCGATCCGGAGCAGGCCGTCGAGCACTTCCGGCGCGCGGCGGAGGTCTGGCGCGAGGTGGCCGGAGCGGAGCGCAAGGTCGCGTTGTCCATGCTCAACCTGGGCCGGGCGCACGTGGCAGTCGGCCGGGCCGCGACCGCGCTGCCGCTGCTGATCGAAGCCAAGGCGCGGCTGACCGCCCTCGACGACGTCGACCCCTACCACCACGCCCGCCACGACATCTTCTTCGCCGAGGCCTACCTCCAGGACGGTCAGCACGACTTGGCCGAGGAGCACGCCAGCGCGGCGCTGTCCGCCATGACCGCGCTGAACTCCGCGTTCGGGCAGGGGCTGGCGCTGGAAATCCTCAGCAGCCTGGCGCAGCGCACCGACCCCGAGCGCGCGGAGGAGCTGCGGCGCCGGGCGCTGGCCCTGTTCGAGCTGGTCGACGCCCCGGACGCGGACCGCCTGCGCTGATCTACTTCCTACGTAGTTGTGAAACGGGTTCTGCTATTCGGTGGGGTGGAGCCACGACGCGGGAACGGTCAGCGTCTCCTCGGTCAGCACGCGCACCGGCGCTCCGGAGCGCGCGTCCTTGAGCACGCCCTCCACGATGTACTCGACGCCCGGCGCCAAGCCGAGCGCGGCGGCGACCTGTGGCGCGAGGGGAGTGCTGACGTGCGTGGTGTCCACGACCTTGATCCCGGTCACGGCGGGTTCGCCCGCGAGCACTTCGCTGACGGAGGTCAGCGTGATGTCGAAGTCCTCGCTCAGCCCGTTCCCGTGCTCCAGCGCCATCTGGAAGAACATCAGGTCCGCGTCCGCGCGTCCCGTCACGTACTTCGCCGGGCTCTCGCCGCGGGGCACGCGGACCCGGTAGGTGCTGCCGACCCGCAGCTCGGTGGGAGTCATGCCGTCAGCATGGCGCACGCGGTCAGGACGCCAGCGAACGCCCGATCTCGCCGACGAGTTCGAGCTTGGCGCGCTGCGTGGCCGCCGACAGCGGATTGCCCTGCATGGCCGAGGCGAAGCCGCACTGCGGGGAGATCGCCAGGTTCTCCAGCGGGTGGAAGCGGGCGGCCTCCTCGATGCGGCGCTCGACCTGCGCGCGGGACTCGACGACGTCGGTCTTGGTGGAGATCAGCCCGAGCACCACGGTCTTGTCGTCGGGGATCTCGGCCAGCGGCTCGAACCCGCCGGAGCGCTCGTCGTCGTACTCCAGGAACACCAGGTCCACGTTGTCCATGCGCGGGAACACCTGCGCGGCGATCGCGCCGTAGCCGCCGGAGGTGTGCCACTGCCCCTGGTTGTTGCCCCGGCAGACGTGGGTGGAGAACGTGACGCCGGGCTCGGTCATGACGCTGTTCAGCAGCTCGACGCTCTTCGCCAGGAAGCGGTCCCGGTCGAGCCCGGCCGCCTCGTAGAAGAACTTCGCCTCGTTGATCGGGAAGGTCAGGTCGGGCGCGTCCACCTGGATGAAGCGGCACCCGTGCGCGGCCAGCGCGGAGATCTCCTCGCGCAGCAGCTCGGCGACGTGGTCCATCGCCTCGGACACGTCGCGGTAGGCGGCGGTGGAGTGCTCGGTGGACCAGAACACCAGCGCGATGCTGCTCGGCGACGGCAACGTCACCTTGAGCGGGTGCTTCGCGCGCTGGCTGGCGTACTCGAACTCGCGCAGCGCAAGGGATTCCCGCCGCGCGAGCCTGCCCGTGATGAGCAGCTTCGCCTCCAGGTCGGACAGCTCGGTCGCCGACTCCTCGGTGTGCCAGGCGTCCGCGCCCACCATCGCGTCGAGCACCTCGCTCTGCCCGGGCAGCACCGGCGTGATGCCGTCGAGCACCCCGGCCAGCGAGTCGAAGTACACGCCGCGCCGCTGCTCGCCGTCGGTGACGACGTCGATCCCGGCCGCCTCCTGCAAGGCGATCGCCACGTCGACGGCCTCGTTCTCCAGCTCCCGCAACCGTTCGCTGGACAGCTGACCGGCGGCGTGCTGCTCGCGAGCGGTGAGCAGGGCCTGCGGGCGGAGCAGCGAACCGACGACGTGGCTCTTCATGGCGCTAGGTCACCACGTGATTTGCCTTGGTGCAAGGGACGTTTCGGCCTCAGCCGATGTGTCCACTATGGACGGTTGGCGACGATGAGCCGCGCGCGCGGCCGGTGGTGCCACTCACCGGACGGAGCCAGGCTCAGGAACTCCGCGCGCAGGTCGGCCACGAACTCCGGCCCACGAGCTTCGGCCAACGCGCGCATCGGCCCGGATTCGGTGTGCGCGCTGAAGAATTCCGCCGCACCGGGGTGGGACATCGCGTGCGCCACGAACTCGTCGCGCTCCACTCCGTCCACCGTGAGCCGCTGTTCCCACGAGCGGTCGCCGGCGGGTACCCGCGCGCGGAGAACCTTGGACAGCAACGCGAACGGCCCTTCGGACTCGATGTTGCCCGGCCAGAACACCACGGAGAGCCGACCACCGGGACGCAACGCCGAAGCCCACGAACGGAGACCGACGTCCGGCTCGGGCAGCTGTTGGAGCCCGAACACCGACACCACCGCCGCACACCGCCCCGCCCACTCGGTGAGCACGGAGGCGTCGCCGTGGACCAAGCGCACCCGCGGCTGTCCCGAAGCGCGTTCGCGGGCGATGCGGAGCATGCCCTCGGAGAGGTCGATGCCGACGATCTCCTTGTCAGGAAAGGACTTCACCAATGCATCGAGTTCGGGGAACGTGCCGCAGCACGGCACCAGAACCGGGCCGTCCGGGAGCTCGGTGGCGGTGACGGCGCGCACGGCCGTGTCCACCCACGGGGCGAATCGCGGGACGTAATAGGACTCGTAGCCCGCAGCGGCCAGGTCCCAACTGCTCACTCCGCGACTCCGTCCAGCTTGCGCCGCAGACTGGCGCGCTCGGGTTCGGTTCCGGCCAGCTCCAACGCTCGCCGGTAGGCGGACGCGGCTTCCTCCTCGCGCCCGAGCCGGTGCAGCAGCTCGGCCCGCGCGGTCGGATAGGGGTGGTAAGCGCGCAGCTGCGGCTCGTCGGCCAGCTCGTCGAGCAGCGCGAGCCCGGCTTCGGCACCGTCGCGCATGGCCACCGCGATGGCCCGGTTCACCGCGACGACCGGCGACGGCAGCAGCGCCAGCAGCACGTCGTAGAGCGCAACGATCTGCGGCCAGTCGGTGCTGTCGAGGTCGGCGGCCTCGTCGTGCAGCGCGGCGATCGCGGCCTGCACGCCGTACGGGCCGGGGCGCCCGCCGGTCAGCGCCACCTCCACCAGGCCGGTCCCCTCCTCGATCATCGCGCGGTCCCACCGGGTGCGGTCCTGCTCCTCCAGCAGCACCACCGCGCCGTCGACCCCGCTGCGCGCGTCACGGCGGGCGTGCACCAGCAGCATCAGCGAGAGCAGCCCGCAGACCTCGCGCTCGGCGGGCATCAGCGAGCGCAGGATGCGGGCCAGGCGGATCGCTTCCTCGGCCAGGTCCAGGCGTTGCAACTGCTCGCCGGAGCTGGCCGCGTAGCCCTCGGTGAAGATCGAGTACACCACCTGGAGCACGCCGGGCAGGCGCTCCGGCAGCTCGTCGGCACCGGGCACGCGGAACGGGATGCGCGCCTCGCGGATCTTCTTCTTCGCCCTGGTGATCCGCTTGGCCATGGTCTCCACCGGCACCAGGAACGCCCGCGCCACCTCGGGCGTGGTCATCCCGGCGAGGCAGCGCAGGGTCAGCGCGAGGCGGTCCTCGGCGGGCAGGGCGGGGTGCGCGCAGGTGAAGAACAGCTGCAACCGGTCGTCGGGCAGGCCGCCCCCGACATCGGCGGCTGGCGCCGGATCGGCCCGCTCGGCCTCCACCCGCAGCACCGCCAGCCGCTCCGCGTAGACCTTGCTCCGCCGCAGCCGGTCGACCGCCCTGCGCCGCGCCGTGGTCATCAGCCACGCCCCGGGATTGGGCGGGACCCCGTCGACCGGCCAGCGGGTGAGCGCGATCTCCATGGCCTCCGAGGCGACCTCCTCGGCCAGGTCCAGATCGCCGAAGCGGCGGACGAGCGCCGCCAGCAGCAGGCCGTGCTCCTCCCGGAACACGCCCTCGACCGAGGTCAGCGCGTCGTCCGCCACCTCAGGCGCCGAAGTCGGCGATGGGCCGCACCACGATCGAGCCGCTGCCGCGCGCTCCCGGGCAGCGCGCCGCCCAGTCCAGCGCCGCGTCCAGATCCGGCACGTCGATCACGTAGAAGCCGCCGAGCACCTCGCGGCCCTCCGCGAACGGACCGTCGGTGACCAGGCGCTTCCCGTCCTCGCCGACGTGCACGGTGGTGGCCGTGACCAGGTCGGCCAGCGACTCGCTGGACACCAGGACTCCTGACTCCTGGACCTCCTTGTCGTAGGCCATCCAGTCCTCGACCGAGCACTCCGCGGCCCCGCCGTTCGCGTCGACCGAACCCGCGTTGATCAACAGCATGTACTTCATCTCGTGCTCCTCAGCGTTGGTGTGTCGTCACCACCACTACGAACGGGACCGGGCTCCGTGGACACGCCACCCGAACTTTTTCTGCGCCGAAGTTTTTCTACGCCGCAGACGCGCGCACATCAATCGCGGACGCGCTCGCATGGCCCACCACCACCCGATGGCCTTGACTGGGCGCATGGCTGTGATGAGTGAGTCCAAGCGCGAGGAGTTCCTGGCGGGCGTGCACGTCGGCGTGATCAGCATCGCGCGCCGCGAAGGCCCGCCGCTGGCCGTTCCGGTCTGGTACGGCTACGAGCCCGGCGGGGACGTTCTCGTGCAGACCGCGCCGGAGTCGCTGAAGTTCCGCCTGATCGACGCCGCGCGCGAGTTCACCCTGGTGGTGCAGGACGAGAACCCGCCGTACCGCTACGTCAGCGTCTCCGGGCCGGTGGTCTCCGTCGACGACGAGACGCCGTGGGCGGAGGTCGAGGAGCTGGCCCGCCGCTACCTGGCTGGCGAAGCCGCCGACGACTTCCTCAAGTCCCTGGAGGGCGCGAAGATCACCACGTTCCGCATGCGCCCGAACCGGTGGTACTCAACGGACTACAGCATCAGCGGGTAGAGCACGGCGGGGAAGGCGATGCCGAGCGCGGTGCCGACGAGCACCTGCGCCAGGGTGTGGTCCTCCAGCTCCACGCGGGACCACCCCAGCAGCACCACGAGCGGCCACAGCAGGTGCCACACGGCGCCGTAGAGCACCACGACGATCACCACGGTGGCGGCGCCGACGGCCGCGTGCACGCTGACCTTCCACTTGCCCAGCACGGTGATCAGGCCGAGGACGACGATCAGCACGACCTCGCCGAGCCCGAGCGCGAACATGTGCGCTGGCGCTCCGGTGACCCCCATGGCGACGGTCACCACGATGATCGACACAGTGATGATCACCAGCGGGATCAGGCGCCCCGCGCGGTCGTTGACGTGGTGGCCGTCCCACCGCCCGCGCCGGGCGCCGCGCACGATCGCGATGTAGGGGATGACGCAGCTGCCGAGCGTCAGCGCGGCGGCCCACCACAGCGACTCCGCGCGCTGCGGCCCGGGAAGGGCGCCCGCGGTGAACGCCAGGACCGCGAGCACCACGTAGGGGCTCAGCACCTCGGTCACGGCCTTCGCGAGCCGCCGGGCGGCCGTCGGCGAGTCAGTCGTCATGACCGCAGATCCTGCCAAGGTGGTGCCGCGCGCACGGCACCCACCTCGTCGTCAGGACCGGTCAGCCCGCCGCGCAGTCGCGTGCGTTCACTGCCTGGAGCGCGAAGCCGACGACCTTGCCCTCCTTGGTGCCGAACAGGTAGCGGTTGGCCGGGTTCTGCGGCGTGGCGGTCGTGATGATCGCGACGCCGTTCTGCCAGCCGTCAACGGCCTTCGGGTAGGCCTTCTTCACCTCGGCGGCGGTGGAGCCGAGGCCGACGCCCTCCGGGGTGCGCGTGCCCGGCGCAGTGCCGGGGATCGAGTACACGCCGTGCGCTTTGGAGATGGTGAGCACCGGGCCGGGGGAGTACGCCCACTTGTAGCCGCGGCACAGCTCGTTGCCGCCGACCGGCTCACCGACCTTGCCCGTCGCGAGCGCGTCGGCCAGGCTCATGCCGACCTTGATCGGACCGAAGCCGTCCGGGCCGAGCACGTTCCCGGCGGAAGCCGATGCCGGTCCGGTGGCGGCCAGCGCGAGTGCCGAAGCGGCCAGCACGGCGGCGCCCGCGCGGGTGAGGGTGATGCGCATCCAGGTGTCCTTTCGAGACGGTTGTTCCGAGGTGGTGTGCCGACCAAGACGCCACCGGCGACCACCGGGTTGCACGGCCCGGAACTCGTTTCGGACTGCGCCGAACTTCATGTCAGAATCCTTGCGGCGCAATGGTTTTCGAAGTCGGAGGAACTGCATGTACGCGACATCCCTCGGTGCGGACGGAGCCCTTCTGCGCCCGCTGGAGCCGTGGCGGGCCGAAGAACTCCTGGCCAACGTCGATCGCGGTCGCGAGCACATCGGCGAGCACATCGGGTTCGCCGACGCGGTCACCGACCTGGCGTCGAGCCGCGCGCTCCTCCACGCCTACGCCGAGCGCGTGGCCGCCGACACCGGTCGCATCGACGGCATCTGGCTGGACGGCACGCTCGTCGGCGGAGTGCTGGTCCGGACGATGGACGTGCCCAGGGGCGTCGCCGAGGTGGGGTGCTGGCTGGAGCCCTCCGCCGTGGGCAAGGGGCTCGTCACCAGGGCGGCCCGCCTGATGATCGACTGGCTCGTGGCGGAGCGCGGCATCCACCGCGTCGAGTGGTGCGTGGCCAGCGAGAACACCTCCAGCATCGCCGTCGCGCGGCGGCTCGGGATGACCAAGGACGGTGTGCTGCGCGAGAGCTACCCGCACCGGGGCGTGCGCAAGGACGTCGAGGTCTGGTCGGTGCTCGCCCCGGAGTGGCTGGCCGCGAAGCCGTGATCGACCAGGCCCACGAGATCGCGCGTCTGGCCCGCGCGGTTCTCGGTGACGAGGTGATCGGCGCCTACCTGCACGGCTCCTGCGTGCTCGGCGGCGTCAAACCGGCCAGCGACGTCGACGTGCTCGTGGTGACCCGGCGGAGCATGGACGACCGCGAACGGCGCGCGCTGCTCGACGGCCTGCTCAGCGCGCGGGGTGCGCGCCCGGTTGAGCTGATCGTCGTCGTCCAGGCCGGGGTTCGGCCGTGGCGGTACCCGCCGACCTGCGACTTCCTCTACGGCGAGTGGCTTCGCGCCGAGTTCGAGGCCGGTGCGATGCCTCGTGCGGCCCCGATGCCCGACCTCGCCGTCCTCCTGACGGTGGCCCTCAACGGCGACCACGCCCTCTTCGGCCCACCTGCGGCGGAGGTGCTCGATCCCGTTCCGCGAGCCGACGTGGTCCGCGCGAGCCTGGCGGGCGTTCCCGATCTGCTCAACGATCTCGAAGGCGACACCCGCAACGTCGTGCTGACCCTGGCGCGCGTGTGGACCACGCTCGCCACCGGCGAGATCAGGTCGAAGGACGCCGCGGCGGACTGGGCGCTCACCCAGCTCCCGGCTGAGCACCGCCCCGTTCTGCGGCACGCCAAGGAGCTGTACCTGCACCGGCACTATTCCGAGGAGCACTGGGACGACGAGCTGAAAGCCCGAGTCCGCCCGCACGTCGAAGCGGTGCTCGACCGGATCAGGAGCTGAACATCCGCGCGGCGTAAAGCGCGTACACGGCCGCGCACCGGCGCATCGCGGCTTCGTCGACGTATTCGTGCGGGCCGTGCGCGACATCGAGCAGCCCGGCTCCATAACCGAACGCGGGAATTCCCAGCTGGCTGTACCACCGCGTTTCCAAGATTCCCGCGCACATTTCGAAGCGCGCGTCGCCGTCGACCTCCCGCACGACCTCCGCGAGCTTTGTGGCCGCCGGGTGCGCGAAATCCGTGCTCGCGGGCGGCTGCTGCTGCGTGACCTCCACCGAGACGTCCGCGCCGATCTCCGCCGCCGCCTCCTTGACGACGCCCGTCAAGTGGTCGCGTTCGCGGTCGAGGTCCACGTCCGGCTGGAAGCGCCCGTCCACCGTGAAGAACGCCGAGCCCGGCACCACGTTGAAGTTCGACCCGCCACCGAACAGCCCGCCGACCACGAGCATCGAGCCCTTCGCGGTCATCTCCCGCGCGTACTCCTCGACCGGCCGCGCGATGCGCAGCATGTGCTGGAACGCGTTCACGCCCCGATCGGCGTGCCCGACGTGAGCCTCAACCCCGCGCACGTCCACCCGCAGCGAGAGCGCGCCCCGCGCGGAGTTCCAGATCGCCCCGCCGCTCGGCTCCGCCGTCACCATCGCCAGCGCTCCCGGATCGATCAGGCCCGCCTCGCGGAGGTGGCCCGCGCCCGTGACGCTGCCCGTCTCCTCGTCGCAGACCAGGTTCAGCACGATCCGCCCGTCCCCGAGCAGCCCCAGCTCCCGCGCAGCGACCGCGCCGTAGAGCATGCTGACGATGCCGCCCTTCATGTCCGCGCTTCCCCGGCCGATGATCCGGCCGTCCCGCCGCTGAGCGGTGAACTGCGCGCGGTCCTGCGCCGGAACGACGTCGAAGTGCCCGTGGAAGTAGAGCGTCCTGTGCCCGCTGCCCACTTCTCCGCGCACGATGCCCGGCTCCTCCAGCTCCCGCGCGGGCGCCAGCTCGACGATCTCTGGGTCCATGCCGAGCGCGGCCATGGCGTCGCGGACCGCCCGCGCGCACCGGCCCAGTTCGCGTCCTGGCGGGTTCTCGGAGTCGATGGCGATCAGTTCGATCAGCAGTTCGGCCATGTCATCGGCCTTCGGCTCCAGCCACGCCTGCACCTCGGAGAGCATCATCCGATACTAGGGCGAATTCCACGTTTCAGTCAGTGCTGAACCGGAATACGAAAGTCCGCGCCGCTTGGCCACGTTCCGCCCCGTCCTGTCTCTTGATGTGTTTGATCTGGGGGAAAGAAGTCTTCTTTTGCCAAGGGTGCGATTCTCGCGCTCGCCCTGGCATTCGTGCCGGGCGTGGCCAACGCCGAGGCCGCCGCGTCGCGGGTGAAGGACGAGTGCAACTCCTACTTCTGCTTCCGCGTCGTCGGTGACTCCACCGGCTGGACCGCCACCATGACCAAGACCTCCAACGAGATCACCGGCACCGGCTTCCAGGGGCTCACCTCGAAGGGGCACATCCGCCACCGCGTCTGCGACCCGGGCGCCGGGGTCTGCTGGTGATCGCACCGCCGAACGAAGGCCGGGCACCCGATCGGGGGCCCGGCCCTTTTCGTGTGAGCGCGGGCATACCCCCTCCCCGTACCTTGACCACCCTACCCCCCTGGGGTATCAATGAGGGCATGCGGGGATACACCGAGGGCAAGGACGACTACCTCAAGCGCCTGCGCAGGGTCGAGGGCCAGATCCGCGGCCTGCAGCGCATGGTCGACAACGACGAGTACTGCATCGACGTGCTCACCCAGATCTCGGCGGCCACCAAGGCGTTGCAGGCGGTCTCCCTCGGTCTGCTCGACGAGCACCTCAAGCACTGCGTCAGCCACGCCATCGCCGAGGGCGGCGAGGGCGCCGAAGCCAAGATCCGTGAGGCCAGCGAGGCGATCGCCCGCCTCGTCCGGTCCTGATGAAGGGGAGCACCATGAGCGGCACCACTGCGACCTACACCGTCACCGGCATGACCTGCGGGCACTGCGTCGCGTCGGTCACCGAGGAGGTGGGCGCGATCGACGGGGTGACCGGCGTCGCCGTCGACCTCCCCACCGGCGCGGTCACCGTGACCAGCACCGAGCCGGTCAGCGTCGACGCGGTGCGTGCCGCGGTCGACGAGGCCGGGTACTCCCTGGTCTGACCCACCTACCAAGCAATCCCAGATCGAGCACAGAGGACTCGACATGAACACAGCAGCGAAGCTCTCCGCCTACGGTGCGGCGCTCGCCCTGGTCGCCGCGGGCGCCTGGGCCGCCGGAACCGCTGTCGGTCCCTTCGCCGCCCCGGCCGGAGCGCAGTCCGACGCGCCCGGCCCCGGCGGAGCGCCCGGCGGCGGGAACGCCGGGCACGGGGACGGCCACAGCGGCACTGTCGCGGAGGCCGCGCAAACCGACCAGCCCGGCGGGCTGGCGTCGTCCAGGGGCGGATACACCCTCGCGCCCACCGACACGACGCTGCGCACCGGGACCGCCCAGACCTTCTCCTTCCGCGTCCTCGGCCCCGACGGCGCTCCGGTGACCCGCTTCGACGTCGAGCACGAGAAGCGGATGCACCTCATCGTCGTCCGCAGGGACACCGCCGGTTTCCAGCACGTGCACCCGGAGCTGGACCAGGACGGCACCTGGCGCGTCCCGCTGACCCTGCCGCGCGCGGGCAGCTACCGCGTCTTCGCCGACTTCGCGCCGACCGGGGCGAAGGGGCTCACGCTCGGCACCGACGTGTCGGCAGCGGGGGACTACCAGCCCGAGGTCCACAAGCCCTCTCGCAAGTCCACAGTGGACGGATACGAGGTGCGGCTGGACGGGGAGCTGGTTCCCGGGCGCTCCTCCAAGGTGACGCTGTCCGTGAAGAAGGACGGCCGCGAGGTCACCGACCTCCAGCCCTACCTCGGCGCGTACGGGCACCTCGTCGCGCTGCGCTCGGGAGACCTGGCGTACCTGCACGTGCACCCCGACGGCTCGCCCGGCGACGGCAAGACCGCGCCCGGGCCGAAGATCACGTTCTTCGCCGAGGTCCCGACCGCCGGTTCCTACCGGCTGTTCCTGGACTTCCAGCACGCCGGGCAGGTCCGCACCGCCGAGTTCACCGTGAACACCGGTGCCGCGCAGTCGCACGAGGAGGCGGAACCCCATGGGCACTGACGAGATCGAGCTCTCCATCTCCGGGATGACCTGCGCCTCGTGCGCCAACCGGATCGAGCGCAAGCTCAACAAGCTGGACGGCGTCACCGCGACCGTCAACTACGCCACCGAGAAGGCCAAGGTCGTCTTCCCCGAGGGCACGGGAACGGCCGCGCTCATCGAGCAGGTCGAAGCGGCGGGCTACTCCGCGTCCTTGCCGGAAATCGTTGCTGTGCAAGAAGAAGACGATCCGCTGAGGGCGTTGCGGCAGCGGCTGACCGGCTCGGTCGTGCTGTCCGTCCCGGTGGTCGCGATGGCCATGGTGCCCGCGTTGCAGTTCACCTACTGGCAGTGGATCTCGCTGACGCTCGCGGCACCCGTGCTGGTGTGGGCGGCCTGGCCGTTCCACCGCGCGGCGTGGACGAACCTGCGCCACGGCGCCGCGACCATGGACACCCTGATCTCCATGGGAACCCTGTCCGCGTTCCTGTGGTCGTTGTACGCCTTGCTGTTCGGCACGGCGGGCACGCCCGGCATGACGCACCCCTTCGAGCTGACGATCGCTCCGAGCGACGGCGCGGGCAACATCTACCTCGAAGTCGCCGCCGGGGTGACGACGTTCATCCTCGCCGGGCGCTACTTCGAGGCGCGCTCCAAGCGACGGGCGGGCGCGGCACTGCGCGCGCTCTTGGAGTTGGGCGCGAAGGACGTCGCGGTTCTGCGTGATGGCAAGGAGATCCGCGTCCCCACGGCTCAGCTCGCGGTCGGGGACCGGTTCGTGGTCCGCCCCGGCGAGAAGATCGCCACGGACGGCGTTGTCGAGGAGGGCTCCTCCGCGGTCGACGCGAGCATGCTCACCGGCGAGTCCGTCCCGGTCGAGGTCGGTCCCGGCGACTCGGTGGTCGGCGCGACGGTGAACGCGGGCGGTCGCGTCGTGGTGCGCGCCACCAGGATCGGCTCGGACACCCAGCTCTCCCAGATGGCCAAGCTCGTCGAGGACGCGCAGAACGGCAAGGCCAGGGCCCAGCGCCTCGCCGACCGGATCTCGGCGGTCTTCGTGCCCGTCGTGATCGCGCTTTCCGTTGGCACACTTGCCTTCTGGCTCGGTGGTGGAGCCGAGGCGGGCGCCGCGTTCACCGCGGCCGTTGCCGTGCTGATCATCGCCTGCCCGTGCGCGCTCGGCCTGGCGACGCCGACCGCGCTGCTCGTGGGCACCGGCAGGGGAGCGCAGCTCGGCATCCTGATCAAGGGGCCGGAGGTGCTGGAGTCCACGCGCGCCGTGGACACCGTGGTGCTGGACAAGACCGGCACCGTCACCACCGGGCGGATGGCGCTCGTCGGGGTGCACACCGCCGGGGTCGACGAGGCCGAGGCGCTGCGCCTGGCCGGTGCGCTGGAGAACGCTTCGGAGCACCCGATCGCCCAAGCGATCACCAAGGGCGCTCGCGAGCGCGTCGGTGAACTCCCCGAGGTCGAGGGCTTCACCAACGTCGAAGGCCTTGGTGTGCAAGGGATCGTGGACGGCCGCGCGGTGATCGCCGGTCGCACCGCGCTGCTGGAGGAGTGGAGCCAGCACCTGCCCGCACCGCTCGCTGAAGCCAAGGCAGCCGCCGAGTCGGCCGGTCGCACCGCCATCGCGGTCGGGTGGGACGGCGAGGCCAGGGCCGTGCTCGTGGTGTCCGACACCGTCAAGGACACCTCCGCCGAGGCGATCCGGCAGCTCCGCGCGCTCGGGCTGTCCCCGGTGCTGCTCACCGGCGACAACGAGGCCGTGGCTCGCTCGGTGGCCGCTGAGGTCGGCATCACCGAGGTGATCGCCGAAGTGCTGCCGAAGGACAAGGTCGACGTCGTCGCGCGGCTCCAGGCCGAGGGCAAGGTCGTCGCGATGGTCGGCGACGGCGTGAACGACGCCGCCGCGCTCGCGCGAGCCGATCTCGGGCTGGCCATGGGCACCGGGACGGACGCGGCGATCGAGGCCGGTGACATCACGTTGGTGCGCGGCGATCTCCGGGCCGCGGCGGACGCGATCAGGTTGGCGCGCAAGACGTTGAGCACCATCAAGACGAACCTGTTCTGGGCCTTCGCCTACAACGTCGCCGCGCTGCCGTTGGCGGCGGCCGGGCTGCTCAACCCGATGATCGCCGGTGGGGCCATGGCGCTGTCGTCGGTGTTCGTGGTGACCAACAGCCTGCGCCTGCGCGGGTTCCGCAGCACCAACACCACGCCTGCCGCACGCCCCATGACCCAAGCCCGTCGAACCCCCACCCCGGTCGCCTGAAACCGCTGTGTGCCGCTGACCCTCAGTGGTCAGCGGCACACGCGTTCGCGCCCAGAATCGCGAGCGGAGTTCACGACTGCGCGGCGGTCAGTGTTCCGGGACAAGGGGCGCATACCGGTCATGGCGGGCTGCTCGCGGGTGCTTGAATTCCCCTCAAGGTCCCACGGATGGGTGACGATTAGTCGTGCGTCGATCCGTCGCGGCCACCCGCCTCTCGCCTACGGAGCAACGTTGAAGAAGCACATCCTCCCCATCACCGTCGTGGTCACGATGTTCCTGGTGTGCGGCTTCGCGGTCATCGCATCGTCGTAGTCAGATCAGGCAGGTCGAGCCGAGGGCTCTTCCCGTCCCGCAAGGCCGGGATCGCCGCCCCGAAGACCGCCGTGACCGCCGCGTGCATGCGCTCCGGCGCGATCGTGCCCGTTCCGGTGAGCCCACTGACAGGCGGAGCGGCGAAGTAGAACGCTGTGTCGCCGAAACCGTTGTGACCGGCGCTGGTGATCGTCGCCGTCCACGTCGGCGGTGTCGTTGTGCGCCGCTCCTGCACCCAGCGAACGTGTTCCTCGGACTGTCCTTCCGGCGAGCACGGTGACACGGCCGCGCACGATCGGTCGGACCCGATGAGCAGGCCCGGTTTCGCGACCAAGCCCGGCGGCAGCACCGGTTGCGGCCCGTCGAAGTTGATCGAGCCCGCGCAGTCCGTCCGCCCCGCGCACGCCAGCACCGCCGCACTCCCGCCAAGCGAGTGACCGGCGAAAACGGTCCGCGTGAGGTCGACGTGCCCGGCGAGCGGGCTGCCGATGCGCGCCGTGCTCGACGACGTGGCCCGGTAGTGCTCGCCCCCGATCGCCGAGGCGAGCGCGTTCATGTCGGCTGCCTGCTGTCGGATCAGCTCGTCGATCTCGGCGGGCTTCGGCGGCTCTGCCGCGTCGGGCGTGCTCCGGCGCTGGCCGTCGACCACTCGCGCCGGCGTCGACACGGGCACGAGCAGCGCCACGACGTAGCCGCGACTCGCCAACTCCTCACCCCACGAGCTGTACATCCACGGCGCGTTCTGGAAACCAGGCGCCATGACGACGAGCGGGTGCTTGCCCGCGGCGGGCCTGGCGTCCTGGCGAGCCCATGGCCGCACCGCGTCAACGTCCTGGAGCAGCCAGCCGAGGCCCACGGTCGGCGGCAACGAGCCGTGCCAGCCGTCCGGGACGTACTCCGCGAGCGGCGCGGACCCGGGCTCGGCCGGGTACCAGATCCAGGCGGCGCGGAGTGCTTCGTCGGCGGCCGCGCTCCCGCCCGGCACCGTCGTGATCGTGCGGCCGACCGGGTGCTGACCCGTTGGTTGCGGCAAGGTCAGCGTCCGCGAGCGCAGCACGCCCACGACGCCGAGACAGCCCACGAGCAGAGCGACGAGCACGAGCGCCGCGACGCCGACCTTCTTCCGGGTGGTCATCGGCTCAGGACCGCGACGACGTCCTCCGCGTTGGGCGTGCTGACCAGCAGTTCGTCGTAGCCGACGACCGCGCGGTCGGTGGTGATCCGCACGGCCGGAACGGTTCGGCGGACGCTGACGAACTGCCTCGTGCGCGTGCCGACGCCCCAGCGCCCGACCTTGAGCACGCCGGTGACCACCGCGCCGGAGCGACCGCCGGGCGTGGCCGCGCGCCGCGTCGGGTGCTCGACCCGCTCCACGTCCCCGATCGCGGTCAGCGGGACTTCCACCCGCCGTCGCCAGCCCGCGAAGGGCCGCTCCCACCAGCGCAGTTCCACGCGCACCGCCGTGTCGCCGACCCGAAGCACCGCCATGGCCCGCTCCCCTCCTAGGCTGATTCCAACACCAGTATTAATACCACATTTGGAATCAATGGGAGCGAGCGTGCCCGCTGACCGGCCGTCCCTGACCGACCTGCTGCACCAGCCCGTGCGCTGGCGCATCGCCCAGGCGCTGATCGGGCGCCGCCTGACCACGGCCGATCTCGCCGAGCGGCTGCCGGACGTCCCGCACACCACGCTCTACCGGCACGTCGGCGTGCTGGTGAAGGCCGAGGTGCTGCGCGTGGTCGGCGAGCGCAAGGTGCGGGGGACCGTGGAGCGCACCTACGAACTGGCCATGCCGGAGCCCGAGACCGACCGGATCAGCCCTGACCAGCTGCGCACGATGTTCACCGTCTACCTGGCGGGCATCACCGGCGACATGGACCGCTACCTGGAGCGGGACGACGTCGACCCGATGCGGGACGGGATCGCGTTCCGCCAGGCCGCGCTCCGCGTCACCGACGCCGAGTACGCCGAGTTCCAGCAGCGGCTCGGTGACCTGATCGCCGACTTCGCCGACCGCGACCCGGGCGAGGGGCGGACCCGCCGCATCCTCTCCACGATCCTCATGCCGGAGTGACGACCGAAAATCCGACCCGTTCGCGCGGCGGTTGAGGCAGATTGGGCCGCGCGACGAGCTCCACGAAAGGACACCGCGTGTCACCTGATCCGACGACCGTCCACCCGCTGGCCGAGCACGAGCGCGTCGTGTTCCTGAAGCCGCTGGTCAGCTCCCCGAAGATCGTCGTCGGCGAGTACACCTACTACGACGACCCGGACGGGGCGACCGCGTTCGAGCAGCGCAACGTGCTCTACGGCTACGGGCCGGAGCGGCTGCTGATCGGCAAGTACTGCGCGATCGCCTCCGGAACGCGGTTCCTGATGGCAGGGGCCGACCACCCCACGATGGGCGTGTCCACGTACCCGTTCACGATGTTCGGCGGCGAGTGGGCCGAGCGGACCCTCGACATCGTCACCGGCATGCCGAGCCGGGGCGACACCGTGGTCGGCAACGACGTCTGGTTCGGCTACCAGGCCGTGGTCATGCCCGGCGTGCACATCGGGGACGGCGCGATCATCGCGGCCGGTGCGGTCGTCACCGCTCACGTGCCGCCGTACACGATCGTCGGCGGGAACCCGGCCAAACCGATCCGGCGGCGCTTCGACGAGGCCGACGTCGACCGCCTGCGCCGCGCCGCGTGGTGGGACTGGCCCGCCGAGCTGGTCACCGCCAACGCCCGCACGATCATGGCAGGGACCCCCGCCGACATCGAACGCGTCGCCGCCGAGCACGGTCTGGAGAAGAGCTGATGAGCGTCCACATCGAAGAGCACGTCGTCGCGGGCCCGGACAGCGGCCCGTACGCGCTGACCACCGGCCTGGACGGCGCGCTGTGGTTCACGCTGGTGCACAGCGGGCAGATCGGCCGCATGGAACCCGGCGCCGAGCCGACCCTGCACCAGCTGGACGCGAAATGCGGCCCGACCATCATCGCCGCGGGCCCGGACGGCGCGCTCTGGTTCACCGAGTACCAGGCGCACCGCGTCGGCCGGATCACCACGAAGGGCGCCGTCACGGAGTTCCCGCTGCCGGAGGGGTGCGCGCCGTTCGGCATCGCCGCCGGGCAGGACGGTGCTCTGTGGTTCACCGAGACCGGCACCGACCGGATCGGCAGGCTCACCGTCAAGGGCCAGCTCACCGAGTTCCCGCTCCCCGTCAGCGGCGCGTTCCCCTCCGCGATCACCGCGGGCGGGGACGGCGCGCTGTGGTTCGCGATGAACCAGGCCAACGCGATCGGCCGGATCGCCGTGAACGGCAAGGGCACTGTGAACGGCACGGTCACCGTCCACCCGCTGCCGACCGAAGCAGCCGCCCCGGTCGGCATCACCGCAGGTCCCGACGGCGCGCTCTGGTTCGTCGAGATCGCCGCGGGTCAGATCGGGCGCATCAGCACGAACGGCAAGATCGACGAGTTCCCGCTGCCCGACCGATCCGCCCGCCCGCACGCGATCACCAGCGGCGGCGACGGCGCGCTCTGGTTCACCGAATGGGGCGCGAACCGCGTCGGCCGCATCACCACGCGCGGCGAGATCGCGGTGCACGACCTGCCGACGCCCGGCTCCGAGCCGCACGGAATCGCGCTCGGCCCGGACCGCGCGATCTGGACCGCACTGGAGACCGGGGCGCTCGCCCGCGTCACTCTTCGATGAGCCCCAGCTCGACGAACATCTGGTGGCACCAGTCGAGCGCGGTGTCCAGGTCGTTCCACTGGGTGTCGTTCTCGGAGAGGTAGGGGAAGACGTACGGGTCGGTGATGCCCTCGGGGAGGTCGTCGGCCCGGCACTCGAAAGGCGGCCAGCCGTACTCGGCCTCGCGCATCGCGAGTGCCACCTTCCTCGGCTGCGCGTCCCACAACCCCAGTGCCAGCCGACGGCACATCGCCGGGTGCGCGGTCGCGAAGATCAGCCTGCCCACGTCGAGCGGCTCGCCCGCGCTGATCACCCGCACCATCGCGCGGTACCGGGTGCTCGGGTTCACCAGGCCCGCGTCGCCGGACCAGATCTCCACGCTGTGCCCCGCTTCGATGATCGCGGCGCACAGCGTGGCCAGAGCCAGGCCGCGGTTGACGATGCACTCGTGCCGGACCTTCGACGAGTACGACATCGGGATCAGGAAGGTGATCACCTTGCCGCGCCGCGAGACCTGCCTCGGCACCGCGTCCACCATGCACTCGGGCACCCCGGACAGGTAGGCGCCGACGTCGACCTCGCTGCCGGTCACGTCCCACGACGGCTCCAAGATCGTGACCGCGCTGTCGAGACCGGCCCGCTCGCGCAGCTGTCCGACGGTGATGTCGGCCTCCCGCAGCGCGACCGCCCAACCGTCCCGGCCGAGCCGCACGGCCTCCTCCCACGACGCGCCCGCCCACTCGGTCGTGTAGCCGCGGGACTTGCCGTGCTCGGTGGACGGACGAGCCGTTGCCGCGTCCAGGAACTCCTGCCACGACAGCATCGGGGCGAGCACGAATCCGCTCATCGCCCTACTCCAGTTCCAGAGCGCCGCGGTGCGCCGGGGACAGTCCGCGGATCACGCGCCAGCTCATCACCTGCTCGGTGCTGGCGCCCGCCTCGATGAGCTTCGCCCCATCGATCGTCGTGCGCGGGGAGAACATCACCGGCAGCTGCTTCTCCGCCGCCTTCGCGCGCAGCCCCCTGACCAACTGGAGCAGTTCGCGGACCGCGTCCCGGTGCGACGGAGCGTGCCGCAGCGCCAGCCGCTCCTCCAGCTTCTCGTCGATGGGCACGTCCACCACCACGAACCGGTCCAGCGTCGCGGCGTCGAGCGTCTGCCGCCCGACGTAGTTCCGGTCCGCGCCGGTCCCGTAGGTGTTGCCCGTCGCGACCAGCCGGAAGTCCGCGTGCGCGACCACCATCCCATCGGCGAAGGCGCAGGTGCCCAGCGCGAGCGCCTGGTTCAGCTCCGCGAGCAGGCCGGGGTGACCGTTGTCGATCTCGTCGAGCAGCATCACCCCGCCGTGCTCGAAGGCCCTGCGGAACGGCGTGTCGTGGTAGGTGCCGTGCGCGTCGAAGTACCCGAACACCTTGCTCATCGGTGTGGTCGGCCCGAGCGAGAGCGCCTGGAAGTCCAGTCCGAGCGCCTGCGCTGCCTGCTTCGCCAGCATCGACTTGCCCGTGCCAGCCGGGCCGACCAGGAGCACGTGGCAGCGCGCGTGCAGTGCGGTCAGCAGGTCCGGCAGCACCGCGTGCGAGTCCGTGCCCAGGTCGATGACCCCGCCCTCGGGGAGCACGACCTGCACGACGTTCGGGGTGAATTCCTCCAGGAGCTGGTCGACCTCCCGCTCCACCACCCCGCGGATCGTGCCGATCGCCTTGGCCTGCTCCTCGCGCAGCGCCTCGCCGATCGTCTTCAGCGCCTCCGCCGCCGACGTCGCCACGACCTCCGGGATCGTCTTGAGCACTTCCCCGCGCACCGTCCCGGCCGCGCTCATCGCGGTGTGCCGGGTCAGCTCCTCCCGCAGCTCGCCCACGTCCGGCGTCGCCGCCGCCACGGCCTCGGCCGCGAGCCCGGGGACGAGCTGGCCCGCCTCCGCGCGGATCAGCTCCGCGAGCCCCGCGCGCACCTTCTCCTCGACCACGCGCTGGAGCTCCGCCGGGTCCGGCGCCGCCTCGCCGACCGCGTGCCGCGCCATGTCCGGCACGAGCGCGGATGCTTCCCACTGGATGATCGCCGGCAGCCGCGCCCGCATGTCGCACTCGACCCGCCACAGCAGATTGCTGTGCGCGCACAGGTTCCGCACGACAGTCTCGGCGAGCTGCAATACCTCGGCCCTGGTGCTGCTGCGCAAGGGGCGCTCCTTCAAAGCCGTCGTTCGTGTCGACGTGATCAGAACCCAGGGTGACCGGGAGGGGTCCCGGTCGCGTTTCGCGCTCGGCCGCACCGGTTTTCTCCTGTCGCCTGAATGGCGGTGCAGCAGCCTCCCACCTGCGATGATCTAGAGATTTGTCACTGAAGGTGACGAAGTCTTCCGGTATTTCCCCCGAGTGCAGCATCGAATTACTTCTGATCGCTTTTATGAAGCCCTCACACCTTCGGGTGACTGTACTGCCCGAGAAATGCGGGCTAGCTTCGAAATGCCTTCGGGTCAATCCGTGCGAATATCTCAGAATTGTTTCGCAATGGTGTCTTTTGTGCCGTGACCCGATAAATCCAGCGCGTCTTCGAAGGAGCTCACGCATGACCGCGACGCACTCCCCGGCCACTGCCAAGCCCGTGCTGCGCAGCGACTACCAGCGCTCGGTCGCCGAGTACTGGAACAAAGAGCGCGACCCGGTGAACCTGCGCCTCGGTGACGTCGATGGCCTTTACCACCACCACTACGGCCTCGGTGACTACGACCCGGCCGTGCTCCGGGCGCCCGCCGAGATCCGCGACCAGGCGGTGATCGCGGAAATGCACCGGATGGAAACCGCCCAGGCCGACGTCCTGCTCGACCACCTCGGCGACGTCAGGCCGCACGACCGGCTGCTGGACGCCGGATGCGGCCGCGGCGGGTCGAGCATCATGGCCAACCTGCGCTTCGGCTGCGAGGTCGATGGCGTCTCGATCTCGGAGGAGCAGGTCGCCTTCGCCAACGCGCGAGCACGGGAGCGCGGCGTCGACGACCGCGTGCGCTACCACTTCCGCAACATGCTCGACACCGGTTTCGAGTCCGGTTCGCGCAAGGCCATCTGGAACAACGAGAGCACCATGTACGTCGACCTGCACGAACTGTTCGCCGAACACGCCAGGCAACTGGAGGTCGGCGGTCGCTACGTCACCATCACCGGCTGCTACAACGACGTCACCGGCGGCCGGTCGAAGGCGGTCAGCCAGATCGACCAGCACTACACGTGCAACATCCACCCGCGCAGCGCGTACTTCAAGGCCATGCAGGCCAACAACCTGGTGCCGATCGCCGTTGTCGACCTGACCCCGACCGCGATCCCGTACTGGGAGCTGCGCGAGCAGTCCTCGGTCGCCACCGGCGTGGAGGCCCCGTTCCTCAAGGCCTACCGCGAGGGCAGCTTCCACTACCTGCTCATCGCCGCCGACCGGATCTGACCCACCCGCACGGAGAAGGGGCCGCCCAGCCGGGCGGCCCCTTCTCCGTTGCTGCCGTTACGCCACTTCGGCCTTGTCGGCGTGGTAGCGGCGGGAGGTGGCGTGCCACTCGCGGCTGCCGCCGCACCACGCCCACGTCTCGGCGAAGAAGCGCCGCAGCATCGGCGAACCCACCAGGCTCAGCGCCGCAGCCTCGGCCACGAAGCGCTTCATCAGCTCGTTGTGGATCTCCACCGTGCGCTTGGCCGCCTGCCGGCGCGTGCAGCCCTCCTGCTCCATGAGCGCGATCGGCAGGCTGAGGTCGTCGTCGGCTTCCTTGCTCATCGAGTGCAGGTCGTTGAGCAGCACCGCCGCCATGCCCGCCATCGAGAACGCCTCGCGCACCCTCGGGTCGTAGAACTCCTGCGGCGGCAGCTCGTAGCCGGCGACCGCGTCGATCAGGATCATCGGCGGCAGGTAGCTGTTGTGGTGCCGGTGCATCAGGTACTCCCACACCGGCGGCCGCTCCCCGGTGACCCGCCAGCTCGCGTTCTGGTCGAGCGTGGTGAACAGGATCGACATCTGGTGCTGGAAGCGCGCCATCTGCGTCACCGAGGTGTAGCGCGCCAGGTGCTCCATGCCGCTGCGGAAGGCCAGCGCGATCGGGTCTTCCTCGATGTGCCGCCGCAGTTCGTGCTCGTAGCGGTGCGGCAGCGGAACCGGGTCGACCACCCCGTAGAGGATGCCGAAGCGCGCCGCCGTCCGCCGAGGATCGGCGCCGACCTCCTCCTCGTCGAGGTAGTAGTCGTCCGCCGCCCACTCGGCCACGACCACCTTGGTCGCCGCGAGCAGCCGGTCCGCGTCGTCGGTCCCGGGGTGGGTGAGCATGATCAGCCTGCCGAAGCCGCACGAGCGCAGGTGCTCCGAGCGGCCCTCGTAGATCCCGACCTGCTCGGCCCACTCCACCATCCGCTCGTTGACCTCCTCTCCGAGCTCCGGGTTGTCGCGCACCGGGCCGGGGCAGAACAGCTCCGGGATCTCGTCGTCATCCGCTGCCGCCGGTTCCGCCACCGCGGCCGGTTCGGGGCGCAGGAACGACAGCTGGGCCGCGGACATGCCCAGCATGCTCGGCTGCTCGGTCACGAAGACCAGGCTGGACGGGGTCACCCGAGGTGGGTCCTCCAGCAGCGCGGCCAGCTCACCGGGCGGCGCCGAGCCCCTGTCGGCCAGCACCTCGGCCGCCAGCCGGGACAGGTCGTCGGTCGCGTTCGGGGCACTCAGGCGAGACATCAAGGACATGCTTTTTCGAACCGCCTCTCCATCGCCATCGCAGGCCAGTAAGCCACGTCCGGTGGGGGCGCGGGGGAAGCTCACCCGGATGCGAGTGGCGTTCACGCGGTTGTGGAGCGGCGGTTACGGTCCGCCCGCCACGTCTGTCCACAATGGACTTCAACGCGATGATCTTCCGGCATATGCCCAAAACAGGCCGATCAGCACCGAGCCGACGCCGCCCGCCACCACGAGCGCGGGCGCGCCGACGACCCCCAGCAGCGCACCGGTCGCGCTCAGCGAGACGCGCAGGACGGCGCCGTAGCTCACCGCGTGCATGCTGAACACCCTGCCGTGCAAGGACTCCGGCACCGACTCCAGCAGCAACGTGGTGTCCAGCGCGATGACCACGCCGCTCGCCACGCGCATTCCCAACAGCACCGCCATCGCGGTCAGCAGTCCAGGACTGGCCGCGAACAGCGTCCACAGCGCACCCTGCGTGATGTAGCCGATCGTGAACGCGAGCTGTCGCCGGTGCGCGGGCACGCGTCCGCCGAGCAGACTGCCCACGAGCACCCCGACGCCGTCGACCAGGTACAGCAGGCCGATCCCGGTGCCGTCCGCGCCGAGCACCCGCGTCGCGAACACCGCCAACAGCACCTCGTAGCCGCCGCCGACCAACCCCCAGGCGATGCCCACCAGCACGATCCGCCGCGCGAGCGGGTACCGCCGCAGCGCCGCGAGCCCACCACCGAACCTGAACCGCTGGCCCTCCTCGCGCTCACGAGCCGAGCGGGAGCGCACCGGCCACGCCACCGCCGCCGCGACCACGCACATTCCGGCGGCCAGCAGGAACGCGGCGAACGCCCCGAGCGTGGCGACGCTGACCGTCCCGAGCGCCGCGCCCGATCGTGCTGATCCCCGTCACCGCGCCGATTGCGGCATTTGCCTTACCCCGCAAGGATTCTGGTGCTGCCAGGTACCGCAGCCGCTGCGCCGCCGGTCCCGCGAACCGCCCCGCGATCAGGAACACCGCATAGCCGAACGCGGTGGCGACGAGCGAACCGCCGATCGCGACCGCCATGACCACGAGCCCCACCGCCTGAGCCGGGAGCGCCACGCGGAGCACCACGTGCGGACGCACCTGGTCCACGACGGCCCCGCCGAGCGGCCCGACGAGCAGCGCCGGCACGTTCCCCGCCAGCAGGACCGCGGCCAGCGCGGCCCCGGAGTGGTGCGCGAGGACACCGACGGACAGCGCGACCTGCGTCGCCCACGTGCTGACCGCGCCCAGCAGCGCCACCGTCCACAGGCGACGGAAGCCGCCGGAGGACCACAGAGGAGAAGACATCAGCGCAGCGTGCGACCTCCAGCGCGCTGGAGGTCAAGGAAGTGCTTTCCCCGGCGCCGGTTGTGGGCCAGGATGCCCGCGTGATCAAGAGAACTCTCGCCGTGCTCGCGGCCGTGCTGCTGGTCGGGGTCACCGCACAGCCCGCGACGGCCGCCGTCAGCATGGTCGCGAAGATCGTGCAGGAGCCCGGCGAGTTCGAGGCCCGGTTCCCCGACGTCGTCAAGCTCAACGACGGCAGGCTGATGGCCGTGTGGCACCGCGCCGCCGAGCACGCGGGCACGGTCGGCACGATCCGGCTGTCCTTCGGCAGCGCCAACGGCCGCACGTGGAGCGCGGCCGCCCCCGCGCTCGCCAACCCCGGCTCGATGAACGGGATCGACACCCGCGACCCCAAGCTCGGCAAGATGCAGGACGGCAGCGTCGTGATGACGTTCTTCGTCCCGGGCGGCAAGGTCTACTACTCGGTGTGGAAGCCGGGCTGGACCCGGTTCACCGACCCCGTGCAGCTCACCGCGCCCGGACTCGCCACCGGTGTCTACAGCCACGGCAGCCCGCTGGCGCTCGCCGACCGCGGCACGCACACCGACCAGGTGCTGATCCCGGTCTACACCGGCGGTCCTGCGGGCGGCGCGCACTACATCCAGGCGACCTGGCGCCCCACGGCCGATCCCCGGCTCCAGGTCAGCTCGGCCCACAAGATCATCGGCAACAGCAACCCGCCCGGCCGCGCCTACCAGGAGCCGAGCTTCGTCCAGTACGGCGACACCGTCGTCGCGGTCGTGCGCGCCGAGCAGAACGGGAATGGCTCCCCGGCCATCATCGCCAGGTGGAACCCGTACACCGCGAAGCCCGTTTTCGCGTACCAGAGCTTCACCGGTGTGCTCGCGAACTCGCACCACCTGCTCAAGACCGCAAGCGGGAAGCTGCTGTTCACCTACGGCGACAGGGCGCGCACCGGCCGTCCGACATCCGGGATGCTGATCGGCAACCCGACCGCCACGTGGGCCAAGAGCAAGGTGCTCCCGCTGTACAACTCCGGCCACGGCGACCAGGCGAACCCGTCGAGCGTCGAGATCGCGCCCGGCACGTTCCTGACCCTCGGCTACAACGCCAAGAAGAAGTCAGCGTCACCGTCCGGCGGCACGCTGTGGGTCATCGAGAGCCACGCGAGCGACTACTGAGGTGAGGTCCTCCCGGACGTCAGCGCGTCAGGCGCGTGCGCACGTCCGGGAGGAACCGCGTGTCGGCGCGGTGCACCCCACCGAGGTCGATGTCGTGCGGCAGCGCGGTCGCGGGCTTGTGCTCCAGGAGGAAGGCGAGCGCCTCGGCGACGATCTGCCGCTCCGTCAGCTCCGGCCGCGCCACCTGCACCCGCAGCTCCTCGGCGAGCTCTTCCGGCACGACCACGCGGTGCTGGGTCGCGATGTCACCCTCGCCCACCAGGGCGGCGAACTCGTGCGCACCCATCGGCCGGACCTCGACGCGTTGACTCATCCTCGTCTCCTTCCAGGCTGTGTTCCTGAGGGCCTACCCGACCGTCGCCGCCGAAAACCGGCACACTCTCCCCACCGACGAGCGAGGGAAAGGCACCGCGGATGCCGGGCGGCAGGCTGAGCGATCAGGAGCGCGAGCAGATCGCGACCGGCTTGGTGGACGGCCTGGGGTTCGCCGAGATCGCCAGGCAGCTCGGGCGGCCGACCTCCACCGTGAGCCGGGAGGTGGCCCGCAACGGAGGCGCCGCCGAGTACCGGGCCGACCAGGCGCGCACGAGCACCTGGGCCAGGGCCAGGCGCCGCAAACCGGTCTTCCACCCGGCGGCGTCTCCACCCGCTGACCAGCACGGACGCGATCCGCGATCCATGACCGACTTCGCCGGGCAGTTCGCCGAGCTGATGGTCCGGACCGGGGTGCCCCGCATGGCCGCTCGCGTGCTCACCGCCCTGGTCACGGCCGACTCCGGGAGCCTGACCGCCGCCGAGTTGGTGCGGCAGCTCGCGGTCAGCCCCGCCTCCGTGTCCAAGTCGGTGGCCTACCTCGAAGGGCTCGAGCTCGTCCGCCGCGAGCGCGAGGGGTCGCGGGGGCGCGAGCGGTACCTCATCGACGACGACGTCTGGCTCCAGACGTGGATGACCAGCGCCCGCACGAACCAGATGCTCGCCGAGACGGCGCAGCGCGGCGTCGAGGTCTTCGACCGCGCCACGCCCACCGGCGCCCGCTTGGCGAAGATGGCGCAGTTCTTCGCGCAGCTCAGCGACGACATGACCGGTGGCGGCCTCACCGAATCCGTCCTGCGCGACGTCCTGACCGTCCTAGCCGCCCTCGTGCACGCGGCCCGCCCACTCACCGTCGCCGAGCTGTCCACCGCGCTCGACTGGTCGCCGGAACGCGTAGCCGAAGCCCTTCGCAATGCCGACCAACGCCCCGACCTAGCTGGCCCCGTCGCCGTCCTGCGCTTGGCGGACGGTGCGTTCGTAGCTGGTGCCGCGCCTGACCGCCTCACTCCGGCACAGCGCGACGCACTCAACAGTTCGTGAATTGAAGTCGCAACGCACGTTGAGAATTTTGATTTACCTGAATCGGTTGCGGCGGTGGGTCCCGCTGCGTCATGCTGCCTGGGGTTTTGGTCACAATGCGAATGTGAGAGGTGCTCCTGAATGTCCGTTCAGCTTGTTGACGCGCCGACCAGTGCACACGCCGCCGCAGGCGACGTGGAAGCCGAGCTGTCCGTTCTGTCCGCTCTGGAAAGTGACGTGACCGGTGCTTTTCCGACCATGAACTGTCCGACTTTTCTCTCGGGCTTTCCGAAGTGCTGCTCGCTCGCTGATTTCTGATCGATGAGCGAAGCCCGGGGGCGCGGTGACGCAATCGTTGTCGAGGATCGCCACCGCGTTCTCGGTGCGCGACTGGTCGACCGGACGGCCGCACCGTTCGCGGTGCTGGCCGAGCCGCTGATCGGCTGGGCGCACGAGGGCTTGGTGGAGACAGCGCCCGCGGTGCTCGACGCGCGGCGCTGGGCGGAGATGCTGCTGCCCGATCTGGCGCGCAGGCTCAACGGCATGGCGCAGCGGGTCTGCCTCGCCGAGCTGGCCGACGCTCGCGAGCGGGGCACTCTCGACGGCGAGGACAGCGAGCGCAGATTCGCGTATTTCTTGATCAAACTGGCCGATGAGCGCCAGTCGGTGCTGGACCGGTATCCCGTTCTCGAGCGGCAGCTGGCCGTTGTCACCGACCTCTGGGCCCGCCAGGCGGCCGAGTTCGCCGAGCGGCTGGCCCGAGACCTTCCTGACCTGGTCGAATGCTTCGCCGGGGGCGCGGACCCGGGTGCCGTCGTCGATGTCCGGCTCGGGCTCGGCGACCCCCACGGCGGTGCGCGGACCGTCTCGGTCGTGGAATTCGAGGGCGGGCTCCGATGCGTGTACAAACCGCGCCCGCTCGCCACTGATGTCCATTTCAAGGCTCTGTTGGAGTGGGTGAACGAACGCCTCGCAGGGCCTGAGCTGCCGACACTGCGCTGCCTGAATCGCGGCGAGTACGGATGGACGGAGTTCGTCGAAGCGTCCGACTGCGAGCCCGGTGAATCAGTTGAGCGACTGTTCCGCAGGTACGGCGGACTGCTCGCGGTCCTCTACCTCGTGCACGCCGGTGACTGCCATGTCGAGAACGTGATCGTCTGCGGAGAACGTCCGTTTCTCATCGACATCGAGACGGTTTTCCAACCGCTGTTCCCCTCGATGAACTCCGGCTCCGGTTCCGCGGCTGAAGCGACCGCCGCGGCCATGCGTGACGGCTCGGTCCTCTTCAGCGGTCTCCTGCCCGTCGGTGCCCGCCCCGCCGACGCGACGGAAGTGGCTGGTCTCGGGTCGTCCGCCGTCGCGCCGCGCCCAGGCGCCGCACAACCCAAGGCCGTGGTCGTGGACGCGGGCACCGATCGCATGCGCGTCGAGTTCAGGCCGCAGCTCGCTGAGCCCGCCGCGCAGTCACGGACTCCCCGCCCGATCGAGCACCTGGAGGACGTCCTCTCCGGCTTCGCCGCGACGTACGACGTGTTCGTCCGCCACCGCGCCGAACTGCTCGACGAGGCTGGCCCGCTCGCGGCCTTCTCGGGCGATCGCGTCCGCTGCATCGTGCGGGACACGATGGTGTACGGCCTCCTGTTGTCCACTTCCTTCCACCCGAGCCTGCTGCGCGACACCGCAGACCGTCAGCGGCACTTCGACCGGCTCCGCGCTGACGTCGCGCGACGGCCTGGGTTGGCCGCGTTCGTCGAAGCTGAACAGCGGGACATGTGGCGCAACGACGTCCCGCTGTTCACGGTGGGCGTTGACGGCGGTCCCGTCCACGCCGCCGACGGCACGCCCCTGACCGACCTCGCCGTGCGATCCGGCATGAGCATCGCTCGCGACGTCCTCGACCGGCTCGGCTCGGACGACCTGGAGTTGCAGACCTGGCTCATCCGCACAGCAGTCACCTCGGAGACGATCCGATCGGAGCTGACCGTCGCGCGCGAGCGCCACGAGCCGACCCCCACAGCCCAGCCCGTGGACCGGACGCGGCTCGCCGCCGCTGCCGACGCGCTCGCGGAAAAGGTCGCGGCCTTGGCGGTCAGCGCCGAAGGCGAGGCGGTCTGGCTCGGTTGTTCGACCGGCCGCAGCGGCAACTACGCGGTCGGCCTGCTCGGCGCGGGGTTCTACGACGGGCTCACCGGCATCGCGACCTTCCTCGCGCGCCACGGCGAGCTGCGCGGTTCTCGCGAATCGACGCGCTTGGCGGCCGAAGCCGCGCGCTCCGCAGTGCGCCAGGTCGAGCGCATCCCAGAAATCGGCGTTGTGGGACTGCAAGGCGCGGGAGGCCTGATCTACGGGCTCACGCAGCTGCACGCCCTCGTCCCCGACCAAGATCTCCTCGGCCAGGCGCTGTCGATCGCGAAACACTTGCGCTCCGCAGTGGACGCCGACGAGCAGTTCGAGGTCGTGGGCGGAGGCGCAGGCGCGATTTTCGGGCTCGCCGCGCTGCACCACGTGCGCCCCGACGGCGTCGTCCGCGACGCGATCGCCGCCGCGGCCGACCGGCTCGCGTCCCAGCAGCAGCCGTGCGCGGTCGGAGCGGGCTGGACGGTCGCCGCGCTCAGGAACATGGGCTTGGGCGCTGATCCTCTCGGTGGCTTCGCACACGGCGTCTCCGGAATCGCGGCCGCGTTGGCCGTCGCGACCCAGGTGCTCGGTGACGGTCGCTACGAGGAAGCGATGCGTGCGGCCTTGGCCTACGAGGCGCACCTGTTCGACGCCGAAACGGGGCACTGGCGCGATGTCCGCCGCGACGTCAAGACCGAACTCCTCTTCGCCACCGACGGGAGCGGTTCCGACCAAGCGGTCGCCTGGTGCCACGGAGCGCCCGGGATCGGTATCGCGCGCCACATCGTGCTCGACGTCATCGACGACCCGGCCTGGCGCGAAGAACTGAACACCGCCACCGCGGTCACGCTGAAGTCCGGCTTCGGCAGCGACCACTCCCTCTGCCACGGAGACCTCGGCAACCTCGACTTCCTCCTCCTGGCCGCACAACGCGACCCCGCCCTGACCGACGCGATCTACCGGCAAGCTGCTGGAGTGCTCGACGGGGTCGACGACCACGGGTGGCGCTGCGGCATGCATCCGAATCTGGTCGGAGCCGGTTTGTTCACCGGCTTGGCAGGGATCGGCTACGGCGTGCTCCGCCTGCTCGACCCGGAGAGCGTGCCCTCGGTCCTCGCGCTCGAACCACCGCCGGGGGAATGACCGGTTTCTGCAAGACCGCCGTCGCGGCGGCGAAGCACGATGAGCGCATGACGATCGACCTCGCCGCCGCCTCCGCGTTCATGGCCGGGCACGCCCGCGTGCTCGACCGCCGCCGCTTCGAGCTGCTGGTCGGAGGCGGTGACCCCACAGCCGTGCTCGCCGCGCTGGACGCCTACCGCAACCCGGACGGCGGCTACGGCTGGGGACTAGAACCCGACCTGCGGTCACCGGAGAGCCAGCCCGGCGCGGCCCTGCACGCCTTCGAAGCCTTGGGCGACATCGGGCCCGTGTGCGCACCCCAAGCCGTGGCGCTCTGCGACTGGCTCGCGTCGGTGTCGCTCCCCGACGGCGGTCTGCCGTTCGCGCTACCGCTGACCATCTCCGCCGCCTCAGCACCGTGGTGGCAGAACGCCGAGCCGGGGTCCTCGCTCCAGATCACCTCGATCACCGCCGCCGAGGCACTGCGCGTCGCGGCCCACGACCCCGCCGTGGCCGCGCACCCGTGGCTCGACCGCGCGATTCACTACTGCTTCGAAGCGATCAGGCGGATCGAGGGACAGCCCTTCGCCTACGTCCTGTCCTTCGCGATCCGCTTTCTGGACGCCGTGCACGACCGCTACCCGGACGAGGCCATGGAACTCTTCCGCGCGCTCGCCGCGCACGTGCCAGCGGACGGCCGGGTGCTCGTCGACGGCGGCACCGAGGAGGAGTCGCTGCACCCACTGGACTTCTCGCCGCGCCCCGGACTGCCGTCACGGTCCCTGTTCACCCCAGAGGTGATCGCCGCCGACCTCGACCGCCTCGCGCGTCTCCAGCAGGACGACGGCGGCTGGATCGTCGACTACGCCAAGATCTCGCCGGCGGGTGCCCTGGACTGGCGCGGCTACACGACCGTTCACGCCGTCCAGGTGCTCTCCGAAGCTAGGCGTTCTCCGTCCTGACCGGCTGTTCCACGACCAGTTCCAGGCCGGAGCCCTCCGAGAGCAGCAGGGTCGGCGTGAGCGGGTTCGGCTCGTAGTCCGAGTCGAGCACCATCTTGGCGAGCTGGTCGGACCAGTACGAGCTGGCGCCGGTGACGTAGATCTGGTCCGGGCACGGCAGCGCGATGAGCAGCTGCTCCTCCTCCAGGATGCCGGAGATCCACTCGTGGAAGTCCGGCGCCACCACCGCCGACCCGGCGAAGTAGCCCTCCCGCTCCAGGCTGACCATCCGGTCCGGGGTCTCCTCGCTACCCCTGATCTGCGCCGTGAGCCCCGCCATCAGGTTCGCCGTCGCCTCCGCCATCAGCTCGTCGACGCCGCGCTCGCCGAGCTGGTCCTCGACGACGTGGTGCATGCCGATCGTGCCCTCCGAGGTCATGCTGACGTGGGCGAAGGACGCGAAAAGCGTCCCGGGGACGATCGGCACGTGCGGGAAGTGAGCCAGATCGGGCGAGGAGGACGTGCTGCGCAGGATCGGCAGCAGCGTGCCCTCGACCCGCTGCTCGGCCTTCTTCTCCTGCGCCTTCTGCAGCTGGCTGCGCCGCATCGCCTCGCGAACGCGCTGCCGGATCTCGTCCTCGCTCAGGGACTGCTCACTCACCCGGGAAGGCTATCGCCCGAGCTCGCGACGAGGGTCGCGTGAGGCCGGGTTGACCTCAACCTGAGTTCTGGTTGGAAGCTGCTCGCATGACAGCGACGAGTGAGCAGCAGGAGATCGAGGCCATCGAGCGAGTGGTCGCCGAGGTCGAGCACGCACAGCGCAACGAGCTGGTGGAGGAGTTCGTCGGACTGTTCCGCGAGGACGCCGTCTGGACGACCGGCCACGGCAAGGTCCTCATCGGCCGCGACGCCATCGCGGAGTTCACCCGCAAGGTGCTCCCGGGCGCGACGGCCGACTCCACCGCCACCTACGAGGTCGTGCACGTGCTGTTCATCCGGCCCGACGTCGCCGCGGTGAAGGTGCGCCAGCGCTACCTGACCCTCGATGGCGAGCCCGTGCCAGGGGACGGCGAAGGCGCCCCGCTGTACGTGATGACCAAGGAGGAAGGGCGCTGGCGCCTCACCGTGTGCCAGAACACCGTGGTCGTCGGCTAGCTCAGGCCCTCGAAGTACTCCTTCATCTTCGGGTAGAACTCGCTGAACTCGGGCTGGGCGGTCCCCTCCCGCGCCGCGACGAGCATGTCGAGGTAGTACTCCCAGCCAGGCCCGATCTCGCCGATGCCCTCGACCGACTCGAGGTGGTGGGTCAGCTGCAGCGTGGTCACGCCGTCCTTCTCGGACAGCGCCAGCGCCAGCCTCCAGTTGCCGACCTCGTCCTTCATCGACACCTCGAGCTGCCGGGGTGCCGCGCAGGATTCGATGCGCACGTCGCACCACGGCTGCTGCTCCTCGAAGGCCAGCTGAAGCTTGATCATCTGACCTGGGCCGGCGTCGCCCTTCCACGGCCCGAACCACCGCGCGGTGCGTTCGGACTCGGTGACGCTGGCCCAGACGTCGTCGATGGGCGCGCGAAAAGTGCGGTCCATCACCAGTTCGGCACCGGAGTCGGTGTGGAGCAGGCGGGCGGTAGGTGTGCGGCTCATGCTGTTTCTCCTTCTTGCAGGTCTTGTGCGCGGCGTTCGCGCCGAGTCCGGTAGACCTCGGTCTCCAGAGCGTCGAGGCGGTGCTCCCAGCCGGACGGCCGGGCGAAGGTGGCCAGCCACTCGGCGAGCTCGGTCATCCGCTCCGGGTGCAGCACGTAGAACCGCTGTCTGCCGACAAGTTCGTCGTGCACCAGCCCGCTGTCCCTGAGCACCCGCAAATGGCGGCTCACAGCGGGACGGCTGATCGGGAAGCGGTCAGCGAGCTCTCCCGCCGACCGCCGCTGCTCGCGCAGCAGGGTCAGGATTTCCCGTCGCACCGGGTCTGCGATCGCTCCGGCCACCTCGTCCACACCAAAAGCGTAACCTACTGGTTACGCGTTCCGCCAGTCCCGAAATCGCGGCCGATCGGTGCCCCAGCGAGTCGGTGCGTCGCTCCAGGTCTGCGGGCAGCCGTCGTAGTGCATGGGCGGCAGGGCATGCCTCAGCTCGCCGTAAGCGGACGTGGCCGTGGCCAACCAGGGCTCAGCCGAGTACTCCGCGCCCTCCAGTACCGCGGAGCGGATTTCGCGCACCAACCACGCCGCCGTCCCCGCCAGCGAGAACCGCACGGTCCGCCCACGCCGCTCGCTGAGCGCGCGCAAGACCGCCGCGGCCAGCAAGTACCCGGTGCCGTGGTCGAGCGCTTGAGCGGGCAGGACACCCGGCTGATCGCCAGTTCCCTCGATCGCCGCGATGCCGTTCGCGGCTTGGACGAGGCTGTCGAAACCGCGACGCCGCGCCCACGAACCACTCCAACCCCACGCGCACAGCTGAGCCACGACCAACCCGGGCCGCCGCTCGCGCATCGCCTCAGCGGAGAGACCGAGCCGGTCGAGCGACCCCGGCCGATACCCCGTGACAACGACATCCGCCGCGTCGAGAAGCTCGTCGAAACCACCTCGGTCCGCACGATCCGCGAGGTCGAGAAGAGTCGAGCGCTTGCCCTGGCCCGTGTCCGCGTGAGCGTCATCGCTCTCCGCGAGCCGAGGGCTGTCCACACGCAACACATCCGCTCCCAGCAAGGCGAGCGTGCGCGTCGCGATCGGCCCCGCGATGACCCTGGTCAGATCGAGAACGCGCACCCCACTGGCAGGCAACGAAGCACCTGGCAGAGCGCGCGCCGCATCGCCGAAGTCAAAGGTCTCCACGAGCGGGTGATCGGGCGTGTCCGACGACACCGCAACGGCCAAGCCGCCCGCCGAGTAGACCGCCTCCTGAACCCACTCCGCCCGGCAGGTGCTCAACCTGTCGGCCAGGACCTCCGCCAGCCGTTCGTCGTCCCCGGCGTCCGCGAGGCCAAGCGCGCGCAGCAACCGAGCACGATGGTGCGGGTAGTTCGCGTGCGTTCGGACCCAACCGTCCGCAGTCCGCCAGAAGCCCGACAACGGCGCGAACCCGACCGTCGCGCGGCCGTCCACCCGAAGGTGCCTTTCACTGACGAAAGCCGTCGCGACTGCCGCCTCATGCACGCGCACCGCAGGAACCGCGGTTCCATTTCGCGCCGCCAGCAGCTCCGCCGCAGCGAGCGAGCACGCGCCCACGGTCGCCCGCGCCAACTCTCGAACGGGCAATCGAGCCGGAAGTACACCTCGCGCTCCCACATAGGTCACCCCGTGGACCATCTCCGCGTGGCCACCGAGTGCGTTCCAGGCCTGCGCAGTCGCGAAATCCGGCATGCCTCAGTGTGGCTTTCGTGACCGGTCACAAGCACCAGCTGCGCAATCTGGGCGGAATCCCACTCAGATTCACGTTCCCACCCCTCACCATGTGAACACGCGCTACAACAACGGTGTTGGAGGCTGGGATGCGGCTGGGTCGACGAATCTGGGCTGGAGTCCTCTGCGTCGCCACCGCGGCAGCGGTGACCGCAGCACCCGCGCAAGCGCGTGAACCGCTGAACTACGTGGCGCTCGGAGACTCCGCGGCCGCTGGGCCGCTGATCCCGAACCAGGACATCAACCTCCTGTGCCTGCGCTCGAACAACAACTACCCGGCGATCGCAGCCAAGTCCCTCGGCGCCAAGCTCACCGATGTGAGCTGTTCCGGCGCGACGACGAGCGACCTCACCAACCGCCGCTTCGGCGTTCTCGCGCCCCAACTCGACTCGTTGAGCACCACGACCGGCCTGGTCACCGTCACGATCGGCGCCAACGACTCCGGGCTGTTCACCCACGCGCTCTCGTGCATCAACCTCCTGCCCGAGCCGATCGGGTTCTCCTGCGCGGACCGGCTCACAGCGGGCGGCAGAGACACCATCGGCGAGGCCGTCGATGCGTGGGCACCGAAGTTCGGGGCCGCGCTCGACGAGATCCGGCGCCGCGCTCCGAACGCGAAGGTGCTGGTCACCGGCTACGGCACCTACGTGCGCCCCAACGGCTGCTTCCCCGTCCAACCGGTGTGGGCGCGGGACGCCAACTACCTCCAGCGCATCATGAACAAGATCAGTTCGACGGCGCGTGAGAACGCGCTCGCCCGCGGAATGCGGTTCGTCGACTTCGCCGCGGTGACGGTCGGGCACGACATCTGCGCGGCACCGAAGGACCGGTACCTCGAAGGGCTCGTCCCGACGCACATCGCGGCCCCGCTGCACCCCAACGCGCAGGGCATGGCCGCCTTCGCCAACGCGGTCGTCGCGGCAGCCGCCTCCAAGGCCCGCTGACGCGACCAGCTAGCGCGGCGTCGCCCGAGCCGCGAGCGCCGCGCTGATCAAGGCGATGTCCGCGACGCTCGTCGGGTCGAGCCCGGTCAGTTCCGCGATCCGCCGGAGCCGGTAGTCGACCGTGTTCGGATGCACGTGCAGGTCCGTCGCGGTCGGCCGCCGGCTCCCACGCCGCAGATAGGTCTCCAAGGTCTGCACCAGCTCCTCGTTCCCGTCGAGCGGGCGCAACATCGCGGCGAGCCGGTCGCGCGCGGCGCTCGGCCGCGACAACTGGTACTCCAACAGCACGTCATCCAGCCGGTACACGCCGCTGGGCTTGCCCGAAGCCGCCGCGACCGCGCGAACCTCATCAGCCAGCTTCGCCGCCCCGGCGACCTCCTGAGGAGCGACCGCGGTGACCCCGCCGGTGATCTCCGCCCCCGCCGCCCGAGCCACGTCAGCGACGATCCGCCGCAACCGATCCCAATCCCGATCACCCACCTCGCCGACCGGCGTCGGATGCGGCAGCAGCGCGATCCCGCCCGCAGGCGTGAGCGAGGACAGCACCGGCCCCCTGATCTGGCGCTCCAGTTCCGCCCGGAGCCGCCTGAGCTTGCGCCGCCCGGCGACCAACTGGTCCACGCCGGTCTGGGTCTCGTCCGGATGACTGCCCACAGAGAGCGCCAGCACCAGGTAGCACGGTGGCAGCCGGAACCCGGTCCGGCCCGCCGCGGCATCAGCGGGCGCGCCGTCCAACAGCGCCGTCAACAGGGTGTGCCGCGCCGAACGCTCGTCGTCGAAGAGCGTCTGCCGCTGGTCGAGATAGCCAGCGCCCACCGCGGGCGTGATGAGCTCCAGGTAGCGCAACGCCAGCGAGTTCACCGCCATCACGTCGTGCACCTCCTCCGGGCGCACCTCCGGCGTCAACGACTCCCACACCACCTGGACACCGATGTGATACGCCGTGAGCACGATGTCGATCGGGATGCCCTCCTCGGCCCGCCGCGCCGCCGACTCCCGCAAGAAGGCCAGCTCCTCAGCGCTCGGCAGGGACTTCGTCCGCACCATGGCGACGAACGACCGCAACGTCTGCGCGATCACCCGGTTGATATCGCCCGCGAGCTCCTCGGACGGCAGCAGGCCGTACGCGGGGATGCGCGAGGTCACCGCGGCGAGCACCAGTTCGGTGAGCGCGGGCAGGTCCTCGGTGAGCCGCTCGTGCAGCGCACGCCCGCCGAGGTGGAACGGCTCCCGGTCAGCCATCGAGGTTGTTACCCATCACAACATCCGGCGCAGAACTCTGGGATACGAGCCATATCTCCTCCGCGTGTTCGTGACCCATCATCACACTTCCGGGTTCCCGCGTCGAAGGAGACGCACCATGCGCGAGGTCGTCGTCGCCCCGCTCGCTCCCGCCCCCGAGAGGGGCGGCCTGGCGGAACTGGTCTACGCCAACGCCGAGGAGGCGCCGGACCACGTCGCGTTCCGGCGCAGAACCTCCGACGGCTGGTCTCCGGTGACTGCCAGGGAGTTCCGCGACCAGGTGCAGCGGCTCGCCAAGGGCCTCGTCGCGGCGGGGGTCCGCCCGGGGGAGCGGGTCGCGATCCTGTCGTCCACCCGCTACGAGTGGACGCTGTTCGACTTCGCGATCTGGGCCGTCGCGGCGGTGCCGGTGCCGATCTACCCGACCTCGTCACGCGAACAGATCGAGTGGATCGTCACGGATTCCGGCGCGACAGCGGTCGTCGTCGAGTCCTCCGAGCACGAGGAGAAGGTCGCCGGGTTGCCGCTGCTACGAGGGGTGTGGCGGATCGACACGGTCGAGGACCTCATGGCGCGCGGCGAGGGCGTCGCGGACACGGAGGTCGACGAACGGCGCGAGACCGTGTCGCCCAAGGACGTCGCGACGCTCATCTACACGTCAGGGACCACCGGACGCCCCAAGGGGTGCGTGCTCACGCACGCCAACTTCTTCGCTGAGGCCGGCAACGTCGCCGAACTGCTGAGCCCGCTCTTCAAGGGCAAGGACGTGTCCACGCTGCTGTTCCTGCCGCTGGCGCACGTGTTCGGCAGGATGGTGCAGGTCGGCTCGGTGCTCGCGCGCGTCACGCTCGGCCACACCGCCGACGTGAAGAACGTCGTCAACGACCTCGCGGCCTTCCGCCCCACGTTCGTGCTCTCCGTGCCGTACGTCTTCGAGAAGATCTACAACAGCGCCCGGCAGCGAGCCGAGTCCGAGGGCAAAGCCAGGATCTTCGACGCCGCGGTCGCGACCGCGATCAAGTACTCGGAGGTCGCCAAACCCGGGCTGGCACTGCGAATCCGGCACGCCGTCTTCGACCGGCTGGTCTACCAAAGGTTGCGCTCCGTCCTCGGTGGACGGTGCAGCTACGCCATCTCCGGGGGCGCCGCGCTCGGGCGCAGGCTCACGCACTTCTACCGCGGCATCGGTCTCACCGTGTTCGAGGGCTACGGCCTGACGGAGACCACCGCCGCCGTGTCGATCAACGCGCCGAGCGCGGTCAAGGCGGGAACGGTCGGCCGGCCGGTGCCCGGCACCACGATCCGGATCTCCGACGACGGCGAGGTCCTGATCAAGGGAGGCGTGGTCTTCTCCGGCTACTGGGGCGCCTCGTCAGAACAGGACGAGTGGTTCGCGACGGGCGATCTGGGCTCACTCGACGAGGACGGATTCCTCAGCATCACCGGCCGCAAGAAGGAGATCCTGGTGACCAGCGGCGGCAAGAACGTCGCGCCCGCGGTCATCGAGGACCGGATCACCGCCCACCCCCTCGTCGGCCAGGCCGTGGTCGTGGGCGACGGCCGCAAGTTCGTCGCCGCCCTGGTCACCATCGACCGCGAACACCTCGCCCACTGGAAGAAGCACAACAGCAAGCCGGACGGAGCGACAGCTGCCGACCTCGTCGAGGACCGCGATCTCCTCGCCGAGGTCCAGCGGGCAGTCGACGCCGGCAACGAAGCGGTGTCCGCCGCCGAGGCAGTGCGCCGCTTCCGAGTCCTGCCAACGGAGTTCAGCATCGACGGAGGCCACCTCACCCCCTCGCTGAAGCTCCGCCGCAGCCAGATCATGAACGACTTCGCCGACGAGGTGGAATCCCTGTACGAGCCGCGTTAGCTGCGCCTCCCACAGCGTGGGGTTGGCGCGGCTCACGCACCTAGTGCAGCAAGCGGCGGCTCACCGAGCAGTCCCCTCCGTCCGCGCAGCGACGGTCCGAGCAGCGACGGTCCGAGCTGGGCGAATCTCGGCAGCGACCGGATTCCCCATCCAAGCCGTGCCCTCCGGCAGGCTCTCGCCACGCATCACCAACGAATTCGCTCCAACGCTGCCGTGCGCTCCGACAGTGGAGTCGAACAGCACCACCGACCTCGGCCCGACCGTCGCGCCCCGACCGATGTGTATCGGCCCCAGACGCATGATGCGGTCGTGGAACAGGTGTGTCTGCACCACGCAGCCCCGGTTCACCACCGCGCCATCGCCCAGCGTCACCAGGTCCGGCTCTGGTAGCCATCGCGTCTCGCAGTGCACGCCACGCCCGATCTTCGCACCCATGCCGCGCAACACCATCGAGAACAACGGCGTGCCGATCAACGCCGTCCCCGCCCACCGTGTCACGAGCTCCTCGAAGAACACCGCGGCGAGCTCGTTGCGCCACACGAACGAACTCCACAGTGGACGTTCACGGGGAACGTGCTTGCCGACCAACACCCACTTCGCCGCGATGGCGACAGCGACCGCGACCACCGCCGCCGCGGGCGTCAACCAGCTAGCCGCGAGCGCAGCGGCGACAATCCCCTGGGAAGTAAGCAGAAAACTGAGCAAGACGACAGTGAACAACGCGAGCCCGTAGCTCACCATCACGGGAAGCAGGCGACAGGTTTCGATCAGCATCCGCGCCACGACCAGGCGACGTGGTGGATCGTAGGTCCTCGCGGTCGACCCACCTTCTACCTTGCGCGGCAGCAACATCGCTGGCCGGCCAAGCCACGAGGTGTTCTCAGGAACCCTCTTCGGCGCACTGGACAGCACTCCGAGCAGCGACCCGTCCGGAACCCAGCGACCGTGACCCACCTCGGCGGAGTTGCCGATGAACGTCCGATCGCCCACGCGAGCCGTTCCCACCGCCAGCCAGCCGTTGCGCAGCTCGTAAGGAGCCAGGCTGGTGTCATCGGCGAGGAAGCTTCCCGAGCCGACCGCCATCATGCTCGGCAGCCCCGCGACCGTGGAGACCTCAGTACCCCGACCGATCTTCGCCCCGAGCATCCGAAGCCAGGTCGACGTGAGCAGCCCCGCGTACAAGGAGAACAACGTGCCGCGTGCCCCCGTGGTGAACCGCTGAACGAGCCACGCGCTCCACCCCGCGAGGCTGTCCACACGGTGCACTCCCGGCTTCACAGCGAAGTTCAGCAGGCGGACCACCAGAACGGTTGAACCCGCGTACGTGACCAGAGAACCCAATGCCGCGAGCGGAACCACCCACGCGGCCGTCGCAACGGTCATCGCACTGGTGACCAACGACCCCAACACCAGCAGTCCAGGAAACGCGGAGAGCAGCACGATCACGCCGGTCAACAGCGGGGTCAGACCGTAGATCGTCCGCCACACCAACGATCGCCGCGCCGGACTCTCCGGCCACGCCTCGTCGACCTCACCGAGATCCCGCGCCGGAGCTCCGCCCCATTGATGCCCAGCGGAGACCGTGCCTCGCACCGAACTGCCCGAAAGGACCTCAGCGCCGTCCTCGACAACAGCGCCGTCCAACAGGGTCGAGTGCCCACCGATTCTACTGCCCGCACCGACATCGATGCCGCCAACGCGGACGCAGTCGCTGTCCAACCACCATCCTGCGAGATCGCTGTCCTGCTCGACCGCGGCGCGATCGCCGAACGTCGCCAGGCCGGTGACCGGCGGTAAAGCGTGCAGATCCACGTTCTGTCCCACGCGGCAACCCAATGCACGAGCGTAGTGGAGCACCCAGAAAGTGCCCGTGATCGAGGCTACGCCCACGGCGGTGACCCAGCGCTCGGCAGCCCACAACCTGAGGTGATTCCAACCAGCTCGACGGTGTTCCCCAGGACGTATCCCCGCAGTGGCCAGTCGCGCGCCGGCTGCGGCCAGCAGAACTCGACCTGGCGAGGTGAAGAACAGCAACCATGCGAGCCCGAGCCAGTACCACGGAACCGTTGAACTGATGCCCGGAATCCCAGCCAAGGCACTCAATTCCTGGAACGCGACGACGACCAACAGCAGCCGCAGACCCGCGACCGCGAATACGACGAGCGCGAACAGAGACTGCGCAAACCCGAAGAGCGCGAACGAGCCAGGCTTGACGCTCCTCATCCGGTTGTCCGCCTGCGGGGCACCGCTCTCATCAGCCAGTTTCTCGGCGAGCCCGCGCACCGTCGGATGCTGATAGATGTCCGCCACCGAGGCTTGCGGAAAGTGCTCACGCAGCCGCGAGACAAGATGGGCAACAGCGAGACTTCCCCCGCCAGAACTGAAGAAGTCGGAGTCCTCCGCCGGAGTCTGGCCCAGCACCGCGGACCAGTGCTCGGCGATGATCGCCTCTGCCTCGGACCACTCTGATATCGAAGCCTCTTCGAGCGGCCAGGGCAGCGCGTCCCGATCGACCTTCCCGGACGCGCGGATCGGCATCGTCGGCACGACGGCGAGCAGCGGGACGAGCGCGGACGGCAGGCGCTCCGCCAGCTGAAGCCTCGCCGCCACAATGTCCAAAGTGGACTCAGTGTCGTTCAGCACCAGGTAGCCGACGAGCACCGGAGCGCCGGTTTCCGTCTTGCGCACGACGCTGGCCGCCGTGGAAACGCCGGGCAGCGCGGCCAACGCCGCATCCACCTCGCCCAGTTCGACGCGTCGACCACCGATCTTCACCTGGTCGTCGGAACGCCCGACGAAGACCAAGCCCTCCGGGTCCGCCCGCACCACGTCACCACTGCGATAGGCCCGGCCCCAGCCCAATGACGGCAGCGGCGCGAACTTCTCCCTGTCCTTTGCCACATCGAGGTAGCGCGCCAGACCGACACCCCCGATGACCAGCTCACCGGTCTCACCCCAGGCGACCGGCTCGCCGCTCGGGCCGACAACCGCCAATTCCCAGCCCGCCAACGGAAACCCGATCCGTACAGGCAGATCTGCCGACACTCGGGCCGCGCTGGCCACCACGGTGGTCTCGGTCGGACCGTAGGTGTTCCACACCTCGCGCCCGGGAACATCGAGCTTGGCCGCCAACTCCTGGCTTGTCGCTTCGCCACCGAGGATCACCAGCCGCACACCTCCGAGCACGTCCGCAGGCCACAACCCAGCCAGCGTCGGCACCGTGGAGACGACGGTGATCCCCCTCTCCGCCAACCACGGCCCCAATTCAGCGCCTGCCCGCACGAGTTCGCGCGGCGCTGGAACCAGGCACGCACCATGCCGCCAGGCCAACCACATCTCCTCGCAGGAGGCGTCGAACCCGACCGAGAGCCCGGCGAGCACCCGGTCGGCGGGCCCCAGCGGATCGTCCGGCAGGAACAGTTCCGCCTCAGCATCGACGAACGCGGCCGCGCTGCGGTGAGTCACCGCCACGCCCTTCGGCTTTCCCGTCGAACCGGAAGTGAAGATGACCCAGGCGTCGTTCTCGGGCGCAGGCGGCCGAATGGGACGCCGACGCGCCGTCTCGCGCAGCTTTCGGACTTCCCCACCAGGACCAGCAACCGCGCAGACCTCCGCTTCCTGCCAGATCATCTCCGCACGTTCCACCGGATCGTCGAAGTCGACCGGCACGTACGCGGCGCCGACCGACAAGGTGGCGAGAATGCTCACATACAGTTCCGCGGTGCCGGAGGGGAGCCGAATCCCAACACGGTCGCCGAGCCCGATACCAGCTGCGCGCCAAGTGGTCACGACCTCGCCGACCCACTTGGCCAGGTCGGAGTAGGACAAGGTGGTCGCCCCGTCGTCGAGCGCCGGAGCGCAGGGCTGGGCGGCGACCGTGGTGTGGAAGATGTCCACCAAGGTGCGCTGGGACGGAGGGTCGGCCGCTGGGTAGGTCGCGCTGCCCATGGGTGTGGTCTCGCGGGCAGTGCTCAGCTGAGCGGCTAGTCCACTGGTCATGTGCGTAAGCCCTTGTGCCGTCGATTCGCGAAATTGATGTCGGAGATCGCGAATGGGGCTTCTGTCCGCATCTCGGATCTCACTGAGATCGAGTCGACCAGTGGAATGTTAAAGAAGTGTGTGAGTTGTGAGTGGGCGCTGTTGGTGGAGCTGCGCCGAGTGGGTGTACGGTCCGATGTCACCTGCGGGTTTGTTAGGAGCTTTCCGCGGAGAGCGGAAAACCGGGTTCGGGAATGTCAACAGATGGTTCGATGGCGTACTTCACTAAAGCCTTACACCAGTGCTGTGTGCCTGGCGTCCGGTACACGTTCAACGGTCACGGCGACGTGTTCCTGAACGCGTCGAGGGTCTTCGCCTTGAGCGTGCTGCGACCGCGGCGCCGTCTACGCGTCAGCTGCCCCAGGAGCACGCGGGTCCTCCGCGTCACCGTCGACGTTCTCCGTGGGATTCGGGTCGGCGATCGGTTCTGACTCGCTTTCGTAGACGCCTCCGGACGGCGTGATCCAGAGGTGTCTGCCGTCATCCAAGTGGTGACACGTCCAGCCGGACTCGTGCCGCATTCGCCGGTGGTGCTTGCACAACGACCTGAAGTCCGTCACCGACGCGGTGGTGTCGCTAGCGGGTGTGCAGTGGTCGACGGTGCAGTTCTCTGCGGGCTGGTCGCAGCCGATGGCTGAGCAGATGCCGTCTCGGGCTTTGACGAACTCCCGCAGCGCCTCGGAGGGCTCGTACTCCGTGCGCCCGACGTCGAGGGCGATGCCGGTGGCCGGGTCGGTGAGTATCCGCTTCCAGGTACCGCCCGCGGCAATCTCCTTGGCGACCGAAGCCGGGACGGGGCCGTATCCGGCGAGGACACCGGGTTCGTCGTTGATCCCGATCAGCGTGGTGAGGGGGACGGTCACCTGGACCTTCGCTTGCCACTGAGACGCATGATCTGCCATGCCCACGAGAAGATCCCGGGTGACGTCCGCTCGCCTCTGATCCAGCGTTCGCGGATCACCAGGGATGCCAAGGCTCCTGGCGAGTCGGTCGATGCGGCTCCACGCGAGCAAACCGTCAGCTGCCGTGAGCCGCACCCGGAGAGAACACATGCCGTCGTCGGCGTTCGTCTTCTTCACCAAGCGCTGTCGGCGTTTCTCCGCATGGCGCCTCTCCGCGCCCATCGGGTCGAGTTTGTAGACGAGCTGCGCCGCCCACTTCCGCAACGAGACGTAGGTTCGGGTCGGAGCGTATTCCAGGAGCTTGGCCTCCGCGCGGCCGGCCTCTGCTGCGGGAAGGAGTTGGACCTTGCCGACGATCAACAGGGCCTTGCCCAGATCGATCTTTCCGTCGCGAAGCGCGTTGAACACCGCCGGACGGGCGGTCACGGCCTGGGCCTGGCTCAGTAGCGTCCCGGCTTTGTGCCGGGACATCGACAGCAGTGCGCCGACGTCGTCGCTGGAGTACGGCTCGTCGCGCTTCTCCGTGGGACCGGTGAACTTGATCAATAGTTCAGCGAGTACTGCCTGTGCCGCGCACAGGGCGCGGAAGGCGCCCGCGAGCTCGCGGGCAGT
>NZ_MUMH01000310.1 GCF_002155965.1 Allokutzneria sp. NRRL B-24872
ACTACACGTGCACCCATTGCGGCAACGTCGGTCTGGCGGAAGGTTTCATCGAGGACGCCGGTGAGCACTCGCGCGGATACGCGCGCTGGATCGAGGGCGCGATGGAGCGGGGATTTTTCGGGGGCGCCAAGCGGACGGGCCGTCCCCGGCGGCAGATAGTGGCGTTCCGCTGTCCTGAGTGCGGGCACCTCGAGCTGTTCGCCGCCGAGGAGGTGTAGTCGGCCCTCGTCGTCCCGGACGCCCGTGCGCGCGGTCTGCCCTTCATGCCCGCGGTGCCCGCGGGGGCATGCCCCTCACCTTCGACCGTCCTTGGGGCGGTGGAGGTGGCCGCGGGCGACGAGTTCGACGGTGCAGGCAACGGCCACCGCCTGGATCGCCATCAGGGCGACGAGGACGAACAGTTGGACCGCTCCCGCAGCGGTGGGGCTGGCGCCGCCCAGCAGCATGCCGACAAAGGCGCCCGGGAGTGTCACCAGTCCAACGGTGCGCGTCTGGTCGAGACCGGGCAGCAGGGCGTCCGACGCGGCCGGGCGGGCGATCTCCATCCGTGCGTCCCGGTCCGACAGCCCCAGGGCCAGGCCCGCCTCGTACTCACCGTGCCGCAGGCCGAGTTCGTCCAGCGCCCGCCGTCCCGACAGCACGGTCGCGGTCAGCGCTCCACCGATGAAGATCCCGGTCACCGGAATCAGCACGATGCCCTTCAGGGGCACCAGGCCGGTCAGCAGCAGCAGGCTCACGACCGGCAGCACGCTCAGCGCGATGGGCCACAGTGCCAGCCACCACGACCGGTCCGGTGTCAGGCGCCGCCCGGCGGTCCACACCGCCACGCCCAGCATCAAGATCAAGAAAGCCACCGTCGCGAGGC
>NZ_MUMH01000311.1 GCF_002155965.1 Allokutzneria sp. NRRL B-24872
CATCGGCGGCACCTGCGACGGACCCGCCAACGTCTACAACGACGCGTGGCTGCGCGGCGGAGTCCGGCGGACCGTGCACTACCCGGCGGGCGGTCCCGGCCTGCAGGACTGCAACCAGACCCCCATGGACGTCAGCGTCCGCGAGGGACACGAGGCCGCCAAGCGCGTGGTGATCGACAGCTACAACGCCGACCGCGGCGGCCGGTTCGTCGTCGTGGGCTACTCGCAGGGCGCGATCGTGGCCAACCACGTGCTCAACGACATCGCCGACGGCAGGCTCGGGGTGGACAAGTCCCGCTTCGAGGCCAAGCTCTACGCCGACCCGATGGCTCCGGTCGGCCCGCCCGGGCTCGGCATCGGCGCGGTCGTCCCGCAGGGCGTCGGACTGCCCTTCGGCGGCTACGTCTCGCCCGGCGTCGGTCGGCGCGATTTCGGCGGAATCCCGTTCATTCGTTACTGCATCCAGTCCGACGGGGTGTGTCACTTCAATACCCTGGAGGCGCCGGGCGGCTACTACGCCCAGCACTGGTGCTACCAGGAGCGGCCGATCATGGCCGACTCCATCGCCGATGGCGTGTACATCAACGGCCCGCACGAGCTGGGGCGGCAGAACTGCCGTCCCCCGCACCCGCGCTAGCCGGTGATCGACCGCGCGGGTGGGAGCGACTCCCACCCGCGCGGTTCTGTCGTGTCCGCTAGCGAACGGAGGCGGTGCGTGGAGGAAGAGCGGGTGGTCGGTGGTCGATACCGGCTGGTCAGACGGGTTGGAGCGGGTGGGTTCGGGCGGGTCTGGGCGGCCCGCGAC
>NZ_MUMH01000312.1:0-179 GCF_002155965.1 Allokutzneria sp. NRRL B-24872
GCGGCAAGACCGGCTTCACCGCCAACGCGGGCAACGCGGTCATCGGCATGGCCTCGAAGGCGGGCCGCCGCCTGGTCACCGTGCTGCTGCGCGCTGAGGCCCGGCCGGTCGCCACCTGGCAGCAGGCCGCCAAGCTGCTCGACTACGGCTTCGCGCTGAAGTCCGACGTGAAGCCGGTC
>NZ_MUMH01000312.1:225-603 GCF_002155965.1 Allokutzneria sp. NRRL B-24872
CGGCGTGCTGCTCGTCGCCGGACTGGCCATCTACCTGCAGAAGAAGCGGTCCAGGCGCTCCAGGGCCTGACACGCACCGCGACGGCTTGACTGCGTAGAGCCAACCCGATTATCGCCGCCGTCACGGGGTGACTAGCCTGCCTGCGTGCGTCTCACCGCTCATCGCCCCGTTGCGGCGCTGGTGGCCTCGGTCTGCGCGCTGCTGGCCGCGGCCCCTGCCCCGGCGGCGCTCGCGCAGTCGAACCCGTCCACCGCGTGTGCCTACCGCAGCGTGCCCGCGCCGCCGGTGGACACCTCGGAGCAGCCCCCGCCGGGCAAGACCGCTCCCGCCCCGCTGCCCGTTCCCGAGCGCCCCGTCGGCGGCCAGCGCCTCGCCGA
>NZ_MUMH01000313.1:0-571 GCF_002155965.1 Allokutzneria sp. NRRL B-24872
TGGGACTACCGCTCGCCTTATGCGCCCCACGACATCCGCGACTCGTCGGCGGGCGCCATCACCGCGTGCGCGCTGCTCGACCTCGCCAAGATCACCGGCAACAACCGCTACCGCGACACGGCGGTGTCCGTGCTCAACGCGATCACCGACACGTGCCTCACGACGAAGTCCTCGCGCGCCGACGAGTCGCGGATGTCGTGGGGCGCATAAGGCGAGCGGTAGTCCCAGATCGGCACGGGATCGGTGCGCAGGTACGGCAACACGTGGTCGGCCAGCTTCGTCGCCACGTCGAGGAATTCGCGCTGCCCGGTCCGCCGGTAGACGGTGGTGAACCCGTACATCGCCCAGGACTGGCCGCGCGACCAGCACGAAGTCGGGCTGTAGCCCTGCACGGTGTTCGGCCCGATCGGCGTTCCGGTCGCCGGGTCGAAGTCGTAGACGTGCGGCGTGGAGCCGTCCGAGCGGAGGAAGTACTTCGCGGTGGTCCTGGCGTGCTCGACGGCGATCGTGGAGTACTTGGCGTCCCCGGTTTCCTTGCTGGCGAAGAACAACAGGTCCAGGTTCATCATCG
>NZ_MUMH01000313.1:606-812 GCF_002155965.1 Allokutzneria sp. NRRL B-24872
CTCCGCGAGCCGCCGGAACAGCGGGTCCCTGGTCTCGACGTGCGCGAGCCAGAGCAGACCGGGCCAGAAGCCGCCCACCCAGCCGCCGCCGTCGGTGTAGATCCACTTCTCGAACTTCGTCTCCTCCGGGAACCTGCTGATGCCCGGCGCCACGGCGCGCAGTTTGCGCACGGCGTAGTCGAGGCCGTCGCGAAGTGCCCTCGGCG
>NZ_MUMH01000314.1 GCF_002155965.1 Allokutzneria sp. NRRL B-24872
CCTTCAGCGGCTCGGCGTTGGCCACACCGCTGCCGCCGTAGCGGCCGTCGTCGGTGTTCAGAACCTCGCGCCACACCGGCACCGCCTCCGGTGCCCCGATGCGGTACTCCTGGCGGACCACCGGGGAGAAGTTGCTGATGGCGAGCAGCGGGGAGCCGTCGGCGTCGAAGCGGAGGAAGGCGAAGACATTGTCCTCGCGGGCGTCGCCCTCGATCCAGGAGAAGCCTTCGGGGTCGGTGTCCCGCTGCCACAGCGCGGGCGTGGCCGCGTACACCTGGTTCAGGTCGCGGACCAGATCGCGGACGCCCCGGTGGTCGGGCTCGGCGGAGTACGACGGGTCCAGCAGCCACCAGTCGGGCCCGTATGCCTCCGACCACTCGGCGCCCTGGGCGAACTCCTGGCCCATGAACAGCAGTTGCTTGCCCGGGTGGGCCCACATGAAGCCAGGTACGCGCGGTGGTTGGCGCGCTGCTGCCACCAGTCGCCCGGCATCTTCGACACCAGCGAGCCCGTTTGCCGTGCACCACCTCGTCATGCGAGATCGGCAGCACATAGTTCTCGCTGTACGCGTACACCATCGAGAAGGTCATCTCATGGTGGTGGTAGGCGCGGTGCACCGGCTCATGCGCGAGATAGCCCAGCGA
>NZ_MUMH01000315.1:0-414 GCF_002155965.1 Allokutzneria sp. NRRL B-24872
CAGGTCGGGGTGCGCGTCGAACCCCCGCACCGCGACCCTGCCGAGCCGGGGGTCGCGCAGTGCCGCCGTGTCGAGTCCGGGCACGTCGACCACCGTGCCGGGTTGCTCGACGTAGCGGTAGGCGGCGTCGGCCAACCGCTTGCCCTCCGAGGTCAGTCGGGGCAGCTTCCACGCGCGCAGCACCACCACGAACAGCGTCGTCAGCGCGAGCAGCGTGGCCAGGTAGCCGATGGGGTAGCCGCCCGCGATCCCGGTGAAGAAGCGCACCACACCGACCGCGCCCAGCACGATCATCGGGATGACGCCCGCGCGAGCGCGCGCTGTGGCGGGCGCGTCGGTGAGGAGACCGGCGCTGACGAGACGGTCGCGGACCACGCGGACGCTCTTGTGGCTGTGCAGCGCGCGGGTCAGTCG
>NZ_MUMH01000315.1:434-753 GCF_002155965.1 Allokutzneria sp. NRRL B-24872
CGACCTCGTCCAGCCCCAGCGGCGCGCTCGCCCAGTCCTTCGACCGGCGCGCGCGGTGCCGGGCCAGCAGCGCCCAGAGGAGGGTGATCGCGAGCAGAGTGCTGTACAGCGCCAGGAAACCCGGTCCGGAGATGCCCCACGGTTCGTTCATCGCACCCTCCAACCACGCGAAGGAAGCCATATCGTGGGAGCTGGGTCACACCAGGTCAAAGTCTTTTGAGCAAGGCTTAGGACAGCTTTAGGGCAGTCTTGAGCTTGGCCTCAGCTCTCGTCCGGCACCAGGCGCAGGCTGATCGAGTTGATGCAGTAGCGCTGGTCG
>NZ_MUMH01000316.1 GCF_002155965.1 Allokutzneria sp. NRRL B-24872
CCGGGCGGACCGCCGCAGGAAATGGGCATCACCGTCGCCAACAACGGCGAGAAGCCCTCCGACCCCGTCACCGTGAAGCTGAACCTGCCGCCCGGGGTCACCGTCGGCAAACCCGCGCCGCGCTTCGCGCCCATGGGTTCCCGCTCGGTGATCGAGTGCGCCAGCGCCACGTGCACCAGCCCCGGCGGCATCGCGCCCGGTGAGACGGCGACGTTCCGGTTCAAGCTCTACGCCTCGCCCGACGCCAAGCCCGGCACGATCACCGGGACCATCNNATCGGCCGCTGGCCCGCGCGGCTGGACGTCGTGGCCACGAACCGGGGCTCGCAGCGCGGCAAGATGGCCGTCGACGTCACGATCCCCAAGGGCTTCGTCGGCATCGGCTGGCCCGCCACCTGCACCGGTCAGGGCACCACGCTGCACTGCGAGAAGACCGTGAACCCGGGCAGCCAGTACACGGTGCAGCTGTGGCTGCTCTCCCTCGGCGCCGACAAGGGCACCGTGCAGCTGCGCGCCAGCCTCGGCTCCGCGGCCAAGGCGCTGTCGGTCCCGGTCGACCTGCCCGAGCACAAGGTCGGCGTC
>NZ_MUMH01000317.1:0-152 GCF_002155965.1 Allokutzneria sp. NRRL B-24872
CGCGCGCCACCGTCGCCGAGGTCCTTGACCGTGATCCTGAGCCGGTCCTGTTGCGGCGCAGCGGAAAGCGAGAACGGGTTGGCGCGTAACTTGCCGCGCCCGTCGAGGAAGCGCCAGAGGAAGAACTGCCCGGCGCGCGCGGGGAGCTTGTC
>NZ_MUMH01000317.1:193-515 GCF_002155965.1 Allokutzneria sp. NRRL B-24872
ACGGCGATCAGCGCGACCGCGCCCGCGAACGCGAGGAGCATCCCGGGATAGGTGGTGACCAGCAGCCAGCCCTGCTCCAGCAAGCCCGATCCCGACGCGCTCGCGTAGCCGGCGGTGATCAGCACGATGTGCGCGATCATCAGCCAGAACGAGGTGAAGCCGACGAGCCGGTGCTGGCGCGCGAGCTTGTCCTGGCCGAACTGCCGCTCCAGCAAGGGAATCCGCGCCATCAGCAGGACCTGGATCAGCAGCAGGTTCGACGCGAGCAGCCCGCTGAGCCTGCCGAGCGCGGAAGCGGTCCCGTCCGAGGAGTGCCCGCCGC
>NZ_MUMH01000318.1 GCF_002155965.1 Allokutzneria sp. NRRL B-24872
GGTCGGCGGGTTCTCCCGGTACTGGGGGTACTTGTGGCACAACCAGGCCACGGGTTCGGCGCGATCCGGCTCTGTCTCGATCACGTGGGCAACGCCATCCAGCCGTACCCACCACAACTGCGACCAGTCATGATCGTCGTACTCGTCCGCGAGCAGGGTGGCTCGTCCGGTCTCGCGAATGTTGCGCAGCCGCTTGAGGTTCGCGGTGGTCTTGGGCTTGTGGTCGATCGCGATCACCACGACGTCGTTCCGGAGCGCGAATGTCACCGGGACCAGGTGTGGCCGACCAGCGCTGTCCACGGTGGCCAGTCGCGCCACGCGTGCCGCGGCGNNGGCGCGCCCTCCGCCTGGCTGGTACTTCTCCATCCACGGGCTGGGCGAGCAGGCGTCATGCATGGCGCTGGCTGACGCGGCGTCGACCACTGCGGCACCCGTCGACAGGGCGGCTCGGCTGGTCGCGTCTCGGAGACGACCGGCCACGCCGTGTTCGAAGTCGAGCTGCGCGTGGGTCAGCGGCACGCCAGCGCACGCGAGGCCACCGGAAGGCAGCACGGTCAGGTAGTTGACCAGCAGCACCTTGGCCCGTGGCGCTTTCTGTCGCACCGTGCTGACCACGGAGCCGATCTTGGTGTGCACGGTCTTGAGCGCTTGGTCCATCGCGGCCTGGTCAACGTCGGGACACTGCGACCCGCCACTGGTCTGGCAGGAGTAGGTGAAGAGGCTGCCGATGTAGTTGACGTCGTTGCCACCGATGGTGACGGTGACCAGCTTGGTGTCAGCGTTGACGGCCTCGACCTGCGGTGGCTGGCCGTGCTGCGGCCTGGTGAGGATGTCCGCGGTGGTGGCGCCGCTGCACGTGACATCGGTGAGCGTCAGGCGGAGCTTGGCGGCCACCTGGCTGGCGTAGTTGTTCGCCGACCGTCCGCAGCCAGGAGGACTGCCCGGCTTGGCGGGCGGAATGCCTGGGCCGGCGGCGAAGGAGCTGCCGAGCGCGACGTACCCGGCGTCGGGCGGAACGGCCGCTTCGGCCCAGCCGGAGGTGGCGACGGTCAACGCGACGACGGCCCCGAGCACGGTCATGGAGTGCAGCCTAGTTGGAGCTGTCCTGGCAGGCGGTCCTCCAGCGACTGGGCGGGAGCCTAGGAGCCTCTGGCTGAGACGGGTCTCCGCTGTTACCGTACGAGGAGAACCTGAACGAACGGTCGGTAAGTCTTGCCTCATCGAGGAGGTTGGTCGTCCATGGCCCCGCTGCGCAGTTACGTCTCCGGTGGTTGGCAGGCGCCGGCGGAGGACGGCGTTCCGCTGCACGACGCGG
>NZ_MUMH01000319.1 GCF_002155965.1 Allokutzneria sp. NRRL B-24872
TGCTGGAGGTCATGGCCGAGCGGCACGTCTCCATCGGCGGCAAGACCTTCCCGATGCCCAACCCGTTCCTGGTGATGGCCACCCAGAACCCGATCGAGAACGAGGGCGTCTACCCGCTGCCCGAGGCGCAGCGCGACCGCTTCCTGTTCAAGATCCTCGTCGAGTACCCCTCCGCCGAGGAGGAGCGCGAGATCGTCTACCGGATGGGCGTGCAGGCCCCGGCCCCGCACCAGGTGCTCACCGCGCAGGAGCTGGTGCGCCTGCAGGGCGTGGCCGCGCAGGTCTTCGTGCACCACGCGCTCGTCGACTACGTCGTGCGCGTCGTGCTCGCCACCCGCCAGCCCGGGCGCTGGCCCTGGTGCGCGGGCGCGACTACGTGCTGCCGCAGGACGTGGTGGACGTGGTGCCGGACGTGCTTCGGCACCGACTCGTGCTGTCCTACGACGCGCTCGCCGACGGCGTCCCGGTGGACCACATCATCAGCCGCGTGCTCCAGACGGTGCCGCTGCCGCAGGTCTCCGCGCGGCCGCAGCAGGGTCCGCCGCCCGGCCAGCCCATGCCGCAGGCGCCCGCGCAGGCCGCGCCCAGG
>NZ_MUMH01000032.1 GCF_002155965.1 Allokutzneria sp. NRRL B-24872
TCGCCGAGCACGGTCGTCCGGTGCTGCGCCTGCACCTCACCGACCGGGCAGAGGGCCTGGTCCACCTGGTGAAGGCGGTGCAGGACTCGCTGTGAGTGCCAAGAGCTGGCGCAACCCGCTGCGCGACGAGCGGGACAAGCGACTGCCCAGGATCGCCGGGCCCTGCGGCCTGGTGATCTTCGGCGTGACCGGTGACCTCAGCCGCAAGAAGCTGATGCCGGCGATCTACGACCTGGCCAACCGCGGGCTGCTGCCGCCGGGCTTCGCGCTCACCGGCTTCGCCCGGCGGGAGTGGGCCGACCAGGACTTCGAACAGGTGGTGTACGAGGCGGTCAAGCAGCACGCCCGCACGCCGTTCCGGCAGGAGGTCTGGGACCGGCTCGCCGAGGGCTGCCGCTTCGTGCAGGGCAGCTTCGACGACGACGCGGCCTTCGACAGCCTGGTGGAGACCATCGGCGACCTGGACCGGGTCCGGGGCACCGGTGGCAACCACGCGTTCTACCTGTCCATCCCGCCGGGCGCGTTCCCGGCGGTCTGCCGCCAGCTGGCCCGCTCCGGGCTGTCGGCGCAGAACCCGGACCAGTGGCGCCGCGTGGTGATCGAGAAGCCGTTCGGTTCGGATCTGGCCACGGCCAAGGACCTCAACCGCGTGGTGAACGAGGTCTTCCCCGAGGACTCGGTGTTCCGCATCGACCACTACCTCGGCAAGGAGACGGTCCAGAACATCCTGGCGCTGCGCTTCGCGAACCAGCTGTTCGAGCCGATCTGGAACTCCAACTACGTCGACCACGTGCAGATCACCATGGCCGAGGACATCGGCCTCGGCGGGCGCGCGGGCTACTACGACGGCATCGGCGCGGCGCGCGATGTGATCCAGAACCACCTGCTCCAGCTGCTGGCGCTGACCGCGATGGAGGAGCCCGTCTCCTTCGACCCGGCGGCGTTGCGGGCGGAGAAGGTCAAGGTGCTCTCGGCGACCCGCCCGGCGGGACCGATCGACGAGACCACGGCGCGCGGGCAGTACACCGGCGGCTGGCAGGGCGGGCAGAAGGTGCCCGGTCTGCTGGAGGAGGGCGGCTTCGCCCCCGACTCGGTCACGGAGACCTTCGCCGCGGTCGAGCTGGAGGTGAACACCCGCCGCTGGGCCGGGGTGCCGTTCTACCTGCGCACCGGCAAGCGGTTGGGCCGCCGCGTCACCGAGATCGCGGTGGTGTTCAAGCGCGCTCCGCACCTGCCGTTCGACTCCACGGCCACCGAGGAGCTCGGCGAGAACGCCCTGGTGATCCGCGTCCAGCCGGACGAGGGCATCACGCTGCGCTTCGGCTCCAAGGTGCCCGGCACCGCGATGCAGATCCGCGACGTGACCATGGACTTCGGCTACGGGCACGCGTTCACCGAGTCCTCGCCGGAGGCCTACGAGCGGCTGCTGCTGGACGTGCTGCTCGGCGAGCCCTCGCTGTTCCCGATGAACGACGAGGTCGAGCTGTCCTGGAAGATCCTCGACCCGGTGCTCAAGCACTGGGCCGCGAAGGGCCGTCCCGAGGAGTACAAGGCAGGCACGTGGGGTCCCGCGTCGGCTGACGCGATGATGGCCCGCACGGGCAGGCACTGGAGGCGGCCATGAGTCACAATGCCCGCTCTCGTGGATGCCGACCGGGTGCGGGTGTCCCGCATGAGCGCAGGAGGCGGCCATGATCATCGACCTTCCCTCGACCACGACCTCGCAGGTCAACAAGAAGCTGGTCGAGCTGCGCGAGCAGGGCGGAGCGGTGGCGCTGGGCCGGGTGCTCACCCTGGTCATCGTCACCGACGACGGCGCGCGCACCGAGGAGGCCATCGACGCGGCCAACGACGCCAGCCGCGAGCACCCGTGCCGGGTGATCGTGCTGGCCCGCGGCGCCCGCAAGGCCGCGGCCCGCCTGGACGCCCAGGTCCGGGTCGGCGGCGACGCGGGCGCGAGCGAGGTCGTGGTGCTGCGGCTCTACGGCCCGCTGGCCGACGAGGGCGCGGGCTGCGTGGTGCCGCTGCTGCTGCCCGACGCGCCCGTGGTGGCGTGGTGGCCGTTCGAGTCCCCGGAGAACCCGTCCCAGGACCCGATCGGCGCGCTGGCCCAGCGCCGGATCACCGACGCCGCCGCCGAGCGCAACCCGATCAAGGCGCTCGACCAGCGTCGCGAGTCCTATGTGGACGGTGACACCGATCTGGCGTGGACGCGGCTGACCTCGTGGCGGGCCCTGCTGGCCGCCGCGCTGGACCTGCCGCCCTACGAGAAGGTCACCGCGGCCACCGTCTCCGGCGAGGCCGACTCGCCGTCGACGGACCTGCTCGCGGCGTGGCTGTCGGCGCGGCTGAAGATCGCGGTGACCCGCACCAAGGCCAGCTCCGGCCAGGGCATCGTCTCCGCGGTGCTGGAGCGGCGCTCCGGCAACGTCGAGCTGATCCGCCCCGACGGCAAGGTCGGCACGCTCGACCAGCCCGGCCAGCCCGACCGCCGCGTCGCGCTGCAACGGCGCCCGGTCCGCGACTGCCTCGCCGAGGAGCTGCGTCGGCTCGACCCCGACGAGACCTACGAGGAGACGCTGCGGGCGCTGCCCAAGGTGGTCCGCGGTCGCGCGGCCCCGAGGAAGCCCGCCGCCAAGGCCGCGGTGAAGGCGAAGAAGCCCGAGCCCGCTCCAGCGGCGGAGGCCGATTCCCCGGAACCGGCCAAACCCAAGAAGGCCAAACCGGCCAAGGCGAAGGCCAAGAAGTAACGCGAGAGGGCGTCCACTCCGGTGGGCGCCCTCTTTTTCTCCCCCATTCCGTGCCATCTTGCGGCGGCGGCACAGATTTCACCCCCTTTCCCCACGTCGCGCCCGATTTTCCTTGCCACTACGGAAAAAGTCGATTCGTGCCATGATTGCCTGGCATTTCTCCAGAGCACCCACGGGTGTTTCTGCTCCTTTCGGGCGAACGTGACGCTTCGGCACTCCGAAAGACCTTCCCCCGGGCCGTTACGGGGGTGACCATCAGTGGCACGCGAGGGACTCGGGGGGGAGTCGATGAGCGAACTCGAAGAGGTGCGGGCCGAGCTGCACGCCGTCGACCAGGAGATTCCACTGCCCAGGGTCGCCTCAGCCCACGCACGCCTCGGCGACGTGCACGCCGAACTGAGCGCGGCGTGGGCGAAGTCCCTGGACCGCCGCCCGGACAAGGCCAAGGACCACCTCGTCCACTCCCAGGCCGCCGTCGACCGCTCCCAGCAGGCGCTCGCCCAGGCGCGGGAGCACCTGGGCACAGCGATTTCGGGGCTGTGACGCCATGACCTCCTCCATCCGCGAACTCCGCGCCCGCTTGCAGTCCGCCGTGGACGGCCTCCCGCTCGACGACCTCACCGAGGCTCGCGAGCACCTGCGCCACGTCGTGCTCCCCCGCCTGGAACACCTCACCCTGTCCACCGCGAACCCCTTGCTGCACAAGGCGATCGCCGCACTCCACCAGGCCGGGATCGAACTGGACAACGGGCGGCTGCACGCGCACGAGACGCACCGCGTCACCCGCGACTACATGCACTCGTGCCTCGGCGCTGCCGAGGAGGACGGCCGCACCTACCGCTACGTCGAACCCGCCGTGCACGCTCCGCCCTTCCGCTCGGTCGGGGAGACGTCACCCGTCGTCCTCCCCCGCCGTCAGCCCGCGCCGTGGGTCACGGACGACCGCTCCACCTGGCCGGGCCGAGTCGACGAATCCCTTGTCCCCCAAGACTTCAAGTTCGAGGACGACGAGCGGGTCATCGCGAACTGGCTGGCTCGGCTGTACCCCTACCGCGTCGCCCCCATCCCGAGGAGGAACAGTCCCCGCACCGCCGACTCGGCCGTCAACGGCTACACCGTGGAGTTCAAGACCCTCTGCCCGTCGCCTCAGCTCCCTCGGCACGAGGCCAAGCACATCGGCAGGGCGATCGCCAAGATGCAAAGGGACGAGCCGGGGGGCGCAGGTCAGGGAAACAACATCATCATCGACGCCTCCCGCTCGGGTCTGTCGCGCGAGGAAGCGCTCACGGGACTGAAGGACTACCTGACCCGCTTTCCCGAGCGAGTCGAACGGCTGGCGCGCGTCCGCATTCTGGGCAACGACTACGAGATCGATTGGAACCGCACCCGTGGCTGACTACGTGGAGCTGTACTTCGGCACTCCCCAGGACGTCGACGACACCACCGCTATCACCTACCTCGGCGAACTCCTCGGAGTGCGCTTCGAACCCTCGTCAGAGTCCTACGCCGACTACGAAGCGCACGACGGACGGCGCAACTACGACCTCAACCTCGGCATCGAAGAAGACGAAGACGACCTGGCCGACGACATGCCTTTCACACAGATGCCGTTCGTGCTCACACTGCGCGGCGACCGCAACATGGACGCCGAGATGGAAGCCATCGGCCGCAAGCTCATCCCACAACTGCGCCAACGCGGCTACCTCCCGGCGCGACTCATCTACGGCACCCTGCTCCTCCTAGACAAGGCGGACTAGACATTGGCTGACCACGTGGAGCTGTACTTCGGCTCACCCGACGACACCGGCACTGCGGTCGCCTACCTCGGTGAACTCCTCGGAGTGCGCTTCGAACCCTCGTCAGAGTCCTACGCCGACTACGAAGCGCACGACGAACGACGCCACTACGACCTCAACCTCGGCATCGAAGAAGCCGACGACTCCGATGTCGACATGCCCTTCACGCAAATGCCGTTCGTGCTCACGCTGCGCGGCGACCGCGACATGGACGCCGAGATGGAGCGCGTCGGGCGTGAGCTGATCCCACGACTGCGCGAACGCGGCTACCTCCCGGCGCGACTCATCTACGGCACGCTGCTCCTCCGCGACAAGGCGGGCTGAAGCGGGGGTTTGCTGGTCTTGAAGACTGCTGGACCTCGGCGCGGTTTACTGGCGGGGTGGCGTTCGTGAAGTGGCCGTGGCGCGCGGTGTGCTATCTGTGCAGCACGTTGCCGGTGGCGGTGGTGTGGCTGGTGAGCCTGCTGCCGTTGGGGCCGTTCGCGGGAGTGCCGTTGCGCGCGGTGGAGCGCAGGAGGCTGCGCCTGCTGGACCCGACGGTGACGCCGGAGCCGCGAGCCAGGCACACGCTGCGCGAGCTGATCGCGGCGAGGTCGACGTGGGTGGCGTTGCTGTACGGGGTGGTGTTGCTGCCGCTGGGCACGATCGACCTGACGGTGGCGGTGGTGTGCGTGGCGGTGCCGCTGACGATGCTGGGCCTGCCGTTGTGGAAGAGCGCGGGCGCTGAGCTGGGCGTGGTCGCGGGGATCGACACAAGCACGGTCGCGGGCACGGCGCTGGTGATGGTGCTCGGAGCGCTGCTGGCAGCCTTGGGTGCGGCGTTGGTGACGGCGGTGGCCTGGGGACGGGCAGCGTTCGCGCGGGTAGTGCTGGTGGGGCCGAGGGAACGCGAGCTGGGCGAGCAGCTGGTGCGAGTGCGCTCGTCGCGGCTGAGGCTGGTGGACGCCTTCGAGCTGGAGCGACGGCGGATCGAGCGTGATCTGCACGACGGCGCGCAGCAGCGGTTGCTCTCGCTGATCATGACGTTGGGCCTGTTGCGCCTCGAGGTGCCGGAGCGGGCGCGGGAGCTGGCGGACAAGGCGCAGGGCGACGCGAAGGCGGCGCTGGACGAGCTGCGCGAGCTGGTCAGGGGAATCCACCCGGCGGTGCTGACGGACGCGGGGCTGGTCGCGGCGCTGGACGAGCTGGCGGACCGCTGCCCGGTGCGGGTCGACGTGCGGGCCGAAGCCGTCGATCGCCTCCCACCGACGATCGAGTCGACGGCCTACTTCTGCGTGAGCGAGGCGCTGGCCAACCTCGTGCGGCACAGCGAGGCGGACCTGGCTCGGGTCGCACTCCGCCAACGCGCCGACAAGGTCTTGATCACGGTGTGGGACAACGGGAAGGGCGGCGTGCGCGAGCTGACCTCGATCGCCGACCGGTTGTCCACTGTAGATGGTGAGCTGGCGGTGCTGAGCCCGGTGGGCGGCCCGACCGAGCTGAGGATGGAGCTGCCGTGCGCGTGGTGATCGCCGAGGACGCGGTGCTGTTCCGGGAAGGACTCGTGCAGCTGCTCGGGCAGTTCGGGCACGAGGTGGTCGCGGCGGTCGGCGACGGACCGAGCCTGGTCGAGGCCGTGGACCGGCTGCGCCCGGACGTCTCGGTGGTGGACGTGCGGATGCCGCCCGGCTACGCCGAAGAGGGCCTGCGGGCCGCGCTCGACGTGCGCGAGCGGCATCCGGGCGCCGCCGTGGTGGTGCTCTCGCAGTACGTCGCGCACCGCAGGGCGACGGAACTGCTGGAGAGCGGGACAGCGGGCATCGGCTACCTGTTGAAGGACCGCGTCGGCGACGTGACCGAGTTCGTCGACTCGCTGCGCCGCGTCGCGGAGGGCGGCACGGTGATGGACCCGGAGGTCGTCAGCACCCTGCTGCGGCGCAAGAAGAACCAGCAGCCGCTGGACCGGCTCACCCCGCGCGAGCGGGAGGTGCTGGGCCAGCTCGCGCAGGGGCGGACGAACGCCGGGGCCGCACGGGTGCTCTCGGTCAGCGACGCGGCGATCGCCAAGCACGTCAACAGCATCTTCGCCAAGCTCGGGCTCGAACAGACCCCGGACGACCACCGCCGGGTGCTCGCGGTCCTCGCCTACCTCCAGGGCTGATCGCGGGCGGACGTGCGCGCCGCGATCCGCGCGGGCAGCAGCCCACCGAGCGCTCCGACCACCACAGCGGCGCCGCACACCAGCAGGTACGGCGCAACGGGGAACGGCAGCCAGAGGTCTCCGGTGAGCGCGTAGCCGTAGCCGGTGAGCACCACACCCGCGACCGCGCTTCCGGTCAGGACACCGGTGACGACGGTGACGGCGACCTCGAAGCCGACCGCGCCGACCACGTGCGCGGTCCTCGCCCCGGCAAGGCGGAGCAGGACGAAACCACGGCGCCGGGACGCGGCGGAGCCGGTCAGCACGGTGATCGCGGCGATGCCCGCATAACCTGCGATGACCGCGACCACGGCGTACAGAATCCAGTTGTCACCGCTGCTCTGTCGCGCCACGTCGGCGAGGTGGTCGTTGCGCGACAAAGCATTCAGCCCAGCCAGCGCACCCGGCACATCGGTCCTGACGTAGATACCGCTGTCGAACGGCTCCAGCAGGTGTGGCCGGACGACGTCGCGCGGCACCATCATCGACGCGAAGGTCACCGATCCGGACTCGTAGACCACCGCAACCCGCGCACTGTGCGACGTCCCGTCCGGCAGGAGGAACGAAACCCGTTGCCCTGCTTGCCATTGGTAGTCCTGGGCGATCGTCTGCGAGACCGCGATCGAGTCACCGTTGAAGTCCTTCCAGTCGCCCGAACGCGCGGGCAGGTCGAACATCAGCGGTATGGCCGCCGGGTCGACGCCGAGCGCGTCCACGACAGTGCGCGGAGCATCGCCGTCCAAGGGCAGCAGGCCAGTGGAAACGGTGGCGGACGCGGCGTGCACACCGGGTGTTCGCCGCACCTGCTCCACGACAGAAGCCGGTAGCCCCAGGTGTTCCGCGCCGGTGACGACGACATCAGCGGTGAGCCGCTGGTCGTAGGCGCGGGACTTCGCCTCGGAGGTCGCCGAGTCCTGGAACAGGATCAGGCACGCGAACGCCACCATGAGCATCAACGGCGTGGCGACACCGACGGAGCGCTTGAGGTCACCACGGATCTCCCGATCACCGTAGTACGCCGCGAACACCTTGTCGCGCAACGGAAAGAGCACCGCAAGGACTCCGCCGACGATCTTGTGCCCGAACAGCACGGCGGCCATCACGAGGCTGGGCGCGGCGAGGAACATGAGCACGGGAGCGGACCGGGTGGCCACCGTCCCGCCGACGTTGCCCACGACAACGCCGCTGACCAGGCAGAGCACCGCGAACACCAGGTGCACGAAGCCCCACACCGTCCGACGGCGCGACGGCGCGGCGGGCTGGACGTCGGCGGTGCGCATCGCCTCGCCCGGCGAAACACGTGCGGCACGCCACGCGGGCAGCACTCCGGCGGTGACAGCGGCGACAACCGCGACTCCAGCGCCCACAAGGAACGGCTCAGCGCTGAGCACCACGCCGACATGACTGGGCAACATCCCTTGCGCGACAAAGAATCTGAGCGCGAGGTCGGCGAGCCCGACGCCCACCAAGCCGCCGACCGCTCCCGCCGCCAGGCCGACGAACGCGGCCTCGCCGAGCACGAGCAGCCGGACGCGCCCAGCGCTCGCGCCAACCGTGCGCAGCAACGCCAGCTCGCGCCTGCGCTGCATGACCGAAACGGACAGCGTGCTGGCAATGGTGAAGACCGCGATCGTCAACGCCAGCACCGAGATCGTGCCGAGGAACGTTCCCGCTCCGGCGGCCAGACCTGCCTGCGCAGGATCGAGCACGAACGCCCGACCCTTCGCTTCTCCTTGCAGCACAACGGCTTCGGGAAGGGCTTCGCGGATGCCCTCCACAGCCGTGCCCGGATCGACGCGGAGCAAAGCCATGATCGGCTCGCCGCCCATGCGCGCGGCGGCCGAGGCGGTGAAGAACAGGGCGTGCTCATTCCCCTGCCAGGAGCCGATTCCACTCACGCGGAACCGCTGCTCCCCCGACGCCGTCGTGATCATCACGGTGTCGCCGACACGCTTGCCGTCGAGCCGGTTCAGCACGACCTCGTCGTCCGCGCGCGGCTCGTGCCCCTCAGCGAGGGTGAATGGCTCGGCGAGCGCGGTGCTCCACGGGTGCCCCCACGAGCGGTGCGGCGCGTCGGCGGCTCCGACATAGGCAGGGAACGGGATTTCGCCTGTCACAGAACGAACTCCGCGCACAGATCGCAGCTTGTCGAGCTGCGCGGGCTTCAGGCGGGGCTGTTCGGGCAGCCGCAGCGCCAGGCCGGAGGTCGTGCGCACCTCGTCGGAGAGCTTCACCACGAAGTCGACATCACGGAGATCCCAGGTGCTCAGCGCGCCTGTGGACGACGCGTGCTCCACGGACTGCCCGACGATGAGCGCCGCCGCGGACAGCGCGGAGCCCAGCAGCACCGCCACCACGGACGCGACCGCCGACGGCAGACGCGCGCGCAGGCTCCGCCACGCCATGACGATCATCGCGACACCAGCCGGGCGAGCACTCCGTCACTGGTCGGCGCGACCAGCTCGTCGGCGATCATGCCGTCCCGCAAGAACAGCACGCGGTCGGCGAACGCGGCGGCGAGCGGGTCGTGGGTCACCATGGCCACGCTCTGCCCGGACTCGGAAACGGCTTGGCGGAAGAACTTCAGGACCTCAGCGCCCGCGCGGGAATCGAGGTTTCCGGTCGGCTCGTCGGCGAAGACCAGCTCCGGCCGGTGCACCAGAGCCCGCGCGACCGCGACGCGCTGCTGCTGGCCACCGGACAGCTCGGCGGGCCGGTGGCCCATGCGGTCACGCAGCCCGAGCGCGTCCACGAGGGTGTCACGCCACTCCGGGTCGACGGCGGGACCGCCCAGCCGCGTGCCGAGCGCGATGTTCTCGGCCGCGGTGAGCGTCGGGATCAGGTTGAACGCCTGGAAGACGAACCCGAGGCGGTCCCGCCGCAGCTCGGTCAGCTTCCGCTCGGAAAGCTGCGTGATGTCGGTGTCGCCGATGAGCACACGGCCCTCGTCGGGGCGGTCGAGCCCGGCGAGGCACTGCACCAGGGTGGACTTGCCGGAGCCGGACGGCCCCATGATCGCGACGAACTCACCGCGGTGGAAGGTCGCCGAGACACCGCGCAACGCCGTGACCGCCGTCGGTCCACTGCCGTAGGTCCTGCCGAGCCCGAGAGCTTCGGCCACTGGAACTGTCATGACCGAAGTCCATCGCGATCGTGCGCGGAAAACAGTCACGCCAGCTGGAGAACCGGGGTAGTACCAGTGTTACCCCCTCACTTCCCGAAGCTGCCCACCAGCGCCTCGGCGCGGTCGCGCTTGGCGTAAAGGTCCCAGAAGTGCTCGGCGAAGACCTCGGGGCTGATGACCTCGGGCTCGAAGTCCAGCGGCGTCGCGGTGAGCGCGCGGTGCGGGACGCTGCCCTCGATCAGCGCGCCGACGTTGACGGCACCGACGTAGACGCCCTTATCCGCGAGCGCGGCGTTGAGGTTGTGGAAGTAGTTGCGCAGCGCGGCCTGAGCCATGCCCGCGTTGCCGAGGAACGGCGTCGGGTGGAGGCCGGATTGCCCTGCGGTGAACAGGATCGCGCCGTCTCCACGAGCTTCCATCGCGGGGAGCACGGCCCGCACGAGTGCGACTCCGGAGAGCAGGAAGCGGTCGAGGATCAGCTGGAGGTTCTCCGGTGTGACGTCGAGCGCGGGCGCGATGCCCTCGCCCATGGAGCCGCCCCCTGGGTTGAAGGCCACCGCGTCGAGCTGCCCGAACCGCTCGGTGATCGCTTCGACGGCCGCGGCGATCTGCTCGCGGTCGTAGACGTCGGCGGTGAACCCGGCCGCCTCGATCCCCTCCTCGGCCAGGTCGGCGACGAGGCCGTCGAGCGTCCGCGCGGTCCTGGCGACGAGCGCGACGCGGAAGCCTTCGCGGCCGAAGCGGCGGGCCGTCGCCATGCCGAGCACGGGCCCGGCTCCGAAGATCGCGAGTGTCCTGGTCATGGGGTGTCCCTCCGGTGAAATAAGTTGAGGATGCCCTCAACTACGGCCGACAGTACACATAAGTTGAGGCAGCCTTCAACTTCGCTAGGATGGGCTGCGTGACGACGCCCAAACCCCTGCGCAAGGACGCCCAGCGCAATCGCGAGCAGCTCGTCCGCGCCGCGCGGGAGCTGTTCGCCCAGCACGGGATCGACGTGGCGCTGGAGGAGATCGCGCGCGCGGCCGGGGTGAGCATCGGGACGCTCTACAACCGCTTCCCCACCCGCCAGGACCTGGTGGACGCGGTGTTCGAGGACCGGGCGGAGACCGTGTCGCGGCTCGCGGAGCACGCGCTCGCGCTCGACGACCCGTGGGCCGGGCTCGTGCACTTCCTGGAGCGCGTGTGCGAACTCCAGGCGGCTGATCGCGGCTACAACGACCTGGTCTCCCGCCGCGTCCCGCAGGCTTCGCCCAGCGGGGGTTACCAGCGCGGGTACGAGCTGATGTCGCGGATCGTCGCGCGCGCCAGGGAGAGCGGCCAGCTCAGGACCGATTTCACCTTGGAGGACATGGCTTTCGTGACCTGGGGAACCACCAGGACGGTCGAGGCGGTCGGCGCCGTGCGACCCGAGATGTGGCGGCGGCACCTCGGCCTGCTGCTCGACGGGATGCGAGCCGGTGCCGCGCATCCGCTGCCCGAGCCGCCGCTGCGACCAGAGGAGCTGGCGCGAGCGATGGGCGAGGGCTGCTGAGCGCCGCCCCTCGAATGCGCCGCCTCTAGGATTGGGCCGACCAGGTGATGAGCACGAGAGGACCCAGAGTGACCCGACCGCAGGTAGTGGTGCACAGCTCCCCCGAACTGCTCGCGGCGGCCGCCGCGGCGCGGCTGGTGACCAGGCTCGTCGACGCGCAGACCGCGCGCGGCTCGGCCTCGGTGGTGCTGACCGGCGGCGGCACCGGGATCGCCGTGCTCGAACAGCTGCGTGAGCTGCCCGCGCGGGACGCCGTGGACTGGTCGCGGGTCGACATGTACTGGGGCGACGAGCGATTCCTGCCCGCCGGGGACCCCGAGCGCAACGAGACGCAGGCCCGCGCGGCACTGCTCGACCACCTCCCCGTGGACCCCGCGCGCGTGCACGTGATGGAGCCCAGCGATGGGCGCTTCGGCGACGACCCCGAGGCCGCCGCGGCCGACTACGCGGAAGTTCTCGCGCGCGCGGCTCAGCCCGAGGACCACGGCCCGGTGCCGACCTTCGACGTGTGCATGCTCGGCATGGGCGGCGAAGGCCATGTGGCGTCGGTGTTCCCGTCCTCGCCCGCTGTCTACGAGACCGAGCGGACCGTGGTCGCGGTGCGCAACTGCCCCAAGCCCCCGCCCACCCGGATTTCGCTGACGCTGCCCGCGATCCGGCACGCCACCGAGGTCTGGCTGCTCACCACCGGCGAGGCCAAGGCCGCCGCGGTGTCCATGGCGCTCGGCGAGGCCGGTGAGGTCCAACTGCCCGCCGCCGGAGCACGCGGCCAGCTGCGCACGCTGTGGATGCTCGACCGCTCCGCCGCCGCCAAGGTGCCCGGAGTGTTCGCACCGCGCCTGGTCTGAGGTTCGTCGAGGAAAGGCCCCGGTCCGCTTTCGAGCGGGCCGGGGCTTCTTCATGTTCCCGAACATATGAATGACAACGTCGTCTCCTCATATTCGATCAACGATCACAACTACACACAGGGTGAAACCCTTGGACCGGCGTGGCCCGCCTTCCTACCTTCACGCGGACACCCCAAACTTTTTCGATCAAGGAAGGTCGTCATGCGCAGCATGCGAGCGAAGTTCGACACCCTGACGCTCCTGACGTAGTCAACGATGCTCCTGGGCTCACTTCCAGCGACGACCGCCGGTACCGTCTCCAAGAGAGCGGACCACGGCTGGGACTACGCGATCGCCAGCAACTACTACTCCTGGGAATACGGCCACGAATCGTCGGTCTCGGTATGCGACAAAGAGCCGGACAACAGCTACGTGTGGGGATACTTCACGACGTTCGACGGCGAGAAGATCAGCCTCAGGAACGACTACTGGGCGTCGAACTGCGCATCGAGGAGTTTGCGGGGAAGCGGAAAGCAGATTCGCAGCTTCTACGTGTGCGAGGACGGCGACGGCTGCTCCGCGACGGTGTACCTCGACAGGGCCAGCGACTGAACGACGCCAGGGAAGTCTTCAGGCCCGCCCCGAGCGGCCTGCCCCTTCCCGACCGCCGATGCGTGAGCCCCTCGCATTTGCGCACAGTGTGAATCCGTTGGACCAGCGCGACACACCTTCCTATTATCGCGCAGGCACCATCAGCTTTCAATCACGAAGGATCACCATGCGCAGCACGCGAGCAAAGTTCGGCACCCTGACGCTCCTGACATTGTCCACGATGCTCCTGAGTTCACTTCCGGCGACGGCCGCCGAAAACGTCGAGAAGACGGCGTACCACGGCTGGGACTTGGCGAGCGCCCACAACCACCAGGCCTTTGAGCCTGGCCACGAATCGTGGGTCGCAGTGTGCGACAAAGAGCCGGACAACAGCTACGTGTACGGGCACTTCACCACATACGACGGTGAGACGTTCAGCCTCAGGAACGACTACTTTTCCGCGAATTGCACAAAAAGAGGATTGCGCGGAAGCGGGAAGCAGATTCGCAGCTTCTACGTGTGCGAGGACGGCGACGGCTGTTCCCCGACGTACTACCTCGACAGGGCGACCGGCTGAGCGATCGGCGAGCGAGGGAGTCTGCGCCCAGCACGAGCGGACCCGGACTCCCTCGTGTTTGCGCACAGGATGAAACCCTTGGACCAGCGCGACAAGCCTTCCTACCTTCACGCGGGCACGATCAACTTTTTCGATCATGAAGGGTCACCATGCGCAGCATGCGAGGCAAGGTCGGCACCGTCGCACTCCTCACCCTGTCCACGATGTTGTTGAGCACACTTCCGGCGATGGCCAGAACCGACGACAGGATCTACGACGGCTGGGACATGGCTGGCGCCGCGAACTTCAAAGACAGGGCGGAAATCGCCCTGTGTGACGAGGAGCCGGACAACAATACAGTTTACGCCGAGTTCCGCATGTACAGCGGCGCGCAGATCAATCTCAGCGCCACCACCTGGACCGGGTGCGCTCAGCGCGCCCTGCCCGGAGAGCAGGTCCGCAGCTTCCGGATCAGCGAGGAAGGCGGCGCGTGGTCCCCGCTGGCGATCCTCGACAGGGCCTGAACACCACCGCTTGGCCTGAGCCGGTGAAGGCCCTGGTACTGAACAACTACCGGCTCAGCACGCTGCCGTAGCCGGCGTGGCTGGGCCCCGGCGCGGAGGTCGTGCTCGTCACCGACACGAGCTGCCTCGACGCCGGGCCCGGCTACGCCGATGTGGTGCCGTTCGAGCGGCTCGGGATCGCGGGGCAGGACGTGGCGGGTGCGGCGGCCTTCAGGGACAAGGTCGTGATGAAGCGGGCGCTGGGCGTGCCGATCACGGCGTTCGCGCCGTTAGAGCACGCGACGGACCTCGTCGGTTTCACCCGCGACCACGGGCTTCCGTTGGTGCTCAAGCCGAGGCGCGTTCGGTGGCACCGGACGCACACCGCGCCCCGCCGCCGTTTGCCGACGTCGCGGAAACGCCGCGCTGACGAAGTCGGTCCCAGTGGGAATCATCGCCGGGTCGCTCCCGCTACCGACTGGAGAACCCATGCTCCGCCGAACCGTCCTCGTCGCGGTGGTCGCCGCGCTGCTCGGCACGCCGGTCGCCGCCGAGGCCGCCCCGAAGACCACCAACATCGCGCACCGGGGTGCCTCCCACGACGCGCCGGAGAACACCCTCGCGGCGATGCGCCTCGGCGCGCGCATGGGGGCCGACCTGGTGGAGATCGACGTGCAGCGCACCAAGGACGGCCACCTGGTGCTGCTGCACGACACCACGCTCGCGCGCACCACCGATGTCGAGCAGGTGTTCCCGAAGCGGGCGCCGTGGAAGATCGCCGACTTCACGCTCGCGGACATCAAGCGGCTGGACGCCGGTTCGTGGAAGAACCCGAAGTTCGCGGGCGAGCGCGTGCCCACGCTGACGGAGTTCCTGCGCGCGCTGGCCTCGTCCAAGGCCGGCCTGCTGCTGGAGGCGAAGGCGCCCGAGCTGTACCCCGGGATCGAGCGCGAGATCGCCAGGCAGCTCAAGGCATGGCCGGGTCGGGCGCAGGTGCAGAGCTTCAACTGGCCGTGGATCAAGTCCTACCGGGCGATCGCGCCGAAGGCGGTGCTCGGCGTGCTCGGCACCCCCAAGGTCGAGGAGCTGGCCGAGATCGCCCGCTACTCCGACCAGGTCAACCCGCCGCACGCCGCCGCGACCGCCGAGTACGTCGCCACTGTGCACAAGCACCGGATGAAGGTCAACGTGTGGACCGTCGACTCCGCCGAGCTCATGCGCACCCTCATCGCGCGCAAGGCGGACGGCATCATCACCAACCGCCCCGACATCTTCGCCGCCCTCTAACCCCTTCCCCGTCGCAGTCCCCACCCGCAACCGAACCAATGTGACATTGGTGGCGCCAGACGTACCCAATGCCGCATTGGTTACGTCAGTCCACGCTGAAGACGTTGAGCTGACGGTCAGCAAACGCGGCCTGGTCCTCGGCGTCGCTGCTCGGCGCAGGTCCGGGACTGATCCGACGGTTGCTGGCCGAACTGCCATTCGACGAGTACCACGTCGTCGTCGCGCACCCCAATGTCTGGCACTGGCACGGCTCGTGGTGTGAAGACCGCCGAACCCGGCGACGGCACGCGAACGGCCCGGAAGCGGGAAGGCTTCCGGGCCGCTGTTCGTGTCGTGCGGTGCTACTCGCCGCGCTGCTGGCGGAGCTTGGCGAGGGCCTCCTCGAGGATGGCCTCGCCGTCGGAGTCGGAACGCCGCTCCTTCACGTACGCCAGATGCGTCTTGTACGGCTCGTTCCTCGGCGGGGCCGGGGGCTCGTGCGAGTCCCGTCCCGCGGGAAGACCGCAGCGCGGGCAGTCCCACGTCTCCGGTTCCTCCGCCTCCAGGGCGAAGGACGGCTTCACCTCGTGCCCGTTGGAGCAGAAGTACGAGACGCGGCGCCGCGGAGCGGACTCCCCGCGCTCGGACTCGCCCATCGGACCCGCTCCGACCCTGGTGCCGCGGATCGCGTTACCACCAGCCATCGATCCTCACACTCCCGACCCCGTTAGCCACTCGATCCCCGACAGCGGAGATCGACGCCGTCATGCGCCCGTCTTGAGCAGCAGACCGACCCCGACGATGGAGATCAACCAGACCGCGCCCACGAAGATCGTGATCCGGTCGAGGTTCTTCTCCACCACGCTGGAGCCGGACAGGCTCGACTGCATGCCACCGCCGAACAGGGAGGACAGACCGCCTCCGCGCCCACGGTGCAGCAGCACGAGCAGAATGAGCACCACGCTCGAAGCGATCAACATGATCTGAAGAAAAAGCTGCATCTCACCCTCGCCGTACAGCGGTTGACATCACAGGGTACCGGGTCGCTCGCGGGCTGATGACCGCCCCCGGGCTCAAATCATTGAAGCGAAAGCCCCAATCACCGCTACGGCAGGGGCCCACCGGCGGCGAGGGCGCAGAGCTTGGCGAACTCCTCGCCGTCCAGGCTCGCGCCCCCGACGAGGGCGCCGTCGACGTCCTCGCCCTTCATCAGCTCGCTGATGTTGCCGGACTTGACCGAGCCACCGTAGAGGACCCGGACCGCCGAGGAGATCTCCGGGCCGTACTTCTCGGCCAGCGCCGCCCGCAGCGCGCCGCAGACCTCCTGGGCGTCGGCGGCCGTTGCCACCTTGCCCGTCCCGATGGCCCACACCGGCTCGTAGGCGATCACCACGTCCTTGACCTGCTCGGCCTTGAGCCCCTTGAGGCCCGCGATGAGCTGGTCGGTGCAGTGCTGCACGTGCGTGCCCGCCTCGCGGACCTCCAGCAGCTCGCCGACGCACAGGATGGGCGACATCCCGTGCTTGAGGGTGGCGCGCACCTTGCGGTTGACCACCTCGTCGGTCTCGGCGTGGTACTCGCGGCGCTCGGAGTGCCCGACCACCACGAACGAGCAGCCGAGCTTGGCCAGCATCGGCCCGGACACGTCACCGGTGTAGGCGCCGGAGTCGTGCGGGGAGATGTCCTGGGCGCCGTAGCGCGAGAGCAGCTTGTCGCCGTCGGTCAGCGTCTGCACGCTGCGGATGTCGGTGAACGGCGGCAGCGTGACGACGTCGACCTTGTCGAAGTACTTGGCGGGCAGCGAGAACGCGATCTTCTGCGTCAGGGCGATGGCCTCGAAGTGGTTGAGGTTCATCTTCCAGTTGCCAGCGATGAGCGGCTTGCGGGCCATCGGGTCAGTCCTCCAGAACCGAGACGCCGGGCAGGTCCTTGCCCTCCAGGTACTCCAGCGACGCACCACCGCCGGTGGAGATGTGCGAGAAGCCGTCCTCGGGCAGCCCGAGCTGGCGCACGGCCGCGGCGCTGTCGCCACCGCCGACCACGCTGAACGCCTCGGACTTCACCAGGGCCTCGGCCACCGCGCGGGTCCCGCCGGAGAACGCCTCGAACTCGAAGACGCCCATCGGGCCGTTCCAGAACACGGTGCGCGCGTCGGCCAGCTTCGCTGCGAACAGCTCGCGGCTCTTGGGCCCGATGTCCAGGCCCTGGCGCTCGGCCGGGATGGCGTCGGCCGCGACGATCTCGACCTCGGCGTCGGCGGCGAACTCGGTGGTGGTGAGCACGTCGACCGGCAGCACCAGCTCGACACCGCGCTTCTCGGCCTCGGCCAGGAAGCCGCGGACCTGGTCCAGCTGGTCCGCCTGGAGCAGGGACTTGCCGACCTCGTGGCCCTGGGCCTTGAGGAAGGTGTAGGCCATGCCGCCGCCGACCAGCAGCCGGTCGACCTTGGTCAGCAGGTTCGCGATGACGCCGAGCTTGTCGGAGACCTTCGCGCCGCCGAGCACCACGACGTAGGGCCGCTCGGTGTCGGTGGTGAGCTTGCGCAGCACCTCGACCTCGGCCAGCACCAGGCCGCCCGCGTAGTGCGGCAGCCGCTTCGCGACGTCGTAGACCGACGCCTGCTTGCGGTGCACCACACCGAAACCGTCGGAGACGTAGGCGCCGTCGGAGCCGGCCAGCGCGGCCAGCTCGTCGGCGAGCGCGCCGCGCTCGGCCTCGTCCTTGCTGGTCTCGCGCGCGTCGAAGCGGATGTTCTCCAGCAGCGCGACCTGACCGTCCGCCAGAGCGTCCACAGTGGACTGCGCGGAGTCGGTGACGAGCGCGACCTCGGAGCCGAGCAGCTCGCCGAGCCGCGCCGCGACCGGGGCGAGCGAGAACTTGGGGTCCGGGGAACCCTTGGGGCGCCCCAGGTGCGCGATGACGACGACTCGCGCTCCGGCTTCGGTGAGCTTGGTCAGGGTGGGCAGCGAAGCCCGCACCCGGCCGTCGTCGGTGATCTTCGAACCGTCGAGGGGAACGTTGAGGTCGGCGCGCACGAGCACGCGCCGACCAGCAACACCCTCGGCCAGCAGGTCAGCCAGGGTCTTCAAGGTGGGTTCCTCAGAGCTTGGAGGCGACGAGGGAGACGAGGTCGACGAGGCGGTTGGAGTAGCCCCACTCGTTGTCGTACCAGCCGATGACCTTCACCTGGTTGCCGATGACCTTGGTCAGCGGCGCGTCGAAGATGCACGACGCCGGGTCGGTGACGATGTCGGTGGAGACGATCGGGTCGGTGCTGTAGCGCAGAACGCCCTTGAGCGGGCCCTCCGCCGCGGCCTTCACCGCGGCGTTGACCTCCTCGACCGTGGTCTCGCGGCCCAGGGTGACGGTGAGGTCGGTGGCCGAGCCCGTGGGGATCGGCACGCGCAGCGCGAAGCCGTCCAGCTTGCCCTTGAGCTCCGGCAGCACCAGGCCGATCGCCTTGGCCGCACCGGTGCTGGTGGGCACGATGTTCAGCGCGGCGGCGCGGGCGCGGCGCAGGTCGGAGTGCGGCGCGTCCTGCAGGTTCTGGTCCTGGGTGTACGCGTGGATCGTGGTCATCAGACCCTTCTCGATGGTGAAGGTGTCGTGCAGGACCTTCGCCATCGGGGCCAGGCAGTTGGTGGTGCAGGAGGCGTTGGAGATCACCGTCTGCGAACCGTCGTACTTGCCCTCGTTCGCGCCGAAGACGACCGTGAGGTCCTCGTTCTTCGCGGGGGCGGAGATGATGACCTTCTTCGCGCCACCCTCGTCGACGTGCTTGCGCGCGGCGTCGGCGTTGGTGAAGAAGCCGGTGGACTCGACGACGACGTCGACACCGAGGTCCTTCCAGGGCAGCTTGCCCGGGTCGCGCTCGGCCAGCGCGCGGATGGTCTTGCCGTCGACCGAGATGCCCTCGTCGGTGACCGCGACCTCGCCGTTGAGGCGGCCGAGGATGCTGTCGTACTTGAGCAGGTGGGCCATGGTGGCGACGTCACCGAGGTCGTTGAAGGCCACGATCTCGATGTCCTGGCCGCTGGCCTGGACCGCACGCCAGAAGTTGCGCCCAATACGGCCGAAGCCGTTCACGCCCACGCGAACCGTCACGGTGCCTCTCCTTGGTATGTCGTACCTGAGGTCGTTCACCGTCACCCTAGCGGTGAGCAGAGGCGCTGGTCACAGCGCCCTTGCTCACAACTTGATCGAGTCAGCCACCTGCGCGGACGCGCCTCTCCCGTTTCGTACTCCCAGCCGTGGATGGGAGCGCTCCCTTTCCCGCTAGGAGTACGAAACGGGGATTTCCCTGGCGCCAGTGCGGTCAGGCGTCGAGCATGTCGGCGGTCACGGCCGACTCGGTGTCGGGGATGGAGAGGTCGCGGGCCTTCTTGTCGGCCATCGCCAGGAGACGCCTTATACGACCGGCCACCGCGTCCTTGGTCATCTGGGGTTCGGCCAACTGGCCCAGCTCCTCCAGGGACGCTTGGCGGTGGGCCAGGCGCAGGCGCCCCGCCGCGACCAGGTGGTCCGGGGCGTCGGGGCCGAGGATGTCCAGCGCGCGCTCCACCCTGGCCGCCGCCGCGACCGCCGCCCGCGCGGAGCGGCGGAGGTTGGCGTCGTCGAAGTTGGCCAGCCGGTTCGCCGTCGCGCGCACCTCGCGCCGCATCCGCCGCTCCTCCCACGCCAGCACGCTGGAGTGCGCGCCGAGCCGGGTGAGCAGCGCGCCGATGGAGTCGCCGTCGCGGACCACGACGCGGTCGGCACCGCGCACCTCGCGGGACTTGGCCTGGATGCCCATCCGCCGAGCCGCGCCGACCAGCGCCAGCGCCGCCTCGGGGCCGGGGCAGGTGACCTCCAGCGCGGAGGAGCGGCCCGGCTCGGTCAGCGAACCGTGCGCCAGGAACGCCCCGCGCCACGCGGCCTCGGCGTCGCAGACCCCGCCGGAGACAACGGGAGCGGGCAGGCCGCGCACCGGGCGCCCGCGCGGGTCGAGCAGGCCGGTCTGCCGTGCGAGCCCGTCGCCGTCGCGGACCACGCGCACCACGTAGCGGGTGCCCTTGCGCAGCCCGCCGGAGGTGATCACGTGCACGTCGGAGTTGTGGCCGAACAGCTCGTGGATCTCCTTGCGCAGCCTGCGGGCGGCGACACCGGTGTCCAGCTCGGCCTCCACGACCACGCGCCCGGCCACGATGTGCAGGCCGCCCGCGAAGCGCAGCAGCGAGGAGACCTCGGCCCGCCGACAACAGGTCTTGGTCACCGACAAGCGGCTCAGCTCGTCCTTGACCGCCGCGGTCATCGCCATGGGGTCTCCTCCTCCCGAACGGGGGCGTTCGTACTGCTGGGGAATTCTGGGCTCAAGGTGTCGCCAACGCCTAATACGTGGCGGAAGCTGTCCGCGAGGGCGTCCGGATCGTGCCGGTCGGGGGCTCCCGCGCGGGCTATCCGGCTGAGGCGGGTGGCTCCGCCGAGTGAGGACGCCGCGCGGCGCAGGCGGTCTGGCGTGGGCACCGAGTCGGTATCGGCGATCACCGCGTCCACCCGTAGGCCTGGCGCGTGTTCGGCAAGTACCTGGAGGTGTTGTTCTGGGGAGAAGCCCTCGGTTTCCCCCGGTTGTGGGACAAGGTTGAGCACCACGACGCGGCGCGCGGCGGTGCGCACGAGCGCGTCGTGCAGCTCCGGCACGAGCAGGTGCGGCAGCACGCTGGTGAACCACGAGCCCGGCCCGAGCAGCACCACGTCCGCGTTCAGCACGGCTTCGACCGCCTCCTGGCACGCGCGCGGGGGCCCCGGCTCGGGACCGGCGGAGCGCAGCCGCACGCGCTGCACCCGGCCGGGCGTGCTCGCCACCGCGACCTGGCCGCGGATGCGGCGCACGGCGGCGCGGTCCTCGTCCAGCCCGACGACGTCGGCCTCGATGTCCATGGGCTCGCGGCACATCGGCAGCACGCGCCCGCGCACGCCGAGCAGGCGCGCGACCTCGTCGAGCACCGCGACCGGATCGCCCATGGTCTCCAGCAGCCCGGCGAGCAGCAGGTTGCCGACCGCGTGCCCGGCGAGCGCGCCGGAGCCGCCGAAGCGGTGGTGGAACGCCTCCGCCCACACGGGAGAGTCACCGGCGAGCGCGACGAGCGCCTTGCGCAGGTCTCCCGGCGGCAGCAACCCCAGCTCGCGGCGCAGCCGCCCGGAGGAGCCGCCGTCGTCGGCGACGGTCACCACGGCGGTCACGTCCTCGGTGATCCGGCGCAGCGCCGCCAGCGTCACCTGGAGGCCGTGCCCGCCGCCGAGCGCGACCACCCTCGGCGGCCGTTCCTGAGTGTCCACAGTGGACTCTCGCGTCACTCGCGCCCCAGGTCCCGGTGCACGACCTTGACCGTCATCCCGTCCTCGGACGCCAGCCGCCCGGCCAGCTCCTCGGACATCGCGACGCTGCGGTGCTTGCCGCCGGTGCAGCCGACGGCCAGCGTCAGGTAGCGCTTGCCCTCGCGGTGGTAGCCCGCGCCGATCAGCCGCAGCAGCTCCTGGTAGCGGTCCAGGAAGTCCTCGGCGCCCTCCTGGCTCAGCACGTAGTTGCGCACCTCGGAGTCCAGGCCGGTGTTGTCGCGCAGCTCAGGAATCCAGAACGGGTTCGGCAGGAAGCGCACGTCGATCACCAGGTCGGCGTCCATCGGCAGGCCGTACTTGTAGCCGAAGGAGAGCACGGTGACCCTGGTGCGCGCGCTGGACTCGCTGCCGAAGGCGTCCTCGATCTTGCCGCGCAGCTGGTGCACGGACAGCCCGGTGGTGTCCAGCACCAGATCGGCCTCGTCGCGCAGCGGCATCAGCATCCTGCGCTCGGCGGAGATGCCGTCGGAGAGCCTGCCGTCGCCCTGCAGCGGGTGTCCCCTGCGCACCGACTCGAAGCGGCGGATCAGCACCGCGTCGGTGGCTTCCAGGAAGAGCACCTTCGGCTTGTAGCCGCGCGCGTCCAGGTCCTTGATCACCGAGGCCAGGTCGTCGGTGAACGCGCGGCTGCGCACGTCCATCACCACCGCGACCTTGGTGATCACGCCGCGCGCCTGGGCGCCCAGCTCGACCATGGTGGAGACCAGCTCCGGCGGCAGGTTGTCCACCACGAACCAGCCGAGGTCCTCAAGGCACTTGGCCGCGGTGCTGCGGCCCGCCCCGGACAGGCCGCTGACCACCGCGACCTCGACGCCGGACTTCTCGTCGTTCACTTCGTGTCCTCCCCGTTGCCCGCGCCAAGCGCGGCGAGTACTGCCTCGGCGGTGCGCCGTCCCACGCCGGGCACCTCGGTGATCTGGTCGACGGTCGCGGCCTTGAGCCGCTTGAGCGAGCCGAAGTGCTTGAGCAGCGCGGCCTTGCGCGCGTCGCCGAGCCCGCTGACCCCGTCCAGCGCGGAGGCGGTCATCCGCTTCGACCGCTTCTGCCGGTGGTAGGAGACAGCGAAGCGGTGAGCCTCGTCGCGAACGCGCTGCAACAGGTAGAGCGCCTCGCTGGTGCGGGGCAGGATCACCGGATCGGGGTCGCCGGGCACCCACACCTCTTCGAGGCGCTTGGCCAGCCCGACGACGGCCACGTCGGTGACGCCCAGCTCCGCAAGGACGTCGGCTGCGGCATTGGCCTGCGGTCCCGCACCGTCCACGACCAGCAGGTTCGGCGGGTAGGCGAAGCGCTTCGGCCTGCCCGTTTCCGGGTCGATGCCGGGCAGTTCGCCCGTTTCCTGAGCCGTTTCTTCTTTATAGCGGGCGAATCTGCGCCGGACGACCTCGGCGATGGAGGCGACGTCGCCCTCGGTCGCGGCCTCGCGGATGGCGAAGCGGCGGTACTCGGACTTGCGCGCGAGCCCGTCCTCGAAGACCACGAGCGAGGCCACGACGTCGCTGCCCTGCACGTGGCTGATGTCGATGCACTCCACGCGCAGCAGCGCGGTGTCCAGGTCCAGCGCCTCCTGGAGCTCCTGGAGGGCAGCGGAGCGCGCGGTCAGGTCTCCGGCGCGGCGCAGCTTGTGCTGGGTGAACGCCTCGGCGGCGTTGCGCGCCACCGTCTCCGCGAGCGCGCGTTTGTCACCGCGCTGCGGCACGCGGAGGTCCACGCGGGAACCGCGCAGCTTCGACAGCCAGTCCGCGACCGCCTCGGCGTCCTCCGGCAGTTCGGGCACCAAGACCTCGCGCGGCACGGGACTGCCACCCGCGTCCGCCTGTGCCGCGAGGTCGGCCTGCTCGCCGTAGAACTGCGTGATGAACTGCGAGACCAGCCCGGCGGTGTCGACCTCCTCGACCTTGTCGATCACCCAGCCGCGCTGACCGCGCACCCGCCCGCCGCGCACGTGGAAGACCTGTACGGCGGCGGCCAGCTCGTCCTCGGCGAAGGCCACGACGTCGGCGTCAGTGCCGTCGCCGAGCACGACGGCCTGCTTCTCCATGGCTCTGCGCAACGCGGACACGTCGTCGCGCAGCCGAGCGGCGCGTTCGAACTCCAGCTCGTCGGAGGCGGCCTGCATGTCCTTCTCCAGCTTGCGCACCATGGCGTCGGTGCGGCCGGAGAGGAAGTCGCAGAAGTCCTCGACGATGTCGCGGTGCTGCTGCTCGGTGACACGCTCGACACACGGCGCGGAGCACTTGTCGATGTAGCCGAGCAGGCAGGGGCGCCCCATCTGCGAGTGCCGCTTGAAGACGCCGTTGGAGCAGGTGCGCGCGGGGAACACGCGCAGCAGCAGGTCCACCGTCTCGCGGATCGCCCACGCGTGCGCGTAGGGGCCGAAGTAGCGGACGCCGCGTTTGCGGGGACCCCGGTAGACGTGCAGCCGGGGGAAGTCCTCGTGCAGCGTCACCGCGAGCACCGGGTAGGACTTGTCGTCGCGGTAGCGGACGTTGAAGCGCGGGTCGAACTCCTTGATCCAGGAGTACTCCAGCTGCAACGCCTCGACCTCGGTGCCGACGACGGTCCACTCCACGGAGGTCGCGGTGGTGACCATCTGCCGGGTGCGCGCGTGCAGCGTCGCGAGGTCGGCGAAGTAGGAAGACAGGCGGCTGCGCAGGCTCTTCGCCTTGCCGACGTAGATGACGCGCCCGGTGGAGTCGCGGAACTTGTACACCCCTGGCGCCTCGGGAATCGTTCCCGGGGCGGGGCGGTAAGTCGACGGGTCGGCCACGTCATAAGCCTACGGACAGGTCTGACATCACCCGAGAACGACCCGGTCACCGGCCGCGCGGACGGGTACCGAGGTCAGTCCCCTGGTCGCCGGTCCCTTGCGCAGATCGCCCGTTTCGGCGTCGAAAGTGCTGCCGTGGGTGGGGCAGTCGACGATCCCCTTGGCGGGCGCGCTGACGATCGAGCCGGTGTGCGGGCAGCGCGGGTCGAAAGCGCGCACCTCGCCCGACCTCGTCCGCACGACCAGCAACCGGCCGCCGCCCGGCACGTCGACGAGCTTGCCGCCGCCCTGCGGGATCTCCCCGAGCCCGACGAGCGGGTCACCGGGTTTGGCGGTCCCCGTTCCCGCCGCTGGCTTCGCCGGGGTGGCGCAGCCCGCCACCGCCACTCCCACCAGTCCACACAGGACATTCCTTCTCGTCAGGCCCACTCCCCCAACCTAGCTCCCACGCGGCGGCCGAGTCGCGGATGCTCCCCGGCCTGCTGGCGCCCGGGATGGGGATCACCGTCGGGGACAGCGAGAGCAGCCAGGCCAGGCACACGCGCTGCGGGCTGACGCCGAGGTCCCTGGCCATGCGGTGGAACTCAGTTCCTTCCGGTACCGAGGCCGCGCGGTCGAGGGAGCTGCGCGAGATGCCGCCGAGCGGGCTCCAGGGGAGGAACGCGAGTCCCAGCTCCGCGCACAGCCGGAGTTCCGGTTCCGAGGTGCGGACTCGCGGCGAGAACTCGTTCTGGACCGAAACGAACGTGGAGCCGAGCAGCTCGCGGGCTCGGCGGATCTGCGCGGAGTCCACATTGGACAGGCCGATCGCGCGGATCTTGCCTTCGGCGTGCAGCTCGGCCAGCGCGCCGAGGGAGTCCTCGAAGGGCACGACCGGGTCCGGCTTGTGCAGTTGGTAGAGGTCGATCACGTCCACGCGGAGGCGGCGCAGCGACCCTTCGCACGCGCGCTTGAGGTGCTCCGGCGAGGCGTCGACCGTCCACGAGCCGTCGCCGGGCCTGCCGCGCCCGCCCTTGGTCGCGATCAGCACGCCCTTGAGGCCCGCGAGCAGTTCCTCGTTGTGCCCGACCTCGTCCGCGTGCCAGTGGTAGGAGTCGGCCGTGTCGATCAACGTCACGCCCGCGTCCAGCGCCGCGCGAACGGTGGCGAGAGCGCGTTCGCGGCTCGGCCTGCCCTCGATCGACAACGGCATGGCACCGAGCCCGATCGCGCTGACCTCGACGTCGCCGAGCTTGCGGGTGATCATGCGCCGACCACTTCCGGCAGCCAGTTCTTGGTGTGGGAGAAGGAGAATCCGAGTTCGCTCGCGCGGCTGTTGTCCATGCCGTAGTAGTGGCCGAACGCGTAAGGCGACACGTCCTCCCCCACCTCGAACCGCGGTGCTCCCGGGATGTGCTCGCACAGGTCGAACACGGTCAGCTCGCCGTGGGAGCGCGCGTTGACCGGCCCGGTGAAGTCGGCGAAGGCGGCCCAGCCCAGGAACTCCGCGATCTCGCGGTGGTGGATGAACGAGGACGGGTGGTTCTCCTGGTGGACCACGACGGGGCGACCCTCGCGCACCCGGTCGAGGTAGTGCGCGAGCCTGCCGGTGAAGTCCTCGCCGCCCAGCACGTGGCCCGAGCGCACCGTGACGAAGTCGAACGGCGCCCTGGCCGCGAAAACGGCTTCGGCCTGGCGTTTTCCCTCGCCGTAGCCCTGCGGCGCGACCGCGTGCGGATCGACCGCCGACTCCGGCAGCGGAGCCGTCGCCCGGATGTGCTCGTAGACCTCGATCGTGGAGGTCATCACGTAGCGCCCGGTGCGGCCGACGAACGTCTCGATGGCGGATTCCGCGTCGGCCGGGGTGTAGCAGACCTGGTCGACCACCACGTCGAACGTCCGCGATCCCAGGGCTCCGGCCAGGTCGGCGCGATCGGTGACGAGGTGGTCGACCCCGGGCGGCGCGGCGACGGAGCCTCGGTTGACGACGGTCACCCCGACGCCCGCGTCCCGCAGGTTGAGCACCAGGTCACGGCCGAAGTAACGGCTTCCCCCGATGACGCACACGGTCTTCATGCGTCCAGCCTCGCGCCGTAGAGTCCTTAGCAGAAGTGATGTCTTGCTTAACGAGCTGTTAGGAACGCTGATGATCGATGTGCAGCGGCTGCGAGTGCTGACCGAGGTCGCGCGGCACGGCAGCTTCAGCAAGGCCGCCGCCGCGCTGCTGTTCACGCCTTCTGCGGTGTCGCAGCAGATCGCCGCGCTCGAAAGGACCGTGGGCACGGAGGTGGTGCTGCGCGGGGCTCGCGGCGTCACGCTGACCGACGCGGGGCGGCTGCTCGTGGAGGCGGGCGAGACGATCTCGGCGGAGCTGCGGCACACCGAGGCCGCGTTGGCGCGTTTGGCCAGCGGGGTCGACACGATCACCGTCGCCACGTTCAGCACCGGCGGCCGGCACCTGCTGCCCCGCGCGCTGGCGAGCTTGGCCGCCGAGCACCCGGGCGTCGAGATCACCGTGGTGGAGCGGGAACCCGAGGACAGCATTCCCCTGGTGCGCTCCGGTTCGGCCGACCTGGCGCTGGTCTACGAGTTCGACCGGCCGCTGCCGTTGGAGAAGTTGACGCTCCTCCCGGTGATGAGCGACCCCATGTCGTTGGTGCTCCGCCGTGATCACCCGCTCGCCAAGCGGAAGTCCTTGTCGCTCAACGATGTCGCTGACGAGAAGTGGGTGTTCGGCTGTTCGAAGACGTCGGCGTTCCTCCATGGCTACGCGTCGGACAGCGGATTCACACTGCGGGTCTCGGCCAGCACGACCGACTACTTCTTCGCGCAGGCGCTGGTCGAGGCCGGAGTCGGGATCGCGCTGATTCCCCTTGTGGCGCTTCGCGAATCCGCCGACCTGGTCGCGATCCCCGTGGAGAGACCTCGGCCGACGCGCAAGATCGGCGTCGTGGTCGCGCCCCGGGCTCGGCGGCGAGCACCTGTGGTCACGCTCGTCGAAGCACTGCGTTCAGCGACATGAGTTCAGCGACGTGAATCGTTGACGGAAATAGGAAAGGCGTGCACGGTCGAGGGACCGCCCCGGATTGGGAGGCACCACCGATGTTCCGCTTCACATCCGTGATCACCGCGACCCTGCTGCTGACCGCGCTGCCCGCGCAGGCCCGGCAGGCGTCCGTCGGCACCCCCGCCGAGCTCGTCGCCGCGCTGGCCGCCGCCAAGCCCGGCACCACGATCGAGCTGCGCCCCGGCGTCTACGACGGCGCGTTCTTCGCGACCGCCTCCGGGACCGCGAGCGCGCCCATCACGCTCACCGGGCCGCGCTCCGCCGTCCTCAAGAACACCAAGAAGGCGTGTGACCCGAACGTGCCACCGCCGCGCAAGGCTCAGGGCGTGAGCTACTGCGGCTACGGGCTGCACCTCAACCTCGTGAAGCACTGGGTGCTCAAGGGTTTCAGCGTCGCCGACGCCGCGAAGGGCATCGTGCTCGACGGCTCCGACAACAACGTCATCGACGGCGTGGAGGTCAGCCGGATCGGTGACGAAGGGGTGCACTTCCGGGCGAACTCCAACGACAACGTGCTGCGCAACTCCTCCGTCCACCACGTCGGCACCGCGCAGCCCGCGTACGGCGAGGGCGTCTACTTCGGCTCCGCGAAGGGCGCGAACTGGGGCAAGTACGGCGACAAGCCCGGCGACCAGAGCGTGCCCGACACCAGCGACCGCAACCAGGCGCTGGACAACCGGCTCGGCCCCAACGTCGCCGCCGAGCACGTCGACGTCAAGGAGGGCACCACCGGCGGCAAGGTGCTGCGCAACTCCTTCGACGGCGTCGGCATGACCGGCGAGAACTCCTCGGAGAGCTGGGTCAACGTCAAGGGCAACGACTACGAGATCTCCGACAACAAGGGCGTTCGCAGCTTCGAGCACGGCTTCAAGGTGATCCAGCGGCTCGACGGCTGGGGGTGCGGCAACGTATTCCGCCGCAACGTCGCCGACGTGCGGGCCTCCGGCTACGGGTTCCAGTTCCCGCACAACAAGAAGTGCGCCGCCAAGCCCAACCTCGTGTACCGCGACAACACCGTCACCAACGCCGCCAAGGGTTTCTCCGACGTCCCACCCGTCGGATGAACCCACGCCCACTCCCGCTCAACGTGCGCTGGGCACCCCAAATCCGTTTCGTACTCCTACCGGGTGTTGGGAGCGCTCTTTTCCCGCTAAGAGTACGAAACGGGAGGGTCTAGACCACGGCGGCGCGCGTTGAGGGGAGCAGGGCCGTGGTGTGCATGGGGTGAGTTTACGCGGTCAGAGGCCTCGGCGGGCCAGTTCGGTGAGCAGTGGGCGGTTGCCGGAGCACTCGCGCTTCAGCTCCTCCACGTAGCGGTGGAACTTCGCGCGCCCGTCGTCGGCCGCCTTCTCCCACGCCATGCCGAGGCTCTCCAGCAGCTCGACCACGTCCGCGGGGTGCTCGGGGCCGCCGACCGCGATGCGCCTGCGGACGAGGCGGCGGTAGACCGGCAGCACCTGCTCGGGGTGCTGCATGACGCGCTCCGCCGCCAGCGCCGCCCACACCTGGTCGGAGCACCCGCGCTCGGTGGCGACGGCCCACGCGGTGTCGATCTCGGAGTCCCACAACAGGATCTGCACGAGCACGGAGTTGCGGCCGGGGTCCTCGCCCTGCGCGCGCAGCCACCGCCGCGCCCACTCGCGCTGCGCGGGCCATCGGTCGGCCCGATCGGCGACGGTGCGCAGCCGCAGGTAGGTGTCCAGGCCTGGCCAGTCCCGGAAAGCGTTGCGCGCCAACTGCAACGCGCGCGTGGTCTTGCCGAGCCGCAGGCACGCGTCCACGGCCATGTCGACGAGCCGGACCTCAGCGCGGCTGCCCTGCGTCGCGACGAGCCCGCGCTCCACCCAGGCCAGCGCCTCGGCCGTGCGCCCGGCGTCCTCCAGCACGGTGGCGATCCGCAGGTACTGCCAGGGGGTGGACAGGTCGGTCGCCAGCCACTGCACCTCGACGTCGACGTCCCCGGTGAAGCGAGCCAGCTCCTCCATCAGCCGCAGCACCGCCCAGCGCCTGCGGTCGTAGCGCGGAGTGCGCCCGAACGGCACGGTCGGCAGCTCGCGGCAGGCCCGGCGCGCGGTCCTGCGGTAGGAGGTGATTCCCTCGTGCCCCAACGCGTCCGCGTACTCGCTGAGCGCGACCTCGGGGCCGTCCGGGTAGTTCAGCTGGAAGCGCACCAGCCAGCTGGCGAGGCGGTGCGGATCGGGCCTGCTCCTGCGGCAGGCCGTCGCGTGCCCGGCCAGCGCCTGCTGCATCAGCTCCGGCAGCTCGCCCGCGTTGCCGGTGACCTGTTGGGCCGCCGAGCACAGCACCTCGATGACCTGTTCCGCGTAGTCGACGGCGTGGTCGGCGCGGCCCGCCTCGGCCTGGTCCCTGAGGCCGCGCACCACTTCGCGCAGGCGTACCCAGTGCTCGGCCTCGCGCTCCCCGTCGAACGGCGGCAGCTCGCCACGCAGGCCCCGCAGAGCCGCCACGCCGTAAGGCTCATCGCCCCCCATGCCGCCCACCTGCTGAATCAAACCGCACGGCGCCCGCATCGCGCCGGACTTGACTCCGAAGGAACCAAACCTGACATCCGAACGGCGGCACCCCGTGAGGTGCCGCCGCGCAGACGGTGATCAAGCGGTGATCAGCCGGTGACCCGGCTTCAGCCCACGGCTCCGACGGGCACCGTGCGCGTGGTGCCCGAGACGGTCCAGATCGTGTGCGCGATCGCGTTGGTGTGCCGCTCAAGGGACTGCGCGTTGATGTTGCTCGTGGTGTCGCAGGACTGGTGGTAGCACTTGTCGAAGGCCACTCCGGCCTGGCCGCCCCACTTCTGCGCTTGGGCTGCCGTCTTGCGGACCTCGGCGCCGCTGAACGTGCCGCCGGTGGGGATGCCCGCCCGCGCGAAGGCCGCGTGGTCGGAGCGCCCGCCGACGTTGGTGGTCTCGGTCGGCACGTTGATCGACTTGAAGTAGCCCTCCAGCGCCGCCTGGAGCTTCTCCGACCCGGCGGGCTGGCCGCTGGAGGAGTAGACGAAGTACGCCGGGTTCGGCGAGCCCGTCATGTCGAAGTTCACGTAGCCCTTGATCTTGGACTTCTCGGCCGCCGGCAACGTGTTCACGTAGTTGGTCGAGCCGACAAGGCCCAGCTCCTCAGCGCCCCACCAGCCGAAGCGCAGGTGCTGCTTGGGCTTGAGCTGCTGCTTGGAGACCGTCAGCGCGACCTCCAGCAGCCCGGCCGAGCCGGAACCGTTGTCGTTGATGCCCGGCCCGGCGCCCACGCTGTCCAGGTGGCCGCCCGCCATCAGGACGTTGTTCTCATCGCCCCCCGGCCAGTCGGCGATCAGGTTGTAGCCCTTGGTGCCCCAGTTGGTGAACTCCAGGACCTTGGTCTGGTAGCCGGCCGCGTCCAGCTTCCCCTTGACGTAGTCGACCGACGCCTTGAACCCGGGCCTGCCGTGCGCCCGGTTGCCGCCGTTGGCGGTCGCGATCCGCTGGAACTGGTTCAGGTGCTCCTGCACCGCCGAGACGGGGATGGTCGGCGCCGCGGCGACCTCAACGGTCGCGGCGCCGCTCGGTGTGGCGAGCACGCCGAGGACCAGGGTCGAGGCAAGGGCGACCGAACCGACTGTCGCTCGGATCTTCACTGTGTGACCTCCCAGCAGGGTGGACGCCACTCAGGCAAGTGACGTAGAGATCACGGGCAGTGTCTGGGACGGTTCAGGCGACGCGGTAGGGACTTTCGAGGGGTGCCTTTCACATCCCGCCGACGACCGTAAAAACCATCCTGCGAACGGAGTCTGGCTCCGGCGGCGCGCTCGCGCGGTCGGCGAAGAGCATGTGCGCCGCGCCGATCAGCGTCGGGGCGAGCACGTCCACGTTCGCCTCCGGCGCGAGGCGGCCGAGTTCCCGCTCGGCGGTGAGGTAGGCCGCGATCATGACCGCCGCCTCCGTCAGCACCGGGACGCCCGCGGGCAGTGCGTCGCGCAACCGCACGCGGAGTTCGTCCCGGAAGGTCACCAGAGCGACCACCGAGACCGCGACCGATTCGAACAGCGCGGTCAGCGCTCCGGTGAGGTTGTCGACGACCGTGCCGCTGCCCGCGGAACCGAGCAGCGCGGCGGCTTCGGCGTCCATGCGGTTCACGCGGGCGAGCACGAACTCCGCGAGGAAGGCGTCGAAGTCGTCGAAGTGCCGGTGCAGAACGCCCTTGGCGCAGACCGCCTCGTCGGTGACCGCGCGACTGGTCAACGCGTTCGGCCCCGCCCGCCGCAGCACCCGTTCGGCCGCCGCGAAGAGCTGTTCGCGCACGTCGCGGATGGACACCCCTGTCGGCACCCGGTTCCTCCTTGTCGAGTGGGCAAGCGCCCACTACCGTGGGCACATGCCCACTCTAGATCCCGGCCGGTCATTCGGCGCCGAGGCCGACCGCTACGATCGCGCCCGCCCCAGCTACCCCGCCGCGATGCTGGAGCGCGTCATCGACGCCAGCCCCGGCCCGCGCGTGCTCGATGTCGGTTGCGGCACAGGCATTTCCGCCCGCCAGTTCGCCGCGTCCGGCTGCCAGGTGCTCGGTGTCGAGGTCGATCCGCGCATGGCCGACGTCGCCCGGCGCCGCGGACTCGACGTCGAGGTGTCGGCCTTCGAGGACTGGGACCCGGCCGGCCGCCGGTTCGACACCGTCGTCGCCGGGCAGACCTGGCACTGGATCGACCCCGTGGCCGGAGCCGCGAAGGCCCGTGAGGCACTGCGTCCCGGCGGGCTGATCGCCTTGTTCTGGAACGTCTTCCAGCCGCCGCCCGAGATCCTCGCCGCCTTCTCCGGCCCCTTCGCCGAGATCTGGAAGCGGCCCGTGCTCCACACCTACTCGACGATGTTCTCCATGGCCACCAACGGCATTCACGAAGCCGGCGGTTTCGCGGACGCCGAGCAGTGGCGGTTCGAGTGGGAGCGCCCTTACACCCGTGCCGAGTGGCTTGACCAGCTACCAACGCATGGCGGCTACCCCACGCTCTCGCAAGCGCAGCAGGCCGATCTGCTGTCCACCTCCGGCGCTGCCATCGACGCGCTCGGCGGCAGCTTCACCATGCCCTACACCACCGTCGTCGTCGCGGCACGGCGCGACTGAGACGACGTTCCCTGAGCAACGCGGTGGGCTATCTGTCGACGTCCTGCCAGGCGACGCTGGTGGGGCGCATGCCAGTGACTGCGAACTCGTGCACGGCGGCGAGCAAGCACGGCAACGGAATCGGCGCGTCTGTCGGGTACTCGGTCGGCGTCCCCATGTAGCTGTACGCCAGCGTGTCGAAGCCGCTCGGTTCCCCTCGGCTCACCCAGAGGCCGCCGCGGTCGCTGTATTGCACGACACCGATCGGCGCACCGCCACCCACACCGACCAGGAATTCGTACGGGGGCGGAAATTCCTCAAGGTCAGCCGCCCGAAACAACGCGATCAGCGAGGCACCGGGTTCAGCCGCGAGCGTCGTCAGCAGTCGATCCAGCGCGGCGTCGTCCTCGATCGCGACACCGTCCTCGTCATGGCTGTGGTCGTACCACGCCCGCATGGCGGTCACGGCATCTGCCTCCTGAACGTGCGGTGATACCCACCAGGCCCGTGCACGGTGAGCGATTCGCCAGGTCGAAGCAACCTCGGGAGCATCTTCGCGCAGCCCCACGGGCCGCCGCAGCACTCATTGTTGATCACGATCGTGGCATGTCGCCGCCCGGTCTCCCGCATCAGGGCAAGTGCCTTCACCTCGACGTGCAACCCGATGTTGAGCCGGGAAAACCCAGCTTCCGCAAGCAATCCGTCGGCGGCACGGGAGTCTTCGTCAGTTCCTGACACGAGCGCCTTGACGACGCTCCCGTTCTCGTCCAGCACTCGACCATGGGTGGGCTGGACCGGCTGTCCGAGCGGCCGAGGGTTGCACATCGGAGGTGGAAGGCCGCTCAGCACCTCAGCCGCACGCGCGATCCATCCCGGTTCCAGTGGCTGATCGGCACCGGTGTCGCCGCCAAGGCCAGCGATCCACGATTCGACCAGCGCTGGCAGCCCGCGCGGCAGCCGCCGCACACCACAAATGTCGTCCTTGGCCGCTTCGAGGAGGCTGTGCACCTCGATGCGAGCAGGCTCAGGACTGCCCCTTGTCGCGTGGTCCCACAGGATTGCTGTCTCATCGATCGCGTTCTCCGCGATGTCGACCAGCTCCAGCGGGAGGTCGGCCACGGCGGCGCGCGCGGCTGCGGCGACCTCCGAACGGATCGACATCCCTTCAGATTGTCGCGCGGCGACCGTTCTGGAAGCCGTCCCGGGCAGCTCTACCCGATCGATGACTCAGCGGAGAGGCCGAGCGACTGGCGCCCGAGCACGAGGCCCGGGCGCCGGGGTGATCACTTCTCCTCGTCGGCCAGTTCCGTTGAGCCCGAGGAGATCCGAGGAGAGCCCGTGCTCAGCTCGGGGGTGCCGGTGCCGAGCGGGCCCGGGACCTCCTTGCGCGCGACGGCTTCGGCCTCCTGGACGGCCTTCGCGACGTGCGGGTCGGGCGCGGTGTCGAACCAGCCCGCGGTCTCGTCGTCGTCGGACTCGGGCTTGCTGACCGTGTCGTCAGCGGGCGGCTGGTAGCGGAAGACGCCGTCGTCTCCCTTGTCGCCGAACATCTTCGCGAAGCCCTGCAACGCGTCACCGAACTGGCTGGGCACCATCCACACGGTGTTGGAGTCGCCCTGGGCCATCTGCGGCAGCGTCTGGAGGTACTGGTAGGCCAGCAGTTCCGGCGTCGGCTTGCCCGCCTTCACGGCGGCGAAGACCTTCTCGATCGCCTTGGCCTGGCCCTGCGCCTGGAGGTAGCGCGCGGCGCGCTCGCCCTGCGCGCGCAGGATGCGGCTCTGCCGCTCACCTTCCGCGCTGAGGATGGCGGCCTGCTTCTGGCCCTCGGCCGAGAGGATCGACGCCTGCTTCTGGCCCTCAGCGGTCTTGATCGAGGCTTCCCGCTGACCCTCGGCAGTGAGGATCATGGCGCGCTTCTCGCGGTCGGCGCGCATCTGCTTCTCCATCGAGTCCTGGATCGATGGGGGAGGGTCGATGGCCTTCAGCTCGACGCGGGAGACGCGGATGCCCCAGCGGCCGGTGGCCTCGTCGAGCACGCCGCGCAGCTGGCCGTTGATGGAGTCGCGGGAGGTCAGCGTCTCTTCGAGACTCATCCCGCCGACCACGTTGCGCAGCGTCGTCGTGGTCAGCTGCTCCACGCCGATGATGTAGTTGGAGATCTCGTAGACCGCCGCGCGCGGATCGGTGACCTGGAAGTAGACGACGGTGTCGATGGAGACCGTCAGGTTGTCCTGGGTGATCACCGGCTGCGGCGGGAAGGACACGACCTGCTCGCGGAGGTCGATCCGCGCGCGCACCTTGTCCAGGAACGGCAGCAGGAAGTTCAGCCCCGGTGCCGCGACCGCGCGGAAACGGCCGAGGCGTTCGATGACCGCGGCCTGCGCCTGCGGGATCACCAGCACCGCCTTGGCCACGGTGACCAGCACCAACAGCACCAGAACTGCCACCACGACGAGGGTGACGACTCCTGCATCCACCTAGATCTCCTCTGACCAGACGATCGCTGTAGCTCCGGAAATGCTCATCACCGTGACGGTGCTGCCTACTTCGAGGACCTGGGTCTCGTCGTAGCTGCGCGCGGACCAGACCTCGCCGCCGAGCTTCACCTGCCCACCACTGCTGTCCACAGTGGACAGAACGACGGCCTTGGCACCGACGAGCGCCTCGGTGTGCATCTTCATGCTGTCGCCCGCGATCAGCCGCCGTTTGATGGCGGGGCGGGCGACGGCGATCAGGGCGATCGAGGCGATGCCGAACACGATCGCGTCCACGAGCAGGGCGGCCCCCAGCGCGGAGGAACCCGCGGCGGCGAGGGCGGCAAGGCCGATCATCAGCAGGACGAAGTCCCCGGAGAGCACCTCGGCTGCGATCAGCAGCACGCCGGCGATCAGCCACACAAGAGCGGCCATGCCCCCATCGTGGCAGAACAGCGGCTCCGGTGTCCCGCGCAACACCCCACGTGACCCACGCGTGATCTTCGAATCGCGCCGACGCCGCGTTCGGTCCGCTCAACGCGCTGAATGAGTCATTGAGGTACTTGGCGCCCTCAACGGGTCATTGAGGTACTCCAGAGCCCCGAACGGGTCCTTCGGATACTTGAGCGCACCAAACGACCCGTTCAGGGCTCCTCCACACGCACCAAACGGGTCGTTCGGGGCTACCAACGCACTGAACGGGTCGTTCAGGGCTTCAACGCCCTCACTGAGTCATTCGGGTACTTCACGACGGCACGGTCACGAAGTCGATGAGGCGTTCGACCGCGCCGAGCAGCGGCGACTCCAGGTCGCGAAATCCCTTCACGGACGCGAGCACCCTGCGCCAGCCTTCGGCGGGTTCACCCCAGCCGAGACGCGCGCAGACGCCTTCCTTCCACGGAGTGCCCTTGGGGATCACAGGCCACTCCCGAATGCCGAGCACCGACGGCTTCACGGCCTGCCAGACGTCGACGTACGGGTGCCCCGTGACCAGCACGTGCGGGTCGGTGACCGCCGCGACGAGCCGGGACTCCTTGCTCCCCGCCACGAGGTGGTCCACCAGGACGCCGAGCCGCCGGTGCGGGGCGGGAGCGAACTCCGCGACGAGGCCGGCCAGCTCGTCGACGCCGTGCAACGGCTCCACGACGATGCCCTCAACGCGCAGGTCGTGGCCCCACACGCGTTCGACCAGCTCAGCGTCGTGGATGCCCTCGACCCAGATCCGGCTGGCAGCGGCTGTGCGGGCCCGCTGCCCCTCAACGCGCACGGAGCCGGAAGCGCTGACGCGCGGAGCAGCCGGAGCCGCGACGGGGCGCACGAGCGTGACGGGCTGGCCGTCGATCAGGAACGCCGCCGGGGTCATCGGGAACAGCCGCCGTCGACCGGCCGCGTCCTCCAGCAGCACCGAGCCGGACTCGACGCGCACCACCGCACCGCAGAAGCCGCTGTCGGGGTCCTCGGCGACGACACCGACGTCGGCGGCCACCTCGGGGACCACGCGCCGTTTGCGCGGTGTGGACAGAATGTCCTTGCCGTAGTTGAAGGAACGCACAGCCAGAACCTACCCGTATCCTTGAGCACCGTGTGTGTTCCCAGCGCTTCCCTGGCCGTGTGGGCCTCCGCGTGGCTGAACGGTGCCGCCGCCGCTGACGACGTGCTCGACGCGCTGTCCGCGTGGGGCGAACTCCAGGAGTTCGTCGCGGCCGACCAGGAGACGGCCGACCGCACCGGCCTGCCCGTCGACGGAGAGCGCGCCGCGGGCCCCGCGCTGTGGCTGGCGGCGTTGCGCAGGCTGGGCGCGGACAACGCGGCGCTCGTGCTCCCGGTCCCCGGCGACGTCCGCGGGCTCGGCGGCCCCGGCCCGGTCGCGCGCCCGGCGTTGGAGCGCGGTGAGGCGGCCGTGTTCTCTTCAGCAGCTCTCGCGGCGGTTCCGAACAACGTCGCAGACGGAGTGCTGCGCTGGACGGTGTTCTCGCTCTCCGGCTCCCCCATCGCGGATCACACGCCGATCGGCGAAGCGGAGCACGGGATGACCATCGCCGTGCGCGAGGCCGCCGCGACGCTGGTGTCGCTGGACGTCGCACGGCACCGGCCGAACGTCCGCGCGGAGATCGCGGAGTTCATCTCCACGCGCCCCGGACTGGCGTGGCCGAACGGGATGCCGCCGCGCTCACTGCGTGTGCTGGAGCGCTCCGTCGAGGTCGAGGCGATCCTGCGTGCCGCCGTTGAGGGAGACGGTGGTGCGGTGTCGGCCTCAGCGGCGCAGGCGCGCGCGGATGCCTTGCGGCCGTTGGGTGACGCGGTGCGCTCAGCCCGCTGCGCCGCGATCGCGGAGGCCGTGCGCCAGCTCAGCGGCCAGTACCGCAAGGGCTGAGGCACACGAGCCACCCGCTGTCCCGGAAAGACGTTCACCATTCGGCGGGCACCGATTCGTCCACTGTGGACCAACGGGTGAAAAAAAGTTCCCGCCGCGCCCTGACGAGCCACAACGGACAGTGGTGATCGTCGCGGCTTCAACGTCTTCGAAACGTCCGGAGCACGCCTCGCGGCAGCGCTGCACAGTGGTCTCACCGCAATGACCACTGCGAAAGGCAGAGCAATGGACCAGTTCGACCTGGACGTCAACGTCACCTCCCCGGCCGAGTTCGGCGACGCGGAGACCCTCGCGAAGACCGCGATCTTCCAGTGCCCCACCTGGCCCTGCTGACCCACTTCCCCCGCACGCGGTCACTTCGGCCAAGACGCCAGGAAAGGCTCCACAGCATGAACCCCGATCTGGACCAGTTCGACCTCGACGTTCGCGTGGCCACCCCGCGCGAGCTCGCCGACGGGTACACCCCCGCCGGGATCTCCACCAAGCAGTGCACCTCCGGGATGATCTGCTCGACGCCGTTCGTCGCACCGGTCAACTGACGCGGCGGGCGGGACCCGGGCGCGGTCCGGGTCCCGCCTTCCGCTCAGCCGGAAGCCTGGTTCCGGGGCTCCGAAAGGATTGCACAGTCACGCCGGTGGGGCCGAAGGTCGTTGTCCCACACAGGAATGAGGTGCCCGATGAATCCGGACCAGGCAGTGCTGGACCAGTTCGACCTCGACATCCGCGTGAGCGGGCCGAACGAGCGCGCCGACGTCGAGGGCGCGTCGCTCTCGGTCTTCGCGTGCAGCCTCCGCTGCACGATCGTCGGCTGCTGACCCTGCCCCAGCAACAGAAAGGCGCGAGGACATGAACCCCGACCAGAACAGCATGGACCAGTTCGAGCTCGACGTGCGGGTCGCCAGCCCGCGCGAGCTCGGTGACGCCGAGGCGTTCGCCACGAGCAGCCCGATCACCAGCTGCAAGGCGTGCCCGCCCGGCGCTCGCTGATCGCCACGAAGGGACCGGGTGCCACGCGGCACCCGGTCCCGCCCGTGCCCAAGCCCTGAGGAGTGATCGCGGTGCACCCGGCCCTCGCCGAGCGCGCTCGGCACACGGCGAAGCTGCTGCTGACCCGGCTGGCCGATCCCACCGTCGTCGCGGACGCCGTCGCGGCCTCCGAACAGCGAGCCACTCTCCCTTACGGCTGGGGCGGCCCAGGGCTGTTCGTCGGGCACGCGGGCAGCGCGCTGGCCTTCCAGGCCGCCCACCGCGCGTTCCCGGATGAGGCGGCGCACTGGCGCGGCCTGGCCCACCAGCACCTGGTCACCGCCGCCAAGGCCAGCTTCGACAGTCCCCTCAACCACGCGGGCATGTCCTCGGGCACTGCGGGACTCGCCTTCGCCTTCGCCGACTCCCTGTACGAGGAACCCCGCTACGGCGGCACCCTCGACAAGCTCAACTCCCAGCTGGCCGACCAGGTGCTGGACGCGCCGAGCTGGCAGGGCCGGGACGGCGTGCGGGACAGCGACTACGACGCGATCTCCGGAGCGGCCGGAACCCTCGCTCACCTGAGCCTCGTTCCCGAGCCCGATCCACTCGTGCGGCGGGCGACCGACTCGCTCGTCGACGACCTGAGCTGGTTGTGCCAGGGCAACTGGGTGATCCCGCCGCGCAACTTCCCGCTGCCGGAGTACGCCGAGAACTACCCGCACGGCTACGTCAACCTCGGCCTGGCGCACGGCATCCCGGGCGCCATGGCGGCGCTGGCCTTCGCGCACCGGGCCGGGCACCGGCGCGACGGCGTGGTCGAGGCGATCCGGCACACCGCCGACTACCTCGCCGGGCAGAGCCACCGCTGGCCCGCCGGAATCCCATTGAGTGAATCCGGGGCCGAAGTTCCCGATCTTGCCAAGCCCGGCAGACTCGCCTGGTGCTACGGCGCGCCCGGGGTGGCATGCGCCCTGCTGAACGCCTCGATCACCTTGGGGGACAACGACCTTCGCCAGGTCGCGGCGGACGGCTTCGCGGCGGCGCTCGACGGCTTCGACGGACTGCCGGAGGCCACCTTGTGCCACGGGGTCGCGGGCGTTCTGGTCATCAGCACGATTTTTTCTGTGCACACTCGAGGTGGCCCGGCAGCTGTGGAGATGCTCACCGAACACCTGCTTTCCCACTGCGACAAGGACTTCCCCCTCGGAGTGCGGGAGAACGGCCTGGACGACCCGGGCCTGCTCACCGGCTCGGCGGGGGTCGCCCTCGCACTGCTGACCGCGACCGGGGACATCGACCGGCACTGGCAGCGCGCACTGCTCATCGACTAGAAGGCTTGGGAGGCAAGGACATGGCTGGACAAGAACCGCTCTACCGCGCGGCGGGCTTCTTCATGGTGCGCACGCCCACCTTGCCCGCCGCCGAGTTCCTGTCGATCACCGGTGGCTCGCCGGAGGACGCGCGGCACCGCCTGCGCGAGCTGGCCGAAAAACCCTTGGTGCGCCAGGCTTTGCACGTCGCGAGTCCCAGTCTCACGGCCGGGTTGGCTCACCTCGGCTCCGCGTCCACGAAGTCGGCAGCGAAGAAGTCGACGCGCGCGTACTCCTCGCTGCTGCGCTACCTGACCAGGATGTCCACCCGGCCGACGCCGTACGGGCTGTTCTCCGGCGTCGGGGTCGGCAGGTTCGGCGAGCGCACCACGCTCGCACTCGCCGTCGACCCGGTCGAGCGCACCCGCACCCGCGCGGACCTCGGCTGGCTGCTGACGCTGATCAAGCGGCTCGACGAGGACGAGTCCCTGCCCGACGAGACCCGCGTCGCGGCGAACCCCTTGCTGTACCAGGTCGGCGGGCGTGCCGTGCTGCCCTACGCCGACGTGCACGGGCAGTCGGACAACCGCAACATCGGCTTCCGGTTGACCGCGCCCGTCGCGATCGCCCTGCGCATGGCCGACGAGCCCGGCACCACGATCGGCGACATCGTGCACCGCGTCGTCGCGGACGTTCCAGGGGCCACCGAGGACAAGGCGCGCGGCATGATCAGGCAGCTGTGGGGCCTGCACGTGCTGACCAGCGACCTGCGCCCGGCGATGACCGTGGCGCTCCCGGAACAGGAACTGCTCAAGCAGCTGGACCACGGCGAGGTGCGGGACGGTCTCGAACGGACCCGCGCGCTCGCCTCGGCCGTCGACGAGCACCCCGGCCGGGCCGACGCGTCCACTGTGGACGAACTCGTCCGACAGCAGCGGGCGTTGGCGCCCGAGCACACCAAGGACACCTTCCAGCTCGACACCGCGCTCGCCCTCACCGGCGCGGAGCTGTCGGAACGGGTCGGAGCCGACGCGGCGGAAGCCGCCGAGCTGCTGATGCGCGTGGGCAGTTCGACCCGTCGCAGGCCGCACATCGTCGAGTACCACACGGCCTTCCTGGAGCGGTACGGAATCGGCGCGGAGATCCCGGTGCTCGACCTGCTCAGCCCGGAACGCGGGCTCGACGCTCCCGCGAGCTACACGATGCCGGTGCGCGCCACCCCGCTGCCGCGCGTGGCACCGGAGCACGACGGCACCCGTGACCGCGTCCTGCTGCCCGTGCTGGCCGAAGCCTTGCGGCGCGGGCAGGACGAGGTCGAGCTGACCGATGAGCTGCTGGACCGGCTGACCACGTGGCGGCCCACCGAGGAGAAGGCCCGGCCGCGCCCGTCGCTCGACCTCTACGCGCAGATCGCCGCGGCCTCGCGCGAGGCGGTCGACGCGGGCGACTACCGCCTGGTCGTGGCCCCCGGCACGGTGTCCGACGGCGGGCGCACGTTCGGCAGGTTCTTCGACCTGGTCGCCGAGCCGGACCTGGCCGAGCTGCGCGAGTTCGCCCGCGCGGAGGAAGCGCTCTGCCCCGACCTGGTCTTCGCCGACATCAGCTACGCCTCCGCGAGGGGCCGCAACGGGAACGTGGCCGTGCACCCGCAGGTGCGCCGCTACGAGATCTGCGTGAACACCGCCCCCTCGGTGCCCGCCGAGCACCGGATTCCGTTGTCCGACATCGTGGTCGGCGCGACCGTCGACCGCTTCTACCTGCGGTCGCGGCGGCTGGACAAGGAACTGCGCGTCACCCAGGGGCACATGCTCAACCCGATGACCGCGCCGAACGTGTGCCGCTTCCTGCTGGAACTGTCGGAGGACGGGTTCGCACCGCTGGCCGACTTCGCCTGGGGCGCGGCGGACAACTCCCCGTTCCTGCCTCGCGTGCGACGCGGCCGGATCGTGCTCTCCCCCGCGCGCTGGCGGCTGTCCCCGAACCAGTTCCCCGAGGACGGCGCGGAGTTCGCGGAGGCGCTGGCCCGGTGGCGCGCGGAGTGGCGGGTACCGAGGTACGTCTTCCTCGCGGTGTTCGACAACCGGCTCGCTCTCGACCTGGAGCACCCGCTGTGCGCGGCGGAGCTGCACGCCGAGCTGGCCAGGGCCAAGCGCGCGGAGCAGGAGCAGCCGATCGTGCTGCACGAGCTGCTGCCGGGCTTCGCCGAGACGTGGTTGTCCGATGTGGACGGTCGAGGTCACTTCTCCGAGATCGTCGTGCCGATGCTCGCCAGCACCGAGGAGTCGGTGCGGCGCAAGCCCGTCTCGCTCGCCCCGACCGCGCACGACCCGGAGTCCCGGCGGCGGCTCGTCGGGGACGAGTGGATCTACCTCAAGCTGTACTCCGCGCTGTCCCAGCACGACGACATCGTGGGTGGACCGCTGTCCGAGCTGGCGGCGGCGCTGCGCTCCGAGGGCGTGGTGGACCGCTGGTTCTTCATCCGCTACAGCGATCCCCACCCGCACCTGCGGTTCCGGCTGCGCGTGCCCGACCCGGCCGCCGTTCCCGGCGTGCTCGCGCGCGTGCTGGCGTGGGGCAAGCAGGTCGTGGAAGCCGGGCTGGCCAACGACATCGCGCTGGCCAGCTACGACATCGAGCTGGAGCGCTACGGCGGCCCCGACGCCTACGACGCGGTGGAAGCCACCTTCGAGGCCAACAGCGCGGTCTGCTCCGGCCTGGTGCGCTACCTCAAGGCACACCCCGATCTCTCCCCCGATGTGGTGTGCGCGCTGGCCCAGCACTCGCTCTACCGTGACTGGGGCGTTTCTCCGTCCATTGTGGACAGAATCTCCGACGCGGCGCGCACGCGGTTCAAGGAGGTCCGGACGCTGCTGTGCGACCTCCTCGAACCGTGGGACGCCCACCCCGACCCGAAGGCCCGCGAGCACCTGGACGCGCTGACCGCGATCCTCGCCGGTCAACGGGAAAGCCTGCGCGCGGCAGGGAAACGCGTCCGCGAGGTGGCCGCCCGCGGTCGCCTCGTCGGCACCGAGAGCCGCGTCCTCGGCAGCCTCGCGCACATGCAGGCCAACCGGTTGCTCGGCATCGACACCACGCGGGAGGACGAGTGCTACCAGCTGTGGTCGCTCGCCCTGCGGCTGATCAAGGGACGGCCCTCGTGAAGGACCGGGGCAACTGGGCACGCGCGCTGCGGCTGCTGTGGGAGGTCAGCCCGTGGCACGTCGGCAGCGTGATCGCGGTGGCGGCGCTCACCTCCCTGGTGCCCGCCGCCACCGTGCAGCTGACCACGCTCGCCGTGCAGGGCGTGGCCGACGCCGTGGCGACCAGGGGCGCTCCGGCCGCGGTGGACAGCGCGTTCACCGCCGGAGTGGCGCTGTGCGCGCTGATGGTCATCACGCACGTGCTCTCGACCTGCCGGGCCTACCTGGAAACCCTGCTCCAGCTGCGGATGTCCAACACCGTCAACGAGCAGATCATGGCCAAGGCGACGCGGCTGCGGCTGGAGCACTTCGAGGACTCCACCACCTACGACCGGCTCCAGCGCGCCAGCCGCGAGGCCGCCTACCGGCCGTACCAGATCTTCGCGCACCTGATCACCACCGTCTCCAGCGCGGTGTCGCTGGTCGCCGTCAGCGTGGTCCTGCTGTCCTGGAACGTCGGCGTGGCCGTGGCGATCCTGCTGGCGCCCCTGCCCTCCCTGGCCAGCAGGGTGTTCTACAGCCGCGTCGGGTGGAAGATCGAGAACGAGCGCTCCGCCGACCGCCGCCGCGCCACCTACCTCCAGTACCTGGTGACCAACGACCGCTCCTTCAAGGAGACGCACCTCTTCGGGCTCGGGCCGCTGTTCCTCGGCCGCTACCGGGACCTGATCTCGCGCTTCTACCGGGTGGACCGCGACCTGGAGCGCAGACAGGCACTGGTGTCCGGGGTGCTCGGGCTGCTCAGCGTGTGCGCGGCGGTGGGCGCTGCGCTCTTCGCGCTGAACGTGACCATGGCCGCCGGGCAGGTCGGGCAGTTCGCCGGCTACCTGTCCGCGATCACCCTCGTGCAGGCCACCGTGCAGTCGCTGTTCGGCGGGATGGCCATGCTCTACGAGCACAACCTGTTCCTGGGCAACCTGTTTGGCTTCCTCGACATCGAGGAGAGCGGACCGGCCAGTGGCACGCGGCCGTTCCCGCCGGTGCTCAGCACGGGCATCGAGTTCCGCGACGTCAGCTTCACCTACCCCGGCACCGACACCCCCGTGCTCTCGGGGCTCGACCTCGTGCTGCCCGCCGGGAAGTGCGTCGCGCTCGTCGGGCAGAACGGCGCGGGCAAGACCACCCTGGTGAAGCTGCTGGCCCGCTTCTACGAGCCGACCGGCGGCCAGATCCTCATCGACGGCGTCCCGCTGGCCGAGTACGACCTCGACGACCTGCGCGCCAACATCGGCGTGATCTTCCAGGACTTCGTGCAGTACGAGGCGAGCGCGCGGGAGAACATCGGCTTCGGGCGCGCCGCCGACCTGGCGGACACCGCCGCCATCAGGGGCGCGGCCGGACGCGCCGACGCACTGTCCTTTGTGGAGTGTCTGCCGAAGGGGCTGGACACCCAGCTCGGCAGGTGGTTCGCCGGGGGCAGCCAGCTCTCCGGCGGCCAGTGGCAGAAGGTCGCGCTGTCCAGGGCCTTCCTCCGGGACGCGCCGATCATGGTGCTGGACGAGCCGACCGCGGCCATCGACGCCGCCGCGGAGGCCGAGATCTTCACCCGGATGACCGAGATCGCCGGACGCGCGACCACCCTGCTGATCGCGCACCGCTTCTCCACCGTGCGCACCGCCGACCACATCGTCGTCATCGACAACGGCCGAGTCCTCGAAGAGGGCGCGCACAGTGACCTGATGGCGGTCGATGGCGTCTACGCCAAGCTGTTCCGCCTCCAGGCCGCTGGCTACACCTGAGCCCTACCGCAAGTCCTCGTGATCATCCGCCGCGAGGACACGGCACCCGGGGAAATGCGTGCACCAGGCGAACGACTACGGGCGAACTACGGTTTCGCGGGGCGGCGCTGGGGCTCGCAGCACAGCGGCGCGCACGGAGCGCCGTTCACGGTGCAACCGCCGTGCGGCAACACGGAAAGCTTGCGCGGCGCAACGCCTTCGATGTGCTCGCGAACGAGTTCCACCACCAGCTCCGCGAAACGCGGGTCCGGTCCGGCCGTCCCGGCGCGCGCCCACGACATGCCGAGCTTCTCCGCGTGCTCGCGCGCCTCGGTGTCCAGGTCCCAGATGACTTCGAGGTGGTCGCTGACGAAGCCGATCGGACACGCCACCACGGCGCTGACGTTCTCCGCGTTGAGCGCGTCGAGGTGGTCGACGATGTCCGGCTCCAACCACGGCACCTGGGGCGGGCCGGACCGCGACTGCCACACCACGTCGTGCTGCGGCATGTCGGCGGCCAGCGACACCAGGCGCGAGGCCTCGGCGATCTGCCGCGAGTAGCGGTGTCCGCCCTCCTCCGGCGGCCCCGACGCGCGGTCCGCGCTCGTCGGGACGGAGTGCGCGGTGAAGACGAGCCGCGCTCCGGCGCGCTGGGCTTCCGGCAGCTCCTCGCGCGCGGCGAGGACCGCGTCGGTGCACGCGTCGACGAACAGCGGGTGGTCGTAGAAGTGGCGCAGCTTCACCAGTTCCGGCGCGGACTCCCCGACGGCGGCGCGAGCGCGCTCGATGTCCTCGTCGTACTGGCGGCAGGCGGAGTAACCACCATAGGCACTGGTGGCGAACACGAGCGCGCGCTTCACGCCGTCCTCGGCCATCTTCGCGACGGTGTCCTCCACCATCGGGTGCCAGTTGCGGTTGCCGAAGTAGACCGGCAGGTCGAGCCCGCGGCGCTCCAGCTCCGCGCGCACCGCGTCGATGATCTCCAGGTTCAGCCGGTTGATCGGCGAGACACCGCCGAAGTGCTGGTAGTGCTCCTCGACCGCGTCCAGGCGCTCAGGCGGGACTCCGCGGCCCCGCACCACGTTCTCCAGGAACGGGCGGACCTCTTCAGGTCCTTCCGGTCCGCCGAAGGACAGCACCAGCACCGCGTCGAAGCCACTCACACCAACCATCCTGCCCGTCCGCGAAGTCTTTCGCTCGCGCGGGGTGCCCAACGCGAACCGCCCCCGACCGAGAGGCCGGGGGCGGTCGCGGACAGCTCGTGCGGGATCAGTCCTTGGGCGTCGGCGCGAACGGCTCGACGCGGTCACCGATGGCCGAGAAACCGCCGTCGGCCCAGACCATCGTGCCGGTGGTGACGGGCATCCAGTCGGAGAGCATCACGCAGCAGGTCTTCGCCGCGCCCGTGCGGTCGGCCGGGTTCCAGCCGAGCGGGGAGCGCGCGTTCCACTGGCTCTCCATCTCGCTGAAGTTCGGGATGGAGCGCGCGGCCGTGGTGCGCAGCGGGCCCGCCGAGACCAGGTTCACCCGGATCTTGTGCAGCCTGCCCATCTCGCGGGCGAGGTAGCGGTTGATCGACTCCAGCGCCGCCTTGGCCGCGCCCATCCAGTTGTAGTTCTGCCACGCGTAGCGCGCGTCGAAGTCCAGGCCGACGATCGAGGCGCCCTCGCCCATCAGCGGCAGGCACGCCTTGGTCAGCGACGCGAAGGAGTACGCGGAGACGTGCATCGCGGTCGCGACGTCCTCCCACGGCGTGTCCAGGTAGTCGCCGAGCATGCAGGACTGCGGCGCGAACCCGATGGAGTGCAGCACCCCGTCGAGCCCGTCCACGTGCTCGCCGACGCGCGCGGCGAGGGTGTCCAGGTGCTCCTGGTTGGTCACGTCCAGCTCGAGCACGACCGGCGGCTCGGGCAGGCGCTTGGCGATGCGCTCCACCAGGCTCATCCGGCCGAAGCCGGTGAGCACGACCGTGGCGCCCTGCTGCTGCGCGATCTTCGCGACGTCGAACGCGATCGAGGACTCCGTGATCACGCCCGTGATCAGCAGTCGTTTACCGGCAAGCAGACCCGACACCTAGCACCCTCCGAAGTGGACAGTCAGAACGAGGAAGAACTTAGTGGCCCATGCCCATGCCGCCGTCGACCGGGAGCACCGCGCCGGTGACGTAGGAGGCCGCGTCGGAGCCTAGGAACACCGCGGCGGCCGCGATCTCCTCGGGCTTGCCCGCGCGCCCCGCAGGCACCCGCGCCATCTCGGCGTCGAGCTTCTCCTTGAGGTGCGCGGTCATGTCGGTCTCGATGAAGCCGGGCGCGATCACGTTCGCGGTGATGTTGCGCGAGCCCAGTTCCCTGGCCACCGAGCGGGCCATGCCGACCAGACCGGCCTTGCTGGCCGCGTAGTTGACCTGGCCGGGGCCACCGGAGAGGCCGATCACCGAGGAGATGAAGATCATCCGCCCCCAGCGCTTGCGCAGCATCCCCATGGACGCGCGCTTGGCCACCCGGTAGGCGGCGGTGAGGTTGGCGTCGATGACGCGGGTGAACTGCTCCTCCGACATCCGCAGCAGCAACGTGTCGTCGGTGATGCCCGCGTTGGAGACCAGGATCTCGACGGGACCGTGCTGCCGCTCGATCTCGGAGAAGGCCTCGTCCACCTGAGCCGCGTCGGTGACGTCGCAGCGGACCCCGAACAGCCCGTCCGGCGCGCCCGAACCGCGGTGGGTCACCGCGACCTTGTCACCCTGCTCGGCGAAGGCCCTGGCGATCGCCAGTCCGATCCCACGGTTGCCACCAGTGACCAGTACGGACCGAGACACAGAGCACTCCCTCAACAGCCGTCGCGCGAACGCCGGTCAGGCTATCTGGTCAGCGACAAACCCGAATACCCCGCCCCCGCGCGCCAACCACACGCCACGCTCACACCCGATCATTAGCCTTTTCTCCACATAATCGATTATCTGGAGGATGAGCTCATGGACGTGCGCAAGGTGACCAGGCGGACGCTGCTGGCCGGCGCCGCGTTCGGGATCGGGCTGGCCGGGGGCTGCGACTACGAGCAGTGGCGCGGTCTCGGCGCCGGGGGCATCCCGAACACCCCCGCGGGCTGGCTCCAGGTCAGCTGGCTGCGGACGCAGAAGCGCGAAGCCAGGGACCCCGGCGTGTTCCGCCCGCTCGTCGGCCGGCCCGGTGACGGACGCTGGCTCGGGCCGATCCCGCACCGGCAGGGGCCGCGGCCGAGCGTCGCCCCGCACCCCGTGCCGCACCGGCAGACCGACCAGCCCGGGTCGCTGCGCGGTCGCGTCGCCGCGCTCGACCACTTCGACGCCCGCGCGGCGCGCGAGCCCGCCGTCATCGGCTACCGCAGGAGCTTCTTCGAGAAGCACAGCGACGCCATCACCGTCGTCGACCTCGCTCGCGCTCCCGAGGTGATCCGCGTGACCCACGGCGAGGCCGCGCACATCCACCCCACCGACGGGTCCATGCACATGATCTTCAGTCCCACCGACGCGATCACCGTGCTGGAGACCGGTTGGGGCGAACGGCACCCGCTCGCCGGCGACTACCCGAACATGCCCCTGCCCTACGTGTTCGTCTACTCGCCGCGCACCGTCGAGGAGGCCGACGTGGTCCGGCGGTTGCTCGACGCCTCGGCCGGTTACGCCAGCAGCGCGCCTCAGCTCTCCGCGTGACAGCCGTCGGTCAGGCCCGCCGCCGTGAGGGTCAGGTGCTCCGCGAGTGCCTGACTCGCCGCGTCCGCGTCGCGGGCCAGCGCCGCCTCCTCAAGGCCTCGGTGCTCCGCCACCAGGTCCCGCGCCGGGTTCCGGTTCAGCGACCAGCGCCTGGCCAGCTCGCTCGCCACCCACATGCGGTCGAAGCTGTCCAGCAGCACCGCGTTGCCGCAGCCCTCCAGCAGCGCCCGGTGGAAGTCCCGGTGCGCCACCGACCAGGCTTCGCTGAAGTACTCGCCCTCCTCCGGCACGTGCATCGGCGTCCTCGACAGCCTGTGGTGCGCCGCCCGCACCCGCGCCTCCCACTCGAGGTCGCCGCGCTCGATCGCCATCCGCAGCACCACCGGCTCCACCGTCCTGCGGGCTTCGGCGATCTCCTGCCACCGCTGGTCGGAGAACGCCGGAACCGCGAACCCCCGGTTCGGCAGACGGTCCGCGATGCCCTCGCCCACCGCCCGCACCAGCGCTTCGCGCACCACCACCAGGCTCACCCCGTGGCGCGTCGCCAGCTCCTGCGGCTTCAACGCCTGCCCCGGCACGAACTCGCCGCGCATGATCGCGTCCCGGAGGTCGGTGTACACCTGCTCCGTCAGCATCCGCTTCGGCGAACCGTCCACCCGCTGAGCCATGCCCTGACTCTAAGCCGTGTCCTGCACGTCACGGGGCGTGCCCGTCTTCAAGTCCGTCGCGGAGGCGGCCCAGCTCCGCCAGGACCCATCGGCGGGTCGAGCCGGATCACCCGATCCACAGCCCGGAAGAAGTCGCACTCCTCCACCGGGATGACGTATCCCTGCCACGCCGTCGACCTCGTCCCTTGCGACGACCTTCAGCCCCACGTCGAACCTCGCCGGCTCCGTACCCTGACGCTCGCCAGGTCCACCACCCGCTACGGCCGCTGTGGATCAAGGGCAAGGGCCAGCTGGGCTACATCCGCATGGCACTCGTCACGTAGCGGTCGTGCGAAGTCGGCGGTGATGGCGCACGATCTCGGAGTGGACACCGAGGCGGTCATCACGGAGCTGTACGGCCTGGAGCCGGGCGAGTTCACGGCGGCGCGCAACGCGCGGGTCTCGGAGGCGAAGCGGGACGGGAGGACCGAAGCGGCGGAGGCGATTTCGGGGCTGCGCAAGCCTTCCACGTCGGCGTGGTTGGTGAACCGGCTCGTCCGCGAGCACTCCGGGGAGGTGGACGGGCTCCTGGAACTGGGAGTCGATTTGCGGACCGCGCACACCACGCTCGACGGGGCGAAGCTGCGGGAGTTGGGGCAGCGGCGGCACAAGGTGGTGCGCGAGCTGATCCGGTTGGCCGCCGGGATGCACTCGCTCAGCGCGACGGTGGAGCGGGAGCTTGAGCAGACACTGACGACCGCGCTGAGCGACCCGGAAGCGGCGGCGGTGTTGGAGGCGGGGCGGCTGACCACGACGTTGCGGCTGGACGACCGCGCGAGCTGGCCGGAGGTGACCGCGGCCCTGCCGGTGAAGCGCGCCAAGGAAAAGCCCAAGCTCGACAGGAAGAAGCTCGCGGAGGCGGAAGCGGAGTTCCGGGCCGCGGAGACCGAGCGGGCGGAGGCGCGGCAACAGCTGGACGCGGCGCGCGAACGCTTGGCAGCGGCGGAAAAGCTCGTCGACCAAGCACGTGAGAAGGTCGACCGCCTCAAGCAGGGGTAGCCGACCGGAGCAGTTCGGTCAGCACGGAGATGCTGTCGCCCGCATGGCCTTCGGCGACCGCGCGGCGGAGCAGGTCGTGCATGGGCGCGAGCCAACTGACGTCGATGCCGCTCTCCCGGCCGACCTCCTCGTCGTGGGCGATGCCCTCGTGGAACAGCCCGAGCGACGAAGCGGGCTCGCCGTAGCTCCCCGAGTCGATTTCCCTTGCCAGGCTTGGCAGAACCGAGCCGATCATCTGGAGCCAGGACACGGTGTACGGCACCAGGGAACTCGCGGGCAGACCTCGGCCGGTGACCAGTGCGGCGGCTTGGAAGAACCCGAGCAGAGCGGGCAACAGCGTTCCGCCGACGGCGTACTCGTAGAGCGCGGCAAGGTCGATCTCCTCGCCGAGGTGCACGGTCTGACCGCCGAGCACGCGCAGCGTCTCCTCGTAGCGGTCGAACACCGCCTTGTCGCCGCTGTAGCAGAGCAGCGTGTCGGGCGCGCCCACCGCGGCCGGAACGTTCTTCACCGCACCGTCGAGGTAGGCAGCGCCACGCTCAGCAGCCCACTCGGCAGTTCTCCTTGCGCCACCAGGGGTTCCGCTGTTCAGCGTGATCAGCGTTCGGCCTTCGAGACGCGCGGGCTCCAACGCCGCGACGGTGGCCTCGTAGGTGGTGAGGCAGGTGATCACGAGCGGACTCGCCGCAACAGCGTCCACAATGGACAGCTCGTGCACCGCGCCTTCGGCGGCCAGCGCGGCGCCCTTCGCCCCGGTCCTGTTCCACACGGTGGTGCGATGGCCAGCCCGCACGAACGCGCGCGCCAGCTCGGCCCCCATCGAGCCGAGACCGACGAGCGTGACGTCCACGCGGTTGTTGTTGTCCGACATGTGATTCATGCTTGCCGTGCACGCACCATCGGACAAGTACCCACCTTTTCGTCAGTGAGGAAGCCCGTGAAGAAGCGGACCTACACCTGCGGCATGGACGCGGCGCTGGACGTCGTCGGCGGCAAGTGGAAGGCGCTGATCCTGTGGGCGCTGCACGAACAGCCGCTGCGGTTCGGCGCGCTGCGCAGGGAGGTCCCGGGCATCAGCGAGAAGATCCTCACCGCGCAGCTGCGCGAGATGGAGGCCGCCGAGCTGGTCTGCCGCGAGGTCCACGACCAGGTGCCGCCAAAGGTCGTCTACTCGCTCACCGAGTTCGGGCAGTCGCTCAACACCGCGTTGGTCCCGCTCGGCGTGTGGGGCGAGGACAACATGGAGCGGATCGTCGCGATCCCTCGTGCAGGACAGCTGGCGGTGCCGTGACCGGTGCCGCGCTGACGCACCGGTCACGACGTCCATGTCAGCAGGTCTCGCCCATGTAGGACGGCTCGCGCAGGACGCTGGGCCGCTTGGCGATGTAGAACTCCTCGCCGGGAGCGACGCACTTCTGGACGGTCAAGGCCATTCCGGCGGCCCAGATGTCGGCGGACACGAGCACCTTGCTGCCGTCGCTCGTGCAGTGGCGGTACCAGCTCTCGTCGTCGTTGAGGTCAGGCGTGCCCATGTCCTTCCAGAACGCCCCTCCGACACAGGGCAGCGGAGCGGCGGCGTTGGCGGCGGGCACCGCTACGAGACCGGTCGCCAGAACGGCGCCGACGAGGACCGGAAGCGTGCGTGCGCGCAATGACATGGAGTTCTCCTAGCGGCGGGAAATGATCATGAATCATGCTCGGCCGCGGCGCGCATCGCGCAAACGTTTTCACCAGACGTGAATGCTTCACTGGAGGAGTGATCGATCAGGAGCGCTCGACCCAGCAGTTGCGAGAGCTCGGCGTCGCCGGTCGAGGGCGGTCCGCTCGGCGTGATCTCCGCGCCGTACGACGTGCGGAGGACGCCGAGCTGGAACATGGGGGTTGTCGCGGAGACGTTCTGGCAGCTGCCGGGAGTGCTCCGAGGTGACCACCCGACGTCGACCTTCGCCGCGGTCGGACCGCACGCCGAACGGATCGTCGCGCCGCAGCCGCTCTCCCCGCCGCACGGCCTCCACAGCCCGGTTGGCAGGGCGCACGAGAGGACCGGGTGCTCGTGCGCGACGGTGGCAGCCTCCGCGAAGTGGTGATCACCGAGCCCAACCACCGCTGCCAGGGTTTCGCCGCCGCTGACGACTGGCTGCGCGAGCAGGGAGCACTGCGTGAAGGCCGTGTCGGCAACGCCGAAGCCCGGCTGTTCGCGGCGCAAGACCTCGTGCGAGTCGTCGTCCCTCGGCTCTCCGCCGAGCCGATGCGGCTGCTGTGCGCGCGGGGCTCCGGCTGCGAGGACGCCTGGCTCTCCGTCCTAAGCGACTGTTAAGTCTCGCCCGGTCGTCTTGCCGGGTCCTGGCCTTCGCCCTGACTGTGATCGCAGTCATGAGGAGGCCAGATGTCAGTTGAATCCCGCCCGTCGGCGCAGCCGGGCGAGCCGCAGCACAACGAACGCCGTGTCGTCGCCAACGTGATGAAGGGTTCGATCGGCAACCTGGTCGAGTGGTACGACTGGTACGCCTATACAGCTTTCGCGATCTACTTCTCGGGCGCGTTCTTCCCCAAGGGCAACACCACCGCTGAGCTGCTGAACACCGCCGCCGTCTTCGCGGTCGGCTTCCTGATGCGCCCGCTCGGCGGGTGGATGCTGGGACGCTACGCCGACCGCTACGGCAGGCGCGCGGCGCTGACGCTGTCGGTGACGCTGATGGCGGCCGGGTCGCTGATGATCGCGCTGACCCCCTCCTACGCCACGATCGGCGTGTTCGCCCCGATCCTGCTGGTCGCGGCGCGGCTGCTGCAGGGCCTGTCCGTCGGCGGCGAGTACGCCACGTCGGCCACCTACCTCTCCGAGGTCGCCTCGCCCGGCAAGCGCGGGTTCTACTCCAGCTTCCAGTACGTGACGCTGACCGCCGGTCAGCTGCTCGCGCTCGGCGTGCAGATCGTGCTCCAGCAGGTGCTGTCCGAGCAGCAGATGTCCTCGTGGGGCTGGCGGATCGCCTTCGTCATCGGCGCGGCCGGAGCCATCGTCGTGATGTGGTTGCGGCGCAGCATGGAGGAGTCCGAGAGCTTCACCAAGGCCGCGTCGGAGGAGAAGGGCGAGCCCGGCTCCCGCGGCACCCTGCGCGCGCTGCTGGCCCACCCCAAGGAGGTCGCGCTCGTCATCGGGCTGACCCTCGGCGGCACCGTGGCGTTCTACACCTACACCACCTACCTCCAGAAGTTCATGATCAACACCGGTGGCATCTCCAAGCCGGACGCCGCGTGGATCAACTTCTTCGCCCTGCTGGTGTTCGTGATCCTGCAGCCGCTGGCCGGTCGCCTGTCCGACCGCGTCGGCCGCCGTCCGCTGCTGCTGTTCTTCGGCGTGTGCGGCACCCTGTTCACCGTGCCGCTGATGACCGTGCTCGGCGGCACCAGCTCGCCCGTCGCCGCGTTCTTCCTGATGCTCGGCGGACTGGTGATCGTCACCGGATACACCTCGATCAACGCCATCGTGAAGGCCGAGCTGTTCCCCACCAAGATCCGCGCGCTCGGCGTCGGCCTGCCCTACGCGCTGACGGTGGCGGTCTTCGGCGGCACCGCCGAGCTGATCGCGTTCTGGCTCAAGGACATCGGGTACGAGTCGGCGTACTTCTACTACGTCTCCGCCTGCGTCCTCGTGTCGCTGATCGTCTACAGCACCATGCGGGAGACGTCGAAGGACTCCCCGCTGGAGAAGTAGCGATCGGCCGACCGCCTCCGGCTCCCCCAGCGGGCCGGAGGCGGTCACCTGCCCGCCAACTCCGCTTCGAACGCTTGCTTGCGCAGCGGCGGGCAGGTCGAGCGCAGCCGCGCGATCACCTTGTCCGCCTTGCCCTTCGGGTAGCCGGACGGGGCCGTTCCCCGGGACAGCAGGACGTTCACCAGTACGCGCAGCCCGGTGTCGCTCAGGCTCCACGCCGCCTCGGTCGCCACCGCCGCCAGCTCCGGGTCGGCGAGGTGGCGGGCGACGTCCTCGGCGTGCACCCACGACAGCTGGCCGGAGCGCAGGCACTGCGCCACCACGCCCCGGTCCGGGTGGTGCAGCAGCGCCAGCAGCCAGAACACGGCCATGCTCTCGTCGTCACCGGCGAACGCGGCGGTGAACTCCGCGTTGTCCGGCAGGATCGACGGGATCGGACGCCGGGCCAGCAACGACTCCACGTCGACCACGGCCGGAACGGTGATCGGTCCCCGGCTCCAGATCTCCCCGGTCCACTCCCCCGTCAGCACCACGGTCTCCGCCGCTCGCCCACTTCCGAACCATGCCACCGGAACCACTGTCCTCTCGCCTCACCGCGCCGGGCGGCGAGCGTAGGGCGACTGCCTCGGGACCGGTCCCGCTGGTGTGGGAGCGCGGGCGCCGGGGCACTCTGGTGGGCATGCGGGTGTTGATGATCTCCGACACGCACGTGCCCCAACGCGGGCGCGTGGTGTCTGAGCAGGTGTGGCGAGCGGTGGACGAGGCGGACCTGGTGATCCACGCGGGCGACTGGGTGGAGGAGTCCGTGCTCGACGCTTTCTCCGAGCGGGCGAAGGTGCTCGTCGGGGTGCACGGCAACAACGACGACGCGGGCATCCGCGCGCGGCTGCCGGAGGTGGCGCACGTCGAAGTCGGCTCGCTGCGGATCGGCGTGGTGCACGAGACGGGCGATGCGAAGGGCCGCGAGCAGCGCTGCGACGCCCACTTCCCCGGCGTCGACGTCCTCGTGTTCGGGCACAGCCACATTCCCTGGGACACAACGACTCCTGGCGGAATTCGGCTGCTCAACCCCGGCTCTCCAACCGACCGCCGCCGCCAGCCAGCGCACACCTACCTCACTGCCACGATCGGCGAACACGGCCTCACCGATGTGCGGCTGCACGAGTTGCCGCCGCGCTGACGCCGAAAGCGGTCGCCAACCACAACGGCGGTGACTACCGTCCGCCCATGAGCTTGTTCCCCGCCGAGCAGCCGGAGGACGACGCGGTCCTGCTCCCCGGCGTCACCGCGATCCTCGACCAGCACAGCATCAGCGAGCATCCGCACCGCTTCGAGGACGGCTCGCTCCCGGTGTACGCCGTGGGCGACGATCTCGTGCTCAAGCTCTACCCGCCGGTCTACCGCGCGGAGTGCGCGCTGGAAGCGGGCGTGCTCGCCGACCTCGCCGGAAGTCTGCCGACGCCGACCCCGGAGGTGGTGGCGACGGGCGAGCTGGAGGGCTGGGGCTATCTCCTGATGACGAGGCTGCACGGCCGTCCTCTCGGCGAAGCGTGGCCGGAGCTGAGCGCACGAGAGCGCGACGGGATCGTAGATCAACTCGGCGAGACGTTGGCGTTGCTGCACAAGGAAAAGGTGCCGACGCTGCCTGCTGTCGACTGGGGGCGTTTCGTGATCGGCCAGCGCGTCAAGCTGATTGAGCACCATCGCAAGCGCGAGCTCGACGAGGTGTGGCTGGGCCAGCTCGACAGCTTCCTGGACACCGTCGATCTGATCACGCCGCGCGAACCGGTGCCGTTGCACACGGAGGTGATGCCCGCGCACCTCCTCCTGGGGCCGGACGGGAAACTCAGCGGGCTGTTCGACTTCGAGCCCGCGATGCGCGGAGCGCGCGAGTACGAGTTCGCCGCTGTCGGCCTGTTCTTCGCGCGCGGCGACGGCAGGGTGCTGAAGCGCGTGCTGAACGCCTACGGCTTCAACGATATCGGGCCGGAGCTGTCACGGCAGCTGCTGGGCATGACGATCATCCACGTGTACAGCAACCTCGGGTGGTACATGCGCGAACTGGGCGCTCCGGCCGAGCAGAGCCTGGAAGCCTTGGCGCGCCACTGGTTCCCGCTCTAGACGCGAACGAGGGCAGTGCGCGTGCACCGCCCTCGTCCAGCGGTGGCAGATCTACCGGTGGATGGTCTTGCCGTTGATGAGGATGCCGTTGATCGTCGGGTCCCAGTTGTTGTACTCGCGCGTGTTCAGCTCGGACTGCCCGGTGCTCACAACCTCCTGGTAGTTGACGAGCGGCGGGCAGCAGCTGCCGATGGTCAGCTTGTCACCGTAGAGGGCACCCCGGAGGTTGGCGTGCACCAAACCGTTCTTGTTGTTCTTCCACAGCGTGAGCGTGCGGCCGTGGCCCGAGGTCCCCTTGACGTATGTGAAGGAATCGGCGTAGGCGGGAACGGCCACGGCGGAGGTCGCGATGAGCATTGCCAGCGTGACGCCTGCCATCTTCTTGAACAACAGAACTCCCCAGTCAGGTTCGAAGATCGCCGCCGAGGCTAGCCACGCCGCACCAGCTCGGAAGGCGGATTCGCACTGCCCTGAAGTGAACTTTTTACGGAACCGAACCCGGGGCTAGACCGTCGCCTCCGCCGCGGCCCGGCCCGCCACCCGGCCGGAGAAGATGCAGCCGCCGAGGAAAGTCCCTTCCAAGGCGCGGTATCCGTGCATGCCACCGCCGCCGAACCCGGCCGCCTCGCCCGCCGCGTACACGCCGGGCAACGGCTCACCTGAGGCCTGGAGCACGCGGGAGGACAGATCGGTCTCCAGGCCGCCGAGGCTCTTGCGCGTGATGATCGACAACCGCACGGCGATCAGCGGACCGGCCTTCGGGTCGAGCAGGCGGTGCGGCGTGGCGACGCGGATCAGCTTGTCCCCCAGGTAGTTCCGGGCTCCGCGCAGCGCGGTGATCTGGAGGTCCTTGGTGAAGGGGTTGAGGATCTCGCGGTCACGGGCGCGGATCTCGCGCTCGACCTGCTCCACGTCGAGCAGCGGCTCGGGGGTGAGCGCGTTCATCCTGGCGATGAGCGTCGTGAGGTCGTTCTCGACGATGAAGTCCGCACCGTGCTTCTTGAACGCCTCGACCGGTCCAGGCGCGCCGGGCAGCGCCCTCTTGAGCACTCCGCGCACGCTGCGGCCGGTGAGATCGGGGTTCTGCTCGGAGCCGGAGAGCGCGAACTCCTTCTCGATGATCTTCTGGGTCAGCACGAACCACGTGTGCTCGTGGCCGCTGCGCATGATGTGCTCCAGCGTCCCCAGCGTGTCGAAGCCGGGGAACAGCGGAACGGGCAGCCGCTTGCCGCGCGCGTCCAGCCACAGCGAGGACGGGCCGGGCAGGATGCGGATGCCGTGCATCGGCCAGATCGGGTTCCAGTTCTGGATTCCCTCGGTGTAGTGCCACATGCGGTCGCCGTTGATGGCGTTGCCGCCCGCGCTCTCGGTGATCCCGATCATCCGGCCGTCGACGTGCGCGGGCACTCCGCTGAGCATGTGCTCCGGCGGCGTGCCGAGCCGCGAAGGCCAGTTGCGGCGGACGAGGTCGTGGTTGCCGCCAATGCCGCCGGAGGTCACGACGACGGCCTGCGCGGAGAACTCGAAGGGCCGCAGCTCGACGCGGGAGCTCTGCTCGCCGCGCGCCACGTCGCTGTGCTCCAGGACCTGCCCGCGCACGCCGTCGACCGCGCCGGCTGTGACGGTCAGCTCGTCGACGCGGTGGCGGGACTTCAAGACCACCAGGCCCCGGTCCATCGCCGCGCGGACCCGGCGCAGGAACGGCTCGACGACACCGGGACCGGTGCCCCACGTGATGTGGAAGCGGGGCACGGAGTTGCCGTGGCCCATGGCGTCGTAGCCACCGCGCTCGGCCCAGCCGACCACGGGGAAGAACTTCATACCCTGCTCGCGCAGCCACGCGCGCTTCTCCCCCGAGGCGAAGTCGACGTAGGCCTCGGCCCACGCGCGCGGCCACCGGTCCTGCTCGCGATCGAAGCCGGCGGTGCCGAGCCAGTCCTGCAACGCCAGCTCGTGCGAGTCGCGGATGCGCATCCGGCGCTGCTCCGGGGAGTCCACGAAGAACAGCCCGCCGAAGGACCAGTGCGCCTGGCCACCGAGCGAGGCGGGCGGCTCCTGGTCGAGCAGCAGCACCCTCCTGCCCGCGTCGGCCAGCTCGGCCGTGGCGACCAGCCCGGCGAGCCCCGCTCCGACGACGATCACGTCCGCACTCGCCTCTGCCGCCATCACAGCACCCTTCAGTCGAGATCACTTCGCCCAAGGTCGAACGATTCTGCCCTGCGAGCGGCACCGGTGCGTGATAGGGCTGGGCCGTGTTTCGCGAGAGCGCGTTCGGGAAACACGGCCTACTCCGAAGGGAGGCACGTCCATGTCCACTTGCTCGCACCGCAACACGATCGTCGTCGGGGTCGACGGGTCGGAACCGAGCGTCCAGGCGCTGCGCTGGGCCTTCAAGGAAGCGATGCTGCGCGACGCCTCGGTGACGGCCGCGATCTTCTGGACGCCCCCCGGGATCTCCCCGGCGAGCATGCCGATCCCGGTGGTCACGCCGATGGACGACGAGACCGAGGTCTACCGGGAGGTGCTGGCCGAGGCGCTGCGCCGGGCCCGCGCGGGCTACGAGGACGTCCCGGTGCACGAGGTCGTCGAGCCGGGCATGGCGGGCACGCGGCTGACCGAGCTCGCCGAGGGCTCGGAGATGCTGGTGCTCGGCAGCCACGGGCACGGGCACGTGATGACGGCGCTGATGGGCTCGGTGAGCGCGGCGGTGATCCGCAAGGCGAACTGCCCGGTGGTGGTCATCCCCACGCGCCTGGTGGCCGAGCTGGGGCCGTCCTGTTCCCAGTAGTTTCCCCAGGATCGAGCCCGCCCGCGCACCCCTCAAGTTAGGCATGGCTATCCTCACCGGGTGAAGTGGGGAAACGCTCTCACGTTCCGTCGGCGCACCGGGCTGCTGCTCGCGCTGCTCGGACTGGCCGCCTGCGCGCTGTTGTCGATCATGGTCGGCAGCCGCTGGCTCGGTGTCGGCACCGTGTTCGAGGCGTTGCTGCGCCCCGGCCAAGACGAGGCGACCGACGCGATCGTCTGGGGTCTGCGCGTGCCCAGGACCGGGTTCGGGCTCGCCGTCGGCGCGGCGCTGGGCATGGCGGGCGCGCTGATGCAGGGGCTGACCCGCAACCCGCTGGCCGATCCCGGGCTGCTCGGGGTGAGCGCGGGCGCGTCGCTGGCCGTGGTGCTCTCGACCGGGCTGCTCGGCGTCACCTCGCTGCACGGCTACATCTGGTTCGCCTTCGCGGGCGCGGCGGCGGCGTCGGTGGTGGTGTTCGCGCTGGCCGCGCGCGGGGCGGGTGGGCCGACGCCGACGAAGCTCGCGCTGGCCGGGGCCGGGGTGACCGCGATGGCCGGTTCGGTGACGACGAGCCTGCTGCTGGCCGACGCGGCGACGCTGGACCGCTACCGCTTCTGGTCGGTCGGAGCGCTCAGCGGCCAGGACCCGGCCACACTCGGCCAAGTGCTCCCGTTCCTCGCGGTGGGCGCCGTGCTCGCGGCGGCGATCACGCCCGGGATGAACCTGCTCGCGCTCGGCGAGGACACCGCGCGCGGCCTCGGGCAACGGGTCGGGCTGATCCGGGTGGCCGGGGTCGTGGCGATCACGCTGCTCGCCGGGGCGGGGGTCGCGGTGTGCGGCCCGATCGCCTTCGTCGGCCTGGTCGTCCCGCACATCGCGAGGGCGATCTGCGGCGCCGACCACCGTTGGGTGCTGGCGTTGTCGGCGGTGCTCGCGCCCGCGTTGCTGCTGGCGGCGGACTTGCTGGGGCGGCTGGTCGCGCATCCCGACGAGCTGCACGTGGGCATCGTCGCAGCCGCGCTCGGGGCACCGTTCTTCATCGCGTTCGTGCGCCGCAGCAGGGTGGCCGAGCTGTGAGGGCCCGGCCGAGGACGGTCCTCGTCTGCGCGCTGCTCGCGGTGGCCGCGTTCCTGTTGCTGTGCTTGGAGATCACCATCGGTGACTTCCCGCTGACGGTCCCCGAGGTCGCGGCCGGGCTGTTCGGTTCCGGTGACCCCGCGGCGCTGCTGGTGATCAACGAGATCCGGTTGCCGCGCGCGCTGATCGGCGTGCTGGTCGGGCTCGCGTTCGGGGTCGGCGGCCTGCTCTTCCAAGCGCTGGCCCGCAATCCGCTCGCCAGCCCGGACGTGATCGGCGTGACCGACGGCGCGAACACCTTCGCCGTCGCGACGCTGCTGACCGGGGCGGGCGCGGGCTTAGGGCTCGGCGTGTCCACGATGGCGGTGCTGGGCGGGGTCGTCGTGTCGGCGATCGTGGTCGCCCTGTCGTGGAAGCGCGGCACGACCGGCCTGCGCATCGTGCTCGTCGGCATCGGCATGGCCGCGCTGTGCGGCAGCATCACCGACTACCTGCTGCTGGAGTCCGGGGCTTTCCAGGCGCAGCAAGCAGTTGTGTGGCTCGTCGGCAGCCTCAGCGGTCGCACGTGGGGCAGCGTCCACCCGCTGGCCATCGCCGTGGTGGTGCTCGTGCCGCTCGCGCTGCTGCTGTGGAAGTGGTTGGCGGGCCTGGAACTCGGCGAGGACTCCGCCACCGGCTTGGGCGTCCCGGTGCAGACCGCGCGCCTGGCGATCATGACCGTCGGAGTCGGTCTCGTGTCCTTCGCGACCGCCGCCGCCGGGCCCGTGGCGTTCGTCGCGCTGCTCGCTCCGCAGATCGCGCTGCGGCTCGTGCGTCCCTCCGTCCCGCCGATGGTGACCTCCGGTCTGGTCGGCGCGGTCGTGGTGCTGGCGGCGGATCTGATCGCCCGCACCCTGTTGTCCTCCGGTGAACTGCCCGTCGGGGTGGTGACCGGGGTGGTCGGGGCCCCGGTCCTGCTGTGGCTGCTCGCCCGAAGTTTCCGTTGACGTGAAGGGAAAATCCATGAGCACGACACGACGCGCGTTCCTCGGCGGCATGGGCCTGCTCGCGCTGACCGCCTGCGACGTCCCGCGCGGCGCCGCCGGTGGCACCGCGTGGGAGTTCACCGACGACCGCGGCAAGAAGGCGGGACGTCCGGCTCGGCCGCAGCGCGTCGTCGCCCAGATCACCGCGGCGGCCGCGTTGTGGGACCTGGGCATCCGGCCGGTCGGCGTGTTCGGCCCGCAGAAGCGCCCCGACGGCTCCGCCGAGTCCATGATCGGCAACGTCGACCTGTCCACCACGCAGTCCGTCGGCATCACCTACGGCGAGTTCAACGTCGACAAGTTCCTGTCGCTGCGCCCCGATCTCCTCGTCACCGTGATGTACGGCGAGGAGCTGTGGTACGTGCCCAAGGAGCCCACTCCCACCATCGAGTCCGTCGCGCCCATCGTGGGCCTGCGCCTCAACGGCCGCTCCGCGCGCGCCAACATCGAGTCCTTCGTCAAGCTCGCCGAGGCGCTGGGCGCCGACGTCAAGGCTCCCGCTGTCGTGCAGGCCAAGGCCGAGTTCGACCGCGCGACCGAGGAGCTGACCGCCAAGGCCAAGTCCGGGGTGAAGGCGCTCTTCGTCAGCGCCACCAAGGACAAGCTCTACATCGCCACCCCCGAGTACCACGGTGACCTCAAGCTCTTCCAGGAGCTCGGTGTCGACGTCGTGGCGCCCAACGCGGGCAAGGACGCCTTCGAGACGCTCAGCTGGGAACAGGCCGACCGCTACCAGGCCGATGTCGTCCTCGTCGACAACCGCGCCGCCACGTCCATCCCGCGCGCCGAGCTGAACGCGATCCCCACGTGGTCGCGCCACCCGGCGGTGAAGGCCGGGCAGGTGTTCGACTGGGCGGCCGAGACCCCCAACAGCTACAACCGCATGGCACCCGTGCTCCGCTCGCTCGCCGAGGCGCTCGGCAAGGCCCGGCGCGTGTAGTCCGGCCTCGTAGTCAACAGTCGAGCGGTGGACATCCGCGTTCCCGAGCGCCAATAGCGTGAAAGGGCACTGTTGACCACGAGGGGAAAACAATGTCCACGCGAACTTCATTGGCGCGGCGCATGGGGAAGGTGCTTGCGGTCGGGGGCGTGGTGGCGGGCGCGTTGCTCGCCACGGCTCCGGCGCAGGCCGCCGAGGCCACGGTCCCGTGCAGTGACGGCTGGATCTGCTTGTACGAGCACCGGGACGGCCGCGGCGCGTCCATCGCCTTTCACGAGCGCTCCGCGGGCAGCGACGACCTGTCCAAGATCCCCTGCCCCGAGTGCCAGGGCGGCGGTACGTGGGACGACCGGATGTCGTCCTACGTCAACAAGACGAGCCGCACGTGGTGGGCGTACGACACCGCGCACGGGATCGGGGAACGGCACAACTTGAACCCGGTCGACATCGTGGTCAACCTGGGTTCTAGGGATGAAGACCAGGTGTCGGCGATCTATCCCTGGGGCTGATCTCCACGCTCGCAGCGGGGGTCACCTCTCCCGCTGCGAGCGCCCGCCCAGGCACACAGCGGGATCGCGTGACTGTCAGGGGTGGGTGCCACACTCCGGCCCATGACGGACAGGACCATCCGCGAGCTGGGTGAACGCCTCGTGGAGCTGGGCATGGTGGCCCGGGACAAGGCCGACTCGGTGTTCGACGACAGCAAGGCCCACGTCGACGAGGCGGCGGATGTCCAGGACCTCCTCGACGCGCTGGTCGAGTTCGGCCTCGCCTTCTCCGTGCACGGCGACGTCGGTGTCTCCGTCGAGGGCTACTACCGCGAACTGCTCCAAGACGAGGTCGGTCCACTCACGGGCGTGGCCTTCTCCGACGTCGTGCTGCTCCGCGAGGAGGACGGCCACGAGATGCTGCACTTCGCGCGCGACGGGAAGTCGTTCTGGTGGCTGGTCGAGCACGAGTACGACGACTACACGGACCAGTTGGCGTTCTTCGAGAACGTCGCCGACCTGGAGCCCGGCGGTGAGGACCCACGCGGATTCCACCCGTACAGTCCGAAGGAGGGCGAGTCCAGCGAGACCAACTTCTACGTGCTGGCGACGCACGGGCAGGCGTTGGCGTTGCAGGAGGAGTTCGGTCTCACCTTCGCCCTGTCCGACGCCGACTCCGGTCCGCCGCGACCGGTCACCGTGCCGTTCCTGGACACCTGGCTGCCCCAGCGGGACCGCGTACTAGCCGAGTGGCGCGCTCGGTTCCTCCCGGCGGACTTCCCCTTCGACTTCTCACTCGACTCCCTCGACGCGTTGGAGCCGTTCGTGCTCGACCGCTACGACTCCTCAGCGGCGGTGCGAACGCCCGAGGACGAGTTCGCTGCGGGCGCGGTCCGCTACGTCGGCGAGACGTTGCTCAGGAACACGCCGGGCAAGTGGGAGTACCGGGAGCACGGAGACTCGATCTACAGCCGCGTTCCGCTGATCAAGGGCGATGTCCCGATCGGGTTCTTCGCAGTTTCGGTGCCCCTGCACGCCCTGGCGTCACTGGCGGCGAAGCGAGTCCCCGGAACCCTGCGACGCCAGGCCGACCACTTGCAGGAAGCCGCCGCCCGCTACGCCAGAGCCCGCGGCATCGTCGAAGCACGGCGAAGCTGAACAAGAGCCGGATGTGCCACGGCTGATTCGCTGGTGAGGCCCCTAGAGTGTGCCGATGGCGTTCGACGCGCACGGCATTGAGCCGATCCCCACCGAGCACCGCGACTCCACGCCGTGGGAGCAGTTCTGGATCTGGTCGGGCGCCAACATCGCGCCGATCAACTGGGTGCTCGGCGCGCTCGGCGTGACGCTGGGGCTGAGCCTGGCGGAAACGCTCGTGGTGATCGCGCTGGGCAACCTGGTCGGCTGCGCGGTCTTCGGGCTGTTCAACGTGATCGGGCACCGCACGGGCGTGAACCAGATGGTGCTGGGGCGGGCGCCGTTCGGCAGGCGCGGCGCGATCGTGCCGGGCGTGGTGCAGTGCCTGGTCTCGATGGGCTGGGTCGGCGTGAACACGTGGGTGGTGCTCGACCTGGTGATGGCGGTGCTGCGCCAGTTCGGCGTGCACGGCGGCACGGGGATGAAGTACCTGATCGCGGCGATCATCATGGTGGTGCAGCTCGGGCTGGCGCTGTACGGCTTCTACGCGATCAGGACCTTCGAGAAGTACACCGTGCCGGCGACCGTGCTGGTCATGGCGGTGATGACGGTGCTCGCGCTGAGCCAGGCGGAGCTGAACTGGACGACGGCGACGGCCACCGAGCCCGCGGACAAGCTCACCGCGATCACGCAGCTGCTCACCGCGATCGGCATCGGCTGGGGCATCACGTGGTTGCCGTACTCGGCCGACTACAGCCGGTTCGTGCGGCCGGGGGCCTCGGCGAAGTCGGTGTTCTGGTCGACGGCGCTGGGCATGTACGTGCCGACGGTGTGGCTCGCCGCGCTGGGCGCCTGCCTGGCGAGCACGGGCGGCAGCACCGATCCGTCCGCGCTGGTGGTGGGCGCTTTCGGCACGATGGCGCTGCCGGTGCTGCTGCTGATCATGCACGGGCCGGTGGCGACGAACATCCTCAACCTGTACTCGTGCTCGCTCGCCGCGCTGTCCATCGGGATCAAGGCGGCGCGGTGGCAGGTCACGTTGGTCGCCGGCGTGGTCGCCTCGGCGGTGCTGGTGGTGTTCGTGCAGGCCGACGACTTCGCCAAGACCTTCGACCACTGGTTGGTGTCGATCTTGGTGTGGATCAGCCCGTGGGCGAGCATCGTGCTGGTGGACTTCTTCCTGCTGCGCCGGGGAAAGATCGTTGTCGAGGACCTGTACGAGGACACCACCTCGGTGAACGGCCGGGCGCTGCTCAGCCTGGGCGCGGGCCTGGTCGCGGGCTGGGCGTGGCAGTACGGCATGGTCCCGCTGATGCAGGGGCCGCTGGCGAAGGCGTTGGGCAACACCGACTTCTCGTGGTTCTCCGGCGCTCTGGTCGCGGGAGTCCTCTACTACCTCCTGTGCGGACGGCGTAGTCCGGATGGCCGGAGACGGGCTGTGACCTAGCCCGCTACTGTGTGCGCATGATGCGGACGAGCCCACGGCAGCGCCCCGCGCTGTCGGCGCTGCTCGTCCTGCTCGCGGCGCTGGCCGCCCTCGGGCTGGCATCCCCCGCGTTCGGCTCGGTCCCCGACGACGGCGACAAGCAGGCACGCCACGTCGTCTCCGAGCTGGCCCACCCCAGCCCCGCGCTGCGCGGGCGCCAGCAGGCACACGCCGTCCCGGTGCGCGGCTACCTCGCCACCGGTCCGGTGCTGTTCGCGCTGCTGCCGCCCGCCGAGCCGGTGCCGGAACCGCTGGCACCGCTGGGTTTCGCCGCACAGGACCGCTTCACCGGGTCGTTCTCCGCCCCGACCGCTCCGGTCGGCTCGCGCGCACCGCCTCGGCGCGCCTGATCGCGAGAGCCCATCGTCGTCCCCGTTCGTCCATTGTGGACGGACGGCTCATCCGGAGGCATTCCACCAATGTCGCGCCCCCAAGCGCGCCGGGGACCCGTCGTGAGGGTGTTCGTCGCCCTCGCGGTCCTCGCCGCGTCCGTCTACCTCATCCTCACCACCGCGCCGAGGCTCGGCCTCGACCTGCGCGGTGGCACCCAGATCGTCTTGCAGGCCAAGGACTCCCCGCAGGCAAAGGCCGACGCCCCGACCACCGACCGAGCGCTGGAGGTGTTGCGCCGCCGCGTCGACCAGCTCGGGGTCGCCGAGCCGACGCTGGCCCGCTCCGGCGAGAACCGGATCATCATCGAGCTGCCCGGCGTGCAGGACCCGCGCCAGGCCGTGGAGGTCATCGGCCGCACCGCGCAGCTGACCTTCCACCCGGTGATCTCCGCGCAGCAGCCGGGCGTGCAGCCCAAGCCGGGGCAGAAGGTGCTGGCCACCGCCGAGGGCGAGCAGCTGGTGCTCGGCCCGGCCGCGCTGACCGGCGAGGGCGTCTCCGACGCCAACTCCGGTCCGGCGCCGGACGGCCCCGGCTACATCGTGTCGATCAACTTCCAGTCGGCCGGCGGCGCCGCGTGGGGCAAGCTCACCGGCCAGGCCGCGTGCGCCCCCGTCGGCAGCCCGGTGCGCCGGGTCGCCATCGCGCTCGATGACAAGATCATCTCCGCGCCGGAGGTGAACCCGCAGGTCGGCTGCAACGTCGGCATCCTCGGCGGGTCGACGCAGATCACCGGCAAGTTCACCAACCAGCAGGCGGGCGAGCTGGCGCTGCTGATCAAGGGCGGCGCGCTGCCGGTCCCGGTCGAGGTCGTCGAGCAGCGCACGGTCGGCCCGACCCTCGGCGCCGACGCCATCCGCGCGAGCCTGGAAGCGGGCATCATCGGCCTCGCCCTGACCGCGCTGTTCCTGATCGTCGTCTACCGCCTCGCCGGGTTGATCTCGGTGATCGCGCTCATCGGCTACTCCGCGATGTCCTACGCGATGCTGCTGTTCATCGGCGCGACGCTGACGTTGCCCGGCCTCGCGGGCCTCGTGCTCGCCATCGGCATGGCGGTGGACTCGACGGTGCTGGTCTTCGAACGAACGCGCGAGGAATTCCTCGGCACGCGTTCGAACCAGCCGCTGCCGAAGGCGATCGACCGGGGCTTCGGCAACGCGCTGTCGGCGATCGTGGACTCCAACATCACCACGCTGCTCGCGGCCGGTCTGCTGTTCTGGCTGGCGACCGGGCCGGTGAAGGGCTTCGGCGTCACGCTCACCATCGGTGTGCTCGGCGCGATGTTCGCGACCCTCGTGCTCACCAGGGCGCTGCTGTTCCTCGCCGTGCGCGGGCCGCTCGCCAAGCACCCCAAGCTCACCGGCCTCGCCCACCACGGCGTGGTCCGGCGCAAGCTGGAGGCGCGCGACCCGAAGCTCTACGACAAGGCGGGCCGTTGGCTGATCGGCTCGGCGATCGTGCTCGTGCTGCTGTTCGCGGGCGTGTTCGTGCGCGGGCTCAACCTCGGCGTCGAGTTCACCGGCGGGCGGGTGCTGGAGTACTCCACCGGCGCGGCCGTCGACGTGGAGAAGGTGCGCAGCGCCGTCAGCGACGCCGGTTTCCCGCGTGCGATCGTGCAGGCGTCCAACCAGGACGCGGTCACCGTGCGCACCGAGCCGACCGAGAACACCGGGCCCATCCGCGACGCGGTCGCCAAGGCCGCGGGCAAGGCCGAGCAGATCCGTGACGAGAAGATCGGCCCGAGCCTCGGTGCCGAACTGCGCAACAACGCCCTCATCGCGTTGCTGCTCGCCGTGCTGGCGCAGCTGGCGTACCTCGCGTTCCGGTTCGACTGGCGCCTCGGCGTCGCCACGGTGCTCGCGCTCAGCGCTGACGTGCTGATCGTGCTCGGCACGTTCGCGTGGATGGACAAGACGCTCGACGCCGTGTTCCTCGCCGCGATGCTGACCGTCATCGGTTACTCGGTGAACGACTCCGTCGTCGTCTTCGACCGCGTCCGCGAACTGCGCGGGCTCCGGCCGAAGGAGACCTTCGCCAGGGTCAGCAGCGCTGCCGTGCTGCAAACCCTGCCGCGCACGGTGAACACCGGTATCGGTGTGCTCTTCGTGCTCGGCGCGCTGCTCGCGCTCGGCGGCGGATCGCTGGCCGACTTCGCGCTGGCGATGCTGCTCGGCCTCGTCGCGGGCACGGCTTCCACCATCGTCACGGCCGCGCCGATCGCGGTGCTGCTCGACAAGCGGTGGCCCGGCGCCGGCAAGTCGCGGACCAAGAAGAAGTCGCACTACTCCACCACCCCGGCGCACAAGCGCGACCGCACCGGCGCCGTGGTCTGACCCTGACCGACCCGATCGGGGTCGTACCCAATGTGGCATTTGTTACGTCTGACGCAGCAAATGCCACATTGGGTACACACCTGGCCGGCCCCGGACTAGTAAAAATTCGGCGTGAGCGTAGGTGGTTCACCCGCCCGGGTTCATCTGCGTCCGACGTCGAGGCATTTGACACGCCTGACCGCCCCGTCCACCGAATCGTCGCCGTTCACGGCCGCGCGGGTGGGCGGGGCGGTCGCGCGTTCGGGGTCGGGCGCCCACGACGATGGACCACGATCGAATGAAGAGCCCAGTTCATCCAGGTGATCGTGACCATCCGAACCCGCGCCAGCGACCGACCACCCTTCAGGGCATTCACCGCCGCAGAGCCGCCCCCGTCGAGTGAACAAACGCGGCCGGGACGCATTCCCGTGCTTCTCCAGTCAGATTTCGTCATGCGCAAGCGTGATGCGGAAACATGGCGCGTGAACCCCAACCGCCTTAGCAGTGACCCTGATCACAGGAATGCCCTGACTGCCCGTGACTTGACCGGGTCTCAACCCTTTCCCGAAGATCCGTCGCCGCGCCCGGATTCGGCGCCGTCACCCTGATGAACCACGAGGAAAGGCGCCCCTGTGGACAACGCCCTGCTCCAGCGCAAGCTCAACCACGCCTTCGCGCAGATGGACCTGGACGGCAACGGCTTCATCGAGAAGGACGACGTCGTCGGCATGGGGCTCAAGACCATCGAGCACTTCGGCATCGACCGGTCCGCGCCCCGGGCCGAGGCCGTCGTCAGCGCATTCGACCGGCTCTGGGACGAGCTGGCCACCACCTTCGACGCCGACGGCGACGGCCGCGTCTCCGCCGAGGAGTACCTGAGCGGCTTCGTCAGCAGCCTCTCCGACGAGTCCAAGTACGCGGACTTCTTCCAGCCCGCCGTCGACGCGACCCTGAACCTGGGCGGCTCCACCCGCGAGGGCACGCTCAACCTCGTCGAGTGGCGCACGCTCCAGGCCGCCTACGGCACCGCGCCGGAGCAGGCCGACGAGGCGTTCCGCCTGCTGGACAAGGACGCCAGCGGCCTGCTCACCCGCGACGAGCTGACCGCGGCGATCCACCAGTTCTACCTCGGCACCGACCCCGAGGCGCCCGGCAACCACTTCTTCGGCCCGCTCGGCACCAGCGCCAACTAGGCCGGCACGGCGATGCGGAGCGCTCCGACGAGGTCGCGGTAGAGCTCGTCGGAGCGCACCAGCTCGCTGTGCGTGCCGACCGCGCGCAGTTTTCCCTTCTCCAGCACGACGATCTGGTCCGCGTCGACCACTGTGGACAGTCGGTGCGCGATGGTCAGCACCGCTCCCTTGGTGGCGGCGCGCTTGATGACCTCCTGCACGGCCGCCTCGGTGAGGCCGTCGAGCTGGGCGGTGGCCTCGTCGAGCAACAGGATCTCCGGCTCGGTCACCAGGGCGCGGGCCAACGCGATCCGCTGGCGCTCACCACCGGAGATGGCCGCGCCGGACAGCGGCGTGTCCAACCCCTGGTCGAGCCGTCGCACCCGCTCGTCCAGCCGCACGGCGCGCAGCGCGGCCCACACGGCCTCCTCGGAAGCGTCGTTGTGCGTGTAGAGCACGTTCTCCCGCACGGTTCCCGGCAGCAGCGGCGTGTCCTGCTCGACGTAGACGATCCGCTTGCGCACGTCCTCGATGGACAGCTGCTCGAAGGGCACACCGTCGAGGGACAGCTGACCGTGCTCGGGCTGGAGGAAGCGCAGCATCAACGAGAACATCGTGGTCTTGCCAGCACCCGAGGGGCCGACGAACGCGGTGTGCCCGACGCGCGGGATCTCCAGGTCCACGCCGTCGAGCGCGGGCGGTCCGCCGGGGGCGTAGCGCGCCGTGACCGCGTTGAAGGACAACACGTTCGGCGTCGCGCGCTCGCCGATCGAGCTCACGCTGGCGGTGCTCTCCTCGACGCCGAAGCTCTCCACCTCGCGGATGCGGGCCGCCGCCGCGATGCCGGACTGGAGGTGGGTGACGGCCTGGGTCAGCGTGTTCACCGGGTCCATCACCTGGAAGGCGTAGAGCAGGAAGGCGACCAGCCCGGAGACCGCGAGCTGGCCGGAGCTGACCCGCCACGCGCCGAGCGCGAGCACGAACAGGATCGCCAGCTGCACGCCGAAACTCGAAGCGCACCAAGCGATCGCCTGGATGTGCACGGCGCGGACGCTCTGCTTGTTGGACTCGCGGGCCTCGGCGAGCACGCGGTCGCTCTCCCGGGCCTCGGCGCGGCTGGCCTTGACGGTGCGGATGGCCCGCAGCGCGCCTTCGAGCACGCCGCCGAGCCTGCCGACCGCGGCCTGCGCTTCCTTCTGCGCGCCGGACATCGCGGGCATCAGCACCGCGACCACGATCCCGACGATCGCGAGCATGCCGAAGGTGGTGGACAGCAGCACCCAGTCCAGGGTCGCCATGAGCACGAGCGAGCCGACGAGCAGCACGGTGCCGTTGACGAAGTCGACCAGGCTCGCCGCGGCGGCCTCGCGCAGCAGCAGCGTGTCGGAGGTGACGCGGGTGACCAGCTCGCCGCTGGTGCGGCTGGAGAGCTCGGCGACGCGGACGCGGAAGAGCCGTCGCACCATCGAGGTCCTGGCGTCGAGCACGATCCGCTCGGCCAGCCTGCCCAGCAGCGTCCACTGCCCGAGCCCGAACAGCGATCCGGCCACCAGCAGCACGACGAGCGTGGTGACCGGCCCGCTCACCGACTCCGAGACCGCGAGCGAGTCCAGCACGACCTTGGTGACCATCGGCGTGGCCAGGGCGGCGCAGGTGGCCCCGAGCGCCAGCAGCAGTCCGACCAGCAGCACCTCGCGGTGCGGGTGGACGAAGCTCCACAGCACGCGCATGTTCTGCCATCTCTTGGGCTTCGGTTCCACGGCCGTCGATTCCACGGTCTCCCCCTCGCGTCGGACTCCACCGTAGCACTTTGGGACATCGATGTCCCACAACGAGAGTTGATCGTCTCGGGGCGCTAGGGTGGACGGATGTCGAGCACCACCAAGGAGTCGGGCAGCCGCAACCGGACCAGGCGCGCGATCCTCGACGCGGCGATCACCCTGCTGGCCACCCGCCCGCAGGCCTCGCTCGCCGAGGTCGCGGAGGCCGCCGAGGTCGGCAGGAGCACGCTGCACCGGTACTTCCCGGAGCGCACCGACCTGCTCTCGGCGGTGGTGGAGGACTCGCTGGCGCAGCTGACCGTCGCCGTCACCACGGCCGAGCTGCACCGGGGGACCCCGGCCGAGGCGCTGCGCCGGATCACCCACGCGTACTTCGAGCTGAGCCCGGTGCTGCTGGTGCTCTTCGGCGAGCACCTGATCGATACGCGCAAGGACCTGATCGGCGATCTCGACGAGGTGGACGCGCCCGTCTTCGAGCTGCTGGAGCGCGGCCAGCGCGAGGGCTTCTTCGACAACGGGGTCAGCGCGGAATGGCTCAACCGCGTGCTCTGGGCGGTGGTCTACACCGGCATCGCGGCCTGCGCGGAGGGCGCGATGACCAGGCACGCCGCGCTGGAGTCCATCTCCAGGACGCTGGAGCGCGGCACGCGCGCCGAATAAAACCGTTGCACGCCAAGGCGGGCGGTGCCTAACCTGGCCGTACACGTGAGAGGAGGTGGTCCAAGGTTGAGTATCAACAGGACTCGTGAGGTGGCTGTCCGCTAGGACCGCCGAACGGCCTTCACAACGTCGGCCCCGTGGTGCACCGCGGGATAGGAGTCCGGCGAATACCAGGCAGCTACCCGACCCCCGGAGCTCCGAGCGTCAGTCCACGCTCGGCCTGCGCGAGCAGGAAGTAGCCCGGGGATCGCTGCTTTTTCCGCCTACCGCCTGCGGAACTTCCGCAACGCGTCACCGACCTTGCGGCGGGTGTGCGGGTCCTGGGCGAGTTTGCGCGCCTTGTGCTGGAGCTGACGTCCCTTGGGACTGCGCAGGAAGCGTTGGATCTTGCTGAAGAGTCCGGCCATATCGCGTCCCCTTTGTCCGGTTGCTGAGTCCAGTCTGCCAGGTTTCGCAGCGCTGGGTTCCGTGGTGCAAGCTGGTGGAGCCGCCGCCGCGTGCACCGCCGACAACCAGGGACTGATCCATGCTTGCGACCACACTCCACGGCCCCGGCGACATCCGCGTGGAGCGGGTACCCGACCCGGTGATCAACCAATCGACCGACGCAGTGGTCACGGTCACCCACTCCTGCATCTGCGGCAGCGACCTCTGGCCCTACCAGGGCGTCTCCCCCTCGCAGCCGGGTGCGCGGATCGGGCACGAGTTCCTCGGCCGCGTCGCCGAGGTCGGCTCGGACGTCACCGGCCTGCGCGTCGGCGACCTCGTGGTCGCGCCGTTCATGTTCAGCGACGGCGACTGCGTGTACTGCCGCGAACAGCTGCCCACCTCCTGCCGCAACGGCGGTATGTGGGGCAAGGCCAACGATGGCGGGCAGGGCGAGGCCGTTCGCGTGCCCTTCGCCGACGCCACGCTGGTCAAGCTCCCCTCCGACGTCGACGAGGCGCTGATGCCCGCGCTGCTGTCGCTGTCGGACGTGCTGCCGACCGGCCACCACGCCGCCACCATCGCCGGAGTGCGCCCCGGCGCGACCGTCGCGGTGGTCGGCGACGGAGCGGTCGGGCTCTGCGCGGTCCTGGCCGCACGGCGGCTCGGCGCTGAGCGGATCATCGCGATGGGCCGCCACGAGGCGCGCACCGCGATCGCCCGCACCTTCGGCGCCACCGACGTCGTTGCCGCGCGCGGTGACGAGGCGGTCGAGGCGATCAACGAGCTGACCGGCGGCGAGGGCGCGCACGCCGTGGTCGAGGCCGTGGGCACCGGACAGTCCATGCAGACCGCGATCTCCATCGCCCGCGCGGGCGGCGGCATCGGCTACGTCGGCGTCCCGCACCTGGGCGGCGAGGGCCTGGACATCGACCGCCTGTTCAAGCGCAACATCGCGCTGCGCGGCGGGGTCGCCCCGGCCCGCGCCTACATCGAGGAGCTGCTGCCCGACGTGCTCTCCGGCGCCGTCGACCCGTCGCCGATCTTCGACACGACGATCAAGCTCGACGAGGTCGCCGAGGGCTACGCCGCGATGAACGACCGACGCGCGCTGAAGGTCCTGATCACCCTCTGACGCGGACGCGGGCGGCCATGTCACCATCTCGCATGGCCGTCCCGGACCCGCACCTGCGCCAGATCCTCCGCTGGTGCGAAGAGCGCATCCCAGAACAGGCGCTGCACGAGGTCCGGGTCGAGTGCACGGTGCGCACGTCGCACGTCACGATCTTCGAGGTCCGCGCGCCGCTGACCGGGGACGACGGCGGTGAGTGGACGCGGCGGCCGATCGCCCAGCTGCGCCACGACGGGCTGCTGTGGCGGCTGTACGGGCCCGACCGCAAGGCCCGCTGGCAGCTGCTCGACGACGTGCCCGCGCACGGCTCCCCCGGCCCGCTGCTCACCGTGCTGGGTGATCCCGCGCGGAACCTGTGGTGATCTCGGATCAGTGCAGGCGGTCGGGTCCGCCGATGTCGATCCCGCCCGGGTTCGCCGGGCTCGACGACGAGCTGGACGACGTCGTCGACTTGGTCGAGGTCGGCTTCGACGGCGTGGTGGTCGTCGGCTGCTGACTGGTGGTCGTCGGCTGCTCCGACGTCGTCGACGGCGTCGTCGACGGCACGGTCGACTGCGGGCGGCTGCGCTTGGAGCTGGTCGTCTCCTCGCCGCTGACCATCGGCACCGACTGCGGCGTCTGCTGGCTCGGGTAGGTGCCGGTCCCCCCGCCACCGCCTCCGCCGCCGGTGTCCCGCTCGGTCAGCAGCAGCACGACGGCCAGCGCCGTGCCCGCGGTCAGCACCGCGAGGCCCAGACCCGCGCCGACCTTCGCCGGGGTGCTGCGGAACCAGGGCTGCGACGCGGCGGCGGCTGCCTTGAGCGCGGGCTGCACGCGGGTCGGCTCGCCCTTGACCAGCGACGCGGTCGCACCGCCGGTGGCCCCGGCCCCGGAGGAGACCAGCACCGTCGCGGCCTCGTCCTCGCCGAGGTCGCCGAGCGCGACGCGGCGCAGCACGCCCTCCACCTCGGCCGGGGTCGGGCGCTGCTCGGGCTCCTTGCGCAGCATCGCCTCGATCAGCGGGCGCAGCGGGCCGGCGTTGCGCATCGGCTCCGGGTCCTCGGTGAGCACCGCGGTCAGCGTCGGCAGCGCGCCGGTGCGGTCGAAGGGCGGCTTGCCCTCGACGGCCGCGTACATGGTGGCCGCCAGGGACCATAGGTCGGAGGCGGTGCCGACCTCAAGGCCGCGAGCGCGCTCCGGGGCGATGTAGCCGGGGGCCCCGACGAGCATCCCGGAGACGGTCAGCGACGCGTCGCCCTGCACGGTCGCGATGCCGAAGTCGGTGAGCACCGTGCGCCCGGTGTCGTGCACGAGCACGTTGCCCGGCTTCACGTCGCGGTGCAGGATGCCGTGCTCGTGCGCGGCGCTGAGCGCGGCGAAGACCTGGAGCGCGATCGCGGCGACCCGGCTCGGCGCCAGCGCTCCGTCGCGCTCGACGACCTGGGCCAGCGAGGGGGCCCTGACCAGTTCCATCACGATCCACGGGCGGCCGTCCTCGTCGACGACGTCGTAGACCGTCACCACGTTGGGGTGGCTGATCCGCGCGGCGGCCCTGGCCTCGCGCATGGTGCGGTCGGCCAGCGAGCGGCGTTCCTCGTCGCTGACCCACGCGGGCGCGGTGACCTCCTTGACCGCGACGTCGCGGCGCAGCATCTCGTCGACAGCGCCCCACACGGAGCCCATGCCGCCGCGCCCGATCAGCTCGCCGAGGCGGTAGCGCCCGCCCAGCAACCGCCCCTGATCGTCGCCAGCCTCCGTCGACGTCATCTACTACCCCGGTTCTCCGCACTCGTCGCTTCCTGTTCACCCCTAGCCTAGGAGGCGACAACCCCCGTCCGGATGACAAAACACCGTCGGTCTTCGGGCAGCACCGGGGTGACGGCGCTGACCTGCGACTACTCCGTTCGATGGACCCTGTGTCACAAACCACGCCGAGCTTCGCGCAACCTGCGGCGGGTGTGCTCCGTTAGGCGGTACCCGCTGCCACGGACGGCGGCTGCCGGAAACCTGTTCGCGGGCTTATCGTGAAGTTGGTTACTCGGCAACAACACTGCGACAGCACGCCGCTCGCCGACGCGACGGCCAGCCCGGAGACGGCGGGCTCGCCCAGCGCGGTTCGTGAGTTCCCTCGAGCGGCGTCGTCCGCGCGGCCGGACCCCCTGCCCCGGCCGCGCGGATCTTTCCCACGGGGCCGCCCTCCCTGCACCGGTGGCCCCGTCAGTTCGCTGTGCCCCGTCTTGCGAAATGAGGGCAGCCACATGGCTCCATCCACCGGGTCGACGACCTGGTTCTGCTGCGGTGCCGCCTGGGGACCGTGCGGGTCCACGGGCAAGGGCGCCTGCGGGACCTGCAACTCCGCCAGCCTCCAGTGCGCGTGGCCGAACGCCTCCGCCGCGTGCTTCGACATCACCAGGCCCGACAAGTGCGGCAAGACCCTGACCCGCCGCACCTGCGGGCACCAGTTCACGATCACCAGCCTCTGCACCAACAAGGCAGTCCGCGTGAAGATCGCCGACTGCGGGCCGCAGACCGACCTGTGGTGCGGCGAGAAGACGTGCTGCGGCAGCAAGTGCGGAACGAACCGGATCATGGACCTCACCCCGGCCGCGTACAGCGCGATCGGCAGCCTCTCCGGCGGGCGCCTGCCCTGCACGGTCGCGTGAAGGGGGCTGAACGATGACTTCCTTGGGACGCAGGCGTTTCCTCAGTTCCGCGGTGTTGGGCGGCGCTGTGGTGGGCGCGACCGCCTTCGGGTCGGTGGCGCCGGAGCGGGCGATGGCCTCGCCGGGCCTGGAACTGGACCCGTCGCTGCCCGACCCGAACTTCGCCGAGGGGCGGATCTCGGCGATCACCGGCTCCATGCTGATGGTGACCGGGTCGGACCGGGCGCTGCACCGCATCCACGTCACCGACGGCACCAGCCTGTGGAAGCTGCGGCCGACCACCTTCGACGCGATCAAGGTCGGCGACGGGCTCTACGCGCGGGGCCTGAAGCTGGACGACGGCACGCTCGCCGCCGACTCGGTGTGGGTCAACATCGTGAACCTGACCGCGCACATCGCGGCCATGGACAAGAACGTGCTGCACCTGGACCACCACGGTGACCGGGTGGTCGGGCACGTGGTCGCGGGCACCACCGCGGCGGTCTACAACGACACCCCGGCCGTGTCCGACCTGTCCCTGTTGCAGGTCGGCAAGCACGTGCAGGTGATCGGCGCGTGGCGGCCCGACACCAACGAGGTCGACATCGCGACGGTGTTCGCCGCCGCGTAGTCCAGCGCCGGACCACGAGGGTTCCGGGCGGCCCTGCTCCGCCCGGAACCCTCCCCGGCCGTGGGAAGGAGACCCCGAATGGTCGTCGTTGTCGTGATCGTCCTGGCGTGGGCCGGTGGCGTGAAGCTCTTCGGTCCTGCGCGGCGCACCGCGCTGGACCACTTGGTGGGCCGCTTCACCTACCGTCTCGTCGGCGTCGTCGAACTCGTCATCGCTCTTGCGCTCGTCGTGCCTCCGTTCGTCGTCGCCGAGGGCGTGGCCGCGACTGTGCTGGCACTGGGTTTCGTCGCGTACTTGGCTTACGCGCGGCGAGTTCGGCCCGAGTCCGACTGCGGTTGCATGGGCGGCAAGGGCGGACCGATCGGCTGGCGTTCGTTCGCCCGCGCCGGGCTGCTCGTGCTCACCTCAGCTCTCGCGGCCGTGCCCGCCTCTCTTTGGTTCGTGCTGACCGTGCTGCTCGTTTTCGTTGCCCTGTCGGCAGAACTCGACCGGTACTGGCTGTTGCCGTTGCGGCGCTTGCGCGTGCGGCTCAGCCATCCGCTCGCCGGGCTGCCTTCTGGCGTTCCGTTGGCGGCAGGCGTCGAGCAGGTGGAGCGCAGCGGTGCTTACCGCGCCGTCGCCGCGTTCTTGCGCTCCGATGTCCGCGAGACGTGGACCGAGGGCGAATGGCGCTTCCTCAGCTATTCCGCGCGCTTCCAGGATCGTTCAGCCACAGTGGTTTTCGCCGCCCCCACCGACCGCTTCGCCCCCGAGGACGTCCAAGCGGCCCTCGTCGACGAGGCCACCGAGGAAACCCTCTGGCGCTTCACCCCCATCCCCCTCGCCGCCTGACCGCACGCGCCCTCGCCCCCAACGGCCCGTTCGGTGCGTTGAGCGCCCTGAACGACCCGTTTAG
>NZ_MUMH01000320.1 GCF_002155965.1 Allokutzneria sp. NRRL B-24872
GCGTGCTGACCGCGCGCGGTCCGTTCGACTTCGCGCTGACCGGGATCATGGCCGCGCTGTCCACCCCGCTGGCCGAGGCGGGCGTTCCGCTGTTCGCCTTGTCCACCTATGACACCGACCACCTCATGGTCCGCGAAGAACACCTGGCGCGAGCCGTCGCCGCACTGGAGAACGCGGGCCACCGGGTGCACGCCTAGGCTGGACGCATGGGCCTGGCGCGCGATGAGCGAAGTGCACTGTCCGAGCTGTTCGAGAAGGTCGGGCCGGACGCGCCGACGCTGTGCGGGGACTGGCTGACCCGGGATCTCGCCGCGCACCTGGTGATCCGCGAGCGCAGGCCGGACGCCGCCGCTGGAATCCTCGTCTCCGCGCTGGCGGGCTACACCGAGCGCGTGCAGAAGAGCTACGCCGCGAAGCCCTGGCGCGAGCTGGTCGAGCTGGTCCGCACAGGTCCTCCGACGCTGTCGCCGTTCTCCTTGCCCGGCGTGGACGAATCGGCCAACGGCGCGGAGTTCTTCGTGCACCACGAGGACGTTCGCCGTGGTGTTCCGGGATGGGAGCCGCGCCCAGCCGACGCGA
>NZ_MUMH01000321.1 GCF_002155965.1 Allokutzneria sp. NRRL B-24872
GCCCTGAACGACCCGTTTGGCGCGTCTAACGCACTGAACGGGTCGTTCAGCGCGCTCAACGCACCAAACGGGCCGTTGGCGAGCGGGCTCGCGTTCCTGAGGACGCGGTGGGGGCAGGGGGTTCGCCGGTCTTCAAGTACGGCGAACCCCTGGGCCGCATAGGGGTTGCGCGCGGCAGGCGCTAGGCGGTGCCGACGATCTCCTCGATGATCTTGACGGCGGCGATGGTGCCACCGGCCTCGTCGAGCTCCTTCTTGAAGGTGACCAGGCTGTCCTTGACGCTCTGGTCCTTGGGCACCTCGTCGATGAGCTTCTTCAGCGCGTCCACGGTGACCTTGTCGGCGGGCAGGTGACGGCCGATGTTCACCGCCTCCATGCGGTCGGCGGTCGCGCTCTGCTCCACCATCTGCGGCACCGCGATCATCGGGACGCCGAAGTGCACGGCCTCCATGACGCTGGTGATGCCCGCGTGGTTGATGAACAGATCGGTGTGCGGGAGGATCGCCATCTGCGGCACCGCGTTGTGGACCTCGAAGTTCTCCGGGATCTCGCCGAGCAGCGAGCGGTCGACGCGCTCGCTGACCACGAGCACCACGTGCCAGTCGGTCCCGCTGAAGGCCTTGATCACGTCGACGAAGAACTCCGGCCGCGCCGTGTAGATCGTGCCGAGGGAGACCAGGCACACCGGCTTGCCCGATGCGGGCGGCTGCCACTCGCCCTGGCTGGAGCGCTCGGCCAGGCACGGGCCGATGAAGTGGAAGTCCTCGCCGAAGCTCTCCTGCGCGAACTGGAACGAGCGCGGCATGAACACCAGCTGCCCGACCACGCCGGTGCCGGTGCCGTCGGCCAGCTCGGCCATGGTCAGCCCGGCCTTCTTCGCCATCCGGTGCATGCCCAGCGCGAACCGCCACAACCGCAGGTCCAGCGGGTTCGGCTTGATGTAGTTGTTGGTCAGCGCCCAGGTGTCGTTGGAGACGAAGGTCGTCCAGTCCGGCATGCACGGGACGTCCAGCTCCTTGGCGATCAACCGCCCCCACCACCCGGCGATCCCGTCGAAGACGATCAGGTCCGGCTTGTTCTCCCGGTAGAACGGCAGCAGCTGCGGCACCTGCAGGCGGGTCTCGTTCAGGTTCGCCATCAGCCCGCGCGAGAGGTCGACGCCGGTCAGCTTGAACGGCTTGTCCGGCGGCGGCGCCACGGTGGTCTCGAACAGCACGACCTCGGCGCCGGCCTCGGCCACCCGGTCCGCGTAGGTNNGGTGGCCACGAGCCGTCAGCTCGGCGACCATGCCCAGGGTGGGGTTGATGTGCCCCGCGGCGGACGGCGGGAAGAAGGCGATGTGAGCCATTGTGGCGGGCGACCCTTCTAGCGTGCGAAGCCGACTGCTCGCTCGGCACTCATGAAGCTACTATTCGAGGAATGCCCCGCAACCCCTAAACACGGGGCGGGACGATCCGTGACGGTGAGTCATACCCGCTATCTTTTATCCCACTCCGCCCGGATGTCCGATTCCACGTCCTGACAGTTGTCACGGGCAGCTCGTGACAGGAGGCCTAGGCGGTCAGCCGGGCTCAGGGGCAGTCTGGTGCCATGACCACGGCAGCCCCCGCCCCGGCGGGGAAGCGGTCATAGTCAGAATTGCCCGAAGGCCACCCCGGTCAATGGGTAAAAGGCTCGAACACTCCGAGATCGGAATATCGAGCGCCAGCACCGAGGAGGAACAATGTCGAAGCCGGACAAGAACAAGCAGATTCTGGTCATGTCGATCGCCGCGATCATCGGTGGCGTCATCGGCGGCCTCTGCGGGCTGTTCGTGCTCAACCCGGGCATCCTCATCCCGATCGGTGTCGTGATCGGCATCGCCGTCAGCCTGCCGATGGTCAACAGCAAGGCCTGACCCTCGGCAGCCGG
>NZ_MUMH01000322.1 GCF_002155965.1 Allokutzneria sp. NRRL B-24872
CGGTACGGGTTGACCGTCCACTCGAACGGCATCCGGGAGGCGCCCGGCACCCGGTTCAGGATCGAGCGGGCCCGGACCTCGTGGAAGGTGACGCCCCGGAACTCGGGGGCGTCGAAGGTGCGGGTGGTGACCGCGTCCGTGCCGAACAGGGCGATGTCCGCGGGGGCGGCGGGGGTGTCGCCCAGATTGTCCCAGCGCATGGACGCCTCCTCGGTGGCTCGGGCTCGGCCGTTCGCTCAGAATAGAACACCTGTTCCCTTGATCGTGGCAACCCGGATTTCGCCCCCCGGAGCCCACGTGGTTCGCTTGGCCCACACCCCCGAGGAACCACAAGCTGGAGGAAGTCAATGGCGCAGGTCGAGGCCACCACGGAACGGATCATCGCCGCGGACGCGGAGACGGTGTTCGACGCGCTGGCCGACTACAGCGGCACGCGCGCGAAGCTGCTCCCCGAGCACTTCAGCGAGTACGAGGTGCGCGAGGGCGGCGACGGCGAGGGCACCCTCGTCCACTGGAAGCTCCAGGCCACC
>NZ_MUMH01000323.1 GCF_002155965.1 Allokutzneria sp. NRRL B-24872
GTCCGGCCACGAGCTCGGCCACGGCCAAGGCCGTGAAACCGGCCAGGAGTCCGGCCAGGGCGCCAAGTGCGGCGCGGACGAGTTTGCTGCGGAAGCTGCTCACACCCGACATTCGGCGGCCTCCGCCCGGCGGATTGGCCTGACCCCCGAAAGAGTGAAGTGCTCGCCCGTGTTGCCGTCAGGGCACGGGCGCGGTGGCTGCGGAGCGGTCCGTGTCACCGGCGTACTCGGTCCTCGTGCCGATGAAGCGCTGGGGCCCGGCCTCTTCGCCGACCCCTCGGACGGGGGCAAGCAGATCATCGAGGTCCTCACCCGGTAGCCCGCGCGGAGGCGGGAGGTGCTGCGGGTGGCTGTGCCGAAAGCCACCCGCAGCCGACCCGTCCGGCCCGGGACACGCTCAGCGCGGGCCGCCGGGCCGGAGGGGCGCCGGTCCGCGCCGCCCCGTCTTGCAGGCGGCGGGCCGGGCCCCTCCCCGAGGCGGTCGGTCAGGCGTTGACGCAGGTGTTGCCGAACGACGGGTTCAGCAGCCCGATGACGCTGACGGTGTTGCCGCAGGCGTTGACCGGAACGTGGACGGGCAGCTGGATGAGGTTGC
>NZ_MUMH01000324.1:0-288 GCF_002155965.1 Allokutzneria sp. NRRL B-24872
CCGCGAAGCGATGGCCGTGCGGTCGAGCTACGACAACGGGAAGACCTGGAGCGCCGGGAAGGTCGTCCACTGGGGGCCGGCCGCGTACTCCGACATGGTGGTGCTCGGTCGCGGTCACACCGGCCTGCTCTACGAGGGCGGCAAGGCCAGCGCCTACGAGTCGATCCGCTTCGCCCGCTTCACCGAGCCCTACCTGGCCAAGCCCAACGGCACTCCACCCGGCATCCCCGGCCCCGTCGCGCCCGGCCCCACCACCCCTGACCGCTTCGGCAACAAGGCGTACGCGCG
>NZ_MUMH01000324.1:407-765 GCF_002155965.1 Allokutzneria sp. NRRL B-24872
CTCGGCGCTGAGCAGGGCACTGTCACCATCTCCTCCACGAGCGCCTACAACGACAACCAGTGGCATCACATCGCACTGCAACGCGTTTCCGGCAAGCTCGTCATGCTCGTGGACGGCCACGAAGTCGCATCCGCTCCCGCCCCCGCAGGCTCGATCACCGCAGGCCGCGAGTTCGGCATCAGCGGCGTCCACATCGGGCAGCGCCTCGACGGCACCCAACGCTTCCGCGGCGACCTCGACGAGGTCCGCGTCCACCGCAGAGCCCTCACCGCCGACGAGCTCCACCGCCTCCGCACCACCAACGCCGCCCTGCCGCGCTCCGCCGCACTCCACCTCCCCCTCGACAAGATCACCCCCG
>NZ_MUMH01000325.1 GCF_002155965.1 Allokutzneria sp. NRRL B-24872
GTCCTGGCGCCGGCTGCTGCAGCGCGTGCCCGCCGAGCACCGGACGCGCTCCGCCGGGGCCACCGGGACCTCCGGGGTGCGGGCGCTGCTGGACCGCGCCCTGGCCGGGCGGACCCGGCTGCGGAGGGCGGTTCTGCTGCGGCATGCCCTGGTGCGGGGTGGGCGGGTGGCCGTGCCTCGGGCCCTGCGGTTGGCCGGGTGGCTGTCCCTGGCGCGGTCCCGGCTGCTGTCCGTGCCGGGGTGGCCCCTGGTTCGGCCCGTTCTGCGGCCCGGGGTTCTGCTGCGGCCCTTGATTCTGCTGTTGGCTGGGGTTCTGCGGCGGTCGCTGCTGGTGTGGCGGCTGCTGCGGTGGCCCCGGCGGACGCTGGGGGTTGCGGGGCTGGGAGTCCGGCTTCTCTGGCTCGTTCATCGTGCACCTCCCCCGGTCGGCGCCGACGCGTAGACCGCCGGTGCGTGCTGTCCGTCCAATTGTGTCAGCCGTGCGCCGCACCGCGCAGCCATGTCCAGTACCGAGGAGCAGGCCTGCTCCACGCGGTCGGGCGGGGCCGCGACGCGGATCAGGCAGCGCAGGTCCGCGCCCGCCAGCGTCGGGTCGAGCAGCAGGGCCACGCTGACCATCGGTGCGGGCAGTTCGGCAAGGGCGGCCAGCAGTTCCACGCCGCGGACCGGGTCAGGCCAGGAGCGGACCCAGAAGGACCGGTGCGCCAGCCACGGCGAGTACCAGCCGTCCCACTCCTCGCGAATGCGCTCGGGGCCCCCGGGCCGGGCCAGGTCGCAGGAGCGGGCCAGCGCCTCGGTGACCTCGTCGGCGGTGAGGATGCGGGCGCCGTGGCCGCGCCGCTGGAGCACCCGCTCCACCCGGCGGGTGATCTCTGAGAGCACAGCGGGCACGTCCACCCGGCCCTCGGCGTTGTCGATCATGGACTCGGCTGCCGCGTGCGCGTCAAGGCGCACCGCGACCCAGGTGGTGTGCTCGCGCCTGCCCGGGCCGACGATCGGGCCGTTGTGCGCGACGACCTGGGTGACCACGCCCGCCTGCTCGGCCTCCGCGGCGATCTTGACGAGACTGGCGAGCGGGACCGGCGGCGTCGGGGTGCTGCCGTCGGAGGGGGCCACCTCGATGACGGTGAACCAGCCCGCGCCGTCGCTGCCCAGCCCGAGCTTGCGGTCATTGGGCCCGTCGACGTCGTCGACCACCAGGGTCGGGGCGAGTTCGCTGAGCGCGGCCAGTCGCGGGTCCTCGCGGACCTCGCCGGAGGCGCCCTTGCGACGGCGGAAGCGCATCCACAGCGCGATGCTCTCGGTCCACCAGCGCCCCTGCGACCTGCCGAAAATCAGCGCGAGCGCGATGAGGCCCAGCACGCACGAGGCGATGAGCGCCCACATGCCCTGGAACACCCCGAAGGCCAGTGCCAGCAGCACCACCTGGAGGGCGATCAGTCGGGCCAGGCCGAAACCTCCGAGGCGTCCCGGTTGCCTCCGGGGGCGAAACCACGCCCCCGAGCGACCACGCCGCCGCGTTGCCGTGCCCTTCGCCCGCAGGTCGGGCGGCGGAGACTGGCTCGTCATCACTCGCAGTTCCTTTCCACAGCCAACGGTATCCCTCGATTCACCGCGGGCCTGTGTCACCGGTCTCACGCATCCTTCCGGATGCGGCCGTCCGGGTCATGACCGACATCCAACCTTGAAGAAATTGTCTTTTCCTCATGTCTGCGGTTGGACGTGAATATCATTCACTCTCTCGGGTGGCGCGCGTGATGATCGTCTATCGTGCCCGTCCGGTTCTCAACCCCGCAGCAGTCCATTGAGGACGGAGAATTCGGATGCGCGCAGTGCTCCTGGCCCTGGTGACCGTGCTGGCGGCCGCGTTCTCGCCGGTTCCCGGCGCGCTGGCCTCGGCCGAGCCCGATCCGGTGGTGAACCGCCCGGTGTTCAACGACCCGTGGGGCGCGCCCGCCGCGCAGTACGCGAGCTTCACCCAGTTCGCCCGGCTCATCGACCGGGTGCCCGCGGGCGAGGAGATCGTGCTGTCCTGGTTCGGCTTCGACGTGCTCAAGCACGAGTCCGACCCGACCGCGCACCTGCTCGCCGCGCACGCGCGCGGGGTGAGCGTGAAGGTCGTCCTGGACCACGGACAGGCTGGCAACCGCGCGCACACCCAGCTCAAGGCCGCGCTCGGCACCGACGACGCCAAGCCCAGCTTCGTGGTGACGTGCAAGGACAAGTTCCCGAAGGGGCCGGACCGCGGGTGCATCGCCACGCGGGTCTCCAGCTGGAGCAACGGCTACAACCACACCAAGTTCGCCGCGTTCTCCAAGGTGCGGATGAACAACGGCGCGATCGTGCCCGACGTGGTGTTCACCGGCTCGTCCAACGTCGGTGACTGGGACGCCGTCGAGGCCTACAACGACATGTTCACCCTGGCCGATGCCAAGGCGCACAAGGCCTTCCGGACCTACTTCGCCGATCTTGTCCGCTACCGGCGCACCGCCGCCGGCGACAACGACTACTACACCGACACCGGCAGTGGCTCGCAGTTCCGGGCGTTCTTCTTCCCGCGCAAGGAACGCTCGGGCCAGCCGTACGCCGACCCCGCCACCGACACGGTCTACAACACCCTGCTCTCCGTCGACCCCAGCTGCCGCTACCAGGAGCCCGACGGCTCGTGGCACCAGACGGACCTGCGCGTGGTGATGCTCGCCTTCAACCGCGACCCCGTCGCCGCGAAGCTCGCCGAGCTCAGTCGCAAGGGCTGCTGGGTGGACGTCGTCTACGCGGGTGCCAGCAAGGAGGTGCTCGACGCCTTCAAGGGCACCAAGGCCCAGCTGACCAAGTGCGACTTCGACGGCACGCCCGGCAAGCGCGACCTCCAGGTGCACTCCAAGACGCTGCTCATCGACGGCAAGTACGACAAGGACATCACCCCGCGCGTCTACACCGGCAGCCACAACTACGCGTGGTCGGCGCTGCGGCAGGCCGACGAGATCCTGTTGCGCATCACCGGCCGCGCCGTGCACGACGAGTACCTGCGCAACTTCTGGAAGATCCGCGACACCTGCCGCGGCCGCGCCTGAGGCTCAGCCGTCGAGCCCGTCCGTCCTTGAACAGCTTTTCCAGGCGCTGCTTGGCTTCCGGCGTCAGGATCTCCCGCGCGTCCTCGCCGAGCGGGTTCAGCGCGTGCACGCGGACCTCCTTGTGCCGCGTGGGCGCGGGGCAGGTGAACACGGCGAGGACGCGCAGGGCACGGACCGCCTCCTCGCTGGTGATGAGCTTCAGCGCGGGGACGTGGCCGCTCATCGCCGCGAGGAAGGCTGCGCTGGCCCCGTCCACCAGGGGGTCGGCCGCGCGCACGCCTCGGTCGCCTGGACCAGTCCCACGAAGAGGTCGCATGGCGATCGTCTCGGCGAACGCGGTCACCTGGGTGCAGGGTGTCGGTGCGGAGTCAGAGTGCGCGGCGGGGACGGTGACCCCGGTTGCGTGAACGGCCTGGTCCGCCATCCAGTCCGCGATGTCCAGCCGGGCGAGATCCACACCCGCCTCCTGGCCAGGCATGGTGCCGCGCTTCGAGTCGGCAGTCTTCGCCCAGGTCGCTTCCGCTCTCGCGGCGGTTCCGCCATTCCGTCGGATTCTCGGCGAGAGCGACTCAGTCTGACCAGTCGCGCTGAGAAGCCGCAACCGCAGAAATGCCTTCGAGCTTCTGTGCGTTGGCTGTTGTGGCTTCCGTTCCCTGGTATGTCTGCTTCGGTGTAGAGGAGATCGGCGAATGCCGGAATGTGGGTCTGTTCGGGGCGTTGCGCTCACTTCATGCCGAGGGAGAGCGACACGGAACCGGACTTCGCGGCGTCCCGTTCACTGGTCACTTTGCCCCGGCGACTGACCTCAACCTGGTAGAAGCGGTGCTGGCCGGGGACGTTGGTGACCGCGAAGGAGAACGTGCAGGGCTGGGTGTAGGTGCTGGTCTCGCTGGAGTACGACGAACCGAGCTGGCCGATGGCGATCACCGCGCCCTGCGGGTCGTAGACCGTGACGCTCGCGCCTTCTCTGATATCGCTGTAACCGCCGGTTCCCGCGCAGCTGGTCCCCGACAACCGGGTGGAACCGCTCGCGGTGAGCGCCATCGTTCCTCGGAGCGTGAAGGTCTCCTCGGACTCGGCCGTTGTCGCGTTGGCCGAAACCGCCCAGACGGTTCCGACGAGCAGGGCTCCCGCAGCGAATCCGGCGATTCCGAAGAGCGCTCCGGAGCGGTTCCTTTTGGCTGGGGGATAAGGAAAAGAAGCCTGTCCGCTGCTGTGGTCGTACATGTGAGCCTCCGAGGTTCGCGCCGTCGAATTGGTGATCGACGGCGCGAATCCCGTTGTTAGCGGCTCTCCGAAGTGTTGCCCGGTCGAGCGTTCTTCGAATTGTTGCGGCGATGGTGCTGTGAACGTGGTGCTCAGGCGCCGAACTGCTGGAGCCAGGTGCGGGTGGCGTCGCGGTAGGCGTCGGCGTTGCGGTGCAGGCCGAGGGAGTGCCCGGCCTTGGGCAGCACGAAGAGGTCGAGCTTCGCCTTGGGGCCGTAGAAGGGGGCCTCCGCGGGGCGCAGCGTCTGCGCGGAGGAGCAGTCGCGCAGCGCGAACAGGCCGCAGAACAGGAGGTCCTTCTCGCCGACGGCCTGGAACACGGGCACGTCGATGCCGAGGGTGACGGGCAGGATGATGCCGAAGACGGCGACGGTTCCCATGCCGGGCACGGAAACCTGGTCCTTGGTGGCCTCGTCGGCGGCGATCGCCTTGGGGTCGGCGTTGTCGGAGTAGAACAGCGGTCCGCGCGCGCCGGGGCGGGTGGCGAACCACAACGGGTCGCTGCCCCTGTTGCCCAGCAACGGGTCCAGCAGGCTCGGGTGCAGGCCGAGCCCGGCTCCGACGCCGAGCACGGGCAGGGCGGGCAGGTGGGTGATGCCGGTGAGCCCGACGCCGTCGACGTCGCCCCGGTACTTGGCGGCGGTGTAGGCGACGATGCCGGAGCCCACGGAGTGGCCGATCATCACGACCTTGGCGAACGCGGTGCCGCCGACCTTGCCGGAGCGCAGGTGGCCGACGACCTCGTGCAGTGCCAACGCTTCCGCGTCGATCATCATCGGGATGCTCAGCGGTTTGCTGCTGCGCCCGGCGCCGAGGCGGTCGACGGCGAAGGTGGCGAGCCCGTGCTTGGCCATGTCGCGCTGGTAGGAGTACTTCTCCGGCTGGTACGGCAGATCCCAGTACGCGCGGTTGTAGGTGCCGCCGTGCACGAGCAGCTGCACGGTCTTCGGCGTCGCGCCGCCGGTGGGGGCGCAGTACTGGCCGCGCACGACAGCGGGCATTCCGGGGCTCAGCAAGGGAAGCAGGCCCGGCGCGGTGACCGGCAGCGTCACCTCGGAGCACGCGACACCGGCGGCGAAGGCCGGGGGCGCCGCGGCTCCCGCCATGAGCAGGCCGCACACGAGCAGTGAGGAGGTGAGTTTCGGCAGCAGTCGCACGAGGGACAACCTTCCAAGATCGCCTAAGCGCTGGGGAGAGGACAGTACCGTTCGTGATCGAGGAGTCACGTTCAGGTGATCCTCTGGACGGCGGTCATCGGCAGCTGGTTGGGCTGCATCGTGGCTTTCACCTTGGCGTACACGCGTTTTCCCGGTACCGGCACGAGTCGCCAGCGCGCGCCGATGGTCGCGGCGACCACGGCGATCTCGGTCTGCGCGAAGAAGTGGCCGGGGCAGAAGCGCGCGCCCGCGCCGAAGGGGATGTAGGCGCCCCTGGGCAGCCGCGCCGCGCGCTCGGGCTCCCAGCGGTCGGGGTCGAAGCGCTCGGGATCGGGGTAGAACTCCGGGTTCTGGTGCAGCGTGTGCTGGCTGACCGCGACCTCGGTGCCCTTCGGGATCGCGACGCCGCCGATCTCCACGTCCTCGCGGGTGCGGCGCATCAGGATCACCGGCGGGGTGCGGCGCAGGACCTCGCTGGCGATCCGCTGCGTGTACTCCAGCCTCGGCAGATCGGCGAAGGTGACGGGCCTGCCGCCGAGCACCTCGTCGAGCTCGGCGTGGAAGCGGCGCTCGATCTCCGGGTTCCGCGCGACCTCGTGGAAGAACCAGGCGAGCGCGACGGCGGTGGTCTCGGCGCCCGTGGTGAGGATCGTGATCACCTCGTCGTGCACCTGCTCGTCGGTCATCGACTCGCCGGTCTCGGGATCGCGCGCCAGCAGCAGCGTGGACAGCAGGTCGCCGTGGTCGGTCCCGTCGGCCCGCGCCGCCTCGATCGCGGCGGGGATCACCGCGCGCAGCCGCGCCGCGGCGGCGTCGAAGCGGCGGTTGGCCGGGATCGGCAGTTTTTCCACCAGGCGCGGGGAGAACGCCCGCACGAGCACGTTCTCCAGCATGATCGGGATGCTGCGGCGGATCTCCGCGAGCACGTCCGCGCCGAGCTCGGTGGAGAACAGCGTGCGGCCCGCGATGCCCAGCGCCAGGTCCTGCATCCGCTGGTCGACCTCGACGACCTGGCCGGGGTGCCAGCTGTCGGCGAGCTCGGTCGCCAGCGCGGTGATCGTGCTCTCGGTGTAGCCCTCGATCCTGGCGCGGCCGAAGGCGGGCAGCACCATGCGCCGCTGCCGCTGGTTGAACTCGCCGTTGGAGGTGGCCAGGCCGTCGCCGAAGAGCGGGCGCATCTTGTCGAAGACGATGCCCTTGTCGAACTTGTCCGCATCACCCACGAGCACCTGCCAGGCCAGCTCCGGCGTGGTGACCAGGTAGACCGGCAGCGGGCCGAGGAAGATCCGGACGATCTCGCCGTGCTCGCGCAGCGAGGCCAGGAAGCGGACCGGCCCGCGCAGCATGGGCACCGTGTGGCCGATGAGCGGTAATCGACCGGGAACGACCGGTGCCGTGTTCATGCGACCGCCTTCACAGATTGGGAGCAACCGGTCACACTAGGTAATACTCAGTCTCACTCGCGAGTAGATCCACACGATCGGATGTCGAGGTGTTCGTGCCGTGACCGGAAGCCTGAACTGGGTTCCACCCGAGGTCGACCCGACCGTGCCCAGCCCGGCGCGGGTCTACGACTACTGGCTCGGCGGCGGGCACAACTTCGCCGCCGACCGCGAGCTGGCCGAGAAGATCCTCTCGATCATGCCCGGTATCCGCGACGCCACCAGGCTCAACCGCGCCTTCCTCCGCCGCGCCGCGTTGTTCATGGTGGCCTCGGGAGTGCGGCAGTTCCTCGACATCGGCTCCGGCATCCCGACCGTGGGCAACCTGCACGAGATCGTCCAGGCCGTCGAGCCGGAGTGCCGCGTGGTGTACGTCGACCGCGACCCCGTCGCCGTCGCGCACTCGCGCCTGCTGCTGGAGAACAACGAGCGCACGGACGTGCTCCAGGCCGATCTCCGTGACGTGCAAGGGATTCTGGACTCCCCGGAGGTCCAGTCGCAGATCGACTTCGACCAGCCGGTCGGGCTGATGATGTTGCTGTTGCTGCACTTCGTGCCGGATTCCTGGGACCCCGTCGGCATCCTCGCCGGGTACCGCGAACGGCTCGCGCCCGGGAGCTACCTCGCGTTGTCGCACGTGGCGGGCGATTCCGGGGTGTCGCGGCTGGACGAGGCCGTCGAGGCGTACAAGTCCAGCCAGAACCTGCCCCACATCCGCGACTACGACGGTGTCGTCCGCTTCTTCGAGGGCTTCGAGCTGGTGGAGCCCGGCCTGGTCGGCTGCGCGCTGTGGCGGCCGGAGGGCGCGGGCGACGTCACCGACAACCCCGAGATCAACGCGCTGCCCTACGCCGGGGTCGGCCGCAAACCCTGACGCGGCGCGGGGTTCGTCCGCCAAAGCCTCGTTCGGTGCGCTCAACGCCCTGAACGACCCGTGTGGTGCGTTGGCGGCCCTGAACGACCCGTGTGGTGCGTTGGCGGCCCTGAACGGACCGTTCGGTGCGCTCAAGTACCTGAAGGGGTCGTTCAGGGC
>NZ_MUMH01000326.1 GCF_002155965.1 Allokutzneria sp. NRRL B-24872
CGAGCTGCGCACGCCGTTGACGAGCATGCGAACGAACGTGGACCTGTTGGTGCGCAGCGAGAAGACGGGCAGGCCGATCCCGGACGAGCAGCGCCGCGCGTTGCTCGCCAGCTTGCAGGACCAGGCCAGGGAACTGGGCGACCTGGTCGGAGAACTCGTTGTGCTGGCACGGGATGAGCACGAGACCGAGCGCGTTCCGGTGTCCATGGGAGCCGTCGTCGACCGCGCGGTGGAGCGCGCGCGAGCCAGGGCGCAGGGCCACGTTTTCGACGTGCACAGCCAACCCTGGACCGTCGTTGGCGATCCGGGGGNNCGGTCAAGTTCTCGCCCCCGGGCTCGACCGTGCGCGTCCGTTCGGCCGAAGGCGACATCACCGTCTCGGACGCTGGACCTGGGATCGCCGCGGACGAGAGAGCCATGGTGTTCCAACGGTTCTGGCGTTCGGAGTCCGCGCGCAGCCTCCCCGGCTCCGGCCTCGGACTGGCGATCGTGGCGCAGACCGCGGCGGCGCACGGCGGCTCGGTGGAGTTCGTCGAACCAATCGATGGCATCGGTGCTACCGTGCGCTTTCGCCTTCCAGTGGTGCGAACTGATCTCTAGAGTTTCGGCACCTTGGTCTGCCCCTTGGTGCAACTCCGCTGAGTAGAAACCCCCTTATCCGGCAACGGGTTCCCGAGCAGCTTGGGAGGTGGAGTGAGGGGCACTCCACAGAAGGGGTCCTGCTATGCGAGTCGAACTCGAAGTCTTCTCCGGACGGGCGAACCCGGTGTGGCACTTGGACGACGGCCAGGTGAGGGAGGCGCTGGACCGGTTCTCCGGCCGCGCCCTCGCCGAACCGGACGAGCTGCCCGACCAGCTCGGCTTCCGCGGCCTGGTGCTGTCGTCGGACTCCGACG
>NZ_MUMH01000327.1:0-454 GCF_002155965.1 Allokutzneria sp. NRRL B-24872
CAGGGCGGCTGCCGGGATGGTCGTGCTGCATGTCGGCACCCTCCTCCCGCACTCGTGTGACCACGGTACCGGCGATCACCGACAACCGAGATGTCCGCCAGGCCACTTGGGCGTAACGAAGCCGATAAACGCCCGCTCGGCGGGATGAACTGCTCCATCTCGGTCACGGTGGGAACCAGGTACCCACTACCGTGCGTCCAGTAGCCGTTCTCCAGCGTCCGATCGGGCGTTTTCCAGACAGAGGCCTTCAGGAGACCCGATGTCCACACCGCCTTGGCAGGGTGAGCACCCCGGACAGCCGTCCGGGACCCCGCCCGAGCTGGGCGATCACCGACAGCGGGGCTCCGTCGGGATGCGCTGGCAACCCCAGTCGCGGCAAGGGTTTCCGACGGTGGAGATGAATGGTGTTGATCACTCAGCGCGACAGCGGGACCCTGGTGGTGGCGACCGCCGG
>NZ_MUMH01000327.1:499-882 GCF_002155965.1 Allokutzneria sp. NRRL B-24872
CGGCGGCGTCGCGCTCACCCCGGAGAGCGCCACCGTGACCTCCGTGACCGCCAACGGGGACACGGCTACGGCGACGTTGGAACTGAGGGTCAGCGGCTCCTCCCGGCCGGTGACCGAGACCTACGACCTCGTCACGGAGGACGGGGGCTGGCGGATGTGCGGGGTGACCAGGGGGCTCGGCCTGCTCGGCACCCTGGGTGGCCTGGGCGGTGGCGGTTGACAGTGGCCGTCGACGGTGGCCGGTGATCGTGGCCGCTGATGTCCGACAGTGATCGACGAGTGAAACAGGAACGGTGATGACCTACCCACCCCAGCAGCCCTACGGTGGCCAGCCCGACCCCTACAACCAGGGTGGCCCCGGGCAGCAGCCCTACGGCCAGCAG
>NZ_MUMH01000328.1 GCF_002155965.1 Allokutzneria sp. NRRL B-24872
GCGCGCCACCGGGCCGAAGCGCAGGTGCACGCCCTCGATGCGCGGCGAGTACACGAAGATCTCGAACGCCGGGCGCGGCTGGGGCAGGTCCGGGATGGCCTTCGGCTCCAGCTTGAACGACAGGTACGGCTTGGCCTCGCCGACCTCTTCGTCCCGAACGAAGTAGTTCGTCCGCAGGGTCGCGTTGATCAGCGTGAGGTAGGAGCGCAGGATGCGGTCCGCGTCCAGGCTGGTGACCTCGTCGATCATCCTGGTCACCTCGGCAACCAGGGTGTCGACCTGCGCCTGGCGGCCCTCGTCGGCCAGCTTCGGGTCGAAGCGGACCTCGAACAGCCGCACCAGCGCCGCGATCACGTCGGTGTGCGCCAGGACGGCGTCCTCGATGTAGTCCTGGCTGTACGGGGTGCGGGCCTGGCGCAGGTACTTGGCGTAGGCGCGCAGCAGCGCGGCCTGCTGCCAGTCCAGACCGGCGCGCAGCACCAGCGAGTTGAACCGGTCGACCTCGGCCTCACCCCGCCAGGCGGCGGCGAAGGCGTCCTGGAAGCGCTTGCGCACCGTGTCCAGGTTCTCGGTGCTGGAGCAGATCGGCACCGAGAACCTGGACACGGTGCGCAAGCGCTTCCAGGACGCCTTCGCCGCCGCCTGGCGGGGTGAGGCCGAGGTCGACCGGTTCAACTCGCTGGTGCTGCGCGCCGGTCTGGACTGGCAGCAGGCCGCGCTGCTGCGCGCCTACGCCAAGTAC
>NZ_MUMH01000329.1 GCF_002155965.1 Allokutzneria sp. NRRL B-24872
CCTACCTCAAGACCGAGCTGGGCTACGACCCCGCGCAGGTCGCGAACGTGCTGTTCTTCGCGGGCTTCGGCACGATGGTCGGTTGCTGGCTGGCCGGGTTCGTCGGGGACTGGCTCGGCACGCGGCGCGCCTACAGCCTCACCCTGCTGGCCTCGCTGCTGTTCGTGCTGCCGGTGTTCGCGCTGGGCGGGAACCAGTTGCTGCTGCTGGGAATCCTGCTGTTCTGCCAGCAGGCGCTGGCGCAGGGGATCTCCGGCATCCTGCCCAAGCTCGTCGCCGGGTACTTCGAGACCTCGCAGCGCGCGGCCGGGCTCGGCTTCACCTACAACGTCGGCGCGCTCGGCGGCGCGGTCGCCCCCGTGCTCGGCGCGACCATCGCCCAGCAGACCGGGCTCGCGACGGCGTTGGGCGGCCTGACGTTCGGGCTCACGCTCGTGGTGATCGTGCTCATCGCGATCGACGCGCCCGCACGGGTGCAACGCCTGTTCCACAAGGACGACCTCGTGGTCGACCGCACGGTGGCCGCCGACCAGGTGGCACCGGAGCTTCGCAGCGAAACGGAGAAGCAATGACCAGCCTGCCCACGTCCGGCGTCATCCCTCCCCTGTGCACACCGCTGACCCCGGAGGGCGAGATCGACAAGGTCTCGCTGGAACGCCTCACCCGGCACCTGCTCGACGCGGGCGTGCACGGGCTCTTCGTCACCGGCTCCACCGGCGAGGTCGGCTACCTCACCGACCAGTCCCGCAGCCGCGTCCTGGAGATCGTCGCGGGGGTGTCGGCCGGGCAGGTCCCGGTACTGGCGGGGGTCATCGACACCGCGACGCCCCGGGTGATCGAGCAGGCCAGGGCGGCGAAGGCGCACGGCGCGGA
>NZ_MUMH01000033.1 GCF_002155965.1 Allokutzneria sp. NRRL B-24872
GGAGGGCCGCCCAACCGCCCCAGCCTGCCCGCCGCCCACCTGGGGGGTGGTTCGCGATCTGGGGTCGCGGGCGGCGGGAAGGAGCCGGGGGACGGAGAGCGGGGGCGGTTGGCGACGTCTGGGGGTGACGGTTCAGTAGGGGTCCCGGCCGTCACGGATCGTGGCGAGCACGCCGCGCAGCGAGGCTTCGGCGGCGGCGTGCAGCCCGCCCCCGAAGCTCACCCTGCGCACTCCCAGCTCGGCCAGCCTGGCCAGTCCGGGGGTCGCGGGCAGCTTCGACCCTGGAGGAACGTAGGCGATGTTCACCGGGGCGTCCAACCCTTCAACCAGGGCCAAAACATCGGACTCGGCCGCGGCGAAGAGGGGGAAGACCGCGTCCGCCCCGGCAGCTACGTACGCGCGCCCCCGTTCCAGCGCGTCGGCGAGGCGGTCCTCGACCACCAACTGCGGCAGGAACGAGTCGACCCTGGCGTTGATCACGATCGGTACTCCGCTAGCCTCCGAGGCCGCCCGCACGGCCGCCAAGCGGTCCGCCTGCGCGGTTCTCCCGACCAGGCCGGTCGCGTTGTGGTCGCTGTCCTCCAGGTTGCAGCCGACCGCGCCCGCGCTGAGCAGCCGGTCGACGACCTCCTCCGCCGGGAGGCCGTAGCCCGCCTCGATGTCCGCGGTGACCGGCACCGACACCGCGCGGGAGATCCGGGCGACCGCCGCGAACATCTCCTCGGGCGGTGCTGCCTCGTGGTCGGCGTAGCCCAGCGACAGCGCCACCCCCATGCTCGTGGTGGCCAGCGCGGGGAAGCCCGCCTGCTCGGCGGCTCGCGCGCTCGACGCGTCCCACACGTTCGGCAGGATCAGCGGGTGCTCGGCGTGGTGCAGCTCGCGCAGGGTCGTGGCCAGTCTGACGGCATCCACCGGGTTCTCCTCGTTGTCGGTTGTTGGTTGTCGGTTGTCGGCACAGGTGCTCACCAGGTGGACGGAGCAGCGCGCCGATGTGTGACACGGGTAGCGTGCGGCGGCATGTCCGATATGAAAGCCGTTGTGCGCCAAGGCTATGACGCGGTCTCGGAGCGCTACCGGGGCCAGCACGACGACAGCGGCCCGTACGCGGAATGGCTGGAGGCGTTGCGCGAGCGCATCCCGGTCGGCGGCTCCGTGCTGGACGTGGGGTGCGGCTGCGGCGTCCCCGTCGCGCGCGACCTGGTGCGCGGCGGGCACCAGGTCACCGGCGTGGACATCAGCGAGGAGCAGATCCGGCGAGCGCGGGCCTTCGTCCCTTCCGCTGAGTTCGTCCGAGCCGATGCCTCGGAGGCGGAGTGGCCCGACGCGTCCTTCGACGCCGTGGTGTGCCTGTACGTGTTGTTCCACCTGCCGTTGTCCGAGCAGGGTGATCTGCTGAAGAAGACCGCGCGGTGGTTGCGGCCGGGTGGCTGGCTGCTGCTGTTGACCGGGCGCGACGCGCTGGAGTCGCGGGTCGAGGGCTGGCTGGGCAGCGACGCTCCGATGGTGTGGAGCCAGGCCGACGCGGCGACCTACCGGGCGCACCTCGACGCCGCCGGACTGGAAGTGGTGGAGCAGGTCGACGTGCGGGACTTCCTGCCAGGCAGCACCGACGTGCACTCGCTGTTCTGGGCTCGGGAGCCCTCCCGACGGCCGTAACTACGGTCCGCCGCATGACACTCCGTTGGATCAGCGTCCTCGCCGCGCTCTTCGACTCCGACCAGGGACGAAAGGTGATCTTCGGTGAGTGAACTGGGCGCCCTGCTGGGCATGCACCGCGTCGCCAACCGCCGCATCCTCGTCGTCGGCGGCATCGCGCTGGCCATCGGGATCGGCGCCGCCGTCTTCACCGCCAACCTCGTGCTCGGCGGGCCTTCGCGGTGGGCGGGCAACTCCAGCTCGATCGATCGCACGATCGGCATCGGCATGGGCGTGGTGGTGGTCGGTGTCCTCGGCGGGACCTGGTTGCTGGTGAAGGCCCTGCGCGGCGGGCTGAACGAGGTCTTCGAGGTCCACGAGCACGGACTTGTCCACAATGGACGGTCATGGCGGTGGGAGCAGGTGGTCAGCATCGATTCCGGTCACCCGCCCCAGCAGAACGGTGCCACACGACTGTTGGGCACCGGCCACCGCTGCGTGGTGCGCTTCGACGACGGCCAGCGCATCCGCTTCGACGGCCTCACGCTGGAGTCGGACCGCCTGGAAAGCCTTGTGCGGCACCATTGTCCGACCGCTGGGCCGCAGCCGCACCACGAACAGCGCTGGCGGCGCTTCGGCGCGGGGTGGCTGGTGGTCGGCCTGCTGCTGCTCGGTTCCGTCGTCGCCATGTTCGTGAACCTGGCGGTCAACGATCCCGACTACGGCGACGGCGCGCTCGCGCTGATCTCCGTCGGCGCGATCGTGGTGATCACCGCCGGGTTCGCGTGCATCGCCACGTTCTTCACCGTGCGCCGCAAGCAGTAGTTCACCCGGCCGAGGACCAATCCGAGTGCCGTGCGCCTTCGAAGAACTCGTGTAGGAAGCACCACGCTCTCCTGGAGGTTTTCGTGCGCTTCACATCTCGTGTTCTCGGCACGTCCGTGGCGGCAGCAGCCCTCGCCCTGGTCGCCATCGCCCCCGCTGCCAGCGCGTCCGAGACGCGGAGCGGCGTCGGCATCGGCATCGGTGTCGGCATCGGACTCGACCTGGACCTCGACCTGGGCTTGGGCCTGGGTCGCACCCACTCCGCCCACCTGACCGGCAAGGCCGAGGTCCCCGGGCCGGGCGACGCGGACGGCCGGGGCAGCGCCTCGGTCCGGATCGGCTCCGACCGGGTGTGCGCCACGATCTCGGTCAGCCGCATCGCCCCGGCCAGCGCCGCGCACATCCACCGCGGCGTCGCGGGCACCAACGGCCCGGTCGTGGTCAACTTCAAGGCACCCACCAACGGCCGCAGCTACAGCTGCGCGGACGTGAGCCGCGACCTGGCCAAGGAACTGCGCCGCAACCCCAGCGGCTTCTACGTCAACGTGCACAACAGCGAGTTCGCCGCCGGAGCCATCCGCGGCCAGCTGCGCCGCTGATCGTTCTCGGGGTGGGTTGTCCGCTCACCCACCCCGAGATCTCCGCACGGCAACCGCCTCGGGGCACCGCGCCAGCAGGGTTCCCGCCAGCAACGGCCCGTCGACGGCGCCGCTGTGGATCACCAGGCGCCCGCCGCCGGAGAACCGCACGACGCAGCGCGACAGCGTGCGCCGACGCGGGTCCCACCGCACGCGCAGCGCGGCCACCTCGCCCCACGTCCAGCTGCGGCGGCCACTCCGGCGGTGGTGCACCAGGCCGTTCTCGTGGACGTCGAAGCGCTCGCGCACACCACCGCGAAGCACTCGTGCGAGTGGTACGAACGCGAGCACAAACCCAAGCGCCACAACGGTGATCCCCAGTTCGACGGTCAGCACCGCGCCGAAGGCGATCGCCGTGCCGGTCGCGAGGTGGTAGCGGTTGTCGACCGGGTGCGTGCTGAGGAGTTCACCGAGCCGGTCCACCACGTCATCCACGGCCTCATCCTGCGCGAACGCACCGGGGACCGGTCCCGAGCGCCACCCCGGATAGGCTCGACCGACCTCGATGCCGACGTCGGGGCGGACGGATGGCGAGAACGTGCGAGGACAGCAGGTCGTCGAGATCTACACCGACGGCGCGTGCAGCGGGAACCCCGGGCCGGGCGGGTGGGGAGCGGTGCTGCGCTACGGCACGCACGAGCGGGAACTGCACGGCGGGGACGCGGGACCGACGACCAACAACCGCATGGAGCTCACCGCCCCCATCAAGGCGCTCGGCTGCCTCACCCGGCCCTCGCAGGTGCACATCTACACCGACAGCACCTACGTCCGCAACGGCATCCTGTCGTGGCTGGCGAACTGGAAGCGCAACGGCTGGATGACCAGCTCCCGCGAACCGGTGAAGAACGCCGACCTGTGGCGGGAGCTGGACGCAGCGGTCTCCCAGCACGACGTCGAGTGGCACTGGGTGAAGGGCCACTCCGGCCACCCCGACAACGACCGCGCCGATCGGCTCGCGGTGCTCGGCGTCTCCGAGGCCCGCGACTCCTGAAGTTCGCTAGACGCGGGCGGACAGGAACTTCTGCACGATGTCGGCTCCGTCTGTTGCACCACCCGCGGAGCGGATTCCCGCTGAGAACGCCTTCGCCGACTCGCGAAGCGAGGGATCGCTGAGCACGCGCTCCACCGCGGCGCGGAGTTCGACGGGAGGCACGGCGCGGCCGGAGAGGTTGTGGCGCAACACCAGAGCCGCCCCCTTGGCGGCCACGGCACGCGCGATGATCAACTGCTCGACCTGCTGCGGGAGCACGACGAGCGGCACTCCGTAGTACAGGCCCTCCAGTGCGCTGTTCATGCCGCCGTGGGTGACGAAGGCGGAGACGCGGGCGAGCACGTCGAGCTGCGGAACGGACGGGCGCACGAGCATGTTCGGCGGCGGCGTGCCCGGATCGGCGTGCGGACCGACGGCGAGGACGAACCGCGCGGGCACGTCGGCGAGCGCGGTGAAGCAGGTGCGGAAGAACGCTTGAGTACCCGCGTGCAGCGTGCCGAGCGACACGAGCACGAGCGGTTCGGGGCCGTCCAGGAACTCCGCCAGCTCGGGATCGACCTCGGCGACGCGGTTCTCGGCGTCGATGGTGGGGCCGAAGAAGTGGCAGCGCTCGTCCAGCAGCGGGTTGGGCGGCTGGAGTTCGCGCGGGATCGGGAAGAGCGTCACGTCGCCGCGGATCGGCAGGGTCGGCGAGGGCGGGTAGATGTCCTTGCCGAGCGCGCGGACGAGCCGTTTCTTGGCCGCCACCACGGACGGGATGTCGGGGATCATCGGCACCATCGAGTGCCACCACTCGCGCGCGGTCAGGCAGCGGAAATCCTTGACCCCCAACATGAACGTGGTCATGAGCGAGATCTTGGGCAGTCCGGCGCGGGCGGCGGCCATGTAGCCCCACAGCGCGTTGGAGTCGAAGGCCACCGCGTCCGGGCGCAGCGCGCGGAACTCCTCGACGAGGAACGGCACCAGGGTCTGGGCGGCGGGCAGCAACTTCGAGACCACGCGCACCGGCCCGCCGGAGGTGGTGGCGTCGGCGATGGCGCGCGCGGAGACCGTGCCCTCCGGGTACGCGCGGAACTCCGCGCCCGTGCGCTCGATCGTGTCGCGGAACTCGCCGCTGCTGTAGTAGACGACCTCCACGCCCCGGCGAACCAGTTCACGCACAAGGGGGACGCTGGGGTTGACGTGACCGGCGGCGGGCATCCCGGTCAGGGCTATCCGGCTCACCAGACCTCCTCGGGTCAACTTACATTGGCTATAAACTTACACCCGATGTAACGTCGTCGCCGTGGAGTCCCGGCGGGAGCGCAAGAAGCTCGCGGTCAGGCGGCAGCTCGCCGACGCGGCGCTGCGGCTGTTCAGCGAGCAGGGTTACGAGAGGACCACCGTCGCGCAGATCGCGGCGGAGGCGGACGTGGCCACGAAGACGTTCTTCAACCACTTCCGCAGCAAGGAGGACGTCCTCTTCGCCGACTCCGGGCCGAGGGCTCCCGTGCCGCTGAAGGTGCTGGCCGACCGGCAGCCGGGCGAGACCCCCGCTCAGCTGCTGCTGCGGGCCTACGACGCGATGCTCGGCGACTACCTCACCGAGGGCGTCGGGCGGCACGACCCCGAGAGCATGGCGCGGTTCACCAAGCTGATCATGTCGGAGCCGGCGTTGCGCGGACGGGCGTTGCAGCTCAACCAGGAGGTGCAGCGGGAGCTCGCCGCCGGACTGCTGCGCGCGTTCCCGGACACGTTGGACGAGATCGACGCGGCGGCGGCGGTCGGCGCGATGAGCGGCGGAGCGCAGGGTGCGGCGCTCAAGAGCCTGGAGCTGGGCCAGTCCGAAGAGCAGTTCTGGGCGGCGCTGCGGCGCGGCGTGGAGATAGGACTGCGCGGCCTGCCCGACTGAACGAGCAGGCCGCGCGGGTGGCTAGAAGGTGACGACGCGGTTGGAGTCGTACGGGGAGCGCTCGACGGTGAGGCCGTCACCCGTCTTCGGCGCGGACGTCTCTGGCGTGGGGATCGGCTCTCCCGGGCAGGAGGCGGCGCTGGCCCTGCCGGTCGCGAAGAACTCCACACCCGTTGCGCCGCAGGGAAGTCGCGAGAGCGAGCCGTGCCGGTCGTCCTCGATGGTGAACAGCGAGCCGCCGATCTTGCCGCGCATCGACACGGCCCAGTCGATCGGCGTCACGCCCTCGTAGAGGTGGCCGACCAGCTGCAGCGCGCTGGCGCCGGACTTGAGCCGCCACGGCTGCACGGGCAGCGGCCAGTTCGCGCACATGCCGTCGAAGGAGGCCTTCTCCCCCGCCGCCGGGTACTTGGCGATGCGGCCCATGCGGTGCTTCCACGAGGTCTCGAAGTCGCGAGTGCTCAGCGCCTCGTTGCAGATCACCGCCACGTTGAGGAAACGGCTGAAGCCCTCGGGCTTGCTCGCGAGCCCACGGGCGGCCGATCGAGCTCCGGCGGCGTTGGCGGCCTGGCGCGCGGCCTCGGGCACCTCGTTGTCGCGGATCTTCACCAGCTCGGCGGCGGCGCTGGACCACCACGAGCGGTTCGCGGTCATCAGCGAGGTGATCGTGTCGCCGTCGATGGTGATCTGGGATTCGCCGGTGCCGACCGCGCGCGGCGACTCGGTGAGCAGCTTGCGCAGGTCGAACAGCGCCTTGGAGACCTCGCCGTGCGTGGTGCCGAAGTGGTAGACGCGGTCGTAGCGCGAGATCCAGGTGGCGAAGTCGTTGTGCAGGTTCTCGTAGGCGGCGACCGTGGTGTTGTCGATCTCGTTGAGGTCGAAGTTGGCCAGCATCACCGAGTCGAGCAGCATCCGGTCCACGTTGCCGTCGAAGAGGCTGCGGTAGTGCGCGCCGAGCGCGGTGCCCCAGGACACGCCGTAGTAGTTGATCTTCTGTTCGCCCAGCGCGGTGCGGATCACGTCGATGTCGCGCGCGATCGCGTCGGTGGTGAGGTTGCGGGAGAACTCCAGGTCGCTCTCGGCGCAGCGCCGGTTCGCCCTGCCGTCGCGCGCGGAGAGGAAGCGGGCCTTCTCCTTGGCCGACCAGGACTGCGGCGGCTGCTCGGCGTCCTCGGGCAGCTCCCGGCAGGTCACCTTGTCGCTGTAGCCGACGCCGCGCGGGTCGAAGCCGATCAGGTCGTGCGTGCGGCCCAGGTCCTTGACCGTGCTGTCCAGAACTCCTTGCGGCATGCGGATTCCGGCGCCGCCGGGACCTCCGGGGTTGAACACCATGACGCCCCTGCGCGCGGCGGGGTCGCCGGCCTTCACGCGGCTGACCGCGATCTCGATCTTGCGGCCGTCGGGCTTGGCGTGGTCGAGCGGGACCGCGACCGTGGCGCACTCGGTGCGCGTGTCGTCGGGGCTCCAGCCGTTGGCGACGTCCTTGCAGAGCTTCCAGTCCGGCGCGGCGGGAGCGGCCGACACGGCCGGTGCCACCACCAGTGTGGCGGCGAGCGCCACCGCCGCCGAGGCGGCGAGTGCTGAGCGGGTCAAGGGTCCTCCGTGGTGGTGCGACTGTCCGTGGCGGCGGATTCCCCGCAAACGTATTGAGCGCGTGAATGCGGCGAATCGGGGACAACCCTGAGATGCCCCTCGGCCATTCCTGTGCAAATGCATGGAACTGTCGGCGGTGTACTAGAGTCCGCGCGGACCACGACGAACACGGGGGCACGATGAGGTCGGCGATCTTCCTGACGACTGTCGGACTGGCGCTCGCGCTGACGGGGTGCGAGGACAAGGCCAGCGCTCCGCCTCCTCCGCCGCCCGCTCCTTCGTCGGCTGCACCGTCGTCCACGGCGGCTCCCGTTCCGACGACTCCGGCGACCCCGGTTGGCACGCCGAAGACCGTCGAGGCGGCGATCCAGCGCTTCGAGAAGTACCTGCACGGCGTGGGCAACCAGGACCTCGACGTGGTGTGCGACGTCGCCGGGCCGGGCGCGAAGAAGGCCGAGGCGAAGGGCTTCGGCACCTGCAGGCAGACGTTCCCGATCACCTTCCAGATGCTCGGCGCGGCCAAGCGGACCGCGTTGCAGACCGCCACCATCGACGCCAAGCAGGTCCGCCAGCGCGCGAACGGTGACGTCGACATCCCCGCGAAGGCCATCCGCGCGAGCGTCACGATCGGCGAACGCGACCTCGGCGACGCGGTCCTCTCCTACCAGAACGGCACCTGGTTCGTCATCGACTAGGACTCCGCCCCGCTCGCCCCATCGCACCCCGAAGTGGTCTAGACCTCACCCGTTTCGTACCGAAAGCGGGATTTGGGAGCGCTCGCTTTCCCGATACCGGTACGAAACGGATTTGGGGGCTAGTGGGCGGTGACGAGGAGGGTGGCGGCGATGAGTTCTACGGCGAAGTAGAACCAGATGGGGTAGAAGGCCGTTCGCGTGTCGGCCAAGCGGGAGATCAGGCGTCCTAGAGCCATTCCTGCGAGGGCGGCGGCGACGGTGAGGACGACTCCGGCGCGCACTCCCCCGATGTCGGCCGCGGCCACGCCGAGCATCGCGGCGATCGCGACGCCGAAGCCGCCGTAGACCGCTCGGACCTCGGAGCGAGCTTCAGGGCTCTCGACGCGCAGGCGGAACGGGCGAGCCAGCGCAGCGGGTGCCACCAGCGCGTACCCGCCCATGGCCAGGAAGAACGCGCCCACCGCGACGATCACGATCGTGTCCATGCGCGCAGCCTCGCGGCTCGCGCGGCCCACGGCTTCCGGAAACCTGCTGTAAGGCTTGTGCTACGTTTTCAACACTTACCCGAGGAGGGCGCGGTGGAGATCCCCGTTGACGAGTACGCGCTCGGCGCGGCGGTGGCGACCGACCTGGTCACGACCTCGCCGACGGTCCGCGAGAGCACCGGCGAGGCGCTGCCGACTCCGATCGCCCTCGCGGTTTTCCTTGCGGGACAAGGACTTCAGCTCGACGCGCCGCTGCCGCCGACGAAGGACGACGTCTTCCAGGTCCAGCTGCTGCGCCGCGAGGTGCGCGGGATCATGGAGACGGAGACGGCCGACCAGGCGGTCGCGGGCTGCCAGGTCCTGCTGCGCCGAGCAGGGCTCGCGCCGGTGCTGCGCCGCGCTGCGGACGACAAGTGGCAGTGGCACGTGCCGACCGCGCCAGGGGCTTCGCTGGCCGACGAGCTGGCCGCGCTCATCAGCACGGCGTTGCTCGGCGTCGTGCGCGCGCTCGGCCACGAGCGCTTCCGCGCGTGTGAAGCCCCGGGCTGCCGGGGCGTCTTCGTCGACACGAGCCGAGCCGGACGTCGCCGCTACTGCATGCCCGAGCTGTGCGGGAACCGCCACAACGTCGCCAAGCACCGCGCGAGGCGCCAAGCCAGGAGTGTGGACGCATGACCGAACCCAGACTTCCCGGAGCGATCGAGCTGCCCGACGGCAGCTGGGTCCGCGGCCGTGGCCTGCGGCGACCGTGGCCAGAGGGACCGGTGCCGGACTTCGGCCTCTACCTCGGCGCGGGCAGATTCCGCCGCACACAAGAAGAACGGCTCGACTGGCCGCACACGTGGATCGAGTGGCCGGACTTCCTGCTGCCGCGCGATCGCGCCTTCGCCGTGGAGCAGATCCACCAGCTGCACGAGCGGGCGCGCTCCGGCGAGGCGGTCGAGGTCGCGTGCGGCGGCGGAGTGGGCCGCACCGGGACGGTGTTCAGCTGCCTGGCGATCCTCGCCGGGGTCGAGCCCGGCGAGGCCGTCGCCTGGACCCGGGAACGCTTGCACCCCAAGGCGGTCGAGACGCCGTGGCAGAAGCGCTGGGTCGCTCAGTTCAGCGCGTCGCGGAAGGCCGCGTAGGTCGCTCCTCCGCGTCCCCGGTCGAGCACGGCGAACGTCACGTGCTCGAACCAGGGGCCGCGCCGCAGCGCCTCGGCGAACGCACCGGCCACAGTGGACGGATCGTTGCCGAACACGCCACAGCCCCACGCGCCCAGCACGAGTCGCCGGTGACCGTTGTCGGCGGCGACCTCAAGCACGCGCATCGCCCTGCGCCGCAACACTTCCGGCACACTCGAGGCGCGCTCCGGCTGGTTGCGCAGCATGGCCTGGAGATTGGGCGCGGCGGAGGTCAGGAACGACACCGGGTAAGCCTCGTCGAGCAGATTTCCCTTGTCGTCCCGGAAAACCGGCACCCGCGGCGAGTAGATCACGCGATCGCTGTAGGTCAGATCGGGATCGCCCCGGTGGTGGAGGTAGAAGTCCCACGCGGCGCGCAGGCACGGGTACAGCGCCGATCCTCGCGCCAGCGACTCCTCCTGCGCTTCGGCCCCGTTGAGGAACCCGCCGCCGGGATTGCGCGCTGACGCGAAGACCAGGCACGCCACGTCTCCCCCGAGCCGTCGCGCTGCGTCCAGAGTGGACTCGTTGACGACCTCGACCACTCGCCGCTGCACTGGCTGCGGCGCTGTGACTCGGTCTTCTGGTTGATAAACAAGCGTTCCGGACACCGCAGCGGCAACGCCGGCGCTGATGTCCACCGTGTCACCCGATGCCGTCCGGTAGGAACCACGTTCGGCGATGGACACGGTCTCGCGGGCGATCGCCCGCAACCTGGTACTCACGAAACCAGGATCGGACGATCGCCCGCCGCACCGCAACCGATATCCACACCGGTGCCCACTACGGGCGGTGCCGCTGCACCTTCACCTCGTACGGGTCGATCCACTGCCCGTGCGGTGACTGCTCGACCATCGGGTCCGCCCACCACACGCGGAGCCGGTTCGGCCGCGCCTCTTGGATGCGGGCCTCGCGCCACTCGCCGGGCTCGTGCTCCACCCACCAGATGTCGGCGAGGCAGGACATGCCGTCGTTGCGCAGCACGCGCTCGGCCTGCTCGAAGTCGGACGGCCCCGCGAGGGCGGCGGCGAACACGGTCATCGGCTGCCACCCCGTCGTCGTCGGCACGAGGTGGCCCAGGATCTCGCCGTCGTCGTCACGGTGCACGGCGATCGGGCTCGTTCCGGTGGTCATGGCGTGTACTCCTTAAAAGCGGCAATCACCTTGTCAGTCAGTTCTCTCAACATCGCCAGGCCCGCGGCCTCGTCCGCCGAGCCCACGTACCCGTCGAGGTCGACGCGCTCGCCCTGCTTCCACACCGCCGCCACGTACTGCGTGTCGGAGATGAAGCGGTCAGGCTGCCCTTCGACCAGCACCACGTCCGCGCGCAGACCCGGCAGCACCCGCCCGCGGTCGGCGAGACCGAACACGTCCGCCGTGCGCGCGGTCGCCGCGCACAGGGCTTCCAGCGGGTGGAAACCCGCCGCCACCAAGTGCTGCAGCTCGCGGTGCAGGCTCGCGCCGTGGACGATGCCCGGGTTGGGCGCGTCGGTGCCCGCGAGCACGGTCACCCCCGCCTCGCGAAGGCGCCCGACGTTGTCCACCGGCAAGCGGAAGTCCGGCAGGACGGGCGGCATCCACCGCTCCCCCTGCCCCTTCACGACCTCCAGCCACGCCGGGCCGAGCCTCGGCATCATCGTCAGCTCGCCCAGCAACGGCATCTGCTTGTCCGGTCCCGGAAAGCCGTCCGCGACCGACAGCGTCGCGATCACCGAGACGCCGGCTGCCGCGAACGCCTGGACCTGCTCGTCGCTGAGGTGGTCGAACGGCACGTGCGCGAACACGTCCACGCCGGTCGGCAGCAAGTCCATCGCCGCCTGCGCCGTGCTGATGTGCGCCACGACCTTCAGCCCCGCGCGGTGCCCGGCCGCGACGAGCGCGGCCACCGTCGGAACGTCAAGCGACGGCCACGACATCGGCCCCCCACCACCGGGCTCGTACAGGACCTTCAGGTGGGTCGCCCCCTCCGCCAGGCGGTCCGCGACGAAGCCGTCTGCTTCCTCAGGCGCTGTGATGCAAGGGAAAGGCGCGTACATCAGCGATGGGTGCCCGCCCGGCGCGGTCGCTCCGACGCTCGACGAGCGCACGTCCGCCGCGTTCGGCCCGGCCCCCTGCTCCATCGCTTCGCGCACGAGGTCGGGCTTGCTGAACATGTCCAGCACCGTCGTCACACCGAACGTCGCCGCCTGCTTCGGCGTGCCGCTCAGCAGGTGCACGTGGGCGTCGATCAGGCCCGGCAGCACCGTGCCGCCACCGCCGTCCACGTGCTCGTCGCCCGGCTCCAGCAGCTCGGGACCACCCACCGCCACGATCAGGCCGTCATCCAGCCGGACCGCGGAGTCGCTGGTCACGCGCTCGCCGTCGAAGATCCGGACGTTCGTCATCGTCGTCGCCATGGCAGCGACGCTAAGGACTCACGTGACGTGAGGGTCAAGCGCGACGATCTCCACGAACAGGTGGGCCGCGTCGCGTTCCGGGCTCAGGGGGTGGCCACCTGCCAGGCTTGCTCGCTGCGCCGCAGCACGTCGGCGTCGGGCTTCTCGCCCTTCCAGTCGCTGGCCGCGTCGGCGGCGGTGCCCTCGTCGAGGTCGGCCCGCGCGAGGAGCCCGGGATGCCGCAGCACCAGGTCGCCGAGGTAGGCCAGACACAGGTCGTCGGCGTCGTAGCCGCGCTGGTCCAGCACGTCGAAGCAGCCCGCCTCGTTCAGCACCCACGTCGGCGCGACGCCGTTGAGCACGGAGCGGGTGGTCAGCGCCCACACGTCGGGGCCGGAGGCGAAGGGGAAACCGGGTTCCAGCTGGCCGACGAGCCGCCACCCGCCCGCCGGGTGCTCCGACACCGGCAGCCACGCGCGGGCCTGCCGGGTGCGGCACCCGGTGGTGGCCGCGTCGTCCCACGGCCAGCGCCCGTCCTTGTCCGGCCACACGACCTGGCGGAAGGGGACGTCGACGCCGTAGAAGCGGTGCGCCGTACCGAACAACGGGTCGTGCCAGTCGCGGTGCACCACGCGCAGCTGCGTCGGGACGCCCTCGATCACGCCGGTGAACGGCACGTCCTCGCCGGGCCAGCCGTGCTCCACGCAGTGCTCGACGCACGTGTTGAGCCAGTGCTGCATGTCCTCCCCGCCCAGGCCGAACATCACCAGCTCCGGCTGCCGGAAGCTGTGCCACAGGCCGACGGTGTAGGTGAAGTCGACGGGGCCGGGAATCCTGAGCACGCACCAGCCTGATCGACTGACGATGTCCGAGGTCGCCGCGTCGCGTCCGGCGGGTCGCTCCGTGCAGATCAAGCAGGAACAAGACACCGTCCGGACTGTACGCACTCCGAAGGGGCGGTGCCGTGATCCACCGGCAACCTCCTGATGGTTTCCCGGCTCGTGCCGCCGGGTATCGGATGGGCGGATGTGCCGAGTACAGCGAGGGTGTGGTCAACCATGTGGTCCCAGTCAGTGGGCGCGTCGCAGGACTCGGGCAGTGCTACCCGTGACACCCGCGACGACAGCGACACCACAGTCACCTGCGACCTCGACGCGATGAGCATGCGCGAGGTGCGTGACCGCGTGCGAGCGATGCTCGCCAGCGGAACCGGCGTGCCGGTCGACGACGCGGTGCAGGTCGTCGACGAGCTGGTCAGCAACTCCCACCGGCACGGAGCGGCGCCGAGGACGTGCCGGCTGAGCCTGCTGGAGCGAGGCAGGCTGCGCGTGGAGGTCGACGACGGTTCGCTCGGCCTGCCGAAGATCCGCAAGCCGGACAACAGCGGTGGGCGCGGCCTGCTGCTGGTCGACCGGATCGCCACGGCGTGGGGTGCCACGCGGCGCGAGCACGAGAAGACGGTGTGGGCCGAGGTCGACCTCGGCCGTCCCGGCGGGCGCGGGCGCGCCTCGCACCTGGCCCAGTCGAGCTGAGGGGTTGTCATGCGCAGCGCCATCGGCCTGGAGATCTCCCACGAGCGAGTCGGTGCCGCCTGCGTGATCACCGTCGGCGGGGAGATCGACTTCGACACGGCCGCTTCCCTGCGCGAGGCGGCGGAGTCGTGCGTCGACGAGGTCTGTGTGCTCGACCTCTGCACGGTCACCTTCCTCGCCTCCGCCGGGCTGACCGCGCTGCTGGAGGCAACCGTGACCGCGCGGGCCCGCGGGGCTTCGCTGCGCATCGTCGTCGACGGCAACCAGCCGGTGATCAGGCCGATCGAGATCACCGAGCTCGACCGGGACCTCGCGCTGTTCCACTCCGTCGGCGAAGCGCTTCAGGCCCGCAGCTTCCGGTAGGCCGACGGCGACGTGCCGTACTGGTCGACGAAGGTCTTGCGCAGCGTCTCCGTCGAGCCGAAACCGCAGCGCCGCGCCACCGCCGCCAACGGCAGGCCCGTGCTCGCGAGCAGTCGGCGCGCCAGCTCGGAGCGAACCGTCCGCACGTAGCGGCTCGGGCTCACGCCGAGGTGTTCAGCGAAGAGCCGGGTCAGGTGCCGCGCGCTGTGCCCGAAGCGCTTCGCCAGCGCGGCGACGCCGAGGTCCTGCGCCGGGTTCGCCTCCACGTAAGCGACGACCGAGCGGATGAAGTCCTTCTCCGGGGTCGGTGCCGCGAGGAACATGCTCACCTGGTCCTGCTCACCAGGTCGTTGCAGGTAGGCGATGAGGGAGCGGGCGACGGCGCGCGCCAGCTCCGGCCCGTGGTCGTCGGTCACGAACGACAGCGCCAAGTCCAGCCCGCTCGTCACCCCCGCCGCCGTGTAGACGTCGCCCTCGCGCACGAAGATCGGCCCCGCGTCGACCTGCACGGCGGGATAGGCCTCAGCGAGCCGTTCCGCGAACGCCCAGTGCGTCGTCGCGCGGCGGCCGTCCAGCAATCCCGCCGCAGCCAACAGGAAAGCGCCCGTGCACACCGATGCCACGCGGCGGCTGCACGCGGCGAGCCTGCGGAGCTGAGCGATCATCCGGTGATCGGCCGCCGCGCGCTCGTGCCCCCAGCCACCGATGACGATCACCGTGTCGAGTGATCCGGTCACGTGCTCCAGCCGCTGCCGCACGTCCAGGGTCAGCCCCGACGAGCACCGCACCGGCGCTCCGCCCAGCGTCGCCAGTTCGATCTCGTACCCCGGCCGCGCTCCGTGCCGGTTCGCCGCGTCCAGCACGTCCGTGGGGCACGCTATGTCCAGCAGCTCCGCGCCCTCGTAGGCGATCACCAGCACTCGGCGCGCGTTGTCCACCGTTCCCTTGTACCAGCGTTCCCTTGTACCAGCGTTCCCTTGTGCCAGCGTTCCCTTGTGCCAGCGTTCCCTTGTGCCAGCGTTTCGGACCGGCATCGCAGCGCTCCGGACATCCGCGCCCGCCCAGGCTGTTCTGCTTGTCAGGCTCAGGTCATGGACATCGCTTTCGTGCTCTACCCCGAGGTGACACCGCTCGACCTCGTCGGTCCCTTGCAGGTGCTCACCGCGCTCAGCACCTTCGAGCCCTCGTACCGGACCGTTGTCGTCAGCGCGGAGCCCGGTCCGGTTGCCACCGACCTACCGCTGACCCTCGTTGGGAGCAGCACGTTCTCTGCCGTTCCCGACCCGTACATGGTCGTCGTGCCGGGCGGGCTCGGGACCTTCAAGCACCTCGCCGATGCGGCGTTGCTGTCGTACGTGCGGTCGGCATCGCGGGCTGTTTCGGTGTGCACCGGGTCGCTGATCCTTGGTGCTGCTGGGCTTCTTTCGGGGCGGCGGGCCACCAGCCACTGGGCTGTGCTCGACGCGCTCGGTGCTTATGGCGCGATCCCGGTGGCGGAGCGATGGGTCTCGGACGGGCCGGTGACGACTGCCGCTGGCGTGTCGGCGGGGATCGACGTGGCGCTGCACCTGGCGGAGGAGCTCGCCGGGGCGGACGTGGCTCGGCAGGTGCAGCTGGCGATCGAGTACGAGCCCGAGCCGCCGTTGGCGTGGGACGGCGTGGACCGGGCGGCGTTGGAGGAGCCGTTGCGGCGGGCTCTGCGGAGTGCGGCCGGGCTGGAGTTCTGACTCGGGGACGGCTGGACTTCCGGCTGGGGGTACTAACTGGGGTACGGCTGGACTTCCTTATCGGGGACGGCTGGGCTTCCAGCTGGGGTACTAACTGGGGTACGGCTGGACTTCCAGCGGGGGTACGGCTGGACTTCCAGCTGGCGCCGGTATCAGCGGCGGGTGCGGCTGGGCTTCCCGCTCGCACCGGTACCAGCGTGGGGTCGGCTTGACCTGGGGCCCCTTGCGCGTGCCCTCATTGGCCGGGCGGGCACGGGATGAATCCCGGCCCACGCGGACAAGCGTATGGCACGCGCACCCCAGGTAAAGCCGACCAGTTTCGCTCGCGGCTGAAAGTCGTCTTGTTGTTGCGCTGCAACGGATTTGACGCTCTCACAGGACTTGCTAAAATTGAGGTATCCAATAGGAAGGGAGGTGTGATCATGTTGGATATCGCAGAACTCCAGTCAACATTGATAGATCATCTCCAAGCGCAAGACGTCTACCGGCTTTCCGAGGAAGAACACCTCGCGTTCCTGGACGGCCTGGAAACCCTCTCGAACCTTGTGACCGCTGTGAAGACTGACGCGGCGACGCACGCGGAG
>NZ_MUMH01000330.1:0-292 GCF_002155965.1 Allokutzneria sp. NRRL B-24872
GACCTCGGTCGCCCGCTAGAACGACAGGACTGATCAGTGGCACGCGTCAAGCGGGCAGTCAACGCCCAGAAGAAGCGCCGGACGATCCTGGAGCGCGCCAGCGGTTACCGCGGCCAGCGCTCCCGGCTGTACCGCAAGGCGAAGGAGCAGATGCTCCACTCGCTCGGGTACGCCTACCGGGACCGCCGTGCCCGCAAGGGTGACTTCCGCAAGCTGTGGATCACCCGCATCAACGCGGCCGTGCGCGAGAACGGGATGACCTACAACCGGTTCATCCAGGGCCTGCGCCTCG
>NZ_MUMH01000330.1:433-568 GCF_002155965.1 Allokutzneria sp. NRRL B-24872
CGTGCGCGAGGCGCTGCGGTGGTCCGGTCGCGTGCACGAGCTGTTCGTCACCGCGCTCGCGGCCGAGCGCAACCCCGAGCTGCTCGACGCCGCCCGCGACGCCGGTGTGCCGCTGAGCGAGATCACCGAGCGCGC
>NZ_MUMH01000331.1 GCF_002155965.1 Allokutzneria sp. NRRL B-24872
CCATGAGGTCGTCGTCCGCGTAGAAGCGGGAGTTGAAGTCGAAGGCGCCGAGCTTCTTCTCGCGCAGGAGGAGGGCGACGATGAACTCGATGTTGGTGCCGGGGGCGTGGTGGCCGGTGTCGACGCAGACCTGCGCCTTGGGGCCGAGCTTCAGGCAGTGGGCGTAGGCGGTGCCCCAGTCCGGGACGTCCGTGGTGTAGAAGGCGGGCTCGAAGAACTTGTACTCCAGCAGCATGCGCTGGTCGTCGCCGAGGCGGTCGTAGACGGCGCGCAGGGCCTCGGCGAGGCGGTCCTGGCGGGCCGCGATGTCGTCCTGGCCGGGGTAGTTCGTGCCGTCGGAGAACCAGAGCTTGAGGTCGCGGGAGCCCGTGGCGTCCATGATGTCGACGCACTACAGGAGGTGGTCCAGCGCCTTGCGGCGGACCGCCGGGTCGGGGTGGGTGACCGAGCCCAGCTTGTAGTCGTCGTCCTGGAACACGTTGGAGTTGATGGCGCCGAGTTTCAGGCCGCGTTCCTCCGCGTACTTGGCGAGCGCCCCGTAGTCCTCGACCCGGTCCCAGGGGATGTGGAGGGCGACGGTGGGCGCCACTTTGGTGAGGGCGTGCACCTGGGCGGCGTCGTCCAGCTTCTCCTGGGGGGAGCGCGGCACACCGGGCTGGGCGAAGACCTTGAACCGGGTTCCGGAGTTGCCGTACGCCCATGACGGCGTCTCGACCGCCTGGCTCTTGAGGGCCGCCTTCACGGCTGGAACGTCAGACATGAATCTCCTTCATGAAACGATTCAAGAAACCTAGCCGCGCGGTCGGCCACGCGTCAAGAAGTGGTGGGTCC
>NZ_MUMH01000332.1 GCF_002155965.1 Allokutzneria sp. NRRL B-24872
ATGGAGCCGCTCCGGCGGGAACTCGGCGAGCAGGCGCAACGGGTCGCCGTCGAGGCGTTCAAACGCCTGGGCGTCCACCGAGGCGAAGAGGTCCTGGGTCGGCTGGTGCCAGACCCAGCGGAGGTTGGTCGCCAGCCGCCCGAGAGCCGCCAACGGCTCCGGCAGACTGGCGCGGACGGTGAACCGGCGCAGTGCTCTCACGCGACCGAACTGTACTTCGCCCCCCGCCCCGGTTGGCAAGATTCCCAGCGAAGCCCTGTCTCTTATACACATCTGACGCTGCCCAGCGCTGATACGGGGGTGTACGAGGAGGAGACCGCAGTCGTGAACTACAACGGCCTCGTGGGCTCCTACATCGCGAAGCACCTGGGTGCCGGTCTTGACTACGAGGACCTGTACCAGCACGGGCTGTTGGGTCTGATGCGGGCGATCGAAAAGTGGGACGGCTCGCGAGGGCTGAAGTTCTCCACCTACGCGGTGAACTGGATCAACCAGCACATTGGCCGGGCAGTTCCCGACGAAGGCGCAATGATCCGGCTGCCGGTCCACAAGTACGAAGAAGTCCGCAAGGTTCGCACCGTCCGGAACAGACTGCTCCTCCAGCAGGAAGATGCTTCAGTCGCGGAGATCGCCAAACGCACCGGGTTGTCTCGGGAGAAGGTGGTGGACTGCCTACGGTTGTCCTTGGGTGTGATCAGCCTGGACGCACCCTTGGGCATAGATGGCGAGATCTCGTTCGCGGAGCTGATCCCCGCTCCGCTCGAAGACCACTCGAAC
>NZ_MUMH01000333.1 GCF_002155965.1 Allokutzneria sp. NRRL B-24872
CGCGAGCAGCCGCAGCAGGCCCAGCCACAGCGCCACGACAGCGGCCCTGTGCGCAGGGAACCCCAGCCGCAGCCACAGCAGCACGACAGCGGCCCGGTGCGCCGTCCGCAGCCCGAGGCGGACAAGCCGGAGTCCGCGAGGCCGTCGGTCTCCGGCGCCGCCCTGTTCCAGAACGTTTCGGACCAGACCGAAACCGTTGTCTTCCAACAGCTTCCTTCCGCTCCGAAGCCCGAAGCCGAGAAGCCCCAGGAGTCGGCCCCGCGTTCCGAGGACGAGCAGGCCCACCCCGTCGGCGACACGCGGCCGAACCCGAAGCCGGAGCAGGCGACCACCTTCGCGCGGCCCGTTGGGGATGGCCCGAATCCTGACCAGGCAACGACTTTCTCGCGTCTGAACGGCCCGGAGCAGACGGCACGGCCCGTTGGCGACGGCCCTCGTCCCGACCAGTCGACGACGTTCGCGCGCCCGGTTGGCGACCCGAGCAGGTCGGAGCAGGTGACAGCCTTCTCGCGGTCCGCTGACGACGGCCCGAAGCCCGACCAGGCAACGACGTTCACCCGCCCGGGCGGTGACGCGCCGAAGCCCGACCAGTCGACCACGTTCGTCCGGCCGGTCGGCAGGCCGGAGCAGGCCACGACCTTCTCGCGGTCCGCTGACGACGGCCCGAAGCCCGACCAAGCAACGACATTTGCCCGTCCCGTTGGTGACGGTCCGAAGCCCGAGCAGGCGACGACGTTCGTCCGCCCCGTCGGCGACCCGAGCACCAGCCGCATCGACCAGGCGACCACGGCGATCCGGCCGGAGGCGCTGAGCGGGCTCGGCGCCTCCGGCCGGATCGCCG
>NZ_MUMH01000334.1:0-268 GCF_002155965.1 Allokutzneria sp. NRRL B-24872
CGCGCGGTCACCGAGGGGTCGGCCGCGTGCGCCGCCGCGAGGGCGACCGCGACGGCTCCGGCGACACCTTCCGGGTGCGGGTGCGTGACCTCGGCCGACAGCGCCGCCTCCATCGCCGCGCGGGCGGGGTCGTCGGCGAAGTGGGCGCCGAGCGGGGCCACGCGCATCGCCGCCCCGTTGCCGCGGGAACCCTGGCCGCCGAAGGCTTCCCCGGCGACCGTGCGCCAGGGCTCGCCCTCCCGGATGCGGCGCAGCGTCACCACCGCGC
>NZ_MUMH01000334.1:326-711 GCF_002155965.1 Allokutzneria sp. NRRL B-24872
TCCGCTCCGGCTCCGTCGCGACCTGCACTGACAGCCCGTCGAAGAGCGCGTGCAGCCGATCCGTCTCCAGGTCCGGGTCGAGCCCTTCCGGCGTCATCCCCGCGTCGCGCAGCGCGCCGACCACCGTCGCGAACAGCTCCCACGTCTCACGCGCCGTCTTGGTGTTGAAGGCGCGCGCGTCCGCGTCGACCAGCACACGCGACAGGTACGCCACCCACAGCTCCGTGGCGACGCGTGCGTCGGAATCCAAGGGCAGCAACCGTTCCAGTGTCGTGAACGCCAGCACCCTCGCGTCCTCCGGCATCTCCGCGTCGTCCCTCAGCCGCTGCTCCGCTCCGTCGACGGTCATCCGCATCGCGAAGGCCAGCAGCTCGTCCTGGGTGGC
>NZ_MUMH01000335.1:0-205 GCF_002155965.1 Allokutzneria sp. NRRL B-24872
CGGGCGCGGATGACTACTTGCCGAAGCCGTTCGCGTTGGAGGAGCTGCTGGCCCGCCTGCGAGCCCTGCTGCGGCGCGGCCGGGTGGTGGCCGAATCGGACGGGGTGCTCAAGTACGAGGACCTGGTGGTCGACGTGGGCACTCGCGAGGCGCACCGCGCGGGCACCGAGATCGAGTTGACGCGCACGGAGTTCGACCTGCTCGC
>NZ_MUMH01000335.1:244-623 GCF_002155965.1 Allokutzneria sp. NRRL B-24872
GTTGCTGCACACGGTGCGCGGGGTCGGCTACGTGCTGCGGACGCGCGCATGAAAGAGCGGAAACTCCTGTTGCGCAGCCGCGTCGCACTGGTGACGGCTCTGGTGGTGGCGCTCGGGATCATCGTGGTGAGCGTGTTCGCGTGGCTCAGCGCGGACCTGACGATGCGCCGCCAGATCGACGCCTCGCTCCAAACGGCCTCGCCGGTGAAGGAGCTGACCAAGCCCGGTGTGGACCCGGAGTCGCTGTGCGGCGCGGAGCAAGGGCCGCAGGGCTACCAGAAGTACATCGTCGGCGTGCAGTTGCTCCGGCCGGACGGGACGACGTGCTGCCCGAAGGGCGTCGACAAGGTCAGGCTCGGCCCGCGCGACTGGGAGCCGA
>NZ_MUMH01000336.1 GCF_002155965.1 Allokutzneria sp. NRRL B-24872
AGTGGCGGCACGCCGCCGCTGACCACGTCCCCGGTTCCGGGGACCACGACGCCCACGACGACCGGGGGCAGCTCCACCACCACTCCGCCGACTACTACGAGTAGTCAATCGACGGAGTCCACTCCGGCACCGCCGCCCGAACAGCCGAGCACCACCACGACCCGCCGCACCACCCAGGCTCCCCCGCCGCCTCCTTCGGGACCAGCGGCGAAGGTCGCCGAGCTGGTAAACCACGCGCGGGCGGAAGCGGGCTGCTCGGCACTGCGAATCGACGAGCGGTTGGCAAATGCCGCTCAGCGGCACAGCTCCGATATGGCGGAGCGTAACTACTTCTCGCACACCTCACCGGACGGCGCTTCGTTCGTCGATCGGGCGCGCGCGGCTGGGTATCCACGGCCCGGCGGTGAAAACATCGCCAAAGGTCAACGTTCCGCCGAACAGGTCATGGAGTCGTGGATGCAGTCCTCCGGCCATCGGGCCAACATTCTGAACTGCCGGTTCACCGCGCTGGGCGTGGGTCTGGACACCCGGGGCTGGGTGTGGACGCAGGTGTTCGGCAGGTGAGCGCCGATCCCGTCGCGCCCGCGCGGCAGGGCCAGCGCGTTCCGGGCACCGCCGTGCTCGGGGCGGTCGCGCTGGCGACGGCGACCGTGTTCGCCACCATCGCCACTCTCGTCACCACCTCCGTGGCGGAGCAGGGCCGCACGTCCGGCCGCGGTGACACCGTGCAGGGCGACCGCGTCTCCGACGCCCCCGCCGTCCCCGGCCAGAGCACGACAACGACCTCCGGGTCCAGCACGACGCCCAGCACCACGACGAGCGGGACGTCCAGCACCACCACGTCGTCGACCACCTCCAGCGGCACCACCCCGCCGCCCGACCCGGGCAGCCCTCCCCCTG
>NZ_MUMH01000337.1 GCF_002155965.1 Allokutzneria sp. NRRL B-24872
AGCTGAGCGGTCGGATGGCGCGTGAATCGGGGACTTGACCGTGGGTCAGGGGTGGAGCTGCTTCACCAGAAATCGTGCAGGATCTGCGATGTCGTAGAGGTTTCCGTCGTTGTCGGTGTACTGGTAGCGGTCGAGGTAGCGGAGACCGGTTTCCTGGTAGCCGAGGCGGAGGTAGAGGGCGGCCGCTTGGGAGTTCTCGTCGTCGACGCCTAGGCCGATGTGGTGGAAACCGCGTTGGCGCACAAGGCTTTCGGCAGCGGAGATGAGGGCGGTGCCGATGCCGTGGGAACGGAGTTCGGGCGGCCAGACGTCGAGGCCGTTGAGTTCTGGGCATGTGGGGTAATGCTTGTTGATCTCAGGAGCTGTGCAGCCGTTCCAGAAGATCTCGCCTGCGCCGACGGGGCGGTTGTCGAGCCAGGCGATGAGAAATGTGCTCTGGCCGTCTTGTTGGCGCTCGAATCGCGTGGCGTGCCGTGCGGGTTGGCCTGGCGTGGGGATGTGCGTTTGCAGCGCGGCGATGTCTTGGTGTTGACAGGGGCGAACGGTGACCATCTGCGTTCCTTGTGGCTGAGGGCAGCTTCCCAGGTGCGGCGTGCATGTGAGGATCGCGGGATGGCTGAACCGAAGACGTTGGCGGAAGTGCGGGCGCGGATTGACGAGTTGGACGCGAAGCTGATCGAGAAGTTGGCGGAGCGTCAGGAGTTGGTGCGCGCGGCGGCGGGGTTCAAAGCCGATGAACAGGCGGTGAGGGCGCCGGGGCGGGTGGAGCAGGTGGTGGCCTTGGCGCGGGAGAGGGCGGCAAAGCAGGGGTTGGCGCCGGATGTGGCGGAAGC
>NZ_MUMH01000338.1:0-263 GCF_002155965.1 Allokutzneria sp. NRRL B-24872
TGGAGCGGCTGGCCGAGCGCGTCGAGCAGACCAAGGGCGGGGCGATCCAGCCGCGCACGGCGGAGCTGCTGGACGCGCGCGGTCTGCTCGACGAGATCTTGGAGCGGGCGAACGCGCGGCCGAACGTCGGCGGGCACTTCGCAGGACTGCCGGTGGAGCTGGACTGCACGCCTTGGGACACAAGGAATCCTTACGTGATCGGCATTCCGCAGTGGAGGGTCGAGGAAGTGCTGGAGGAAGCGGCGACCGCACGCGGCGCGCGG
>NZ_MUMH01000338.1:322-718 GCF_002155965.1 Allokutzneria sp. NRRL B-24872
GGCGCGCACAGCACGGTCCGCAAGCTGCTCGACCGGCCCTTCCCCGGGCGGTCGGGCACGTTCAAGGCCGTGCTCGCCGACATCCGCCTCTCCGCGGTCTCCGACCTCGTCCCCGCGAGCGCCGGGCACATGAGCACGCTGACCAGGGAGGTCGAGAACTACTGGGGCATGCTCGTCCCGGCGGGCGGTGACAGGTACCGGTTCACCTTCGGCAAGCTCGACGAGGTGGACACCCCGGAGTCCGACGAGGCGATCCAGCGGGCGCTGACCGCGCTCTACGGCGAGCCGACGACCCTGGCCGAAGTCCTGGTCCGCTCGCGCTTCGGCGACTCCACCCGGCAGTTGGAGCACTACCGCCACGGCCGCGTGCTGTTCGCGGGCGACGCGGCGCACATC
>NZ_MUMH01000339.1 GCF_002155965.1 Allokutzneria sp. NRRL B-24872
CTCACCACCCCCGCCGAGATCCCCCGAGGCAGCTCCTCCCGGGCGTTCTCCACGAACGCTTCCAAGGCCGCGTTGACCATCGCCCCCACCGATCCCTTGCACAAGGCGCCTTCGAAACGGCCAGCGGTCAGCACGATCCGGCCGCCGTCGCGCAACGCCCGAACCGCTCGCCAGAACAACGCCAACTGCCCGTCCAGCTTCACCTGCCGGAACGACGAGTCGTCCAGCGAGGACAACGGCTGTAGCGGAGCATGAGCCGCGGTGCAGACCACCCCGTCCACATCCGGAACCGAAGCGAACAGCGCGTCGAGGCTGCGAGGATCGGCGAGGTCCACGTGCACCGGCCCGGACCGGGACGCGCGGATCACGGTGTGGCCAGAGGCCTCCAGCAGGGACGACACGGCGGACCCGATGGTGCCGCTCGCGCCGACGACGATGATTCTCATGGCGCCCAGCGTTGCCCGTACTGGAAACGCTAGCCAGAACCCTGGGAGGGTCAGGTTATGGAGCTGGGGGAGTACCTGAAGGCATGCCGCGCGCGGATCAGCCCGGCCGACGCGGGGCTGCCGACGGGTGGCAGGCGGCGGGTGCGGGGG
>NZ_MUMH01000034.1:0-29929 GCF_002155965.1 Allokutzneria sp. NRRL B-24872
CGGCACCCACGTGTGGACCACGCCCCGGGGCAAGACCTACGCGACCGAGCCCGTCCCCATCGCCGACCCCGCACCCTTCTGAGCGGTGAGGCCGGGGTGTCTTTTTCCCAGCCGGACATCTGGTCGGTGGTGCCGCGCACCGATGAGGTTTTGGTGCGGTGGCGGTCTGTACGGGTGAGACTGACCTACAGGAGGCTGGCGCGATGCGAAAACTGATCTTCGGCATGAACGTGTCCCTGGATGGCTACGTCGCCGCGGTGGGCGATGACATCAGCTGGGGCGGTCCGCCGAGCGAGGAGCTGTTCCAGTGGTGGCTCGATCACGAGCTGGCGAGCGAGCTGACGCTGTACGGGCGCAAGCTGTGGGAGACGATGAGCTCCTACTGGCCGACCGGCGACGAGCAGCCCGGCGCGACGCCTGCGGAGATCGAGTTCGCGCGGAACTGGCGGGACACGCCGAAGGTGGTGTTCTCCTCGACGGTCGGCGAGGTCGACTGGAACACGCGCGTGGTCACCGGCGACGCGGTCGCCGAGATCACCCGGCTCAAGGCCGAGGACGGCGGCCCGATGGGCATCGGCGGCGCGATGCTCGCCGGGGCGGCCATGCGGGCCGGGCTGATCGACGAGTACGTCCTGGCCACCCACCCGGTCGTGGTGGGCGGGGGCACGCCGTTCTTCACGGCGCTGGACAACTGGGTGAACCTGAACCTGGTGGAGACACGGGCGCTGCCCAGCGGTGTGGTGCTGGCCCGCTACGAGACGAGGCGCTGAACGGACTGGTGTCAGCCACCGGCGGCCGCCACCGATCGCGCGAATCCGGCTGCCGAGATGGCGCCCCACACGAGGGCGACACCCAGCGCTTGGACCACTGCGGCGACCACCCACACGAGATCGAGGCCCAGCGCGCTGGCGACGAAGCCACCCGCGACCGCACCTAGCGGCGCCATGCCCCAGGTGAGGGCGCGGTGGCTCGTCAGCACGCGGCCAAGCAACTCGGGTGGGGTGAAGCGCTGCCTGCTGGACTGCGATCCGACGCTCCACACGAACGACGCCGCCATGTGCACGGCCAGCACGACGGCCACGAAAGACCAGTGTGCCGGCACAACGCCGACAAGGAGCTTGCAGACGACCTCGACAGTGACCGCGATGCGCATGGCCAGCGGATGGCCGAGCCGCGCGATGACCCGGCTCGCGATCGCGGCGCCTGCGGCGAACCCCACCGCTGTGCAGGCCAACAACAGTCCGTAGCCCCGGGCGTCGAGCCGCAGCACATGTTCGACAAAGAGGGCCAGCGTGGAGAAACCCATGAACCACGCGAACGACGCGAACGACACCGCGACCGTGATGGACCTGAGCAGCTTGTTCGCGACGAGGTGCCGCAGTCCTTCCCGGATCTCCCGCAGCGGACGCCCAGGCGGCTTGGCGGGGGCGGAGACGCCGCGCAGCCGCAACGACAGCAGCACCGCGATCACGGTCGACGCCGCGGCGATCCACCCGACCGCTGCCTGGCTCCAGACGAGGAGGAAGCCGCCGAGCGGAGGGACGAGGAAGCGCACGACGCCGACGTCGATCAGGAGCAGCCTCGCGTTGGCCGCGTCGAGGGCGTCGTCGGGCACGACCGACGGGACCAGGGCCGCCCTGGTGTTCTCCGTGATCACCTGCCCGGCCAGCAGCACGAAAGCGATCACCATCAGGACCGGCAGCGACAGCAGCCCGGCGTGCGCGGCGAGTGCCATCGCGACACACGCGAGCGCCTGCGCGGCCAGGGCGAGTCCGAGCAGCAATGCTCGGCGGACCCGGTCGATGAGCACGCCGACGAGCAGCGGGAACAGCACCCACGGCAGCTGACTTGCCGTCGTGGCAAGCGAAACTGCCCACGGATCGCTGGTGATGCGCGCCGCGAGCAGCGGCACGACGGCCAAGAGCACGCCCTCACCGCAGGACGCGGCCAGCGCGACGCCTTGCAGGCGACGCCAAGTTGAGCTTTCCACGGGCGCATGATTGCGTCGGGGCACGTCCGACCGTTCATTTCAGCCAGGACTAAGACGTCTGGGGGACCGATGCGGCAATCCGTGGCGCTCGCGGGTGGGGTGGCCGAACGAATGCGGTTCTCGGTGTCGCAGCTGTGGGAGACCGTCGCGGGTCTTCGCTTGCTGTCGCGGCCGGACCGGACCACTGTCCACGACAGGTGGGTCAACTGGGCGGGCGAACGGCTGGCTCGGCTCGAACGGGAACCCCGCTACCGCCTGTTGACCTGGCTCATCACCACGGCGCCGACCGTGCCCGAATTCCTTGTCGTGACACCAGGTTTGCGCACCGTGCCGGTGGAGACCGAACTCGCCGCCATCGTCGCAACACCCGCTGAGCGCGTGCGCGACTCCATCACCTGGACCTTCGGGGACCACGACCTCCCGCCCGCCGTGCAGCGGGTCGTCGAGCACCCGGAGGAGTCGGCCGCGGCGTTGGCGGAGGTGCTCGCCGAGTGCCACAGGCTGCTCATCGGCCCGATCTGGCCGCGCCTGGCCGGAGTCCTCGAAGGCGATGTCGAGTGGCGCGGCAAGCACCTCGTCGAGTTCGGGCTGCCGCACGTGGCGCCGGGCCTGCACGACTCGATCAGCTGGCGTTCGGGCTCGCTGGTGATCGGCGACCCCGAGCAGGCGGAGACGGTGTCCGCGCACGACCGCGACGTGGTGCTCATCCCGTCGGCCTTCCTGTGGCCCGACGTCTACCTGCGGCACGCGCCGCACCGGATCGCTCTGTGCTACCCGGCGCGCGGCTTCGGTTCCTTCTGGCATCGGGCCGAGGTGGTCGCCGAAGGATCGCTCGAAGCCGTCGTCGGACGGACGCGCGCCCGACTGCTGCGCACGCTCGACCGCCCGCGGACGGTGTCCGAACTGGCGAGTCTGCTGGCCGTCACGACCGGTGCCGTGTCGCAGCACCTTTCCGTTCTGCGAGCGGCAGGTCTTGTCGTGAGCAGGCGCAGCGGCAAGGAGGTCACGTCGCTGCGCACGGCACTGGGACACGCGCTAGTGGACGGGCAGCTACCGGGATTCTGGTACGAGTGAAGGCATGCAGAACTACGACGGGCTCGCCGAGGCTTACGCGGCTGAGAACGAGACCAGCCTGATGAACGCCCACTACGAGCGCCCCGCCATGCTCGACCTCGCGGGAGACGTGGCAGGGCGGCGCGTGCTGGACGCGGGGTGTGGTGCGGGGCCGTTGTTCGCCGCGCTGCGCGAGCGGGGCGCGACCGTCTCCGGCTTCGACGTGAGCGCGGGCATGGTGGAGCAGGCCCGGCTCAGGCTCGGCGACGACGCGGACCTCAACGTCGCTGACCTGGGCGAACCATTGCCGTACGAGGACGATTCCTTCGACGACGTGCTGGCGTCGTTGGTGCTGCACTACCTGCGGGACTGGGCGCCGGTGCTGGCCGAGGTGAGGCGTGTGCTGAAGCCCGGAGGGCGGCTCATCGTCTCGGTCGACAACCCGTTCGCGATCGTCCTGCTCCAGCGCCAAGCCGGGGAGAATGCGAGCTACTTCGCGACGGAGCAGCGCGTCGAGGAGTGGACGATCGGCGGCCACACCGCGAAGCTGACGTTCTGGAACCGGCCGCTGCACGCGATGACCGACTCCTTCACGGCGGCCGGGTTCCGGATCGCCAAGGTCCACGAGGCCAAGCCGGTGGCCGCCGCGCGCGAGCTGTTCCCGGAGGACTTCGACAGCCTCAACGCCTTCCCGGGCTTCCTCTTTTTCGTGCTCGAAGCGCTCGAAGCCTGATCACGGCCAGTCGGCGAGCAGGGCCCGGCACTCGGCGACCACGTCCTCGACGGGGGACTTGGCGTTGAGCATGGACAGCGCCATCTCGGCGTGGCGCAAAGCCAAGTCCGCCAACGACAACGGGCCGTCGGGGGAGTACCAGAGCGCCACGCCGCTGCACATCTGCAACAGCGCCAAGCGCGCGACCGAACGCGAGGTCACGGTGAACTCGCCGGCCGCGCAGCCCGCGTCGATCACGGACTGCCAGATCGCCTCGTAGCGGTCCCGCAAAGCCAAGACGGAGGCGAGGTGTGCGGCGGTCAGTCCGCGCAGTTCGCCGTCGACGACGCGTGTCTCTTGTGGACGGACGGCGTGCGCCAGAACGTGCAGCTGCACCAACGCCGACAAGCGCTGCGAATGGCTGCCGGGGGAGTCGGTGACCTGCGAAGCCGCAGTGATCAACCGGGTCATGCTGTCGGACATGATCTCCGCGAGCAGGTCCTCCTTGGTGCCCATGTAGTGGTAGAGCGTCGCCGACGACAGCTCGGCGGCCTGGGCGAGGTCGCGGATGCCGCTGCCGTGGAAGCCCCGTTCGGCCCACAGCTGCACGGCTGCAGCCCTGATCCGCTCGCTCGCCTGTCGCGTCGCCATGCCGCAGACCGTACCGAGCCCGGGGGTTGACGGCCGTCGACCTGGAGCCTTAGCGTCCCGATCGATCGATCGATAGAGTGCGGGGAGGTCGCGGTGACGGTGCGCAGCGAGGTGCTGGACGGGGTGGCGCTGATCCACCTGGACCGCCCGCACCGGCTCAACGCGGTGACCGACGCCTTGAGCATCGACCTGGCGAAAGCGCTGCGCGCGGCCGAGGGCAAGGCGGTCGCGGTGGTCATCGCCGGAGTCGGGCGCGCGTTCTGCTCCGGCCACGACCTGCGCGAACCTCTGCCGGAGGAGGACGTGCTGGCGGTCCGCGCCCGGGTCGAGCGCATCCAGGAGGTCACCCGAGCCATCCGCGAGTTCTCCGGCCCGGTGATCGCCGCGGTGCACGGCTACGCCCTCGGCGCCGGGTTCGAGTTCGCCCTGGGCTGCGACCTGGTCGTGGCGGCGCGCGACGCGATCTTCGGGTTCCCGGAGGTCGAGGTCGGCCTCAGCGTCACCGGTGCCGTCTCGCGCCTGCTTCCGCTGCTCGTGGGACCGTTGCGCGCCAAGGAACTCCTGCTGCTGGGCGAGCGGATCACGGCGGAGCGGGCGGCCGATCTGGGCATGGTCAACCGGCTCGTGGAGCCCGGTGAGCACGAGAAGGTCGCGCTGGAGCTGGCCGGGAGGTTCCGCGACCGGCCGAAGCTGTCGGTGGCGCTGGCCAAACGCGCGGTGGACCGGGGCATCGACCAGAGCGTCGCCGAGGCGATGGCCACCGAGGTCGACCACGCGGTGCTCACCGCCGGGACCGACCATGGTTGACACGCTCGTCGAAGCCGTGGAGTCGGCCGCGCAGCGCTGGCCCGACCGCATCGCCTGGACTTTCGACCCCGGTCCTCGGATGACCTTCGCCGAGGTCGACGCGGCCTCCAAGCGCTACGCGGGCGCGCTCCGGCAACGCGGCGTCCGAAGCGGCGACCGGGTGGCGGTGATGCTGCCCAACGGGCCGGGATTCCCGTTGACGTGGCTGGCGTTGGCCCGCTTGGGCGCGGTCATGGTGCCGCTCAACATCCGCTACGGCAGTGCCGACGCCGAGCACATCCGCGCGAGCGCGGCGACCACGCTGACGATCACCGAAGACGATCTACCGATGCTGGCAGAAGGTCCGGAGCTGGTCGCAGACCACCAGCCGCGCGCCGGGGACACCACGAACATCCAGTTCACTTCGGGGAGCACCGGACTGCCGAAGGGCTGCGTGCTCTCCCACGAGTACTGGACGCGGCTCGGCACGAGCATGATCGCGGAGTTTCCGTTCCTCTCCGAGAACGACGTTCTCCTGACAGCGCAAGCGTTCCACTACATCGATCCACAGTGGAACGTCGTCGCGGGACTGCTCTCAGGGGCTGAGCTGGTGGTGCTCGACGGCTTCCACCCCTCCTCGTTCTGGGACAAGGTGCGCGAGCACGACGTCACCTACTTCTACTGCCTCGGCGCGATGCCGAACCTGTTGTTGCGCATGCCGATCTCGCCCAAGGACCGCGAACACCGCGTGCGCGCGATCCAGTGCTCAGCGATTCCCGCCGCCGCGCACCGCGAACTCGAAGAACGCTGGGGCGTGCCCTGGTACGAAGCGTTCGGTATGACCGAGACCGGAGCCGACCTGCGCGTCACCGCCGACGAGCACGACGAGCTGGTCGGAACGGGTTGCCTCGGCCGCCCCACAGCACATCGCGAAGCGCAGATCGTCGACGAGGACGGCAACGAAGCGCAACGCGGAGAGCTGCAACTGCGCGGCCCCGGGATGATGGACGGCTACCTCGGCGGAGCGCGCGTCGAAGGATGGTTCCGGACCGGCGACCTGTGCTGGGCCGACGACAAGGGCAGGATCTACCACGCGGGCAGGCTCAAGGACACCGTCCGCCGCAGCGGTGAGAACGTGGCCGCACGCGAGGTCGAGGAAGCCCTGATGAGCCACCCCGCCGTCCGCTTGGCGGCGGTGACCGGAGTGCCCGACGACCTGCGCGGCGAGGAGGTCAAGGTCTACTGCGTCGCCGATCGTGCGGTGCCGGAGGAGTTGGCCGAGCACTGCGCGCGGCTGCTCGCCCCGTTCAAGGTGCCCAGGTACTGGGAGTTCCACGACCAGCTGCCGACAACGGCCTCGCTGCGCGTTGAGAAGTCCAAATTGGACAGTCTCGGTGGGCGGGTGTTCGACCGGGCGACAGGGGGTTGGGCATGACCTTCTCCTGGCTGAGCCCGGTGTACTTCGACGAGCTGGACCTCAACGGAACACTGCACAACTCGCGCTTCCCCGTGCACGTCGAGCGCGCGCAGTCGGCGTTGTTCGAGCAGCGCGGCAAGGGCTGGACGGACTTCGCCGAACGCGACGCGGACCTGCACTGCGCCGTGCGCGAGCTGCGGATCGAGTACCTGGCCGCACTCCGTGCACCCGGCGTGATGCTGGTGGAGTTGACCGGAAGGAAGCCGGGCACCACCAGCGCTGTCTATGACTTCCGCTGCGCCGATCCGACCGGCGAGACCGTCTACGCGCAGGGGCACCGCGCGATCATCAAGCTCCGTGACGGTCAGCCAGCCCAGTGGAGCCCGTGGTACCGCGAGGTGTTCGACTCGATCGGCTCACCGTCATGATCGTGCGCGCGTCCACTGTGGACGAATCACGGCTGCGCCGGGTGCGGGAGATCTACGAGAGCGGCTTCCCCGCGCACCTGCGCTCGGACTTCGACGAGCTCGTGAGCGGCACGCGCGCCGACGAGACCGCGTTGGTGCTGCTGGAGGACGGCGTGCCGCGTGGGTTCGCGATGCTGCGCCAGCTCGGCGGAACGGGCTGGAGCTTTCTGCGCTACTTCGTCGTGGACGGTGACCGTCGCGGCCAGGGGCTGGGCTCGCTGCTCTGGCGCGAGGTGACCGCACACCTGGCCGCAGAGGGCTACACGCTGCTCACCTTCGACGTGGAAGACCCCGATGAGCCAGGGATCTCCGACGCGGAGCGATCCATCCGCGAAGCTCGCATCCGCTTCTACCGCAAGCAGAACGCGCAGGTCGCGGCGGGCTACCGGACGCCGAGCGAAGGCCCGCAGTGGACGCCGATGTTGCTGATGGCCGCCCCGCTCGGCCGCGCGGAGATGCCCGCGTGGCGCCGGATCGTCCTCGCGGTTTACCGCCACCGCTGGCGCCTCGCGACCAACGAAGCCGTTGTGCGAGAAGCGGTTATGAACTCATGACCAAGACGTTCACTGTATTGCGGAGGCTGTTCTCCAAGTGCGCGGACACCGCGAGCGCGGCGCGGTCCTCGTCACCGTCCACAATGGCCTGACAGATCGCCGCGTGTTCGTCAACAGTGGACGCGAGCCGGGCCGGGGTGCGCCGCGCCAGGTGGCGCAGCCGAGCGAGCTGTCCTTGTAGGCCGCGCAAAGCCTCGCCCAGATAGGGATTGCTCGCCGTGGATCGCACAGCGGAGTCCATGCGTGCGATCAGCGCGTAGTACTCGTCATCACTGCGCGGCTCGCCTGCCCAGGCGAGGAAATCGGTCAGCAGCGACGTGAACGCGCCGCGATCCTGGGCGCGGGCGCACAACCGCGCGGAATAGGTCTCCAGCGCCTCGCGCATCTGGAACAAGTGGCGGACATCCGACAGGGACAGCTCGCTGACGAACGCGCCCCGCCCCGGCGTGATCCGAACCAGGTTCTCCTGCGCCAACCGTTGCAGGGCCGCGCGCAGGGGAGTGCGCGAAACGCCCAGCCGCTCGGCCAGCTGGACCTCGTTGAGGTGCGTGCCCGGCGGCAGCGCCCACTCCACGATCTCGGCGCGCAACAACTCGTGCGCCCGGTCGCTCTGGCTCACCCGTGCTCCTTGACGTCAGCGGCGAAGAACCTGTATCCAGAGTGTACAACACACTGTATACAACGCGGGAGTGCGCTGATGAGGACCACGACCAGGCTGCGCCGGATGATCGAGGGCGAGGGCGTCCACCTTGCCCCGGGCGCCTTCGACGGGCTGACCACGCGGCTGGTGGAGCAGGCCGGGTTCGACCTGGTCTACGGCAGCGGCGGCGCCATCGCGCGCAGCTGCGGCGTCCCCGACATCGGCCTGCTCAGCTTCACCGAGGTCGTCGACCGGCTCGCGCAGATGGCCGAGGTCACCAGCCTGCCGATCATCGCCGACGCGGACACCGGCTTCGGCAACGAGGTCAACGCCGCGCGCACGATCACCACCTACGAGCGCATCGGCATGGCCGGCCTGCACATCGAGGACCAGAGCTTCCCCAAGCGCTGCGGCCACCTCGACGACAAGTCACTGGTGCCCACCGAGGAGATGGTGCTCAAGCTGCGCGCCATGCTCCGCGCGCGCACCGACCCGGACTTCGTGGTGATCGCCCGCACCGACGCCATCGCCGTGGAGGGCCTGCCCGCCGCGCTGGAGCGGGCGCGCGCCTACCTGGACGCGGGCGCCGACGTGATCTTCGTGGAGGCGCCGGAGACGGTCGAGCAGATCGAGATCGTCGCGAAGGCCATCCCGGAACCCAAGCTCATCAACATGTTCGCCGGGGGCAAGACACCCGTCGTGCCCGCGGAGCGGTTGCGCGAGCTGGGCTACCGGCTGGTGATCATCCCCTCCGACCTCCAGCGCGCCGCCATCGCCGCGTGCCGGCGGACCCTCGCCGCGATCCTGGAAGACGGGGACAGCTCGGCCGTCGCGGCCGAGCTGTCCACCTTCGCCGAACGCGAGGAGATCGTGCGCACCAAGGACTACCTGGGCGGCTGAGCCACGAGGGCGCGGTGCTGGGCAGCACCATGGCTCAGCGCCGCGAAGGCGACCGCGTCGCACAGCGCGAGCATGCTCGCCTCCACGACGCTGGTGTGCACGCCGACCGTGGTCCACTCGCGTTCGCGGTCGCGGGAGACCACGAGCACCCGGGCGAGGGCGTCGGCCCCGGGTGCCCCGGCGAGGTTGCGGACCTTGTAGTCGGCCATCTCCACGTCGGCGAGCCACGGCAGCCGCTCGGCCAACGCCTTGCGCAGCGCGGCGTCCAGTGCTTCGACCGGGCCGCTGCCGCGCGCGGTCGCCACGACCTGGTAGGAGGCCACGCGCATGCTGACCGTCGCCTGCGACAGCACCGAGCCGTCGGGGCGGTGGTCGAGCACCACCTGGTAGGACTCCACCTCGAACGGCGGGCGGTAGTCCTCGTCGAGTTCCTTGGTGAGCAACAGTTCCAGGGACGCGTCGGCCGCCTCGAAGGACCAGCCGCGTGCCTCCAGCTCCTTCACGCGGCGCGCCACCCGCCCCGCGACGGCGGGGTTGCCGGAGAGGTCCACGCCCAGCTCGGCGCTCTTGAGCTCCAGGCTGGCGCGCCCGGCCATCTCGGTGACGAGCACGCGCGTGGTGTTGCCGACCGTCTCCGGGCTGATGTGGTTGTACAGCAACGGGTCGACCACGATCGCGCTCGCGTGCAGCCCGGCCTTGTGGGTGAAGGCCGACGCGCCGACGTAGGGCTGGTGGGCGTCGGGGGAGATGTTGGCCAGCTCGGCGATCGCGCGCGAGACCGTGCTGAGCGCGCTCAGCCTTTCCTGTGGCACCACGGGAAGATCGAGCTTCGTCACCAGGTTGCCGATCACCGCGAAGAGGTCGGCGTTGCCCGCGCGCTCGCCGTAACCGTTGGCAGTGCACTGAACGTGGCTCGCACCGGCCTCGACCGCGGCGAGCGTGTTGGCGACCGCGCAGCCGGTGTCGTCCTGGCAGTGGATTCCGACCCGGAAGCCCGTGCGCGTCAGGACCTCGCAGACCGTCTCGGCCAGTTGGAGCGGCAGTTGCCCGCCGTTGGTGTCGCACAGCACCGCGACCTCGGCACCCGAGCCGACAGCGACCTCCAGCACGCGCAACGCGGTGTCCGGATCGTAGGCGAAGCCGTCGAAGAAGTGTTCCGCGTCAAGGAAAACCCGACGCCCTTCCGAGGCGAGCAACCGCACGGTGTCGGAGATCATCGCGAGGTTGGTGGCGACGTCCACGCGCAGCGCCCGCTCGATGTGCCGCCGGTCGGACTTCGCCACGAGCGTGACCACCGGAGCCATGGAATCCAGCAGCGCCAACACCTGCGGGTCCTTGTGCGCGGCGAGGTCCGCGCGCCGGGTGCTGCCGAACGCGACGAGCTGCGCGGTGCGCAACCGCAGTTCTCCGGCCGCCACGCGCGCGAAGAACTCGGTGTCCTTCGGCAGCGCGCCGGGCCACCCGCCCTCGATGAAACCGACGCCGAGGTCATCGAGGAGGTGCGCCACCGCGAGCTTGTCCGCAACCGAGTACGACACGCCCTCGCGCTGGGCACCATCGCGCAAGGTCGTGTCGTAGACGTGGAACTCGTCAGGGTAGAGAGGGGCTCTGGGCATACCGGTCAGCTCCATCCGCGTGGGCATCGCCGCGATGCCAACGGACGGCGACCTGACTTCCGGACGGGTGTCCGGTCACAGTGGCGGGACCGCGCCGGATTCACACCGGCTTCCCCGTTTCCGTTGGCCTTGTCCCAGACATCTCTACCAGCCAACGGGATGCGGCAGATCCCCTTAAGGGGTGGGCAAACCACCAGGGCGGCCGACCGCGCGCTCCTCCGGGCCGGTGTACAGGCTGGTCGGCCTGATCAGGCTGTTCGCCGCCAGCTGCTCGGTGATGTGCGCCGTCCACCCGGTGATCCGCGCCGCCACGAAGATGGGGGTGAAGATCGGGGTGTCGAAGCCCATCAGGTGGTACGCCGGACCGGCCGGGTAGTCGAGGTTCGGGTGCAGCCCCTTGGCCTCCAGCATCGCGCTCGCCAGCGCCTCGTACAGCTCAAGCAGCCGCCCGCCGTCGCGCGCTGCCGCGACTTCCTCCAGTGCGCGCCGCATCGTCGGTACTCGCGAGTCACCCTTCTTGTACACGCGGTGACCGAAGCCCATGATCGTCCGCTTGGCAGCCAACGCCTCGGCGAGCCACTGTCCGGCCCGATCCGCGCTGCCGATCTCCTCGAAGGTCGCCATGACGGCCTCGTTCGCGCCGCCGTGCAACGGGCCCTTGAGCGCGCCCACCGCCGCCGTCACCGCGCTGTAGAGGTCCGACAGCGTCGAGGTGACCACGCGCGAGGTGAACGTGGAGGCGTTGAAGCTGTGCTCGGCGTAGAGCACCAACGAGACCTCGAAGGCCCGCACGATCGTCGGCTCCGGCACCTCGCCGAAGGTCATGTACAGGAAGTTCTCCGCGTAGCCCAGGTCCGCGCGCGGCGTGATCGGCAGCAGACCCCGGCGCCTGCGCTGCGCGAGCGCGACCACCGACGGGAGCACGGCGAACAGCCGCAGAGCCTTGGCCTGATTGGCTTCTGGGGAGTTGTCCTCCTCCAATGGATCGTTGGCGCCGAGGATGCTGACCGCAGTGCGCAGTGTGTCCATCGGGTGCGCCGACGCGGGCAGTGACAGCAGCGTCGACACCAGCTCCGGTGGCAGCGCCCGCTGCGCGCGCTCGGCCTCGTTCTGCGCGGCCAACTGCTGCGCGTCGGGCAGGTCGCCGTGCCAGAGCAGGTGCGCGACCTCCTCGAAGCGGCAGTGCTCGGCCAGCTCCTGCACGGGATAACCGCGGTAGGTCAACGAGTTCGACTCGGGGTTGACCATGGAGATGCCGGTGGTGTCGACGACGACCCCGGAGAGTCCTTTGTGGATGGTCAAGGTGGACATGCGTCCCCTCCTCAGAAGAGGCCGGTGGTGGTGGTCGTCAGCTCGGTCGCCGCGGGCAGCTCCAGCGCGGCCAGCTCCTCCGCGCTGAGCTGGTCGAGCCTGGTCACGGCGTCCAGGAAGCGGTTCTGGTCGGCCGGGGCGATGACGCCGTCGGCCAGCTCGCGGAACTTCGCCACGTACTGCTCGCGGGTGAAGGGGTGCGCCCCGGCCGGGTGGGCGTCGGCGACCGCGATCTCGTCGCTGAGCACGGTCCCGTCGACCAGTTCGACCTCCACGCGGCCACCGAAGGCGGGCTCGGCCGCGTGGTAGCGGCGGGTCCACTCGGGGTCCTCAGCGGTGGTGATCTTGCCCCACAGCTCGACCGTCTCGGCCCGCCGCGCGCGCTCGGGCGCGTAGGAGTCGCGGTGGTGCCAGGTGCCGTCCTCCAGTGCCACGGCGAAGATGTAGGGGATCGAGTGGTCCAGGGTCTCGCGGCTGGCGCGCGGGTCGTACTTCTGCGGGTCACCCGAACCCGAGCCGATCACGAAGTGCGTGTGGTGGCTGGTGTGGAGCACGATCCGCGCGACCTTCGCCGTGTCGCCGATGCGCGGGCCGAGCCTGCGCGCGAGGTCGATCAGCGCCTGGCTCTGGTACTCGGCGGAGTGCTGCTTGGTGTAGGTGGCCAGGATCGCGCGCTTGGCCTCGCCGGGACCGGGCAGCGGTACCGTGTAGCTGGCCTTCGGACCGCCGAGCAGCCAGGCGATCACGCCGTCCTCGCCCTCGTAGATCGGGCTCGGGGCGCCCTGCCCGCGCATCGCCCGGTCCACGGCCTCCACCGCGACCTTGCCCGCGAAGCCCGGCGCGTAGGCCTTCCACGAGGAGATCTCGCCCTTGCGGGACTGCCGCGTGGTCGTCGTGGTGTGCAGCGCCTGGCCGATGGCCTGGTAGACGGTCGCGGTGTCCAGTCCGAGCAGCGCGCCGATGCCGCCCGCCGCGGACGGGCCGAGGTGCGCGATGTGGTCGATCTTGTGTTCGTGCAGGCAGATCCCGCGCACGAGGTCGACCTGGAGCTCGTAGCCCGCGACGATGCCGCGCACCAGCTCAGCGCCCGTGCGGCCGGTGTGCTGGGCCACGGCCAGGACCGGCGGGATGTTGTCGGCGGGGTGGGAGTAGTCGGCGGCCAGGAACGTGTCGTGGAAGTCCAGTTCGCGCACGGCCGCGCCGTTGGCCCACGCCGCCCACTCCGGAGAGACCCGCCCGCGCACGCCGAAGACCGTCGCGCCGCGGGTCGAGGGGTGCGCCAACGCCTGGTCACGGGCCGCGGCGACCGGGCTCCTGGTGAGCGAGGCCGCGGCGACGGCGGCGTTGTCGATCACCCGGTTGATCACCATCTCGGTGACCTCCGGCTCCACCGGCACCGGGTCGGTGGCAACCGCGGCCAGCTTCCACGCCAGCTGCTCCTCGCGGGGCAGCGGCTCGGCGGAGGGGTAGGTCCGGACGGAGTGGTCGATCATCAAGTCCTCGCTCTGTGAACGTTGTGACGCTGTGCCCACAGCCTGCACCGCCCGGAAGCCCGCGAACAGCGTTGTCGCATGTCAACTGTTGTGCAGGTTTCGCCGCGTCTTGTGAAGGTTGTTAACCTCGCCGGGTGGACAAGACCTTCGCGGGCGGGCGGCTGCGGCAGCTGCGCGCCGACCGTTCGGTGAGCCAGGCCGAGCTGGCGCGGCTGCTCGGGGTCTCGCCCAGCTACGTGAGCCAGATGGAGCACAACACCCGGCCGCTGACCCTGCCCGTGCTGGTGCGGCTGACCGAGGCGTTCGGCGTCGACCCGGAGTTCTTCGCGCCCAGGGACACCGCGCGCCTGGTCGCCGACGTGCGCGAGGTGCTGGGCGGGGCGGTGTCGGCCACCGAGCTGGACACCCTCGCCAGTGATCTTCCCGCCGTGGCGCACGCGCTGGTCGGGTTGCACCGCCGCTACCGAGAAGCAACGGAGAACATCGCCGCGCTCGTCGCGGAGCAGGGCATGGACCGCGCTTCCGCGCAGCAGCCGCACGAGGAGATCCGCGACTACTTCTACCAGCGCCGCAACCACATTCCCGAGCTGGACGTGCTCGCCGAAGACCTCGCGACGCAGCTTCGGCTGCGCCCGGGACGCATCCGCGACGGCCTCGTCGCCGGGCTCGCCTCACGGCACGGCGTCACCGTCTCGACGGCTGAGCTGGAGCCCGGCGGCCCCGACCACCACCGCTACGACCCGACGACCAGGACCCTGTCGCTGTCCCCGACGCTGCGCCCCGGCCAGGCCGCGTTCCGGCTCGCCTCGCAACTGGCTCTGCTGGAGGCGGGGGAGGTGATCGACGGGCTCGTCGACGCGTGGCCGTTCAGCGGGGACACCGCGCGCAGGCTCGCCAGGATCGGGCTCGCCAACTACTACGCGGGCGCGCTCGTGTTGCCGTACCGGGCTTTCCTCGGCGCGGCCGAGCGGCACCGCTACGACATCGCGCGCCTGTGCGACGAGTTCGGCGTGGGCTTCGAATCGGTCTGCCACCGGCTCTCCACCCTGCAACGCCGTGGCACCACAGGGGTTCCGTTCTCCTTCGTGCGCGTCGACCGTGCGGGCAATATCTCCAAACGCCAGTCCGCCACCGGTTTCCACTTCTCCCGCATCGGCGGCTCGTGTCCACTGTGGATCATCTACGAGGCGTTCAGCTCACCCGGCCGCATCCTCACCCAGATCGCCGAGCTGCCCGACGGCAAGAAGTACTTCTGGCTCGCCCGCACCGTCAGCCGCGACCTCGGCGGGCACGGCAGCCCCGGGCGCACGTTCGTCGTCGGTCTCGGGTGCGAGCTGCGGCACGCCTCCCGGCTGGTCTACTCCGACGGGCTCGCGCTCGGCGAGGGCGCCGCCGTCACGCCCATCGGCATGGGCTGCAAGGTGTGCGAGCGCCCGGCGTGCCCGCAGCGGGCGTTCCCCGCGATCGGCAAACCTTTGCGCGTGGACGAGAACAGCAGCACCGCGCTGCCCTACCCGCCCGCTGATCGGCACTTGCCTGAAGGTTCATAAACGTCCGTGACGCCAAGCCGTGGCGTTTCGATCACGGCGATCGCGGCGTGCCGCCTCGTGCCTAGCCTCGGTTCTCCGCCGCGACACAGGAGGTCCAGCAGGTGAAGATCCGCACCAGGGACGGGGACGTCTTCCACATCAACGAACACCACGTCATCCACCTGTACCGCGCCGTGAACCGGGACAGGATCGGCAGTTCCACCGGAACCCACGTCGTGCTCCTGAGCGAGTTCAGCGACTGGAACGGCCTCGCGGAGAAGGCGGTGGTGTCGAAGGCGGTCTTCACCCACGACAAGATCGAGTGGAAGAAGGCGGGCACCGAGCTGTTCCCCTCCGACGGGGACAACGCCGTGCGGCTCACCGGTCCGGAGATCCAGGCGCTGGCCTCCTACCTCAACGACGATGTCGACGTCGCGATCCCCAAGCGCGAGCGGACCGCGGGCTTCTCCCGCGCGCTGGCGGTGATCGAGGACATCAAGCGCGCCGGTGTGAGCACCGTGCTGGACTTCCAGTGGCCGAACAGGTTCGCCTCCGGGGTGACCTACAAGGCCGGGTCGACCGGTCCGAAGCGCACCGAGCACTTCGTCTGGGGTCCCGGCGGCCACGTCGAGTACCCGCACATCCACTGCTTCGTCAGACTCGACGGCACGCTCTACGAGGCGCAGGCAACGCTCAAGCCACTGAGCGGTGAGAAGGACAAGCGGCACTTCAAGTTCCTCAGCGACCTCACCGTCCCGCGCGCGGGCACGCTGAACGAGGACGACGCCGCGCTGACCATGCTGGAGAAGACGCTCAAGGCCGTGGTCTACGGCGAGGACATGGCCGCTCCGGCTCCGGTCAAGCCGCCAAGGCGGCGCGGCAAGGGCTCCGCTGAGGAGGAGGACGCGGCCGAAGAGGTGGTCGTGCCGATCGATGCCCACTTCCGCAAGTACGCCCAGACCCACGACAAGGACCCCGCCTGGGTGGCGAGGCTGGCGTTGGAGGCCGGGATCGTTCCAGAGGAGATCCACACCTGGGAGATCTGGAACTTCGAGGCGCTGGAGGACATCGAGGTGTGAAGCTGGGGGTGTCCGGGCGTCACTGTCCTCAGTGGACGGTGGCGCCCGGGCTCGTGCTCAGTGCGTGGACCGCCGGTGCGCCAACGCCCACCACAGCTCGGCCCGCACGCGAGGGCTGTCCAGGTCGAGCCCGCTCAGTTCGGCGAACCTGCGCAGCCGGTAGCGCACGGTGTTGGGGTGCACGTACAGCTCGCGCGCCGCCTCGCCGATCTCGCAGCGCGCGCCGAGCCAGCACCACACCGTTCGCTCAAGGTCGTCGTGCGCTTCGGGCTCCGGCAGCAACCGCCGCGCCAGCGCTTCGCCGAGGTCGTGGTTGCGCAGAACTCCCGCCTCCAAAGCCACATCCGCCAGCGTCACCGGCCCGCGGCGGCCGAAGTGCGTCGCCGCTGCGAGCGCTTCACCGGCCTGCGCGAAACCTCTGTCCAAGTGGCACACCGCAACCGCATCGCTGACCCCTGCGCGGAGATCGTCCGGCAGCACGGTGTTCACCGGCACGAAACCGCACAGATCGCCCTCGTGCTCCACCAGCGCGCCACCGAAAGCCCACCGCGACGCCTTTCCACGAATGCGGACTGCGCGCACCGAACTGCTCGCGTGCAGTCCCCACGTCGTTGCCAGGCCCGCGATTTCCGGTAGCGAGAGCTGGCCGTTCAGCAGCTCGACGAGCAATCCGTCCACGTTTCGGCGCGGTCGAACAGCGAGGCTTTCCACAGTGCTCCGATGAGCGCTCGCCGCACACCGCATGGCCAGGTCCGACCACGCCCACAAGTGACGGTGAAAAGCGATCACGGTCGCGGCGGAGAGCTCCAACTCGACTGTGAACCGCTCGCTCGCGACCAGCATTTCCCCGCCGGTGAGCCGAAAACCCGCGAGATAGGCGTCCACGGAGATCCCCTGCTCCGCGCGCACGGCGGCCATCCGCTCGATCACGGCCAGCTCGTCGGGTTCCGGCTCGCGCAGCTCGGGCAATGCCGCGACGCCCTGTTCGTAGACGGCGATCGTGCCCGGAACCAGCTCCGGCACGGCGAACCCGGCGAACTCGCGGATCTGCGCCTGGGAGAGGGCGACGGTGTGCGAGACCAGCTCTTCCAGCTGCGTCTCGAACCGCGCCGCGAGCGCCTTCATCCCATTCCGTGCCATTGGTCGCGAAGCTAACGGACCTTGTAGCCGGGGACAAGATTGACCAGACGACGTTGTCCCCAGAAACAGTGCCCCTCCGCCGCGGCCTTCCTAGGGTGAGCTGGTCCGCGCGGAACAATGTCGCGCATTGTGAAAGTGACTGAGGATTCATGATGTCACCCAGCAAGTCCGTCGCCGTCGCCGCTTCGCTCGCCTGCTGCGCGACCGCCGTCCTGGCCCCGGCCGCCGCCGCGCAGGGCTCCGTCACGCAGGACTCCGTCACGCAGGGCTCGGTCCCGGTGAGCTTCGCCTGCCGCGCCAAGCCGCCACTGCTGCCCGCCCAGGAGTTCGTCCAGCAGAGCAGCATCACAGCCGACGCCCCGGCCTCGGTCGCCCCCGGCAGCGTCTTCACCTCGACCTCGCAGACCGACGCCATGCAGGCCCCCGCCGAGCTCAACGGCCAGAAGATCAAGGCGCTCAAGGACATCCGCTTCCGCGCGAAGCTGCCCGGCAACGCCACCTTCGTCTCGATCGCGCTCTCCGGCGGCTCCAACCTCGGCCCCGGCAAGCCCACCGCGACCCACGTCGACGGCCACGTCGTCGAGACCGCGCCCGGCCCCATCGCCGGCGGCAGCACCTTCCAGCTGCCCAAGGGAACCCTCCAGCTCAAGGCGGGCGCAAGCGGCGTCATGGAGCGCCGCGTCGGCGGGACCAGCTACGACGACCCGGGCCTCACCTTCACCGCCGAGGTCAAGGTGCTCCTGCTGACCGTCGACGTCCCCGTCGCCTGCTACCCGAAACCGAGCCCTGTGACCCACCGCATCACCATCCGCTGAACCAGCAAGCAGCCAGAACACGAATGGCCCCGCTCTCAGGGGAGCGGGGCCATTCGAACTCACCGGGGCGCGAGCGCGAAACCGGCGGACTTGGCGGTGAAGCTGCCGCGTCCGTGGGTCCGGCTGCGCAGGCGGTCGGAGTACCCGAACAGCTCAGCCAGCGGCACCGTCGCGGTGATCGTCACCGTGCCGGAGCGCGATGTCGACGCGGACACCTGGCCGCGCCGCATCGCCAGGTCGCCCAGCACGCTGCCCATGGCGTCCTCCGGAACGGTGACCGCGACCTCGGACACCGGCTCCAGCAACGCCATCTTGCTGGCGCGCAAGGCTTCCCGGAGCCCGAGGCGGCCAGCGGTGCGGAACGCCAGCTCCGAGGAGTCCTTCACGTGCGTCGCCCCGTCGATGAGCGTCACGCGCACGCCGGTGACGGGATGACCGCCGAGCGGCCCCTCCGACAACGCGTCCCGGCACCCGGTCTCGACCGCGCGCACGAACTCGCGAGGCACCGCGCCGCCGACGATCGCCGACTGGAACACGAACTCCGCTCCTTCCTCCGCGGGCTCGACATCGAGGACGATGCGAGCGAACTGACCGGAACCGCCGTCCTGCTTCACGTGCTTGTACTCCAGGCCCGACACCCCGGAAAGCACCGTCTCCCGGTAGGCCACGCGCGGGCGGCCGACGGAGATCTCCACGCCGTAGGTGCGACGGATCTTCTCCACCGCGACCTCCAGGTGCAGCTCGCCCAAACCGGACAACAGTGTCTGCCCGGTCTCGGAGTCGGTCCGCACGACCAGCGACGGGTCCTCGTCGGTCGTGCGGAGCAACGCCGTCGCCAAGCGATCGGTGTCAGCGGCTGACCGGGTCTCGATCGCAACGGAGACAACGGGATCAGCCACCACCGGCGGCTCGAAGAGCACCGGCGCCGAGCGCACGCAGAGGCTCGCCCCGGCACGCGCGTTCTTCGGACCGACCACCGCGACGATGTCTCCCGCCACGGCCCGCTCCACCTCCGTGTGCCGATCGGCCTGGACCCGGAGGATGCGCGAGATCCGCTCGGACTTCCGCGTGGCGGCGTCGAACACCTCCGCTCCCTTGTGGACAGTCCCGGAGTACACGCGCAGGAACGTCAACCGCCCGGTCGGCGCCACGACCACCTTGAAAGCCAAGGCGGAGAACGGAGCATCCAGGTCGGCGGGCCGCTCCTGCTCCTCATCGGCCCACGCGCCGCGCACCGGCGGAACGTCCACAGGGGACGGCAGGTACGCGATCACGGCGGCCAGCAAGGGCTCGATCCCACGGTTGCGGTAGGCCGAGCCGCACAGCACGACCAGGCCCTCACCGCTGTGGGTCAGCTCGCGCAGCGCCAGAGCCAACGTCGGAGCGGACACCTCCTGCCGTTCACAGAACTCCTCCAATGCCGTCGAATGTCGTTCTGCCACAGCCTCTTCGAGCGCGCGACGCCGAAGCCGAGCCTCATCGAGCAGGGCATCCGGGACCGGGCCCTCCTCGACGCCGCCGTCAGCTGACCAGAGCAACGCGCGCATCTGGATCAGGTCGACGACGCCGGCGAACTCGTGCTCCCGGCCGATCGGCAGCTGGACCACCATCGGCGCGGGGTGCAGGCGCTCGCGGATCGACTCCACGGCCGCGTCGAGATCAGCGCCGACGCGATCCATCTTGTTGACGAAGGCGAACCTCGGCACACCGTGACGATCAGCTTGGCGCCACACGGATTCGCTCTGCGGCTCCACGCCCGCCACGGCGTCGAAGACCGCGATCGCGCCGTCCAGCACGCGCAACGACCGCTCCACCTCGTCGGCGAAGTCGACGTGCCCGGGGGTGTCGATCAGGTTGATCTGGTGACCGTCCCACGCGCAGCTCACCGCCGCGGCGAAGATCGTGATGCCGCGATCGCGCTCCTGCGAGTCGAAGTCGGTGACCGTCGTCCCGTCGTGCACCTCGCCGCGCTTGTGCGTGGTGCCCGTCGCGTAGAGGACGCGCTCGGTGAGCGTGGTCTTACCGGCGTCGACGTGCGCGAGGATGCCGAGGTTGCGGATGGTGGTCAGGGGTTGGTTGGCACGCATGGCACAAAGGCCCTTCACGGTGAATCGTCAGACCAGGTCAGCGCGATTCACGGGACGAACAGCGAGAAGAGGGCGTTCGTCACCGAGTCCAGTGCGGGCCGCGCGGCCAGCACCGGATCACCGAAGACACCAGGATCACCTGGGAACGCGACCGGAGGACGACAGCTTCGCGAGCGAACACGAGCGTCTCCTCTCCAACAGTCACGGTGAATTCCGGGACACTGTAGCCGATCGCGCGCGGCTGGCAAGACCAATTGCGGCGGAGAGCACGAGCAGCGCACCCCACGCCAGCGGAGCCCAGTCGCTACCCCAACCCGCCTGGTGCACGCCCGTCGAGATCACCGCGCACAGCACCGACCCCAGGCACGCGCCGAGCACCGAGCGCTGCCCGCCGACCACCACGGCCGTGATGCACGCGAACAGGAACCCTTGGCCACGCGTGACATCCGCGCCCTCGAACCTGATCGTCTGCATCACGCCGACCAGGGCGGCCGCTACCGATGTCGTCGCGAACAGCACGAGCCGCACGCGCACCGTGGGCACTCCGAGCAGTCGCGCCGCTTCACGATTGCCGCCGAGCGCCTGAACCCAGTTGCCGAACCTCGTGCAGCACAACACGAACGCCGCCACGGCCGCGAAGACGAGCCACCACGCGACGGGTGCGTCGATGACGACGGCCGTGTCCGCCGACCTCATCGTCACAGCGCTCGTGCCCGTGATCGCCCGCGACAACCCCAGCGTCGCTCCCGCCACCAGCAACATCGACACCAAGGTCACCAAGAACGACGGCACTCCACTAAGGACAGTCAGCGCTCCGTTCAGCAAGCCCGCCGCCGTGCCCACCGCGAGCGCCAGCAACGCCGCCAACCACAACGGCGCGGTGAAGTAGCCGTGCGCGATCGCCGTGGTCATCGACGCCGCGCCGAGCACCGCGCCCGCAGACAGATCGAACTCGCCCGCGATCACCAGCAGCGCAAAGGGAACCGCGACCACGCCGATCTCCGCAGCCTGGAGAATCCACTGTGGACGCAAAACGAACTCCGGCCCGCACAACGCGGTGAACAGCACGAGCAGCGCGGCGACTCCCGCACCCGTCGCCAGCTCCGGCCTTCGCGTCACCGCGCCCCGCGAATGCCGCCGTCGCGGTTGTGCGCCAACACAGAAGCCGCGTTCACGCGGTCCACGACCAGCGGCCCGGTCCGCACCGGACTGGTCGGCCGCAGCCCGTGGGCGATCTGCTGCACCGCGACCTGAACACCGTAGTAGCCCTGCAAATACGGCTGCTGGTCCACCGCGAAGAGCAGCTTGCCGTCACGCACGGACTCAAGGACTCCCGTGGAGAGGTCCGTCGTCGCGACCCGCACCGTGTCCGTGCGCTTCACCGAATCGACCGCCCGCATCGCCCGCTCAGCGAAGCCTGAACCGAGCGTGAAAACGCCGTCCACCAACGGGTCCGCGGTGAGCGCGCCGCTGATCGCCTGCTGCGTGGCAGTCGGGTCCGTCGCCTCCGCGCTGGCGAGGGTGATCTCCGTGACGTGGCTCAGCGCCGCGCGCAGACCCGCGCAGCGCTGAGCCATGATCGGGCTTCCCGGCACGTGGTTCACGCACAACGCCCGGCGCCCGCCCGCCTCCGCCATGCGCTGCCCGGCCAGCTCGCCAACGCGCTGCTCGTCCTGGCCGACGTAGGCCGCGGCGCCCACCTTCTGCCACGAGGGCTCACCGCTGTTGACCAGCACCACCGTGACGCCCGCGTCGACCGCCTTGCGGATCTCCGGGTCCTGCTGGTCCGGGTAGTAGTCGCCCAGCGCGATCGCCGAGACCTTGTTCGCCACCGCGCTCCGCGTCAGCCGCACCAGCTCCGCGCCCAGCTCCCCGCTCGCCGCCGGAGCGAGGTAGTCCACGCGCACCCGCAGATCCGCCGCTGCGCGCTCCGCCCCGGACTTGAGCGCTCCGAAGAACGGGTCGGACAGCGGCCCGGCGATCACCGAGACCGTGATGTCAGGGCCGGGCTGAGCCTGGTGGCGGGGCGTGCAGGCCGACGCGGCCAAGGCGATGGACAGCAACAGGATGACGGGCTTGCGCACCGGGGGACGTTAGCGCGCTGATCTTGATCAAGCGCGCGGTGGTCCTCCCGGCGGCCTACGGCAGCCACACCCCGCAGACGAAGAAGTAGCTCCGCGCCCTGTCGTTCGCACCGATGGCGGTCAGGTCGGTGTGTCGGCTCCTGGGGCTGAGCGGCCACGTGACGTGGGTGCGCGACGACAACCCTGCTCCGCTCAGCTCCACGCGGCAGTCCGTGCTGTTGACCACGGAACTCACCTTGTCGAAGGTGCCCTCGGGCATCGGGTGTCCCTCGTTGTTGCCGAGGCGCGGGAAGTTCTCGACGAGGAGCCGACCGGAGTAGTTGGCGTGCTCCCACATGCAGACGTACCCCTCGCGGCACGTCCCGTCACCCGCGTTCGCCACTGGCGCGCCGAGCACGGCCACGCTCACCGCAACGGACGCGGCGGCGGTGATCGACTTGAACATGATCTCCCTTATCTCGATGAATCACTTGCAGGGTCAGTGGCAGGGGCAGGCGGTCATGGCGACCGGGGCCGCCGCGCTCGGCTCCCCGGCGGCCTTGAGCACGTCGTCGAGCATGCGCCCCCGCTCCGCGCGGTCGAGCACGCGACCGCGCACGACGACGGTGTCGATGCGCGAGGTGTTTGCGATGTCCCGCAACGGATCGGCGTCCAGCAGCACCAGGTCGGCGAGCTTGCCGGGCTCGACCGTGCCGAGGTCGGCTTCCCTGCCCAGGTACCGAGCGGGTTCCAGCGTCGCGGCCCGCAGCGCCCGCTGAGGCGAGAGCCCGGCCTCCACCAGCAACTTCAGCTCGTCGTGCATCGCGAACCCGGGCAGCAACGAGGGGGTGCCGGTGTCCGTCCCGGCCAGCAACGGCACTCCGGCGTCGGCGAGCGCGGGCACCAGCTCCCTGCGGCGCTGGAACAGTTCGCGGCGCTCGGCGTCGGTGGCAGGGGTGCGGCCCTGGAGGTAGATCTCGCGCATCTGCCACCTCCAGCCCTCGGCGTACGCGGTCGGCAGGTAGCGCAGGTTGGGGTCCTTCTGCCAGTCGGGGTTCGGGACGTCGGCGACCTTGTGCACGCTCAGCGTCGGCGTGACGAAGGTGCCGTTGCGAGCGAAGGTGGAGAACACCTTCTCCGCCTTCCTGCGATCGATGCTGCGCGCCGCCGCGTACTCGGTGGCGTGCATCTTCGAGTACCACCCGCCGTACTCGCCGCCCTTGATCGGCACCTGGGCGACCGCCTTGCGCAGCCGGGCTTCCTGCGAGGAGGTGGCGTACCAGATCTGCCAGAGGTGCTCCAGGCTCTTGAGCCCGAGCTCGCTGGCCGCGGTCACGGGGACGAAGTCCGGGCAGTGCCCCAGGAACGGGATGCCGACGCGCCGGGCTTCGTGGGCGATGGCCTGGAAGGACGCGCGGCTCAACCGCGTGTAGACCTTGATGAAGTCCACTCCGCGCGCCTTCTCCTCGCGCACCGCGTCCCGCGCCTCGTGAGGATCGCCGACGGAGATGAACGGCACGCCGATGTTCTCCCACAGCGAGGGCTTGCCGTCGACGATGGTGCTCGCGACCACCGAGTGCGGACCGAACGCGGTGCCTGCTGCAACCTTGTCCCGCCATTCGAGGCTGAGCGGGTTGCCGCCCATCTCCCGCACGGTTGTCACGCCGTTGATCAGGTAGAGCGGTGGGAACGTGCGGTCGTACGGCACGCTGTGCACATGGACGTCCATCAGGCCGGGGATGACGTACTTGCCCTTGCCGTCGATGGCGGTCGCCCCGCGCGGCACCCGCACCTGGTCGGCCGGCCCCACTTCGACGATGCGGTCTCCGCGCAGCAGCACGGTGGAGTTGTGGCGCACGCCCCGCCGTCCGCTGTCCACCACCGTGGCTCCGGTGATCGCCGTGATCGCACGGGGGCCTGAGTCCACCCGTGCGGGTGAAGGGGAACGTGCACCCGCGGACGGCGCGGCGTACACGGCGAGCGCTCCCGCGACGCCCAGTTCCACGCCGCCAGCCATGAGCTTCCGCCTGCTGATGTTGTTGCTCATTCCCTTACCTCGCCTCGATCGCCTTCGGTTGCACCAATCTTTGGTCGGTGCGAGTGCCAGCGCAGTGGGAAGCACCCGACAATCCCGGGTGGGGAGTTCCCCCGTGCACGGTTTCGGCGGTCATGGCGCGGCCAGTGCTTCGATCCCGGCGACGATGCGCTTGAGGCCGTACTGGAAGTCCGCGTCGTTGGTGCCGTCGGCTGGCTCTGTGTACAGCCCGCTGCCGAACGCGGTCGCGACGCGGTCGAGCCCGCGCTCCGCCAGCAGGCCGGCGATCGTGTTCACGGCTGAAGCCGTTGCGGGCGTTGGGGATTCGAGTGCGGCGAGGTCGCGAGCGGCGATCGCGCACGCTCGGACGTAGCTGTCGACGAGCGCTGCGACGCGCAGTGTTTCGGCCGTGGTGAACGAGCCGTGCTCCAACGCGGCGAGCAGCGCCTCCAGCCACGCGAGCGCGTGCGGTGTGACGGGCAGCCGCACCCGCAGGTCGACCATCCACGGGTGTGCCGCGTAGCGGGCGCGTAGCGCGACAGCCCACGCCTCAACGCCGTCCTGCCAGGACGCCGAGGCGCCGGTGGTCGGCGGCCCGAGCGCGTGTTCGCGCGCGAGGACGTGCAGTTCGTCGCGGGAGTCGATGTAGCGGTAGAGCGCGTTGGTGGTGACGCCGAGCCGGGAGGCCACCTGCGTGAGCGAGATGCTGTCGATCCCCTCCGCGTCGCCGAGCGCGACCGCGGCCTCCACCACGGCGTCAAGGGTGAGCGAGGCCTTGGGGCCGCGCGTGGGAACGCGGCCGGGCAGTCCCCATGCCCTGCGGACACCGGGCGGCAGGTCGTTGGTGTTCTCCGTGCCACTCATGCCGCGACCCTAACAGTTCAACCCTTACACTTGCCGTGTAACCCATGAACAGTTTGGAAGTGGTGAGGGTGGACGAGGTAGGACGGACCCCGGTGCGGCTGGCGGGTGTCATCAAGGAGTACGGCGGCGGTGAGCAGGCAGTTCGCGCTCTCGCGGGCGTGACGCTGGAGCTGGCGCGCGGCACGTTCACGGCCGTGATGGGCCCGTCCGGCTCCGGCAAGAGCACGCTGATGCAGTGCGCGGCGGGGCTCGACCAGCCGACGTCGGGCGAGGTCACCCTCGTCGGAAGGCGGTTGACCGGGCTCTCCGAGGACCAGCTCACCGTGCTGCGGCGCGAGCGCGTCGCGTTCGTCTTCCAGTCCTTCAACCTGGTGCCCACGCTCACGGTGCTGCAGAACGTGCGGCTGCCGCTGACCCTGGCCGGACGGCGGGTCGCCGACGCCGAACTGCTGCGCGCGGTGGAGCGGGTCGGGCTGCTGGAGCGGTGCGACCACCTGCCCGGCCAGCTCTCCGGCGGCCAGCAACAGCGGGTGGCCATCGCCCGCGCGCTGGCCAGCCGTGCCGAAGTGCTCTTCGCCGACGAACCGACCGGGGCGCTGGACACCGTCACCTCGGGGCGCGTCCTGCGGCTGCTGCGCGCGGCCGTGGACGAGTCCGGGCAGACGATCATGATGACCACGCACGACCCCGTCGCCGCCTCGGCGGCCGACTCGGTGGTGTTCCTGGTGGACGGTCAGATCACCGGTCGGATGCACGCGCCGACACCGGCGCGCGTCGCTGAGGAGCTGGCCCGCATCGGCGAGCGCACGGCGCGCCCCGTCGGGAGGATCTGATGTTCTCCTTGGTGTTGAGCGGAATCCGGCACCGGGTCGCGGCTTCGATCGCGGTGCTGCTGTCCGCGCTGCTGGGCTCGGCGCTGGTGCTGTTGTCCGGCGCGTTGTTCCAGACCGGCATCGAGCTCTCCGCGCCGCCGGAACGGCTGACCGGCGCTCCGCTGGTGGTCACCGGCGCGGCCAACTACGTGATGCTCGACGAGGACGGGCAACCGACGACGGACTACCGCCCGTACCCCGAGCGCCACCGGCTCGACCCGTCCGCTGCCGCGCGGGTCGGCGCGGTTCGCGACGTGAAGGCCGCCCTGCCGGTCTTCCTGATCACGGTCGGGGCGGGCGCTGTGCCCACGACCGCGCAGAACTGGACCTCGGCGGCGGTCGGACCGTTCACGCTGTCCTCTGGCGGCGCTCCGTCGAAGGCCGCGGACATCGCGCTGAGCGCGTCGCTGGCCGCTCGGCTCAACGCGCAGCCCGGCGCGCAGATCACGCTGACCACCAACGGGGCGCCGCGCGCGTTCACGGTGACAGGCGTCGTCGGCGAGACGGACGCGCCGGAGACCGTGTTCCTCACCGACGCCCTCGCTGCGAGCCTCGCCGGAGACGGCCGACCCGACGCAGTGGCCGTACTGGTGAAGCCCGGCGCGGACATCGACGCGGTGAGCAGCGCCATCGAGTCGGCTGTCACCGACGCGGTCGTGCTGGAGGGAGACGGGCGTGGCGCAGCGGAACACCCCGGCGTCTCCGCTGCCCGTACTCCGACGATCGTCATGGGCGCCGTCTTCGGCGGCATGGTGCTGGTGGTGCTGGCCACCGTGGTCTCCGCGACCATCGGGCTCTCCGTGCGGCAACGCGCCCGCGAGATGAGCCTGCTCCGCGCGGCGGGTGCGACCGGGAAGCAAACGCGTCGCATGATCGTGAGCGAGACGCTGCTGGTGGCCGGGGTGGGCGCGGTCGTTGGCCTGGCAGTCGGAATCCCGTTGGCGCACATGGCTTTCAGCATCATCACCGGTAGTGGTGTCGTGCCGCCGCAGCTGAGCATGAGCATCGGCGTGCTGCCCTTTGCCGTCGCCTTCACCAGCACGATGCTCGTCGTGTGGCTGGCCGCGCGCGGTGCTTCCCGGGCGGCGCGACGGGCGCGCGCCGTCGACGTGCTTCGTGACGCCGAGGTGCACGCCCACCGGCTCAGCCCGGTGCGGTGGGTGCTCGGCATCGTGTTCCTGCTCGGCTCGATCGCGCTCGGCGTCATCACCACCGCCATGTCGCCCGGACTGCTCTCCGCGACCAGCGGCCCGGCCGTGCTCGCGGGCAGCATCGCGGCGGCCCTGCTCGCGCCCGCCGTGCTGCGCGTGGGCACCGCCATCGCCGGGCCGCTCCTGCGCCGCGCCGACCCGCACCTCGGCGGCCTCGCCGTGCACGGCACGCGCGCCCGCACAGCGCAGCTCGCCACCGTCACCTCCTGCGTCGCCCTGGTGATCGGCATGGGCGCGGGAAACCTGATCGCACAAGAACTCCAGCTGCGAGCACAGGCCGAAGCCTCGATCGCGACCGTGCGCGCCGACGTGGCCGTGGAGGTCCCCAGCGGCACGAACGCCGAGACCGTCACCAAGATCGCCTCGCTCGACGGCGTCGTGGCGGCCAGCGCCTTCGTCACCAGCGGAGGATGGATCGAACACCCCTACGACTCCTCCCACCGCGATCGCCCGTGGCCGGTGCGCGGGGTCACCGCCGACGCGGCAGCGGAGGTCCTGACCAACCGCGTGATCAGCGGATCGCTGACGCGGCTGACCGGAAAGACGGTGGCACTGCCGGACACCAGCGCCGCCGCGCTCGGCGTCGAGGTCGGCGAGTCGATCACCTTCCGCTTCGGCGACGGCACGGCCGAGCGCCTGCTCGTCGTGGCGACGGTGCAGGACCGCGTCGGCTACGAGACGATGTTGCTGCCCGCGCAGCTGGTGGCCCAGCACAGCACGATGCGCGCGCTGACACAGATCCTCGTGCGCACCAACGGTGACGACGTGCGCGAGGCGATCGCCGCCGCCGTGCCCGGTGCCTCCGTCGCCGGGCCGGAAGCCGTGATTTCGGTGCTCCAGCAAGGGATCGGCGTCCAAGCACTGATCAACTCGATGCTCGTGCTGGTCACCATCGCCTACGCGGCCATCGCCGTCGTCAACACCCTCGGCGTGTCCGTGCTCAGCCGCAGGCGCGAACTCGCCCTGCTGCGGTTGGCGGGCGCGACACGACCACAGGTGCGCCGCGCCCTCGTGCTGGAGGTCCTGATCATCACCGGCAGCGGCGTCGCGGCGGGCCTGGCGATCGCCGCGACAGCGGTCCTGCCGACCGCGCTCGTCGTGGAGACGGGCATCGGCGCTCCGGCGAGCTGGCTCGTGCTGACCGGCCTGCTCATCGCCGTGCTCCTGCTGGTGGCGCCGGTGACCGCCGCGGCAGGACGCCGGGCGATGGCGGGCAGACCGGCCGAGGCGATCAGCACCGGCTGAGCCGAGGTGTGCCCGTGTGGATGCCCGTTCGATCCGGGTGGCGCGGGGTGGGCGGAGCTAGCGTGGCGCTCGTGGGAAAACCAGTCGCGAAAATGGGGGACCGGGTCGTCGGGACCGACGTGCACATCGTGCTCGTGCCGTCCTCCGGCGGGCCGGTGCCGACCCCGATGTCCCTGCCGTTCGCGGGCACGATCACCGGCGGCTGCTGCACGACCGTGCTCGTCGGCGGCCAGCCGATCGCCACGGTCGGCAGCGAGGCCACCAACCTCCCGCCGCACGTCGCGCCGAACGGCACCTTCCAGAACCAGCCGACCAACAAGGGCTACGTCCTGCTCGGCAGCATGACGGTGCTCGCGGGCGGCAAACCGGTCGCTCGGATGGGCGACAGGGTCATGACCTGCAACGATCCCGCGCCCATGCCGACAGGGACGATCATCGCGATCGGCCAGGTCTTCGTCGGCTGAGCCCTGGGGGAGGGTCAACTAGGGACGCGCCTGGGGTAGGACCCCAGGGTTCGGCCACGGCCGGTGCGCGAGCCTTCTTGCGGAGACGAACTCCCGAGGAGGTGGGTGACCATGACCGTCCGGACCCCCGTGTACGTGCACGCGTCCGATCCGATCCTGCGGACCGGGCTCGCCGCGGCGCTGCGCGGCCAGCCGGGCATGCTGGTCGTGGACCACGCGGCCGTCGACGGCTCGGTGATCGGAGTGCTCGCCGCGGAGCGGATGGACGACGAGGTGACCGCCGAGCTGCGCAAGCTGCACGCCACCGGCTGCCACCGCGTCGTGCTCGTGGTGACCAAGATCGACAGCGTCGACCTGCCCGAGGCGGTGGACCTCGGCGTGTGCGCGGTGGTGCGGCGCGGCGAGGCCAGCGCGGAGCACCTCGCCGACGTGGTGGGCCGGGCCGCGCGCGGGGAGGCCGCGCTGCCGCCGGAGATGCTGGCGCGGCTGCTCAAACAGGTGGCGCGGATGCAACGCAACATGATCAGCAACGGGGCCGGGTTCAACGGGCTCTCCCGGCGCGAGGCCGACGTGCTCCGGCTGGTGTCGCAGGGCCTGGAGACCAAGGACATCGCGACCCGCCTGTCCTACTCCGAGCGCACGGTCAAGAACGTCCTGCACGACGTGACCTCGCGCTTCCACCTGCGCAACCGCTCGCACGCCGTCGCCTACGCGATGCGCGAAGGGCTCATCTAGGGCGGGCGGTGACCGCGAACGGTCCTAGTCTTCAGCTCATGAGCGATGAGCCGAAGAAGGTCATGGTCACCGGGGCGACGGGGCTGGTGGGACGGCACGTGGTCGATCAACTCCTCCGGGCCGGGGTGCCCGTGCGCGCGCTGACCCGCACCCCCGCGACAGCCGACCTGCCCGCCGAGGTCGAGGTCGTGCGCGGCGAC
>NZ_MUMH01000034.1:29934-30144 GCF_002155965.1 Allokutzneria sp. NRRL B-24872
GCTCGAAAGGCGGGCGTGCGGAGGATCGTCGTGCTCTCCGCCGCGGCCGTCACCGTCGGCCTCGACACCCATCACCACCCGGTGGTGGAGCAGGCGGTGATGGACTCCGGTGTGGAGTGGACGATGGTGCGGCCGGGCGAGTTCATGACGAACATGCTCCCGGTCTGGGCGCCGTCCATCCGGGCCGAACGAGTCGTCCGCTACCCCTAC
>NZ_MUMH01000340.1 GCF_002155965.1 Allokutzneria sp. NRRL B-24872
GTAGCCACAACGCGAGAAGCGGGGGTGGGGCGGTGCCGTTGATCTCGGTGCTCACGGCGGTGCGTCGGCCGGTGCCGGAGTTCTTCGTCGAGGCGGCGCACAGCGTTGCCGCGCAGGAACTCCCGGCCGGATGGGAGCTGGAGTGGCTGGTCCAGGAGGACGGTGAGGAGCCGTCGGCGCGCGAGTTGTGCCCGCGGGCGCGCTACGAGGCCAACGGCGCGCAGCTGGGCACGGCCACGACGCGGAACCTGGCCCTCAGCCGCGCCAGGGGTGAGCTGCTCGCGGTGCTGGACTACGACGACGTTCTCCTGCCGGGCGGGCTCGCCAGGCTCATCGAGGTGTTCGCCGAACAGCCCGGGATCGGCTGGGCGGTCGGCCAGGCGGACGACCTGATCGACGGCGTGCGCGTGCCGTACGAGCTGCGCTACCCCTGCGGGCGCGTCCCCGCGGGCACGATCGGCAAGCTCTACGAGGAGACCGGCCTGTGCCAGGTCGCCTGTGCCGGGCTGGTGCTGCCGACCGCGCTCGTGCGCGCCTTCGGCGGCTGGGCGGCGATTCCACGCGCGCAGGACGTCGGCCTGTTCATCGCGATCAGCGAGGTCCACGACGGCTACCAGGAACCCGCCGTGACCTGGGCCTATCGCAAGCACCCCGGCCAGACCACGCGCCCCGGCAGCGTGGACCGCTGGGGGCCGCAGCAGGACCGGTTCATCCGGCAGCGCCTCGCGGCCGTTCGCGACACCCCTTCCTTTCTTGCTCGGCGAGCTGCTACTTTCCCCCCAGGAAAGTAGATGCCTGGGGGGAAATGATGGAGCAAGAGGACGCGGCGCGGG
>NZ_MUMH01000341.1 GCF_002155965.1 Allokutzneria sp. NRRL B-24872
CTGTCCTGCTGAGCTACCGGGACGGGGCGGTCTGCGCGCACGCCCCTCCCCGGGCGGGCGCAGACCGCGCTCTTCGCGGCGGCCGACCCGAGGTAGCGAGGGGTGGGCGCGAAGAGCCTTCAGGAAGATTCAGCGAACGGCACGGGAGATCGTGCCGCATCGGTTCGCTTGCCGGTTCACGATCTCCTCCTCTCGGTGGCGGTCCTTGCGGTGCTGGAAAAAGCATGCCGGAGCCCGGCGCACCGGGCAACGCATTTAATTCCCGCGTCCTTTGTGGACCGTCAGGCCGAGAAGCCCGGCACGATGTTCGCGCAGCCGCGGCGGCGGGCCACGTCGTTGCTCGACAGGATCGGCGGCAGCTCCCGCTGCGCGAACGCCTGCAGTTCGGCGAGCTTCGCTTCGTCCGCCAAGTCGCGGCGGACGTGATAGGCAGCTTGGTTCTTCGCGTCGTTCCGGACGAAGATCGTCGCGTAGTCGCGCTCGAACCGCGGGTCCTGGTCGAACTGCAGCGTGCTGCTC
>NZ_MUMH01000342.1 GCF_002155965.1 Allokutzneria sp. NRRL B-24872
CGCCTGGCCATCGCGGCGACCTGTCCGGCCAGCTCCACGCCGGTCGGGCCGGCACCGACGATGGCGATCGTCATCCACCGGTCGCGCTCCTCGGCGCTCTCCGCCGCGGCGGCGTTCTCGAAGGCCGACAGCAGCCGCGAGCGCAGGTCGATCGCGTCGGCGAGGGTCTTCATCGGCCGCGCCACCTCGCGCCACTCGTCGTGGCCGAAGTAGCTGTCGGTCGCTCCCGCCGAGACGACGAGCGTGTCGTAGTCGAGTTCGCGGCGCGCACCGTCGGAGAGGACGACCTCGACGTGCTTGCCCGTGGTGTCGAAGCCGACCACCTCGCCGAGCAGCACCTTCGCGTTGCGCTGCCCGCGGAGCACGTCGCGGATGGCCGGGGCGATGTCGCCGGGCGGCAGCAGCGCGGTCGCCACCTGGTAGAGCAGCGGCTGGAAGAGGTGGTGGTTCATCCGGTCCACGACCGTGACCTCGACGGGAGCGTCCTTGAGCGCCCGCGCGGCGGCCAGTCCGCCGAAGCCCGCTCCGACGATCACGACCCGGTGTGCGGCAGCAGCTGTCATGCCTCTCGGCTACCCCTGACGCGCCGCGCCTATCCCACGCTT
>NZ_MUMH01000343.1 GCF_002155965.1 Allokutzneria sp. NRRL B-24872
TCGATCTGCTGCACGGCGAGGACGACGACGAGCACCATGAGGGCGGTGAACACGCCGTTGGTGACGAGGGCGACGAGGCAGGCGAGGGCTCCGGAGATGACCGCGCCGACCAGCGGGATGAAGGCGAACAGGAAGATGAAGACGGCCAGCGGCACCGCCATCGGCACGTCGAGGAACCAGAGTCCGAGGCCGATGAAGACGGCGTCGATGAGGGCGACGAGGACGGTGCCGCGGACGTAGGCGGTGAGGGTGCGCCAGGCGCGCGGTCCCGCGCCGGCGACGCCCGGCCGGGCCTGGGCGGGCACCAGCTTGAGCGTCCACTCCCAGACCTTCTTCCCGTCGTAGAGCAGGAAGAGGGTGCAGAACATCGCGAGGAGTATGCCGGTCATGGCCTCCACGATGACGGTGACGCCCTGGAGTCCGGCGGAGGTGATCTGCTCGGCGTTGGCGCCGATGGCCTCGCTGAGGTTCTTGGCGATGTCGTTGATCTGCTGCTCGGTGACGTGGAACGGGCTGTCGAGCAGCCAGTGCTTGAGTTCCTCGATGCCGTCCTTGACGCGGTCGGACAGGTTGTCGACGTTGTCCATGACCTGCCAGACCACGAACCAGCCGACCAGGCCCATGACGACGA
>NZ_MUMH01000344.1 GCF_002155965.1 Allokutzneria sp. NRRL B-24872
CGGCCTGGGCGAGGACGGCCTCGGACAGGGCCCGGTTGCGGGAGACGACGTTGCGGGTGACCTCCAGCTCGTCCAGCGCCAGTTCCACGTCGCGCCGCTCGTCGAGGTACGGCTCGAAGCAGGGCCAGTGCTGCACCATCAGCTCGCGGAGCTGGGGCAGGGTGAGGAAGCTCAGGGTGTTGTCGTCGGCGGGGTCGAGCAGATAGCCCTTGCGGCGGCTGACCTCGCGGACCGCGACGGCCCGCTGCACCCACTCCTGTCCGGCGGGCCCGGCGGCGGCGACCACCCAGTCGTCGCCGTGGACGGGCTCGTAGATGGGCCGCAGCACGGCGGCCACCACGGCGCGCAGCCGCTGTTCGACGAGGTTCAGCCAGATGTAGGCGCGGCCGGCCCGCTGGGCGCGTGTACGCACTTCGAGCCAGGCGTCGGCGTTCCAGTCCAGCTCCGGGCCTATGGAGCCCCGCTCCATGGGCCGCGCCAGGGACACCGCGCCGGGTGGGACATCCGTGGGGTCCCCCTCGTGACCCGTGTCGCCCGCGTCACCAGGAGGCAACTCCAGCCCTC
>NZ_MUMH01000345.1 GCF_002155965.1 Allokutzneria sp. NRRL B-24872
TCGTCGGCGAGACCAGCACGTCGACCTGCTGGAAGGCCGACTCGAAGTCGCGGGTGATCAGCGTGCGGACCTTCTGCGCCGAGCCGTAGTAGGCGTCGTAGTAGCCGGAGGACAGCGCGTAGGTGCCGATCATGATGCGGCGCTTGACCTCCGGGCCGAAACCGGCCTCGCGGGTCAGCGACATGACCTCCTCGGCGCTGTGCGCGCCGTCGTCCTCGACCCGCAGGCCGTAGCGCATCGCGTCGAAGCGGGCCAGGTTGGAGGAGGCCTCGCTCGGCGCGATCAGGTAGTAGGCGGGCAGCGCGTAGGTGAAGTTCGGGCAGGGGACCTCGACGATCTCCGCGCCCAGCGCGCGCAGCTGCTCGACGGCCTGCTCGAAGGCGCTGATGACGCCGGGCTGGTAGCCCTCGCCGCGGAACTCCGGGACGACGCCGACGCGCACGCCGGTCAGGTCGGCCTTGGCGCCCTCGCGCGCGGCGCTGCTGCACGAGGTCATCGGCGGCTACGACCCGCTGGACTCCACCTCCATCAACGCCCCGGTGCCCGCCGTGGTCGCCGCCGCGCGCGAGGGCGCCAAGGCCGACCTGACCGGCGTGCGCGTCGGCGTCGTCCCGGAGTTCCGCGGCGA
>NZ_MUMH01000346.1 GCF_002155965.1 Allokutzneria sp. NRRL B-24872
CGCCGCCCTTGGACGCGGTGTAGGAGATCTGCGAGGTCGCGGCGCCCATCACGGCCACGAACGACGCGGTGTTGATGATGGAGCCCTTCCCGGCCTCCTGCATGTACGGCAGCACGTACTTGCAGCACAGGTACACGGAGGTGAGGTTGATCTGCTGGACCCGCTGCCACGCCTTGAGGCCGGTGGTGAGGATCGAGTCGTCCTCGGGCGGGGAGATGCCCGCGTTGTTGAACGCGATGTCGATCCGCCCGTGAAGACCGTGCACGGCCGCGTACAACCGCCGCACGTCCTCCTCGTTGGCCACGTCGGCGTACTGGAAGTCGCCGTTGACCTCCCGGGCGGCGGCCTCACCCGCGGACGAGTCGACGTCGACGATCACGACCCTCGCGCCCTCCTCGGCGAAGCGCCTGGCAGTGGCGAGCCCGATGCCGCTGGCGCCGCCGGTGATCACGGCGACCCTGTCCTGGAGACGTTGCATGGTCCTCATTCCTCCGTTGCCACAAAGACGTTCTTGACCTCGGTGAAGCCGTCCAGCGCGTCGGGGCCCAGCTCCCGGCCGAGGCCGGACTGCTTGAAACCGCCGAACGGCGTGGAGAACCGGACCGAGGAGTGGGAGTTCACCGAAAGGTTCCCCGCTTCGACGGCACGGGAGACGCGCAGTGCCCGGCCGACGTCGCGGGTCCAGATCGAGCCGGACAGGCCGTACTCCGTGTCGTTGGCCAACCGCACGGCGTCGGCCTCGTCCTCGAACGGCAGCACGGACACGACGGGGCCGAAGACCTCCTCGCGCCACGCGCGGTCGCGCTCGTCCAAGGGCAGCAGAACCG
>NZ_MUMH01000347.1:0-317 GCF_002155965.1 Allokutzneria sp. NRRL B-24872
CGACCACGCCGACGAGGTCGGGGTGCTTGGCGTCGATGCCGGAGTCCAGCACCGCGACGGTGACGTCCTTGGCGGTGTGCCCGGACTTCCACGCCTGCGGCGCTCCGGTCAGCGGGACGCTGGTGTCGTTGGAGTAGGACATCTTCCCGTTGAGCCACACGCGGTCCGCGCCGCTGATCGACCGCGCGCCGCTCGGTCCGCGCAGGCTCTCCCACGTGGCGGTCGCGCTGGCCTTGGGCGTGCTCACCGAGGTGATGCCGAGCGCGGCGACCCCGCCCGCGCGCCTGCTGCCCTGCGGCAGTGCCGGTGCCGAGCGG
>NZ_MUMH01000347.1:398-759 GCF_002155965.1 Allokutzneria sp. NRRL B-24872
CTCCGGGATCACGTAGTGGTGGCCGTTGCGGGTCGAGTTCAGGAACCTCGTCCCGGCCCGGTTCGGCGCGGCCTCGGTGTGCACCGGGACCCCGGTGGCGTCCAGGTGCACGCGGTCACCGGTGATCAGCGTGACTGTCCGGCTCGTCTTGCCGGGCGCGGGTTCGGGGGCGGCGGACGCGGGCACTGCCGCGCTCACCGCCACCAGCGCGACGGCGACGAGCGCGCTGGGCAGCGTTCTGCGATGCATGTGTTCCTCTCGGGCCGGACGTGCGCGCGGCACGGCTCCGGTGAGACAAGGTCATCTGGTGGGTCGCTCCATCGTCTCGGCGCCGCCACCGCCCCGCCCACCGTGCTACCAC
>NZ_MUMH01000348.1 GCF_002155965.1 Allokutzneria sp. NRRL B-24872
CCGGCGGGGGCCACCATGCCGAATCCGAGCGCCGCGACGAGCACGGCGGCGGCTGCGGCGGAGCGTGCTGCGCGCACGGTGATGGACATGCTTCAGCCCTCTTTCGTCCGTTGCAGGGGTGCGGGTGGAGGCAGGGCCACCCGCCGGACTGAGGCGATGGTCACAAATCGGGCTAAAAAAGCGCTGACATCCGACCGGAGTTTCGCGGAATTCGCCTGATCAGGCGGTACGCGCACGAGAAGGGGGCGCCCTTTCGGACGCCCCCTCGACTCCGTTCAGCAGACTTCAGCTCAGATGACCTCGGTCACCGAGGCCGGTCCCGCGGCGCTGATGTCCGGCGAGATCGTGTCGTTGACCTCGACCAACTCCGGCTCCACCGCGTGCGGCTGGATCTTGCCGTCGCGGATGTCCTCGGCCCAGTGGCAGGCGACCTTGTGACCCGGCACCAGCTCGCGCAGCGCGGGTCGTTCCGTGTCGCACTTGCCCGGCTGCCGCCAGGGACAGCGGGTGTGGAACCGGCAGCCCGTGGGCGGCGCGGCGGGCGAGGGCAGGTCGCCGGTCAGCAGGATGCGCTCGCGGCGGTCC
>NZ_MUMH01000349.1:0-627 GCF_002155965.1 Allokutzneria sp. NRRL B-24872
TTGCGCGCCTGCTCGGTCGCGTCGGCCTCGGGTTCCAGTTCCGGCTCGGGCTCGGGCTCGCTGAAGCTGGGCAGGGCGGACAGCTCCAGCTCGTCCGGCTCCGACCAGCGGTCGCGGTGGTAGGACTCGACGACCGCCTCGGGCAGTGGGTCCGGCTCGTCGGCCAGTCGGACGTCGGTGATCTCCACCAGGTCGTCGTCGAGGTCGGCGGCGTCCGCGTCAGCCGCTGGCGAGGCGGTGTGCGAGTCCGGCATCGCGGTGAAGCCCACCACCGAGGGCAGCAGGCCGCTCGGCAGGTCGTACTCGTCGTCCGCTGGCTCGATCCCTTGCGCCGCACGGGTTTCCAGCTCATCGGCGGAGAACGAGGTCTCCTGCCCGGAGTAGTCGGGATCGTCGGCGAACTCGTCATCGGCGAGCCGGGCCCGGCCGTCCTCGACGATCACCGGGAACTGCGTCGTCGGCGCCTCGAAGAACGCGGGCTCGGGCGACTCGTCGGGCGCCGGGTGGTCCTCGTCGGCGACAGGCTCGTCCTCGAACTCGTCGACGACGTCGTGCCGCGGTTCAGGATCGGGGTCGATGACCGGCCAGGAGCTGTCTTCGTCCTCCGCTTCCCGTGAGTCGTCGAGG
>NZ_MUMH01000349.1:671-861 GCF_002155965.1 Allokutzneria sp. NRRL B-24872
TCGCGGAGCGGCTCGTCCAGGCGCGGGTCGCCCAGGAACGGCGCGTCCAGCAGCGGATCGGCCTCGAAATCGTCCTCGAAGGAGTCGTCGGCCAGATGGTTGTCGGCCGGTTCCTCGACAGGCAGTTGTTCGGCGGCCGGTTGTTCGATGGCCGGTTGTTCGGCGGCCATCGGCTCATCGAAGTGCGAGC
>NZ_MUMH01000035.1 GCF_002155965.1 Allokutzneria sp. NRRL B-24872
CTGAGCCTTGAACTCCAACGAGAACTTGTTCGCCATCACGACACCTTCCCGCGGCCGAGCCACCGACCACTCTGACGGTGTCCACCAAACCGGGGCAAGCCCAAAGCTCACCACGTATTGCACTGGACAAAGCACCGAGGGCCAACGGATCTGAACAACATGACGCTGTTGTGCTCGCACCACCATCACGCTATCCACCAAGAGGACTGGAAGATCGTCTTCGCCGAGGACGGAAGGCCGGACTTCATCCCACCACCGTGGGTGGATGCGGAGCGGAAACCGATGCGCAACATCAGAGTCGACCCACGACTCACTGGATGAGGATGCCTGAAAGGTGGTCAGCACAACGGAACTGAGGCTCGGCCTGGGGCGCGAGGGCCCCAGGCCGAGCCGGAACCCCGCTGGAAATCAGATCTTGGTGAGCAGTTCCTTGAGCTTCTCGACGATCGTCCATGCACCCTTGTCGCAGTCGGCCTGGTGCGCGACGTAGTAGCTGTCGATGGTTTTCCGTTCCGCCGCATAGCGTTCGGCGACGAACTTGTCCATGGCGGCACGGGAATCAGCAGCGCACGGGTCGGGGAACTTGTACAGCTCGTGCCAGACGGCGTTGACGAACTTCTTGACGGGATCGGGCATCTTCTTGGCCTGCTTGGCGATGATGTCGGTGCCCGCGAGCACGAACCGCACACCCTTCTTCTGGGCGCAGGCGGCGTCGAAACTCGTGCCGACAGCCTTCACGGCGGCTGTGATATCGCCCTTGGGCACGGGAGCCGGCGGGGCCGCCGAAGCGGACGGGGCGGCGAGGAGGAGTGCGACCGGAACGCAGAACGCTGCGATGATGGGACGCTTCATGCAGGCGACAGTATGCACGCGCACGCCAACCGGCAGGGCACGGCCGGGGCTGTTCGATCGAAGGAGTGATCAGCCGAAGGTGTCCAGCGCGGCCCGCGCCTCGGCCAGCAGCATGCGGTTGCCCAGCTCCTCGGCGTGCGCCAGGGCCAGCTCCAGGTGCTCGCGGGCCAGCGGAAGCTCACCCAGCTGGTGCCGGATCTTGCCGAGCCCGATGTGCGCCAAGCCCATCGCCCAGCGGTCACCGCTGCGGGTGGCGTTGTCCAGAGCGCGGCGCTGGAAGCTGAGCGCCTCCTCGTGCTCGCCGAGCCTGCGGTGCAGCGCGCCGAGCGAACTCACGGCAAGACCCCACGACCAGCGGTCGCCCAACCGCTCGCTCAACTCCAACGCCTGCTCGAAACGAGAACGGGCGCTGTCGTCATCGCCCTCGTCGACATCGATCAAACCGAGGTTGGTCAACGCCAAACTCCGCGACCACAGATCGCCGGTGGCCTCGCTGACCGTCAGCGCCCGGTCGAGTTCCTTGCGCGCCAACGAGATCTCGCCGAGCTGGCGGTACGCGCTGCCGAGGCCGAGTATCGACGGCGCGCGGCCGGACTCGACGCCGAACTTCTCGTACAGCTCATCGGAGCGCAAGAAATGACGCAGCGCCTCCTCGTGCTCGCCCTGCCAATCGTGCACCAGGCCGAGCCGACCGCGCGTCCTGGCCTCGTCGCGTTCGTTGCCCGTGGCCAGATCGCGGTCGAGCGCCTCCCGCAACTGCGCGATCGCCTGCGCGTCGTTGCCGAGGCGCCAGTTGAGCACACCGAGGTTCTTCAAGATCTCCGCGCGGGCGTCGAGATCCCCGAGCCGTTCGGTGGCCGCGAGCGCGATCTCGTGCGTGCGCTGCCAGTCCTGGTGATAGGCCCGCGAGAGGAAGAACTGCCACAGCACAACGGAAATTCGCCACGCGTGCTCATCGGAGCAGTGCTCGACAACCGCGACCAGGTTGGCGCGCTCAGCCTCCAGCCACTGCGACGACGCCCGGGTCGCGGCGGCGAGGTAGTAGTCCCACAGCCGCACCAAGGACTCGTTCACAGCAGCGGGATCTTCTTCTGCGACAGCCGTTGCGGCCGCGTGCCCGCGAAGCAGGTCGTGCAGCCGGTAACGACCGGGTTCTCGCTGCTGCACGAGGTGAACGTCCACAAGGGACTCAAGCAGGTCCTCCGCGTCCAGCGGCTCGATCCCGGCCAGGGCGGCAGTGGCGTCCGCGTCGATATCGGCACCGGGGTGCAGGCCGAGCAAGCGGAACACCCGCCGCTGCGCCTCGTCGAGATGCTGGTGGGACAGCGCGAAAACCGCGTTCAGCTCGGACAGACCGCGAGTGCGCCTGCGGAGCCGCTTGTTCAAGTGCTCGATCGTCCACACTGGACGGTCGCGGAGCCGGGCCGCGGCGATCCTGATGGCCAGCGGGAGGAATCCGCACAGCCGCACGCACTCGCGGACGGACGCGTCGTCGCCGCGCTCGGCACCGGCGATGCGCCGGAACAGGCCGACGGCCTCGTCTTCGCGCAGCACGTCCAGAGCGAGCGATCTCGCGCCGTCCACCTCCGACAAGCGCTTGCGACTGGTGATCAGCGTCAGGCAGCCGGCGTGTCCGGGAAGCAGCGAGCGCACGTGCGCGGCATCGGCGGCGTTGTCCAGGACGAGCAGGACTCGACGGCCTGCGAGCGTCGACCGCCACAACGCGGCGCGCTGCTCGACGGTCGGCGGAATGCGCTCCCCCGGCACATCGACCGCGCGCAGCAGCGTTTCCAGCGCGGCAGCCGGGCTCAGCGGCGGATGCCCCGGCGTGTGCGCGTGCAGGTCGACGAAGAACTGGCCGTCCCGATAGCTCGGCGCGAGCCGGTGGGCGCACCGCACGACGAGCGAGGTCTTGCCGACCCCGCCCATGCCGTCGATCGCGTGCACGTCCGACGTGGCGACGGCGGCCAGCAGCGCGTCCACTTCGGCGTCGCGGCCGGTGAAGTCGCCGATGTCCCTGGGCAGCTCGTTGCGGGGCCGCCAACCGGGCTGCTCGGCCGGGGCCGCGGCTTCGGCCACCTCCCACAGGCCGCGCAGCCGCGCCAGCTCCCGGCGGGTGGCCCCGCACACGGCCGCCACCTGGCCGACCAGGCGGAAATCCGGTGGGAGCACCGTTCCGGCGCAGTAGCGGTGCAGGGTCGACCGGCTCGTCCCGGTCCGGTGCGCCAGCGCGGCGAAGCTGCGCCCCGACCGCTCCTTCAGCCCGCGCAGCGCGGCGGCGAACTCGGCGAGCGCCTCGGTTGCTCCCACCGCCCCATCATCGCGCACACGGGGCGAAGGTCTCACTTGCCAGTGCTTCCAGGAACAAGGCCTCGATGCTTATGCTCCGAATGTGATCCAAACAATCGCGGCGGCCCTGTCGCTCTTATTTTTCTACGTATTTCCCCCGGCGGCCACGGACTGGCTGCCGGTGGGTTCCGGAACCACCTCCGGAGTCAGCGGTTCGGCACTCACCGCGAGCGGTCAGCTACTGATCGTGCGGGACAACAAGAAATCCGGCGAGAACCGCGCCGCCCTCGTCACCTTTCCCGGCGCGAAGGTGACGCCGCTGAAGTGGAAGGGCACCGTGCTGGACGACCTCGAGTCGCTGGCCGCGGTCCCCGGGCGACCGAACGAGTTCGTCGCGCTCGCCAGCTACGGCAAGGGCGCCCGGATCTCCCTGCACGACAAGGAGGTTCGCGTTCTCAGCGAGTTCACCCTGCCCAAGGGCGTCGACGGCGACAACTACGAGGGCTTCGCGCTCTCGGTGCTCGGCGGGCGCACCGTCGCGACGTGGGCGGACCGCGGCCAGGACGCGCGAGCGGGCAGGCTCATCGCCGCCGAACTGGACCTGACGCGGATGACTTTCGGCCCCACCACCTCGCTGAGCATTCGGGCGAACTACCCCGAAAAGGACGTCAGGCACATTTCGGATATCGCGATCACGCATTCCGGAGAAATCCTCGCCTCTTCGGCATCCGATCCCGGGGACGAGGGCCCGTTCACCTCCACTCTTTATCGCGCCGCGCGCGTTTCGATCACCAATGGCCGCCTCGCCCTGACGCCGATCGCCGGGCAGCCGGAAATCGCCCGCCACCCCGGCCACAAGATCGAGGCGATCACCTGCGCGACGGTCACCTGCGACCGTCACGTCCTCGGCACCGACGACGAGTCCGCGGGCGGCTCGGTCAAGTTCGACTGATCCCCCGTCCCGCCCCGCACCGGATCTCCGCGACTGCGCCGCAGCTCAGGAGCTGGTTCCGTCCCACGACGTCCCAGCACCCTGGCCGCGCCGCGGCGCGCGGGGCAGGCTCGGAAGCGCCTGGGGGAAGCGCCGGTGGGACCCCGATCCGCTGGGGTCCCACCGTTGCGCCGCCCGGCCCCTCGCTCACGCCCGAACAGCCGCACTTCGTAAGAAGTCTTCACGAAATGCCTCCGCAGTTGGTGAGAACTTGTTAGACATCGGCTCCCCGCACCTGGAGGAACCGATGCGCCTCATGACCTCCCTGGCCGCCGCGGTGCTGCTCATCGCCGGCGCGGTCACCCCTGCGACAGCCGCCGCCGCTGAGCTGACCCAGATCTCGCGCACCCCGTACAAGCTCGCCGAGGGCGGGAGCTTCGCGCGCTACGCGCCACGAGTGGCCGCACTGGACGGGAAGCTGCGCCGGGCGTCCTTCGCGGACGTGCTCGCCGACGGCAACCGCAAGGCCCGGCCGCTGTGCCGCCCGACCGGGATCAGCGGCGCGAGCGGCTTCTGCTGGCAGAACGACGGGGACACCACCGACAAGCAGTGGTACCCGCAGGGGATCACCGGCAGCTGGGACTCCTCGGCCTCCGGCAGCTACGGCGGGCACAAGGCGATGCTCGTCAGCTGGCACAGCGACAACGCGCCGAAGCCCAAGGGCGTGCGGATCTCCTTCGTCAACTACGACGACCCGGCCAAGGTGTCCTACCGGCACGTCCTGCTCGTCGAACCGACCAGCGACGACACCTTCGGCCCGGTGAAGGTGCACGCGGGCGGCATCGCCTGGGTGGGCGATTTCCTCTACGTCGCCGACACCAAGCGCGGGTTCCGCGTCTTCGACCTGCGCCACCTCTGGCGCACCGAGGCCGACCCCGGCAAGTCCAAGATCGGCAAGGGTGCCGACGGCAAGTACTACGCCTACGACTACCGCTACGTGCTGCCGCAGGTCGGCAGCTACGGGCAGAGCGGCAATGGCAGCTGCTCCGTCTCGCCGCCCGTCACCGCGCCGCTGTGCTTCTCCTTCGTCGGCCTGGATCGCAGCACCACGACCCCGTCGCTGATCGCCGGTGAGTACTACTACGACGGCAAGGGCGGCTCGCGGCTGACGCGGTGGAACCTCAACGCCGACAACAAGCTCGCCGAGGAAACCGCTGCCGGCGCCTACCGCAGCTCGCACCCGAAGATCCAGGGAGCCTTGGCGTACAAGGACACCTTCATGCTCAGCAGCAGCCGCACCTCCACCACCGCCGGCGTGCTCTACCGTTCCAAGGTCGGCGCGGCCAGCTCCACCTCGCACCTGCCCGCCGGCCCCGAGGACCTCTCCTACCAGGCGTCCGCAAAGCGCCTGTGGGCGTTGACCGAGCACCCCGGCAACCGCCAGGTGATCGGCATCCCCATCACCCTCGGCTGACCCACGCCGCGTAGCGCCTGAACGACCCGTTTAGGTACTTGAACGCACCAAACGACCCGTTCAGTGCGTTCAACGCACTGAACGGGTCGTTCAGGGAGATTCGCGCTTGGGAGGTCCCACCGTCGCGCTGCGCGCGGTCGGCTACGCCTACCCTGCGCCCGGCGCGGTGATCCGCAGCAGTGTGATGCGCAGGACCGCACTGTGGACCAAGTAAGTGATCAACCCGTAGTCGAAGGCGCTCGTCCACCGGTCTGTCTTCGCATCGCAGGTGGCGTTGCGCTCGGGGTCAGCCGTCAAGCGAGCGATGTGACGGCTGACCGCTCGCTGCACTTCCGGTGGAAGACTCTGGTACTGGGCCTCGGCATGCGACACCCACGCCACCTCGAACCTGCTCACGGTCCACGCTCGACGTGATCAACGATCACACTCGGGTCGCCCTCTTCGATGCGGCGCTGGTCCTCGTCGATCGCGGCCACGTACTCAGGATTGGCGGCCATGAGGGCGACGGCGAACCAGCGCTGGACCACGGCGTCTACGCGCCCCAGGTCGAAGTCGTCGTCTGCCTCGGCCATCGCGATGTGGAACTCCGCCTCGAAGTCGACGAGTCTGTCGCGGTCATAGGCGGCCAGGGCCGCTCGAACGGCGACGGCGCTGCGCTCGAAGGTCACGCGGGGCCGGCACAACGGCCGGTCAGGGGAGTCGTCGACGACGAGGCCGGGGATCTTCACGCGGCGAGTGTCCGCCACGGCACCGAACCGGGAAATGCCTGGGGTCAGGGGAGTTCGGTCAGCTCGACGGCGGTGGTGAGCACGGTGATCAGCTGCCGCGCGGTGTCCTGGTCGAGCACCATGACGGTGCCGAGCGAGGTGGTCAGCAGCACCTGGCGGCCACGGACCCGCACGTCGAGGGCCGCCGAGCGCCGGGGACGCCGGGGTCCGTCGGTCGAGTCCATCCCACCCCGTTCCGCCCAAGAGACTCCGCCTGAGCGTGCGTACCGTGGATCGTCCGTTAGTGCAAAGGGGTCCTCGTCACCCCGATCCGGTGAGAACGGCGTCATCGGGTGATCCGTGCGGTGTCTCCCCGGCGGAGGTGACGCACATGTCCGCGTCCGTTGGCCGGTGGGAGCTCCGCCGTGTCTGACCTGATCGCCCCCTTCCTCATGACCGTCTTCGCCCTCCTCTTCCTCGGAGCCTGGGACAGCACGCCCTGGCGGCACCTGCGGGCCCGTCGCCGCAGCCGCAGGGTGGTGCGCGAGATCCGCTCCGGCTGCCCCTTCGCCCGGTTGGTCCTACGCCGAGGCGGTGGCAGGCACCGCGCCCGTCCCGTCCGAGGTCTTCCGCTGTCCACAATGGACTTGAATCGGTCGACCGGACGCATCGAGGTGGTTCGCGAGCACCGCCGACGGCACGCGGGTGTGGGGTTGAAACACATGGGCTGAGATCCACATCACCTCTACCGTCGTGGCGGGACACGGGTCGGGGAGGCGCCATGGCGGGCAGGTCCAACACGCTGAGGGTGGTCGGCGCCAGTCTCGCCGGCACCACGGTGGAGTGGTACGACTTCTACATCTACGGCACGGCCGCGGCGCTGGTGTTCAACAAGCTGTTCTTCCCGGCGTCGGACCCGCTGGTCGGCACGCTGCTGGCGTTCGTGACCTACGCGATCGGCTTCCTGGCGCGGCCGCTGGGCGGGCTGGTGTTCGGCCACTACGGCGACCGGCTCGGGCGGAAGAAACTGCTGGTCGCGAGCCTGTTGATGATGGGGATCGCGACCTTCGCGATGGGGTTGCTGCCGACCTACGCCTCCATCGGGATCGGCGCGCCGATCCTGTTGACGCTGCTGCGCCTGGTGCAGGGCTTCGCGGTGGGCGGCGAGTGGGGCGGCGCGGTGCTGATCGTCTCCGAGCACGGCTCGGACAAGCACCGCGGCTTCTGGGCGTCCTGGCCGCAGGCCGGAGTGCCGGGCGGCAACATCCTCGCATCGGCGGCGATGGCGGTGCTCTCGGCGACGCAGAGCAACGAGGACTTCCTGTCGTGGGGTTGGCGCGTGCCGTTCCTGTTCTCCGGCGTGCTGGTGCTGATCGGCATGTGGATCAGGCTCTCCATCGCGGAGTCGCCGGTCTTCGTCGAAGCCGCGGAGCAAGCCAAGGGCACCGACGAGCGTCCTCCGGTGTCGGTGGTGTTCACCCGCTACCGCAAGGAAATCCTGATCACGATGGGCGCCCGCTTCGCCGAGAACGCGGGCTACTACCTGATCACCGCGTTCGTGCTGGTGTACGTGGAGCAGCACCTGAAGCTCGACCGCGGCGTCGCGTTGAACGCGGTGCTGATCGCCTCGGCGGTGCACTTCGTGGTGATCCCGCTGTGGGGAGCGCTGTCGGACCGCGTGGGCAGGCGCCCGGTCTACCTGTTCGGCGCGGCCGGGACGGGCGTGTGGGCGTTCGGTTTCTTCGCGCTGCTGGACCTGCGCTCCTTCGGCGCGATCACGCTCGCGGTCACGATCGGACTGGTCTTCCACGGCGCGATGTACGGGCCGCAGGCCGCCTACTTCGCGGAGATGTTCGGCACCCGGGTCCGCTACTCCGGCTCCTCGATCGGCTACCAGCTGGCGTCGATCTTCGCGGGCTCGCTGGCACCGATCATCGCGACGGCGCTGCTGGCGGCCTACGGCGGCTGGTTCGCGATCGCGCTCTACCTCGCGGGGATGTCGGTGATCTCGGTGGTCGCCGTGGCGCTCTCCCCCGAGACCCGGCACCGCGACCTGCGCGCCGACCCCGACCAGATCCCCGCTACCCCATAGTTTGGGGGCGTGACGGTGGTCGAGCGGTTGGTGGCCGTCGCCGCCGCGGGCGGCGGAGCGGGCGGGCTCGCGGAGGTGGTCGCGGGCTGGCTCGGCGGAACGGTGGTGATCACCGACGCGGAGGGCCGGGAGCTGGCGCGCGCGGGGAGCCGGCGCGGCGGACCGGCGCTCAAGGTCGCGGCGCTCGCGCACGGGCGGCGGGTCGGCGAGGTCAGCCGCACCGGGCCGGAGCTCGACGGCGAGGGGCGGCGGAACCTGGACGTGGCCGCCTCGGTGATCGCGCTCGACCTGCTGGTCCGCGAGTGCGCCTTCGCGGCCGAGGAGCGCGAGCGCGGACAGTTGCTCTCCGACCTCCTCAACGGACACGCGCCTCAGCACGAGCGCGCGCGGCGGTTCGGACTCGACCTCGACGCGCCGTGCTCCGTCGTGGTGCTCGCCGGTCCTGCCGGGCTCGCGTCGGCGGCGGCGCACTTCGCGAGCTCGCACGGCGGCCTCTCCACTGAGCACGAGGACCACGTCGTGCTGCTGCTCCCCGGGGGCGACGCGGCCGACCACGCGGAGCGGAGCGCGCGCGTGCTCGGCGCGGAGCTGCGCAAGCCCGTGACGGCAGGAGCGGCTTCGGATTCGGGCTCGGGCGAGGTGCGGGCCGCGCACGCGGAGGCCGCGCGCTGCCTGACCGCGCTGCGGGCGCTGGGCGGAGCCGGGCGCGGAGCGAGCGCGGAGCAGCTGGGCTTCGTCGGCCTGGTGCTCGGCGAGCAGCCGGAGCCGAAGGCGTTCGTCCGGGCGACGATCGGAGCGCTGCTGGATCACGACGCGAGGCGCGGGACGAGCCTGGTGCCGACGCTGCGCGCGTACTTCGCGGCAGGGCGCAGTCCGACCAGGGCGAAGGACCTGCTGAACGTGCACGTCAACACGGTGGCGCAGCGGTTGGAGCGGATCTCCGCGCTGCTCGGGCCGGGCTGGCAGGAGCCAGCACGCGCGCTGGAGACCGAACTCGCGTTGCGGCTGCTCGACCTGATCCGAATGTGAATATCTGTGTAAGTGTGAAAAAATCTATTACCCCGCTAATGGACCTGTCCGGTCGACTTTGCCGAATTTAGACTGGGGAATAGCCGTATCCGCAGGTCAGACCAGACGAGCCGAAGCGCCGGTCGGGGTGGTGCGATGCTCCAGGAAAGAGTGGGACCACGTTCGAAAAACGGACAACTGTGTACGTTACCCGCTGGTACCTCTAGGCTGCGGGGCGTGGTGACCCGGCGCGACAACGACGGGGCGAGCGGCTGGCTGCCCAGCGGGGCGGACTGTCGCTACGCGGTGGTGCTCGCGGTACTGGTGCTCGTCGGCTCGACGCTGCTCGGCGAGCTGCTCGACGACGCACGTCCGCCCGACGCGTGGGGCTTCGCGCTCGCGCTGATCAGCTCGGCGGCCCTGGCGTGGCGGCGGAGGGCTCCGCTGGCCGCGCTCGCGGTGACGGTGGTGGCGGTCGGCGTCTACACGCTGCTGGGCAACCCCTACGGCCCGATCCACCTGTGCATGGTGCTGGCGATGTTCGAGGTGGCGCTGCGCCGCTCGGCCGCGACCTCGGGCCTGGCCTGCGGTGCCGCCGCGGCGGGCGGGGTGGCCTTCGCGCTGCCCAGGCTGATGGTCGACTTCCGGCAGCCCGCGCTGATCGTGATCGCGTGGACCGGCTGGTTCGTCGTCCCCTGGCTGCTCGGCAGGCTCGCCCAGGTCAGGCAGGCGGCGTCGGACCGGATGCGGCACGCGCTGATGGCCAAGGCCGCGCTGGAGGAGCGGATGCGGATCGCCCGCGAGGTGCACGACGTCGCCGGGCACGGGTTCGCGGTGGTGGCGATGCAGGCCGGGGCGGCGCAGGTGGCACTGGAGGCGCAGCCGGACCAGACCAAGGCCGCGCTGGAAGCGATCCGGTTGACCAGCACCCAGGCCTTGGCCGAGCTGCGGTCGGCGTTGGACACGATCCACGCCAGGGACACCGACTGCCCCGCGGCCACCGGGCTTCGCGGACTGCCTGCGCTCATGTCGAGGGTGCGCGCCGGCGGGATGCTCGTGGAGCAGGAGGTCAACCTGAGGGCGGAGGAACTGCCCGAGGACATCGACGCGGCGGTCTACCGCGTGGTGCAGGAGTCGCTGACCAACGTGCTCCGGCACGCTGGGCCGACCAGCGCGAAGGTGCGGGTCTGCCGAGAGGCCGACGAGATCGTGGTCGAGGTCGCCGACCGGGGCCGGGGCGCGGTGCAGCGGGCCAAACCGCCCGGTCGCGGGCTCACCGGCATGCGCGCCAGGGTCGAGGACGCGGGCGGCAGCTTCCTCGCCGGGCCGCGCGTCGGCGGCGGCTTCGAGGTCCGCGCCCGCTTCCCCTGCCGGGTCTGACTCAGGCCTCAGCGCTTGTAGAGACGGGTCTCCGAACCGCACACGTCCTTGCCGTCGTCCATCTTGCGGCAGACGCGGAAGCGGATGCCCTCGGGCCCGGCGATGCTGGTCATGTGCATGTTCTTCGGACCGGCGGTGGCCCTGTTGTAGGTGGGGCCGACGAAGTACTTCCAGTCGGTGTCGGGCAGGTTGTTGTAGACGACCTTCCACTGCACGCCGGTGCGGCCGTGGCCGTCCTTGGGATCGGCGGTGAGGGTCAGTTCGAAGGGCCACTTGCTGTGCGGACCCGCGGGCCCGTCCTGCCTCGGCTTCCAGACGATCTTGCCCCAGCCGTAGCCGTCCTTGCTCTCGAACTTGGCGACGGTCTCGGCGAGCGCGGGGGTGGCGGTGCCGAGAACGAGCACGGCCGCGAGCGCGGCGGAGGTGAGGGCGCGGCGGCGGTTCGCGGTGGTCATGCCGCGTATCGGACCCTCGCTCGCGATCCGGTTTCAAGCATTTCGGCGAGAACCCCGAGCATAAGCTTGACGGAGTCAACTATATTATTGACGTGGTCAATGATTCGGTGGTCTCGTCAGTCCGGGCGTTCTCGCGGTTCTACACGAACTCGGTGGGCGCACTGCGCTACGGCGCGTTCTCGCTGACCGAGGCGCGCGTGCTGTTCGAGCTGGCGCAGTGCGAGTCGGCCGACGTCGCGGACCTGCGCAAGGAGCTGGACGTGGACGCCGGGTACCTCAGCAGGCTGCTGACCCGCTTCGACGCCGACGGGCTGACCACCCGCGCGAAGTCCGCTGTGGACGCTCGACGCCAGGTGATCAGCTTGACGGACAAGGGAAGGGCGACTCAGCGCGAGCTGGACGACGCGTCCTCGGGCCAGGTGGCCGCGCTGCTGGACGGGCTCAGCGAGCAGGAGCGGGGCGAGGTCGTCGGCGCCATGAACACCATCCGGCGACTGCTCGGCGGCGAAGCGAAGGACCGCACCCTGGTGCTGCGGCCGACGCGGGTCGGCGACTACGGCTGGGTGGTGCAGCGGCACGGCGAGCTGTACGCGCGGGAGTACGGATGGGACGCGAGCTTCGAGTCGCTGGTCGCGCGGATCGTGGCGGACTTCGTCGACGGGCACGACTCCGCGCGCGAGGCCGGGTGGATCGCCGAGGTCGACGGCGAGCGCGTGGGCTGCGTGTTCTGCTTGAAGGAGGACGACGCGACGGCCAAGCTGCGGATCTTGCTGGTGGAGCCGAGCGCGCGCGGCACGGGCGTCGGCGCGCGCTTGGTCGAGGAGTGCGAGCGCTTCGCGAGGGCAGCCGGGTACAAGCGGATCACCTTGTGGACCAACGACGTCCTGAGCTCGGCGCGGCGGATCTACCAGCGCGCGGGCTACGTGCTGGTGGACGAGGAGCGGCACCGCAGCTTCGGCGCCGAGCTGAACGGGCAGAACTGGGCCAAGGACCTCTGAGCTGGCCTCTGGACAAGCTCGGGAAAGCGCTCTCACCCGTTCTGCCCTGTCGCCGGAGGGCGGCGGCCGTCATTGTTGTGACTCCCAACAATCCCGCCGCCGAACGGGAGGTGTTCGGATGAGAGCGCGTGTGGCGGTGGCCCTCGCGACGGCGGGTCTGATGGCAACCTCGTTGCTGAGCTCGACTGTGACGGCGTCGGCGCAGCAGGTCGTCTACCTGGACAAGGGCGCGGCGGTGCAGGACCGCGTCAGCGATCTGATGGCGCGGATGACGTTGGCCGACAAGCTCGGGCAGATGGTGCAGACCGAGCGCAAGGCCGTGCAGCCCGCCGACCTGACCACGCACCGGATCGGCTCGCTGCTCTCCGGCGGCGGCTCGGCCCCGGCGCCCAACACGGCGACGAGCTGGGCCGACATGTACGACACCTTCCAGCGGGCCGCGCTGGCGACACCACTGCGCATCCCGATGATCTACGGCGTGGACGCGGTGCACGGGCACAACAACGTGCACGGCGCGACGATCTTCCCGCACAACATCGGACTCGGTGCGGCCCGCGATCCGGAGCTGGTGCAGCGCATCGGCAAGGCCACCGCCGAGGAGGTCTCGGGCACCGGGATCGACTGGAACTTCGCGCCGTGCCTGTGCGTGGCCCGCAACGACCGATGGGGTCGCACGTACGAGTCCTTCGGCGAGGAGGCTGAGCTGGCCACGGCGATGACGACGTTGGTGACCGGGCTCCAGGGCAGCGCGCTCAACGCGCCGGGCTCGGTGCTGGCGACGGCGAAGCACTGGGTCGGCGACGGCGGCACCACGAACGGCACCGACCAGGGCGACACCGAGGTGTCCGAGGCCGAGCTGCGCTCGCGGCACATCACCCCCTTCCGCGAGGCGATCCGGCGCGGCGTGGGCTCGGTGATGATCTCCTACAGCAGCTGGAACGGCGTGAAGCTGCACGCGCACAAGTACCTGGTGACCGACGTGCTCAAGGCGGAGCTGGGCTTCTCCGGAATCGTGATCTCCGACTGGGACGCCATCGACAAGATCGACGGCCAGCCGGGATTCACGCCGGAGGAGGTCCGCGCCTCGGTCAACGCGGGCATCGACATGATCATGGTGTCCGCGGAGTGGCGGCGGTTCCTCGACCTGCTGCGCGCCGAGGTGGAGTCCGGGCGCGTGCCGATGGCGCGGATCGACGACGCCAACCGCCGCATCCTGACGAAGAAGTTCGAGCTGGGCCTGTTCGAGAAGCCGTTCACCGACCGCTCGTACACCTCGACCGTGGGCAGTCCCGCGCACCGCGCGCTGGCTCGCGAAGCCGTGCGCAAGTCGCAGGTGTTGCTGAAGAACGCCAACGGTGTGCTGCCGTTGCCGAAGACCGCGGACAAGCTCTTCGTCGCGGGCAAGAGCGCTTCGGACATCGGCAACCAGTCCGGCGGCTGGACCATCGAGTGGCAGGGCAAGAGCGGCGCGATCACGCCGGGAACCACTGTCCTGCAAGGCATTCAGCAGGCGGTGCAAGGAACGACGGTCACCTACAACCGCAACGGTGACGGCATCAACGACACCTACAAGGCAGCTGTCGCGGTCGTCGGCGAGACCCCGTACGCGGAGTACAACGGTGATCGGCCCGGCGGCCTCGGCTTGGACTCGGAGGACTTGGCGACTCTGGCCAAGCTCAAGGCGTCCGGAGTGCCCGTGGTCGTGGTGCTGGTTTCGGGGCGCCCCATGGACATCGCGGCTCAGCTGCCCGACTGGTCGGCGTTGGTCGCGGCGTGGCTGCCCGGCACCGAGGGCGCTGGCGTCGCGGACGTGCTCTTCGGCGATCACCCGGTGTCCGGCAAGCTCCCGGTGAGCTGGATGCGCTCGGTCTCGCAGCAGCCGATCAACAACGGTGACGGCAAGTCCGCGTTGTTCGGCTACGGCCACGGCGAGTCGTTCCCGGCGGCGCAGGACGCTTATCAGGTGATCGGCGCGGCCTACTACGACGAGCAGCGCGGAACCGGCGTGCAGCGGTGCACCGACGGCGGGTGCGGCCAGAACGTCGGGTGGATCGCGAACGGCGACCACCTGGGCTACGCCGACGTGGACTTCGGCTCGACGCCCGCCGCTCGCGTGACGACGCGCTTCGCTTCGGGCGCGGCGGCCGGTGGTTCTCTGGAGTACCGCCTGGACTCGCCGACCGGTCCCGTCGTGGCCACGCAGGCGATCACTCCGACCGGTGGCTGGCAGACGTGGGCCAGCGCCACCACCACGGTCACCGGCGCGACCGGCAAGCACCGCCTGTACGTGGTGGCCCGTGGGGGAAGCGGCGACTTCGCCAACCTCAACTGGTTCCAGTTCGCCCGCTGAGGCCGTCGTCGTTTTTTCCCGTTTCGTACTCATAGCGGGTCGGCTACCGCTATGAGTACGAAACGGGTACCACTGCGGCCTGCGGGGCGTTGGGTTCAGCGGCGGCGTTTACGGCTTCTCAGGGACGACGGTGACGGCCACGGCGGTGATGTCGACGGGGGCCACGCCCATGGAGAGCGGGGAGATCTTCTCGAAGGCGCCACGGGTCAGGTTCACGCAGCGGTCGCCCTGAGCCGCGAAGCGGTCGTTGACGCGGACCTCGACGGACAGGCCGGTGCGCTTGTGCGTCACCTTGAGCTTGGTGTCGAAGGGAAGACTCGCGTGGGCGGCGGTCAGCGCGGTCGGGTCGAGCACTTCGCCGCTCGCGGTGTAGACCGGCGTGGTGGCCTCGGGGTTGCCGTACCAGGTGGCCACGCACTGCTTGGGCGGCTCCTCGGTAGCGGAGACGGGGGCAGCGAGGCCGAACACGAGCACTGCCGCGACGAAAAGGGCGCGCACCAAAGGACTCCTCAGTAGACGGACTTGATCAACTGTAGGTGAACGCGCCCCGGTCGAGCACGACGGCACCCGAGGAGTCGGCAGTGCGGAACGCCACTTCACCCGGTCCGGTGCGCCACGCGGACACCACCAGCTCGGCACCCGGCACGACCGGCAGCGAGAACCGTCCGAACATCCGCCGCACCTGGGCGGCCTGGCAGAACTCGCGGATCAGCAGGCGGCACGTGATGCCGTAGGTGCACAGCCCGTGCAGGATCGGCCGCTCGAAGCCGCCGCGCGCCGCGAACGCGGAGTCCACGTGCAGCGGGTTGTGATCACCGGTGAGCCGGTAGAGCAGCGCCTGGTTGGCCGAGGTGGTGAACCGCAGCGAAACGTCCGGCGGCCGGGCGGGCGGCTCCCACGAGGTGGACGGCCCGCGCTCGCCGCCGAAGCCGCCTTCTCCGCGCACGAACACCGACGAAGACGTTGACAGCAAAGGATTTCCGGCTTCGTCGGCGGCGTCCCACCGGCTCGCGACGAGCGCTCCGGAGCCCTTGTCGAACACGTCGGTCACCGTGCGCGTCACCGAGACCGAGCCGCTCGACGGAAGTGGTTGGTGCAGAACGATCTCTTGTTCTCCGTGCAGGAGCAGGGCCGGGTCGTAGTCGCCGAGCCGCTCGTCGAACGCGCCGAACTGGGCGAGCACGACGCCGAAGCTCGGCAGCGCCTCCTGCCCGGTGCTCCACGCCAGCTCGTCCTGACCGGCGCCGACCGCGAGGGCGTAGAGGGCGCTGTCCTCGCGCGTCCACGTGCGCTCCGACGGCCCGGCGGTCTGCCCGACGAGGCTCTGGAAGATCGCCACGCTCAGCCCCTCGGCCCGCCGTCGACGTAGAGCACCTGGCCGGTGATGAAGGACGCGCCGTCGCTGGCGAGGTACGCGACGGCCGAGGCGACGTCCTCCGGCCTGCCGATCCGGCGCAGCGGCACGGCTTCCGCGACCGCCTTCTGGAACTGGTCGAACTCCACGCCGATCCGGCTCGCCGTCGCGGCCGTCATGTCGGTGGCGATGAAGCCCGGCGCGACGGCGTTCACGTTGATGCCGAAGGGCCCCAGCTCGATCGCGAGCGTCTTGGTGAAGCCCTGAATGCCCGCCTTGGCCGCCGCGTAGTTGGCCTGGCCCCGGTTTCCCAGAGCTGAGGTGCTGGAGAGGTTGACGATCTTGCCGTAGCGCTGCGCGACCATGTGCTTCTGCGCGGCCTGGCTGCACAGGAACGCACCGCGCAGGTGCACGTTCATCACCGTGTCCCAGTCGTCGTCGGTCATCTTGAACAGCATGTTGTCGCGGATGACCCCGGCGTTGTTGATCAGGACGTGCAGCCCGCCCAGCTCGTCGACCACGCGCGCCACCGCGGCCTCGACCGCGTCGCGCTGCGAGACGTCGGCGCCGACCGCGATCGCTCGGCCGCCCGCCGCGGTGATCGCGTCGACGGTCTCGGCGCACGCCGACTCGTCGAGGTCGACCACGGCGACGGCGGCTCCCTGTTCGGCCAGCGTGCGCGCGGTGGCCGCGCCGATCCCCCGCGCCGCGCCGGTCACCAGCGCGACCCGTTCCTGCGAGCTGCTCACCCGTCGAACCCCTCTCAGCCCAGTTCCAGTGCCAGATAAAGGTCTACCCGATCCGGGAAGGAGCCAAGATCGCGTCCGGTCAGTTCCTCGATGCGGCTCAGCCGGTATCGCAGGGTGTTGACGTGCACGTGCAGCTGCGCCGCGCTCCTGGTCGGTGAGCCCGCGCAGTCCAGGAACACGCGCAGCGTCTGCACGAGTTCGCCCTTGTGCGCGGCGTCGTAGTCCAGCAGCGGCCCGAGCAGCTTGGTGCGGAAGGACTTCCGCAGCTCATCCGGCACGGTGGCGAGCAGCAGCAGGTGCGAGGCCAGCTCGGCGGCGGTCGCCACCTTGGCCCGGCCAGGGCGGTGTTCGGCCAGCCGCCGCGCCTGCCTGGCCTCCTCGACGGCACCGCGCAGGCCCGCCACCGTCGCCAGGCCACTGACCCCGACGACCAGGCGCGCGTCGCCGAGACCGGGCTCCATCGTGCGCACGGCCTCGCTGATCTCGTCGAGCGCCGCCGCGAGCCCTTTGGCGTCAGCGGACAGCAGCGCCAACGCCTCCTGCCCGGCGACAGCGACGAAGCCGCGCGCCGGGGCTCCGTGGACGAGTTCGCCCAGCACGATCGGCGCGAGCCCTGGGCCGCCGCCGGAGGTCGTCGCGGCGAGCACGCACAGCGGCTCTCCCCTGGCGAAGCCGAGCGCGCCCAGGCGGGACTCGACCTCGTTCTCCTCCACCTCGCCGTGCATCGCGGAGAGCAGCAGCGGCCCGGCGAGCCTGCTCTCCAACCGCTGCCGTTCCTCGCGGCGCGAGCGCTCCAGCGCGATCAGCGTGGCCAGCTCGGTCGCGGTCTCGCTCGCCACCGCGTCCCACTGCTCGTGATCGCCTTCGACCACGAGGAACCAGCTGGCCAGGCGCTGCCCGGCGCGGCTCGCGGAGGGCAGCAGGGACACCGGCTCTCCGGTGCGCTCGCGCGCGGTCTTGGGCAGGCGGTCGGCGTGCAGGAACTGCTGCACCAGCAAGCGCCGACGCTCGGGAGAGATCCCCGGCGGCCCGCCGATCACGCGGCCGGACGGTGCGAGCACCCAACACCGCGCGCCGAGCCGAGCGGCACCCATGTCGAGGACCGCGGCCAGCCCACCGCCGTCAACGGCGGCGGCGACCATCCGGCGGTGCCAGTCCAGCTCGCCGCGCTCCCCGGCCAGCGCCAGCACCACGCGCTCGGTGATCGTCGCGAAGGAGACGTCGACCGGGACGCCGAGCAGGGGTACGCCGTGCGCGCGGCAGGCTTCGACCAGGTCAGCGGGCACGGCACCGAACTCGGCATCCCCCGCGGCCAGCGCGGTCACCCCGGCGGCGGCGAGCGCGGCGACGAAGGCGTCGGAGTCCTCGGCGCTGCGGCGCCAGACCAGGCCGGTCAGCACGAGCTCGCCACCGGAGAGGTAGCGGCTCGGATCGCGCAGGTCGGTGGTGTAGATCCACCGGATCGGGCGATCGAGCTGGTCCGGGCCGGTGAGCAGGGCCAGGTGCAGGTCAGCGGCCTCCACCAGGTCGCGCAGCCTCATCCCGCCCCCTCACCTCTCCAGGGAACCTACCCGCACCGGGTTTGGAGGATGTTACGAAAGGCTCACCCAACTGCGCGCTCGCCTTCATGCGTTCTCGCCATAGTCGCCGTGAGCGCACGCGTGTGTACTGCGAACCACTCTCGGCCGCGAGGAGGGACACCGGTGTCCACTGACCAGTTCGACGCGCGCTTGGACCGGGAGGCCCTGCTCGCCTGCTGCGCGAACCCGCTGTGGGCGGAGCGCGTGGCGCGGGCGCGGCCGTTCGCCGGCGTGGAAGCGCTGGTGGCGTGCGGGGCGAAGGAGCTGGCCGAACTGGACTGGGCGCAGCTCAAGGTCGCCGTCGACGCGCACCCCCGGATCGGTCAGCGGGCCGAGGGCGACGGGCGCGAGGCGAAGTGGTCGCGGGGCGAGCAGTCCGCCGCGGTCACCGAGGACGAGCGCGTGCGGACTGAGCTGGTCGAAGGCAACATCGCCTACGAAGAGCGGTTCGGCCACGTGTTCCTGATCTGCGCGACCGGGCTCGCGGCGGCGGACGTGCTCGCGGCGTTGAGGGAGCGGCTGGGCAACGACGAGGCCGCGGAGCGCGCGGTCGTGCGGGAGGAGCTGGGCAGGATCGTGGAGCTGCGGTTGCGGAAGCTGGTGACGGGATGAGCCTGTCCACGCACGTGCTGGACACCAACAGCGGACTGCCCGCCTCGGGCATGGCGGTGCGGCTGGAGCGGCTGAGCGGGACCGAGTGGGAGCCGCTGGCCGCCGACAAGACCAACGCTGACGGGCGGATCACCGGCTGGGGTCCCTCGGTCGACGTGCCGCCCGCGACCTACCGGCTGGTCTTCGAGACCGCCGACTACCTGACCGCGCAGGGGCTCCCGGTGTTCTTCCCGGAGGTCGTCATCAGCTTCGTGATCACCGACGGCGAGCGGCACCACCACGTGCCGCTGCTGCTGAGCCCGTACGCGTACTCGACCTACCGAGGGAGCTGACCATGACGATCACGCTCGGCGGCAACCAGTACGGCAAGGCCGAGGTGCGCCTGGTCCGGGTGGACCGGGACGGAAAGCGGCACCGCGTCACCGACCTCAACGTGAGCGTCGCGCTGTCGGGCGATCTGACCAGCACGCATCTGACCGGCGACAACAGCAAGGTGCTGCCGACCGACACGCAGAAGAACACCGTCTACGCCTTCGCCAGGGACGGGGTCGGGCAGGTCGAGGAGTTCGGGTTACGCCTCGGCGAGCACTTCGTGCGGTCGCAGAAGTCCATCCACCAGGCGCGGATCGACTTCGAGCAGTACAGCTGGGACCGCATCAAGGATGAGCCGCACTCGTTCTCCCGCAACGGTTCTGGGACACGAACAGCCACTGTCACCTGGTCCGGGGACGGCGCGCACGTGGTCTCCGGGCTGACCGGGCTGACGGTCATGAACACCACGGACTCGGAGTTCTGGGGCTACATCAAGGACGGCTACACCACGCTCGCCGAGACCACCGACCGCATCCTCGCGACCGATGTCGACGCGCGGTGGCTGCACCACACGCACCCCAGCGACTGGCAGGAGTCCTTCGAGCAGGCCAAGCACGACCTGCTCACGGCCTTCGCGGAGACGCACAGCCTCTCCCTGCAACAGACCCTGTACGCGATGGGGCAGCGCGTGCTGGACAAGCAGCCCGGCATCGCCGAGATCCGGCTCTCCATGCCGAACAAGCACCACTTCCTGGTGGACCTGGCGCCGTTCGGCCTGGACAACCCGAACGAGGTCTTCTTCGCCGCCGACCGCCCGTACGGGTTGATCGAGGGCACGGTGCGCCGCGACGATCTTCCCGAGCAGAACTCGGCATGGTGACGAGAGAGGTGTCCACAATGGACTTCATTCGGCCGACGAGCCTCGCGCGGGCCCTGGCCGCCAAGGCCGAGGTGCCCGGGGCGGTGCCGATCGCCGGGGGCACCGACGTGATGGTCGAGCTGAACTTCGACCGGCGCCGCCCGGAGGCGCTGCTGGACCTCAACGCGGTCGGCGAGCTGGCCGAGTGGTCCGAAGTGGACGGACGCATCCGGCTCGGCGCCTGCGTGCCCTACGTCCAGGTGATCGAGGAGCTGGGCGACCGGCTGCCGGGCCTGGCGATGGCCTCGCGGACCGTGGGTTCGCCGCAGATCCGCAACCGGGGCACGGTGGGCGGCAACGTGGCCGGAGCCTCCCCCGCCGGCGACTCGCACCCGCCGCTGCTGGCGTCGGACGCGGTGGTCGAGGTGGCCTCGGTCAGGGGCACCAGGACGATCCCGATCACCGAGTTCTACCTGGGCGTCAAGCGCAGCGCGCTCGAACCCGACGAGCTGGTGACCGCGGTCCTGATCCCCCCGGCCGACGGGCCGCAACAGTTCTCGAAGGTCGGCACGCGCAACGCCATGGTGATCGCGGTGTGCTCCTTCGCGGTGGCGCTGCACCCGTCGAGCGGGACCGTGGGCACCGGGCTCGGCTCGGCCGCGCCCACCCCGCGCCGAGCGTCCGACGCCGAGGACTACATCGCCAACGAGCTCTCGGGGCTGTGGCAGTCGCCCGCGCCGCTGGCGGACTCCGTGCTGCGGCGCTTCGGCGAACTGGTCGGCGCGGCGGCACAACCCATTGACGACGTCCGGGGCAGCGCCGCGTACCGGCGGCACGCCCTGGCCGTGCTCGCCCGCCGCACGCTCGGCTGGGCCTGGCACGACTACCGCGAAGGGCGGGAGACGGCATGCGCGTGAAGTTCACGGTGAACGGCGAGCAACGCACCGCTGACGACGTGTGGGAGGGCGAGAGCCTGCTCTACGTGCTGCGCGAGCGACTCGGCCTGCCCGGCGCGAAGAACGCTTGCGAGCAGGGCGAATGCGGCTCCTGCACGGTGTACCTGGACGACACCCCGGTGTGCGCGTGCCTGGTCGCGGCGGGCCAGGCCCAGGACCGCGAGGTCCGCACGGTGGAAGGGCTCGGCTCCGAGGACGAGCTGGACCCGGTGCAGCAGGCGTTCATCGAGCGCGGTGCCGTGCAGTGCGGCTTCTGCACGCCCGGCCTGATCGTCGCGGCGCACGACCTGATCCGCCGCAACCCCTGCCCGAAGGACGCCGAGATCCGCGAGGCGCTCGCCGGGAACCTGTGCCGTTGCACGGGATACGAGAAGATCATCGACGCCGTGCACACCGCGGCGGCGCACTCCCGCGGGGAGGCGACGTCATGAGAACCGTGATCAACGGCGCCCACGTCGCGACCGTGGACGGCTCCGGAACGGAGTACGCCTCCGGGCACGTGGTGATCGAGGACGGCGTGATCGTCGCGGTTGGCGACGGCGCGGCGGAGACCCGCGAGGGCGACCAGGTCGTCAACGGCTCGGGCTGCCTGGTGACGCCGGGTCTGGTGAACACCCACCACCACCTCTACCAGTGGGCCACGCGCGGATATGCCCAGCAGGCAACGCTTTTCGAGTGGCTGGTCGCGCTCTACCCGGTGTGGTCGGGCATCGACGAGCGCGTGGTGGCCGCGACGACCACCGCTGGGCTGGCGTGGATGGCCAAGTCCGGGTGCACCACGGCGGCTGACCACCACTACGTCTTTCCTTCTGGTAGCGGCGACATCATGGCCGCGCTCGTCAACGGCGGCAAGCGCGTCGGTACTCGGCTGCACATCGTCCGGGGTTCGATGGACTGCGGGAAGTCGCAGGGCGGACTGCCGCCGGACTCCATCGTGGAGACCACCGAACAGGCTTTGCTGGCAACTGAAGAATCCATCACCACCTACCACGACGCGTCGCCCGGCTCGCGCCTCCAGATCGCGGTCGGGCCGTGTTCGCCGTTCTCCGCCAGCGGTGAGCTGATGCGCGAAGGCGCTGCGCTCGCCCGGCGGTACGGCGTGCAGATGCACACCCACCTCGCCGAGACCACCGACGAGGAAGAGCACTGCGTCGAGCAGTTCGGCTGCACTCCGCTGGAGTACGCGGACAAGCTCGGCTGGCTCGGCCCCGACGTGTGGCTGGCGCACGGGATTCACTTCTCCGACAAGGAGATTCAGCGGCTCGGCGCCACGAAGACCGGTGTGGCGCACTGCCCCAGCTCCAACGCGAGGCTGGGCGCGGGCATCGCTCGGGTCCGCGATCTGCTCGACGTCGGCTGCCCCGTGGGGCTCGGCGTCGACGGTGCCGCGTCGAACGAGGCGGGCGGGCTCGGCGACGAACTGCGCCAGTCCCTCTACCTCGCCCGGCTCCGCGGCGGCCCGGCCGCGATCACCGCGCGGGAGTCCTTGTGGCTGGGGACGATGGGCGGGGCGAAGTGCCTCGGCCGGAGTGACGACATCGGCTCGATCGAGGTCGGCAAGCAGGGCGATGTCGCCGTGTGGCGGGTGGACGGCCTCGCGCACGCGGGCATCACCGACCCGGTCGCGGCGCTCGTGCTCGGCTCGCTGCCGCCGTTGGAGCTGCTGTTGGTGGGTGGCGAGACGGTGGTGCAGCTCGGCCAACTGACCACTGTGGACGAAGAGCTGGTCGCAGCGGATCTCGCCGCCGCGTCGCGCGTTCTCGCTGACCGAGCAGGGGTGACGGCATGACATCACAGACCACTCGCACGGCGAACCCGCCGCTGACCACGCCGATCACCGGCGGCGTCGGCGAAAGCCCGCTGCGGCCGGACGGCGCGTTGAAGGTGCGCGGCGAGTTCGCGTACTCCTCCGATCTGTGGGCCGACAACATGTTGTGGGGGGTGACGCTGCGGACTCCGCACCCGTACGCGCGCATCCGGTCGATCGACGTCGGCCCCGCGCTCGCGATCTCCGGGGTCTACGCCGCGCTGACGCACGAGGACGTTCCCGGCCAGAACGCCTACGGCCTTGAACACATCGATCAGCCCGTGCTGGCGGTGGATGTTGTTCGCTACCAAGGAGAAGCGGTCGCGATCGTGGCGGCCGACCACCCGGAGACCGCGCGCAGGGCGGCTGCGGCGATCGTGGTGGACTACGAAGTCCTCGATCCGGTCGACAACGCCGAGACTGCGATCTTCGGCGAGGACGTGCCGAAGCTGCACGAGGGCGGCAACCTCGTGCGCTACGTGCCGATCTTGTTCGGCTCCCAGGACACGACGGCCGAGGTCGTGGTGTCCGGCACGTACGAGGTCGGCATGCAGGACCAAGCCTTCCTCGGGCCGGAGTCCGGCATGGCCGTGCCCGCCGAGGACGGCGGCGTGGACCTGTACGTCGCGACGCAGTGGCTGCACGTGGACCAGCAGCAGATCGCGCCCGCGCTGAACCTCCCGCAGGACAAGGTGCGGATCACGCTGGCCGGTGTCGGCGGGGCCTTCGGCGCGCGTGAGGACCTGTCGATGCAGGTGCACGCGTGCATGCTGGCCTTGCACACCAACAAGCCGGTGAAGATGGTCTACACCCGCGAGGAGTCGTTCTTCGGCCACGTCCACCGCCACCCCGCCGTGATGTACTACGAGCACGGCGCGGACCGCGACGGGAAACTTGTCTACGTCAGGGCGAAGATGTTCCTCGACGGCGGCGCTTACGCGTCCAGCACGGGCGCGGTGGTCGCGAACGCCGCCACGCTCGGTGTCGGCCCGTACAACGTCCCCAACGTCAAGATCGAGGCTTGGGGCGCGTACACCAACAACCCGCCCTGCGGCGCGATGCGTGGATTCGGCGCGGTACAAGCCTGTTTCGCGTATGAGTCCCAAATGGACAGACTGGCCGAGGCGGTCGGCGTCGACCCGGTGGAGATCCGCCTGCGCAACGCGATGAGCGAGGGCTCGATCATGCCCACCGGGCAGCTCGTCGACTCCGCCGCCCCGGTTCAGGAGCTGTTGGAGCGCGTCCGCGACAAGCCCATGCCTGCGGCTCGAACGTCCGAAGTGGACATTCGCACGATGCCGGGTGGCGCCTCCAACACCACGCACGGCGAGGGTGTTGTGCGCGGTGTCGGCTACGGCATCGGCATCAAGAACATCTGTTTCTCCGAGGGATTCGACGACTACTCCACCGCGCGCGTGCGCTTGGAGGTCATCGGCGGCGAGCCAGTCGCGATGGTGCACACAGCGGCTGTCGAGGTCGGCCAGGGCCTGGTGACACTCCAAGCGCAGATCGCGCGAACCGAGCTGGGCGTGCAGCGCGTGACCATCCAGCCCGCCGACACCTCAGTCGGCAACGCGGGCTCCACGTCGGCTTCGCGGCAGAGCTACGTCACCGGCGGCGCCGTTCAGGCCGCGTGCGCAGCGGTGCGCGAGGAGGTGTTCGACCTCGCCCGCGAGCGCTTCGGTGTGAGCGATTTGGCTCTGGAAGGCGGAAAAGTCGTCTCCACGAGCCGTGGCGTGCTCGCGGATCTCGGCGATGTGCTGGGCGACAAGGCGATTGAGCACACGCGCGAGTACCGGCACCGCCCGTCGTTCCCGATCGACCCGCTCACCGGCCAGGGCAACGCCCACGTGCAGTACGGCTTCGCCGCTCACCGCGCGGTGGTCGACGTGGACGTGGACCTCGGCCTGGTGCGCGTCGTCGAGCTGGCGTGCGCGCAGGACGTCGGAAAGGCGATGAACCCGGACGCGGTGATCGGGCAGATCCAGGGCGGGTCGGCGCAGGGGCTCGGGCTCGCGGTGATGGAGGAGATCCAGCTCTCCGGGGCGAAGATCCGCAACCCCTCGTTCACCGACTACCTGATCCCGACGATTCTGGACATGCCGCCGATGGTCATCGACGTGCTGGAGCTGGCCGACCCGAACGCGCCGTACGGCCTGCGCGGCGTCGGCGAGCCCCCGACGATCTCCTCCACCCCGGCGGTCGTCGCGGCCATCCGCGACGCGACGAAGCTGGCGCTGAGCCGCATCCCGGTGCGGCCCGAGCACATCACCGGGACATGAGATGCACGAGATCGCCGGGGAGTTGGCGCGGTGGGGTGACGCGGAGGTCGCCTTCGCCGTAGCCACCGTGATCGACGTGCGCGGCAGTGCTCCTCGGAGCCCTGGTGCCGCGATGGCGGTGCGCGCTGACGGTGCGGTGGTGGGCAGCGTCTCCGGTGGGTGCGTCGAAGGCGCTGTCTACGAGCTGGCGCACCAGGTCCTCAGCGAGGGCGGGGTCCTGCGGCACAGCTTCACCTACTCACCCGACGATCCGTTCGCGGTGGGGTTGACGTGCGGCGGCGAGATCGAGGTGTTCGTCCGAAGTGGACGATCAGCCGCGATGGCCGCCGCCGTCGACGCCGCCGCGAGCGCGCAGGCAGTCGCACTGGTCACCGTGCTCGGCACCGGGGCGGAGGTCGCGGTCTTCGCCGACCACCACGTCGGCTTCTCCGCACCGGAGATGCGCGCCGTGGCAAGGGAAATGCTGCTCGCGGGCAGCACAGGTCTGCGCACGCTGCCCGATGGCACGGAGTTCTTCGTCGAGTCGATCGCGGCTCCGCCGAGGATGCTCGTCTTCGGCGCCGTCGACTACGCAGGCGCGGTTTCTCGCGTCGGAAAGTTCCTCGGCTACCACGTCACGATCTGCGACGCGCGCGCGGTTTTCGCTACCGCGGAGCGCTTTCCCGATGCTGACGAGGTGGTTGTGGAGTGGCCGCACCGCTACCTGGCGAGCACGCACACCGACGCGCGGACCGTGGTCTGCGTGCTCACCCATGACGAGAAGTTCGACGTCCCCGTCCTGGCTGAGGCTCTGCGCATGCCGCTGGCCTTCGTCGGCGCGCTGGGGTCCCGACGCACCAACGAGGCGCGAGCTGAGCGGCTGCGCGCGGCCGGGGTGTCCGAGGAGGAGCTGGCCAGGTTGCGCGCGCCGATCGGGCTCGACCTGGGCGCACGCAGCCCTGAGGAGACCGCTGTGTCGATCGCGGCGGAGATCGTGGCCGCGCGCCACGGCGGAACCGGAAGACCACTGTCCGAAGTGGACGGACCGATCCATCGAACTCATCGGCACGGCTGAGCATTCGGAGGCGGTAATGGCACTGCTGTTCCTCAATGGCGGCGGCATGCGCGGCGGCCCGTTGCACCATCAGCTCCAAGGCGCGGAGCCGGTGCGCGTGGCCCGCAGCGCGCCGAAGTACCGGTACTTCTCCGTCGGCAACCGGTTCCCCGCCATGCACGAGGTCGGCGAGGGCGGGCACAGCGTCGTCGGCGAGCTGTACGACGTGCCGCTGGAGACGCTGCTGCACCACCTCCTCCCGGCCGAGCCCGCCGAGCTGGAGCTGGGCGTGATCGAACTGGAGGACGGAACCGCCTGCCTGGCAACCGTTCTGCGCAAGTCCTACGGCGGCGCCGACCAGCTGATCGACATCTCCGAGGTCGGCGACTGGCGCAAGTGGTGCGCCTCGCAGAGGAATCCTCAGTGACCGCGTACGACCTGGTCGTGCGCTCCCGGTGCACCCACCTCCCCGACAGCGTGCGCCCCGCGGCGGTGTGCGCGCGGGACGGCAGGATCGCCGAGATCGCCGACTACGAGTCCACAGTGGACTCTCCGGTCGAGGTGGATCTCGCTGACCTCGCACTGCTTCCCGGGCTCGTCGACTCGCACGTGCACATCAACGAGCCCGGTCGGACGGAGTGGGAGGGCTTCGCGACGGCGACGCGCGCAGCCGCTGCGGGCGGTGTCACCACGCTGATCGACATGCCGCTGAACTCGTTACCGCCCACAGTGGATGCTGCGGCCCTCGCGACCAAACGTGCTGCTGCACAAGGAAAATGCTATGTCGACGTGGGCTTCTGGGGCGGCGCGATCCCCGGCAACACCCACCACCTCGCCGAGCTGCACGAGGCCGGGGTCTTCGGCTTCAAGTGCTTCACGTCCCCGTCCGGCGTGGACGAGTTCCCGCCACTGTCCTGGGCCGAACTCCCTGACGTGCTCGCGGAGCTGCGGCGGATGGACGCCCTGCTCATCGTGCACGCCGAGGACCCCGCCGAGCTGGCCGAAGCGCCGGACAGCGACGAGTACGCGGGATTCCTGGCCTCACGACCGCCGCGCGCCGAGGACAAGGCCATCGCACGGCTCGCGGGCTTGGCGGAACGCGCGCGAGCGCGGGTGCACGTGCTGCACCTGTCATCGGCGTCCGCGCTCGGGGAGATCCGCTCGTCCACGCTCAGCGCGGAGAGCTGCCCCCACTACCTGACCCTGGACGCGAAGGAAATCCCTGACGGCGCGACGGCTTTCAAGTGCTGTCCGCCGATCCGCGGCCGAGAGAACGCCGACGAGCTGTGGCGCGCGCTGGCTGACGGCACGATCACCTGCGTCGTCTCCGACCACTCCCCCTGCACGGAAACGTTGAAGGAAGGCAGTTTCGGCACCGCGTGGGGCGGCATCTCCTCGCTCCAACTGGGGTTGCCGGTGATGTGGACCGAGGCGCGACGGCGCGGGCACGAGCTGGCCGATGTGGTGCGGTGGATGAGCGCCGGACCCGCCGAGCTGGCCGGGCTCACCGGCCGCAAGGGCGCGATCACAGTGGGCGCCGATGCCGACCTGGTCGCGTTCGACCCCGACGCCGAGTTCACCGTGGACACCGGGAACCTGTTGCACCGCAACCCTGTCACGCCGTACGCGGGCCGAACCCTGCGCGGCGTGGTGACCGAGACCTGGCTGCGCGGCACCCCGGCAGGCCAGGACCCCGTTGGAGTACTGCTCAGGAGGGACACCCGGTGACCGACCAGCCCGACCTGCCCGACCTCGCCGCCCGCTCGCTCGGCGGATCGGTGATCGCCGCCAACGACGAGTTCTTCGCCGAGAAGGAGAACCTGATCAAGGCGGAAGCGCCGACCTTCCGCCCGCACACCTTCACCCCCAAGGGCCAGGAGTACGACGGCTGGGAGACCCGGCGCCGCCGTGGCGATCCCGGTTCCGACTGGGTGGTCGTGCGGCTCGGCGCGCCCGGACTCGTCCGCAGCGTCGTCGTGGACACCGCGTACTTCGTCGGCAACTACCCGGAGAGCTGCACCGTCGAGGCCACGGCCGTGGAGGGCTACCCCGCGCCGTCCGAACTGGACGACCACAAGTGGGTCGAACTCGTGCCGCGAAGTCCGTTGCAGGGCAACACCGCCAACACCTTCCAGGTCTCCAACTCGCAGCGCTTCACCCACGTGCGGCTGACCATCCACCCCGACGGCGGCGTCGCGCGCTTGCGCGTGCTCGGCGAGCCGTTACCCGATCCGCGCGAGCTGGCCGACATCCCGATGGACCTCGTCGCGCTGCTCAACGGCGGCCGGACGACGGCGTGCAGCGACAGCTTCTTCTCCCCGCCCAACAACATGTTGCAGCCCGGGGAGTCCAAGTTCATGAGCGACGGCTGGGAAACCGCGCGGCGGCGCGGCGAGGGCAACGACTGGGCCGTGCTCCGCCTGGCCGGAGCGGCCGTGCCCAAGGTCGCCGAACTGTCCACATTGCACTACAAGGGCAATCCGCCGCACGCGATCAGCTTGCTGGGCAGCGAGAACCCCGACGACCCCGACTCGTGGTTCCCGTTGCTGGAGCACACCGAGGTGCTGCCCGACACCCGGCACCGCTTCCGGCTCAGCGGAAACGCCCCCGTGACGCACGTCCGGCTCGACATCCACCCCGATGGCGGCGTGGCGCGGTTCCGGTTGTGGGGCAAGCTGACCGAGGACGCCGCGACCTCGCAGGCGTTGAGCTGGTTCAACCTGCTGCCCGCCGAGCACGCGGTCGCGGTGCTGACCGGCGACTGCGGACTGACCGAGGCCGCGGCCACCGAGGTCGTCGCGGCCCGCCCCGTCACCGAACTGCCGGAGGAACTGGCGTTGATCGTGCGATGAACCAGGCTGCCGGGATCGTGTTGGCCGCAGGAGCCGGGGTCCGCTACGGCGGGCCCAAGGCTCTCGTCGAGCTGCGCGGCGAACTGCTCGTGGAACGCGCGGCGCGGACGCTGCGCGAGGCCGGCGCGGACCCGGTGGTCGTCGTGGTCGGGGCGCGGGCCGACGAGGTCCGCGCCCGCGCCTCGCTCTCCGGAGCGCTTGTCGTGCACAACCCCGACTGGGCGACCGGCATGGGCTCCTCCCTGCGCGCCGGGCTGATGGGCCTGATCTCGTGCCGGGCCGCCGCCGTGCTCGTGCTCCCCGTCGACATGCCCGGCGTCACCCCCTCCGCCGTCCGCCGTGTCGCCTCGCTGGCCTCACCGGGCGTGCTCGCCGCCGCGTCCTACTCCGGCCAACGCGGGCACCCCGTCCTGCTCGGCCGCGCCCACTGGGCCGCCGTCGCCACCTCCGCCACCGGCGACCAAGGCGCCCGCGACTACCTCCGCGAACACCCGCCCCTGCTCGTGCCCTGCGACGACGTGGCCTCCGGCGCCGACGTCGACCACCCCGAGGACCTCCCTGGGTAACCCCCGCGCGAACGCCGGTTCTGTGCGCCCCTGGCAATGACTTCCCGTACCGTCCGGTATGTGACCGAACCGGTGTCGAGCGACATGCCATGGAACAACGACCCGTGGGAGCGCGACGGCCTCGCCCAGGTGAGCGACATGGTGTCCACCGGACAGATCCACATGGACGCGGGCACCAAGGAGTGGGTCACCAAGCACATGGACGAGTTGATCCAGATCGCGGAGAAGGAACTCAGAGCCGCAAGGCAGTTCTCATATAGGGCACAGAAGATTGATTTCGGCGCCACGCGAGCCGGGCAGGCGATGCGGGAGAAGTTCATCCACCGCAGCTCAGACCAAGAGGGCGGACTCGTCTGGTTCTGGCAGCGATACCATGACGCCCTGGTCGAGTTCCGAAGACGCATAGTCGGAATGGCGACCGCACTCGAAGCCAACGACCGGAAGGGCGCAGAACTCCAGTGGAAGGCCGGATCATGAGCCTCGCCCGTAAGAGCCACGTGTGGCTGGCCATCATGGGCACGACCACGGCTCTCGCCGGCTGCTCCGGTGTTGTCACCGGCCAGGCCACTTCCCCGAGCACACCGAGCCCGGTACTCGCGCCGGGACAAGTCCCAACCGCTGCGGACCTGTGCCGCTTGATGACTCCCGCCGACTTCCCCGTCCAGGGACAAGTCTCGCCAAGCTCCCCCGAACGTGAAGAGAAATACTCCCCTTCGTGCGGATATCACCTGAAAACGGGAGGAATCGGGGAAACCATCTCGGTCAGCCTCAGCTTCATCCCAGAATCGAAGTTGAATCAGGACAGCTTCAAGGGCCGCACGGAAATGGCCGTCGCCGGAAAACGAACCGCCGTTGGCCAGGGATTAATGAAGGGAGAACCAGGGGAGTGCGATCTGGCCTTCGATTCACCCGCTGGAGAGTGGCTGATCGTCGTCATTGACAACTCCGCGCCGAACCGGGACGGATGTGCGGCGGCGAAGCACGTGGCGGAGCGTGTGATTCCTCGGATTCCGTGAACACCGCCCGCGCCACGGTGATGGTTTAGAGCTTCTCGCCCGCCTGGACGCGGCGCACGACCTGCTTCTCCGCGTAGAAGGACACGAAGGGGATGGTGCCCGCGATGAGCACCAGCAGCGTGCCCTTGGCGGACCACTTGCAGCGCTGGGCGAGGTCGAAGGCGGCCACCAGGTACACCATGTAGAGGAAGCCGTGCGCGGGCGCGATGATCGCCGACGGCGTGGTGATGTCGGTGGTCAGGCGCAGCCCCATCGCCACGAGCAGCCCGAGCAGGGCGAAACCCACGATGTAGGCCATCACCCGGAACCGCACGAGCGCCTTGGCGATGCGCGTCTCCGCGAGCGAGTCCTCGGTGGGTGCGTCCTGCTGGGTCATCTCGTCTCCTGATCGCGGAGTTCGCGGAGGTAGCGGTTGTACTCGTCCATCTCGGGGTCCGCGTCGCCAGGCGTCGGGGCGGCCACGGGGCGGCGCCCGTAGCTGGTCGGCTTGGTCTGCGCCGGAGCGGGCGCGACGGGGGCCTCCCCGCGCTCCTCGGCGAGCTCCATGCGCGCCGTCCGCACCCACATGTACACGCCGAAGAGCGCGAACAGCGGCCACTGGAGGGCGTACCCGAGGTTGAGGAAGCTGCCGCCCGCGGACTGCGAGCGCTCCCACTGCCACCAGCCGAGCGCGCAGCACACGACCACCCAGATGACGGCCAGCACATGCAGCACCAACCAGCGGGGAGTCAACAGCCTGGCGAGCACGTGTCGACGGTACACCGCCCCATCGGGCGAACGCGTGACGGTGTGCCCACGCCAACGCTCCCGCTCCGGTGACACCGCACCGCACGATCGGCCCAGTGCGGCACACAGCGTCCACTTCGGCCCCCCGCATGGGCCACCACGACCGCGTGAAGAACTCCTGCGGTGTGCATTTCGTTGCCGCACAAGCATTCCCGGGGTGTGCTGGAGACACACCGCAACCGCTGACCGCAGGAGGACTCTGTCGTGTCCCGCACCTCACGAGTGGCCCAGCTCACCGTCGCCGCACTCGCCGCGCTCGCACTGCCAGTGGCGATCGCCCCAACGGCCTCAGCGGACATCGGGCAGTGCCTGAAGTACTTGGAGCGCGTGGGGATCGAGACGGACCGCACGCACGACAACGCGTGCTGGCACGGCGAACGCGGCTTCGACTCCGACTACCACTTCGCGCGCTGCGTCGACGAACTGCTCGACGTCGGTGTCAAGGCGTACGACGCGCGGAGAGCTTGTGAGCGTGCGACATGGTGACCGAAGGCGTCCGAGCGGGCTCCGAGCACAGCAGCACCATGACGGCGAGCCCGGCCCCGAGATGGGTCCGGCCGTGGCCCCGAGACCCTTTACCCGCGCCGGTGAAGCGCGCATGACCTGGTGGCCGCCCCGCTGAAGCACGCGGACGATGCGGCCCTCTCAGCGGCGGGCGGCCAAGCCACCTTCACGGTGGTGCCGCCCGCCGCATTCATGCGCTGAGGACACGGTCACATGGCGTTGGGCGTGTAGCGGGGATAGGGCCGGGCGGCCTCGGCCAGGGCGTCGGCGACGGTGTCCACTTCGGACAGTGGGAGCACGGCGGTCGTGATGCGCAGGTGGTGCGTCCCGGTGGCGCGGACGAGGAACGGCGAGCCCGGGGCGGCGCCGATGCCCTGGGCGGCGAGCACGACGAGGGCTTCCCGCTCGCGCTCCACCTCCACCCAGAGGTTGATGCCGTCGGCGCCGATGGACTGCACGCCCCGGGCGTCGAGCGCGGTGCGCAGGGCCTCCCGCCGCTGCGCGTACACCGTCCGCGCCCGGGCGACGGCGGCGACGCTGCCCGGATCGGTGAGCATGCCGACGAGGATCTCCTGGAGCAGCCGACTCGACCACGCCGCGCCGAGGTGCCGCCTCGCGACGAGCGGCCCGACCAGCCGCGAAGGCCCGCCGAGAGCGGCCAGCCGCAGGTCAGGGCCGTGCGACTTGGAGAAGCTCTGGATGCGCACGACCCGTTCGGGCAGCGCCGACGCCAGGCTCACCGGCGGGGCCACCGCGACGTCGCCGACGTGGTCGTCCTCGATCACCACCACGTCCGGGGCCTCCGCCAGCAGCGCGCCCAGCTCGGCGATCCGCGCGGCGGAGGTGCTGGTCCCGGTCGGGTTCTGCGCGCGCGGCTGCATCAACAGCGCGGTCGGCCGTTCGGCCAGCGCGGCGCGCAGCGCGTCCGGGCACATGCCCTCGGCGTCCATCGGCACGGGCAGCGCGGTCGCTCCGACGGCGTCGAGCAGGTCCAGGAACGGCGGGAACGTCGGGTTCTCCACGATCACCCGGTCACCGAGCGCGACGAGCTGGCTGAGCGCGCGGTCGATGCCGTCGAGCGAGCCGTTGACGATGGTCAGCTCCTGCGGGTCGCAGATCCCCCGCCACGACTCGCGGACCAGCCGCTCCAGCTCGGGCAGCACCGGCGTGTCCAGGTACCCCGACAGCGGCGGTTGGCCGTCCACGCGCGCGAGCGCGGGGCCGAGCGGGGGCAGCAGCTCGGGGTCGGGGACGCCCGCGGAGAGGTCGCGGGTGAACCGCCCGGTCGCCCCGGCGAGCCGCCAGAAGCGCGCGGGCTCGGCTCGGCGCTGCCCTCCGGTGACGAAGGTGCCGTTGCGGCCCCGGGTCTCGATCGCGCCGATCCGGGTCAGTGAGCGCCACGACTCGCTGACCGTCGTGGGGCTCACGCCGATCTCACGCGCCAGCGCCCGCACCGTGGGCAGTTTGCCGCCAACGGCCAGCTCACCGGCCCTGATCAGCCGGTTCACCGAGGCGGCTATGCCCTCGGCCGAGGTGTCTTCGATCTTGTTCGCGAGCCAGCTCAGGTCAACGTCCACCGCCACCACCGGCACTCGGGTGAAAAGTTTGTCCGGTAACAAAACATGTATTGCACCAGTGTGTTCCGCTTCATAGGTTCTACACCCTCTACCGCCCACCCCCGCAGGGAGCTTCCGGCATGGCCAACGTGGTGCGCGCGGCGCTCGTCCAGACCAAGTGGACCGGCGACGCCGAGTCGATGACAGAGCTGCACGAGAAGTACGCCCGCGACGCCGCCGCGCAGGGCGCCAAGATCATGGGCTTCCAGGAGGTGTTCAACGCCCCCTACTTCTGCCAGGTGCAGGAGCCCGAGCACTACAAGTGGGCCGAGCCCGTGCCGGACGGCCCCACCGTGAAGCGGATGCAGGCGCTGGCCAAGGAGACCGGCATGGTGCTGGTCGTGCCGATCTACGAGGTCGAGCAGTCCGGCTTCTACTACAACACCGCCGCCGTGATCGACGCCGACGGCTCCTACCTGGGCAAGTACCGCAAGCACCACATCCCGCAGGTCAAGGGCTTCTGGGAGAAGTACTACTTCAAGCCGGGCAACCTGGGCTGGCCGGTGTTCGACACCGCGGTCGGCAAGGTCGGCGTCTACATCTGCTACGACCGGCACTTCCCGGAGGGCTGGCGCGCGCTGGGCCTGGCCGGCGCGCAGATCGTCTACAACCCCTCCGCCACCAGCCGCGGCCTGTCGGCCTACCTCTGGCAGCTGGAGCAGCCCGCGGCGGCCGTGGCCAACGAGTACTTCGTGGCCGCGATCAACCGGGTCGGCGTCGAGGAGTACGGCGACAACGACTTCTACGGCACGAGCTACTTCGTGGACCCGCGCGGCCAGTTCGTCGGCGAGCCGGCCAGCGCGCACGACGAGGAGCTGGTCGTGCGCGACCTCGACCTCGACCTGATCGACGAAGTGCGGCAGCAGTGGGCGTTCTACCGCGACCGCCGCCCGGACGCCTACGGCCCGCTGACGGAGGCCTGATCACTATGGGAACGCACGCGGATCTTTACAAGCGGCACCAGGCGGTCATGCCGAGCTGGATCGCCACCTACTACGACCCGCCCATCGAGCTGGACCGCGGCGAGGGCCGCCACGTCTGGGACGCCGAGGGCAACCGCTACCTGGACTTCTTCGGCGGCATCCTGACCACGATGACGGCGCACGCGCTGCCCGAGGTCACCAAGGCGATCACCGAGCAGGCCGGGAAGATCCTGCACACCTCGACGGTCTACATGAGCCGTCACATGGTGGAGCTGGCCGAGCAGATCGCCGAGGTCTCCGGCATCCCGGACGCGCGGGTCTTCTTCACCACCAGCGGCACCGAGGCCAACGACGCCGCGCTGCTGCTGGCGACGAGCTACCGCAAGTCCAACCAGGTGTTGGCGATGCGCAACAGCTACCACGGGCGCTCGTTCTCGGCGGTGTCGATCACCGGGAACTCGGCGTGGTCGGCGACCAGCCTGTCGCCGTTCCAGACCTTCTACGTGCACGGCGCCAACAGCTTCCGCAGCCCGTTCAAGGACCTGCCGAAGGGCGAGTACATCGCCGCGTGCGTCGCGGACCTGCGCGAGGTGCTGGACCAGACCGCGAAGAACGTCGCGTGCCTGATCGCCGAGCCGATCCAGGGCGTCGGCGGGTTCAGCGTCCCGCCGGACGGGCTCTACGGCGCCTTCAAGGAGGTGCTGGACGAGCACGGCATCCTGTGGATCAGCGACGAGGTGCAGACCGGCTGGGGCCGCACCGGCGAGAACTTCTGGGGCTGGCAGGCGCACGCCCCCGAGGGCGTCACGCCGGACATCGTCACCTTCGCCAAGGGCATCGGCAACGGCACCTCCATCGGTGGCGTGATCGCGCGCGCGGACGTGATGAACTGCTTGCAGGCCAACTCGTTGTCCACCTTCGGCGGCAGCCCGATCACCATGGCGGCGGGCCTGGCGAACCTGAAGTACCTGCTGGACAACGACCTGCCAGCGAACTCACGTGAGATCGGCGGCTGGCTGATCGAGCAGCTGCGCGCCGCCGGAGAAGAGCTGCCGGTCGTCGCGGACGTGCGCGGCAAGGGCCTGATGATCGGCGTCGAGCTGGTCAAGCCCGGCACGCTCGACCCGGCTCCCGCCGCCGCGACGGCCGCGCTGAACGCGGCGCGCGAAGGCGGACTGCTGATCGGCAAGGGTGGCTTGCACGGCAACGTGTTGCGCCTCGCGCCGCCGCTGTCGCTGACCCGCGCCGAGGCCGAAGAAGGCCTGCGGGTGCTGAGGCACGCGCTCACCGTCGCGCAGGAGGCGTCGGCATGAGGACGGTCATCCAGTACGGCCTCGTGATCAACTCCTCCGGCGAGCTGCACGCCGATGTGCTGATCGAGGACGACAAGGTCGTCGCGCTCGCGGTCACCGGCTCCGAACTGGCGTCCTCGTGGACGGCGGGCGCGGACAAGGTGATCGACGCGACGGGCAAGTACGTGCTGCCCGGCGGCGTCGACGCGCACACGCACATGGAGATGCCCTTCGGCGGCACCGTCGCGGCGGACACCTTCGAGACGGGCACGCGCGCGGCGGCGTGGGGCGGGACCACGACGATCGTGGACTTCGCCATCCAGCAGAAGGGTTCCTCGCTGCGCGAGGGCCTGGACGCGTGGCACGCCAAGGCCGAGGGCCAGTGCGCCATCGACTACGCCTTCCACATGATCGTCAGCGACGTGAACGACCAGTCGCTCAAGGAGATGGACACCCTCGTCGGCGAGGGCGTGACCAGCTTCAAGCTGTTCATGGCCTACCCGGGCGTGCTCTACAGCGACGACGGCCAGATCCTGCGCGCGATGCAGCGCGCCGGGGACAACGGCGGCCTGATCATGATGCACGCCGAGAACGGCATCGCGATCGACGTCCTTGCGGCACAAGCACTTGAGCGCGGTCAGACCGATCCGAAGTACCACGGCGTCGTGCGCCGCGAGCTGCTGGAGTCCGAGGCGACGCACCGGGCGATCCAGCTCGCGCGCGTCGCGGGCTCCCCGCTCTACGTCGTGCACCTCTCGGCGTCGCAGGCGCTGGCCGAGGTCGCGACCGCGCGGGACATGGGGCTCAACGTCTTCGCGGAGACCTGCCCCCAGTACCTCTACCTGTCCACAGAGGACTTGGCGAAGCCGGGATTCGAGGGCTCGAAGTACGTGTGCTCGACGCCGCTGCGGCCGATGGAGCACCAGGCCGAGCTGTGGAAGGGCTTGCGCACCAACGACCTGTCCGTGGTGTCCACCGACCACTGCCCCTTCTGCTTCAACGACCAGAAGGTGCTCGGGCTCGGCGACTTCACCAAGATCCCCAACGGTCTGCCCGGCGTGGAGAACCGGATGGACCTGCTGCACCAGGGCGTGGTGGACGGGCACATCAGCCGCCGCCGGTGGGTCGAGATCGCCTGCGCCACCCCGGCGCGGATGTTCGGCCTGTACGGGCGCAAGGGCGTGCTCCAGCCGGGCGCGGACGCCGACGTGGTGATCTACGACCCGAACGCGGAGCAGGTGCTCTCCGCCGAGACGCACCACATGGCGGTCGACTACTCCTGCTACGAGGGCAAGCGGATCACCGGCAAGGTCGAGACCGTGCTGTCCAGGGGCCGCGTCCTCATCGAGGGCGAGAACTACCACGGCCGCAAGGGCGACGGCGCCTATGTGCCGCGCGAGACCTGCCAGTACCTCACCTAGGAGCTTGTGCGTGAAGACGATCAACCACTGGATCGGCGGCGAGCTCACCGAGGGCACCTCGGGGCGTTTCGGCGCGGTGACCAACCCGGCGACCGGTGAGCGGTCCGGGCAGGTCGCGCTCGCTTCGGTGTCCGATGTGGACACTGCGGTCGCGACGGCCAAGGAGGCCTTCGAGTCCTGGCGCAACGCCTCGCTGGCGAAGCGCTCGCAGGTGCTGTTCGCCTACCGGGAGCTGTTGCACCGCAACCGCGACGAGATCGCGTCGCTGCTGACCTCCGAGCACGGCAAGGTGCACTCGGACGCGCTCGGCGAGGTCGCGCGCGGGCTTGAGGTCGTGGAATTCGCTTGTGGCATCCCGCAACTGCTGAAGGGCGGGTACTCCGAGGGCGCGTCCACGTCGGTGGACGTGTACTCGCTGCGCCAACCGCTCGGCGTGGTCGCGGGCATCACGCCGTTCAACTTCCCGGCGATGGTTCCACTGTGGATGTTCCCGATCGCGATCGCCTGCGGCAACACCTTCGTGCTCAAGCCGAGCGAGAAGGACCCGTCGGCGGCGCTGCGCGTCGCGGAGCTGTTCGGCGAGGCCGGGCTCCCGCCGGGCGTGCTGAACGTGGTGCACGGTGACGCGACGGCGGTGAACGCGCTGCTCGACCACACCGACGTGAAGGCCGTGTCGTTCGTCGGCTCCACGCCGATCGCGCAGCACGTGTACTCGCGTGGAACCACTGCGGGCAAACGGGTTCAGGCCCTCGGTGGCGCGAAGAACCACATGATCGTGCTGCCCGACGCGGACATGGACCTCGCCGCCGACGCCGCGGTCTCGGCTGCTTACGGCTCTGCTGGTGAGCGCTGCATGGCCGTCTCCGTGCTGGTCGCGGTCGGCGCGGCGGGCGATGAGCTGGTCCCGAAGATCACCGAGCGGATCGCGAACCTGCGCATCGGTCCCGGCGACGACCCGAAGTCCGAGATGGGTCCGCTGATCACGCGCGAGCACCGCGACAAGGTCGCGTCCTATGTGGAGGCTGGCGCGGCTGCGGGCGCTTCGGTCGTGGTCGACGGGCGCGAGCTTTCCGTTGACGGGGACGGGTTCTTCCTCGGTGTGAGCCTGATCGACCACGTCACGCCGGAGATGAGCGTCTACACCGACGAGATCTTCGGGCCGGTGCTGTCGGTGGTCCGCGCGGACAGCTACGACGAGGGCGTGCGGCTGATCAACGAGAACCAGTGGGGCAACGGCGCGGCGATCTTCACCAGGGACGGTGGGGCCGCGCGGAAGTTCCAGAACGAGGTCGAGGCGGGCATGGTCGGCGTGAACGTGCCGATCCCGGTCCCGGTCTCCTATTACTCCTTCGGCGGGTGGAAGGCGTCGTTGTTCGGCGACAGCCACGCGTACGGGCCGGAGGGCGTGCACTTCTACACGCGCGGCAAGGTCGTCACGTCGCGCTGGCCCAACCCGGCCGACCGCGGTATCGATCTCGGCTTCCCGCAGAACCGATAGGAGCGCGCGATGGACTTCGGCATGGTGTTGCAGACCGATCCACCCGCCTCCGGGGTGATCGAGCTGATGAAGCGCTCCGAGGACGCCGGGTTCGGCTACGGCTGGACCTTCGACTCCTGCATCCTCTGGCAGGAGCCGTTCGTGATCTACAGCCAGATCCTGGCGCAGACCTCGAACATGATCGTCGGGCCGATGGTGACCAATCCGGGCACCAGGGACTGGTCGGTCACCGCGTCGTTGTTCGCCACGCTCAACGACATGTACGGCAACCGCACTGTCTGCGGGATCGGGCGCGGCGACTCCGCCATGCGCGTCGTCGGCAACAAGCCGAACACGTTGGCGCGCCTTGGCGAGGCCATGCACGTGATCAAGGAGCTGGCGGAGGGCCGTTCGGTCACCGTCAACGACAAGGACGTGCAGATCCCGTGGGTCCGCGACGGTTCGCTGCCCGTGTGGATGGCGGCCTACGGGCCGAAGGCGCTGGAGATGACCGGTCGCCAGGCGGACGGCTTCATCCTCCAGCTCGCCGACCCGTACCTCACCGAGTGGATGGTCAAGGCCGTGCGCACGGCCGCATCCGACGCCGGCCGTGACCCCGCTTCGGTGAAGATCTGCGTCGCGGCGCCCGCGTACGTCAGCGAGGACCTGGACCACGCGCGGTCGCAGTGCCGGTGGTTCGGCGGCATGGTCGGCAACCACGTCGCCGACCTGGTGTCGCGCTACGGCGAGCACTCCGACATGGTGCCGGAGGCGCTGACCGCCTACATCAAGGAGCGGCAGGGCTACGACTACAGCCACCACGGCAAGGCGGGCAACCCCAGCACCGACTTCGTGCCCGACGAGATCGTGGACCGCTTCTGCCTGATCGGCCCGCCCGAGCGGCACATCGAGAAGCTGGAGCACCTGCGCTCGCTCGGCGTCGACCAGTTCGCCGTCTACAACATGCACGACGCCAAGGAGGCCACCATCGCCGCCTACGGCACCAAGATCATCCCCGCCCTCTCCTGAGCTCGCGGTGGCGTAAGCCCTGAACGACCCGTTTGGTGCGCTGAGCGCGCCGAACGGGTCGTTTGGTGCGTTGGGGGACCTGAACGGGTCGTTCAGGGCTTCACCCCAAGGTCGCGGAGTGGAACAGTGGTGTACCGTTTCGGACCGTGGGGGTTCCTGAGAAGAAGCGTGGGGCGGTCTGGTGCCTGCTGGGGGCGACCGGGCTGTCGGTGATGGGCAACTCGATCGTGGCGATGGCGCTGCCGTGGCTGATCCTGCAGCGCACGGGCAGCGCGACGATCGCGGGTGTGGTGGGCTCGGCGGCGGTGCTGCCGGGCCTGCTGTCGGCGATGTTCGGCAGCGCGCTGATCGACCGCCTCGGGCGGAAACTGGTGAGCAACGGCGCGGACGTGCTGAGCGCGCTCGCGGTGGCGGCCGTGCCGATCATGGACATGCTGGTCGGGATCGACGCCGCGTTGATGGCGCTGCTGGTGGCGATCGGCGCGACCTTCGACGGCCCGGGCATGGCCGCGCGCGAGTCGCTGCGGCCTGACGTGGCCAAGCACTCCGGCGTCCCGCTCGTGAAGATCAACGCCTGGGGCGAGACGGTGGACAGCCTCGGCGCATTCGGCGGGCCCGCGGTGGCCGGCGTGCTGATCGGGATCTTCGGGCCGGCGAACACGTTGTGGCTGACCGTCGGCATGTTCCTGCTCGCGGTGCTGCTGGTCTGGTTCGGCGTGCCGAGGGTGCCGCCGCGCCCGCAGGCCCGCGAGGAGTCCTACCTGCGCTCGGTGCGCACGGGCCTGGTGTTCGTGCTGCGCGACCCGGTGCTGCGCTCGGTCACGCTGATGTCGGTGATCGCGATGATCTTCCTGAGCCCGATCGACCCGGTGTTCTTCCCGGCCTACCTCCAGGGCGAGCAGGTCTCGCCCGCGCTGGCCGGGCTCGTGCTGGCGGCGTTCCCGGTCGGCACGGTGATCGGTTCGCTGGCCTACGGCATGGTCGCGGAGAAGCTCAACATGCGGATGACGCTGAGCGCCGGACTGCTGCTGGCCGGAGTCGGCCTCGCGCTGTTCGTGTTCACGCCGCCGGTCTACGGCATGATCGCGCTGGCCGTCGCGGTGGGCATCGCCGCGGGACCGCTGAACCCGATCATGGCGACCGGGCTCCAGGAGCGCACCCCGGACCACCTGCGTGGCCGGGTGATCGGCACGGTGGTCGCGCTGAGCGGAGCGCTCACCCCGGTCGGCCTGCTCGCCGCCGGGCCGGTGGTGGACGGCTTCGGCGCGCCGTTCGGCTTCGTCGTGATCGGCGCCGGGTGCGCCCTCACCGCGCTCTACTGCTTCTTCAGCAAGGGCATCCGGCAGATCGACTCCTCCGAGCCTCAGCCGAGCCCGGCCTTGCCGTCGACGACGGTGTAGGTCTTCGCCACGCTCCTGGTCACCTTGGCGGGGTTGGGTTCCAGCGCGTTCGACACGGTGACGTACTGCGTCGTCAGCTTCTCCGGTGTGACCGTGGTGTGCGCGTAGCCGCGCCGTTGACTGACGAAACGCAGGTGCGGGTTGGCTTTCAGGTACGCCGCGCCCGGGACTCCGTCGTTGGGCGAGGTGATCGAGCCGACCACGAACTCCGTGCCGACGACGGGCGCGTTGGCGGCGAAGTAGTCCTGCTTGATGTTCGCCGCCCAGTGCCGGTGCACGTCGCCGGTCAGCACGATCGGGTTGCGCACCTTGCGGTCGAGCCAGCCCTGGACGATCCGGTCGCGCGAGTGCGGGTAGCCGTCCCACGCGTCGGTGCTCACATCACAGGTCGCGGGCTTGCCGTCGTCGTCGCGCTGAGCGAAGAACACTTGCTGGCCAAGGAAATCCCACCGCGACGCTGGCTGGGCGAGCCCGTCGAGCAGCCACTTCTCCTGCACGTCGCCGGTCAGCGTGCGGCGGGGGTCGCGGATCACTCCGCAGTCCTTCGCCGCGGCCTGCTTCCACCGGTACTGACGCGTGTCGAGCATGTGGAAGCGCGCGAGCCCGCCCCAGGAAACCCTGCGGTACAAGGGAATCGCGGTCCCGGTCGGACGCTGCGCGGCACGGAGGGGCATGTTCTCGTAGAAGGCTCGCAGTGCGGCGGTCTTGCGCGCCTTGAAGTCTCCGGCGGGGTCGTTGTCACCGCGGTGGTCGGCCGCCCAGTTGTTCTCCACCTCGTGGTCGTCGAACACCACGAGCCACGGCGCGGCGGCGTGCGCGGCCTGGAGGTTGGGGTCCATCCGGTGCTGGGCGTAGCGCAGGCGGTACTCGGCGAGCGTCGTGACTTCCTTGCGCGGCACGTACTTCCGGCTCGGATTGGGCACCGGCCCGGCGCTCGTGCGCCACGGCGCTTCGTAGATGTAGTCGCCGAGGAAGAGCACGAGATCGGGCTTGTCCTGCGCCATGTAGCGGTAGGCGTGGAAGAAACCGTGCTCGTAGTGCGCGCACGAGGCGAACGCGAACGTCAGCTTCGACGCCAAGCCCGACGGAGCGGTCCCGGCCGTCCCGTGCGGGGACTCGTGGCCGTCTGAGAGGAAGCGGTAGAAGTACTTCGCGCCCGCCTTCAAGCCGCCGACCTCCACGTGCACCGTGTGCGCGTCGGCCGGGCGAGCGAGCACGGTGCCCGAGGCGGCCAGCGGGGCGAAGGACTCGTTTTCCGAGACCTCCCAACGGACTTCGACATCACGGTTGGGCATGCCGCCGAGGCCGTCGCCGTTGAGCGGGGCGACCGCGAGGCGGGTCCACAGCACGAAGCCGTCCGCGCTCGGTTCCCCCGATGCGACTCCGAGGGTGAACGGCGAGGCGCTGAGCGCGCGGGCGGGCGTCGCTCCGGTCGCGGCGACGAGGCCGCCGAGCAGGAAGACGCGGCGGTTCAGCTGGGCCATGTCAGCACGCCGTCCACTTGTGCGAGCTGGCCAGGTTGTCCAGCTGTCGCAGGTGCGACACCGCCGAACGCGGGCCGATCGTGATCAGCGGCTTCGCGTGGTTGATGTCCTGGTAGAGCGTCACGCAGCGGGCCGGATCGTTGTTGACCACCGACGAGGCGCGGTTGTCCAGCGAGTACGTCGTACCGTGGAAGACGTCGCCGTTGGTGTAGTTGGCGTCGTCGCCCACGAAGTCGAGCAGGCCGCCCGTGTAGTTGGCCAGCCGGTACACGCACAGCTCGCCCGACTCGCACTTGCCGTTCTTGCTCGCCGCCGACGCCGTCCCGGCCGTCGTCAGCACCAGGAGCGCGGCGCCCAGCAGCACCGTCGCGGTCCGTCTGACCATGCGTTCCCCAAAGTCAGTCGTTGACGTACAACGTGAAGACCTTGTCAGAAACTGTCAGACCCGCGTACCGCCGAACGCCCCGCACGGCGCTCGTCCGATCGGCGCGCTCCACCTCAATGACTCGTTCAGTCCGTTCAACCACCTGAACGAGTCATTGACCACGTTGACCGTGCTGAACGAGTCATTCAGCACGCCCAACCACGCGAATGACTCGTTCAGGTGGTTGGCGCCTGGCGAACGGCTCGTTCGGTGCGGTGAACGCACTGAACGGGTCGTTCAGTGCGGTGAGCGCACCAAACGACCCGTTCAGGGCGAAACGTGGACCAACCTCAATGACTCGTTCAGCACGGAAGGCGCGCGAAACGAGGGGTGGGTCAGACGCGGATGCCGCGCTGGGCGAGCCAGCCGATGGGGTCGACGTCGCGACCGCCGGGCAGCTTGACCTCGAAGTGCAGGTGCGGGCCGGTGGACTGGCCGCGGTTGCCGATGGTGGCGATCTGCTCGCCCGCGCTCACCTTCGCGCCGAGCCGGGTGGTGATGGTGTTCATGTGCCCGTAGGTGGTGATGGTGCCGTCCTCGTGCTGCACGCGGACCCACAGGCCGAAGCCGCTGGCCGGACCGGCGTCGATGACCACGCCCGCCGCGGCGGCCCGGATCGGGGTGCCGATGGCGTTGGCGATGTCGATGCCGCGGTGGGTGGTGCCCCAGCGGGCGCCGAAGCCGGAGGTGAGCCTTCCCTCGGCGGGCTTGGCGAAGGCACCGCGGACGGAGTTCTTCTTCTCCTCGGCGGCCTTCTTGGCGTCCTCGGCGGCCTTCACGGCCTTCTTCGCGGCCTCTTCGGCCGCGGCGCGCGCCTGGTTCTCGGCGGCGGTGCGCTCGTCCTTGACGCGCACGCCCAGGCTCAGCTTGGCGAGTTCCGCCGAAGGGTCGGCCTGCGCCAGGTTGGGCAGCATCTCGACGGCCTTGGGCGGGGCGGCGTAGCGGGCCTTGAAGAGGTTGGCCTCGGCCGCGGAGGAATCGGCACTGCTTCCGGCGGCGACACCCTGGTAACCGATGACGATCAGGGCGCCCGCCGCGACCGCTGCGACCGCGGCCTTGCCTGCGGGAGCGGGCTTGGTGGTGCTGGACGGACGGCGGACCCGCTTCGGGGCGGTGGTCCTGCCTGCGCGTCGCAAAGCTTCTTCGAGAGCCGGGGAGGTTGCCCCACCCGGGGAACGATGTCGAGCCACTACCAGCCCTTTCACTCACGTCGGGGAGTCCGGACGGGACACCCGGCGGGGGATCCGGGGTGGCTCCGGCCTGGGCTGCCGGTGCCGTGTCCGTGGTGCTGTTCGGACCGTGATGTGCAGCGGCGAAGCTAACGGGGGGTTACCAGTAGGGGCAACCCTCACCCGCCTGGGGGGTGATCTATCCCACAAACAACTACCGTTAGTTAAGGCAACCTTGAGGGAACGCGCGCCTGAGCGGCCTAAACACGCTCTACCTGCGACGAACGGGGCACGGTGAGCCGGAAACGACAGCCCGCGCCGTGGTTGGACACGTCGAGCGAACCCCCGAGCGCGCGCACCAAACCCTGAGCGATCGGCAGGCCCAGGCCGGCCCCCGACTCCCCCGGCGTACGCGCCTGACCACCGCGAAAGGCGACGTCGAAGACGCGGTCAAGATCGCCCGGCGGGATGCCTCCGCACTCGTCGTCGACCGTCACCCAGGCGGCTCCGTCAGCCACGCCCGCGCGCACGGTCACAACGCCGCCCTCAGGGGTGTGCCGGAGCGCGTTGTCGAGCAGATTGCGCAACGCCCGCGTCAGCTCGCGCTGTCCCCCGAGCACCACAGGCCACTCCTCTACCTCCACGCGCACGGAGGAGGAGCCCACAACGTCCTCCACGACGTCGCGCAGGGGCACCGGATCGCGCCGAGGCCGTACTTCGCCCGCGTTGATCCGTGAGAGCTCGAAGAGGTCGTCGACCATCGCGGAGAGGCGGTCGGTCTCGCCGCGAACGCGCAGGACGTACTCACGGACCTCAGCGGGGTCGGACACCACGCCGTCCGCGAGCGCCTCCGTCATGACCCGAACGCCCGCGAGCGGCGTGCGCAGGTCGTGGCTGATCCACGACACCAACTCGCGCCGGACCGAAGCGGCCTCGCGCTCCCACACGCTGCGCCTGCTGATCGATCGGCCGAGCAGCAGCGCCACCGGCACGGTGATCACTGTGACCAGCCCGCACACCACGAGCGCGGCCTGGGTCTGCTGGGTGTACATGAAGCCGCAGATGCCGATGATCCCGGCCAGCGTCGCCGCCAACGGGACGAGCACGAGCACCGCCATGGAGACGGTCAGGGAGCCGCGTCGCAGACGGTGCAGTAATACAGTGCCGATCGCCGCGACGGGCACCGCGCAGGCGAGCCCGATCAGCGCCATCTTCGGCAGGTCGGCGAGCACCGGGCTCACCCCGAGGGGTCGTAGCGGTAGCCGACGCCCCACACCGTCGCGATCCGGGCGGGAGCGGCCGGATCGGCCTCGATCTTCTCCCTGAGCCGCCGCACGTGCACCGTCACCGTCGACTGGTCGCCGAACTCCCAGCCCCACACCTCGGCCAGCAGGTCGGCGCGGCTGTACGCGCGGCCCGGATGCGCCATCAGGAAGGCGAGGAGGTCGAACTCGCGCCCGGTCAGGGTCAGCTCGCCGCCGTCGCGCTCGGCCCGCCGCGCGGTGAGGTCCAGCCGGAGCGTCCCGTCGGCGAGCGCGGGCGTCGCGGCGGGGACCGGCCGGGAACCGACCCGCCGGAGCACGGAGGAGACGCGGAGGGCCAGCTCCCGGGCGCTGAACGGCTTGCTGACGTAGTCGTCGGCGCCGAGGGACAGCCCGAGGACGCGGTCCTCCTCGTCCCCCCGCGCGGTCAGCATGATCACCGGGACGGCGCTGCGCTCGCGGAGACGGCGGCAGACCTCCAGGCCGTCGACGCCGGGCAGCATGAGGTCGAGCACGACGAGGTCGGGTTCGCGCTCGGCGGCCATGCGCAGCGCCTCTTCGCCGTCTCCGGCCAGCTCCACCTGGTGCCCGGCGAGTTCGAGGTAGCGGCGGACCACGTCGCGCACGGTGAGGTCGTCATCGACGACGAGCACCCGGCCGGTCACGTCGGCCTTCGGCAGTTCCTCCATCGTCGTGGTGTAACAGATCAACGACCCGCATGCAGGCGTGATGTGGTCTTACGAAGTGCTTACGGCACTCAGCTGATCAGCGCGGCCACGCGCAGTGGACGTGCCCGCTGTGCCCGGCGTTGCCCGGTCCGAGCACCTCGGTGGCGCCGTACGCGCGGCACTTGTTCATGAACGCCCGGTAGCTCGGGTGACTGGAGCTGACCGCGCGCCCGTTGATCTGGTCGACGTCGAAGGCCAGCCCCGCGTAGTGCCGCGAGTTGGAGCTGTGGTCGCCGCCGACGATCGTGGTCACGCGGAACTTGTACCCGGCCGTGGCGCGCATCTTGAGCATGCCGGTGAGCGTGCGGTCGGTCAGCGTCACCTTCTTGACGCCGACGTCGCTCCACGGGCTGGTGCTGGCCTTGCGGCCCGCCGCGGCGTCGTTGATGTTGGAGCGCGCGGTCGATGCCGGGTGGTTGCGACCGCTGACGTGGGAGTTGAGCAGGACGATGCCCGCGTCGGCCTTGATCTTCTTGGCGGTGGCGGCACTGGTCAGCTCGGCATCCGGCCCCGGCTCCGCGAGCGCGGTCCCGGAGGCTCCGAGCAGCACGGCGCTCGCACAGGCGAGGCCGCTCAACACAAGTCTCGTTCGCGTCATCTCAGCAGGCTGGCATCGGCCGGTTAAGGCTCGCTTTCGATCCGCCTGCTCAGCCCTTCACGGCGCCGTCGAGCATCCCCCTGATGAAGTGCCGTTGCAGGAACAGGTAGACCAGCACCACCGGCAGCGCGACCAGCACCGACGCGGCGGCGAGCAGCGGCACGCTGGTCACCGCGCGCCCGGAGAAGAAGCGCAGGCCGAGCGGAGCGGTGCGCAGCGCCTCGTCGGTCACCATGACCAGCGCGAGCAGGAACTCGTTCCAGGTCCACATGAACACCATGACGATCAGCGTCACGAGCGCCGGGCGGCCCATCGGCAGGAGCACGCGCCACAGCGTCTGCCAGTGCCCGGCGCCGTCGAGCCGAGCCGCCTCCACGATCGACCGCGAGGTCGAGCTGAAGTACGTGCGCATCCAGAAAGCGCCGAACGCCACCGACTGCGCGACCTGAGGGCCGATCAGCGCCACGTAGGTGTTGGTCAGCCCGAGGTCTCGCAGATCGAAGTACAGCGGCACCACGACGGCCTCCGCAGGCACCATGATCCCGACCAGCATCAGGTAGAACAGCGCCTGGTGGCCGCGGAAGCGCATGGTGCCGAAGGCATATCCGGCGAGCACGGACAGCACCACGGAGATCACCACGACGCACGCGCTGACGATCGCGCTCGTGCCGAGGTAGCTGCCGAAGTTGCCCTGCTGCCACGCCGTCACGAAGTTCTCCCAGTGCACCCCGCCCTGCCCGACGACCTCGGGTCGCAGCGCGGTGAACAGGATCGCCAGCACCGGGTAGAGCGCGTAGGCGGTGAAAACGCCCAGAACCGCATATGTACCAACGCGTTCCAGTCGGGAAGCCCTCATCAGCGATCCCTCCCGGTGATCTTAGTGATACCAAAGGTGATCACGAACGCGAGTACCGTCAGCGTGATCCCGATGGCAGCGGCCGAACCGACCTGTCCACTGTGGAACGCGCGGTGGTAGATCTCGTAGGACGGCACGGTGGTCGAACCGCCGGGGCCACCCTGCGGAGTCATCACGTACACGAGGTCGAACGTGCGCAGCGCCGCGATCACGGTCAGCGTCAGCGCCACACCGATCTCGGCGCGCAGCGCGGGGAGCACCACCGTGCGGAACTCGCGGACGACTCCACCGCCGTCGAGGCGCACGGCGTCGAACAGCTCGTTGGAGATCTTGCCGATGCCGCCGAGGAAGAGCACGACCGCGAGCCCGGTCTGCACCCAGGTCCCCACAAGCCCGACCGCGATCAGCGCGGTGCCCGAGTCGCCCAGCCACGCGGTGACCAGGCCGTCGAGCCCCACGAAGCGCAGCAGGTCGTTGAGCGCGCCGTCCGGGGCGAAGATCCGCTGCCACGCGATCGCGACGACGACCATCGCGACGACCTGAGGCAGGAACAACGCGGTCCGGAAGAACGCCATGCCGCGAATCCTGGTGCGGGACAAGGCGGTCGCGAGCACGAGGCCGATGCTCACCGGCAACACCGCGAAGAACACCAGCAGCACGGCGACGTGCCCGAAGGCCGACAGGAACCCGACGTCGGCGGCGAGCGCGGCGTAGTTCTCCAAGCCGACGAACGTGCCCAGCGTCAGCCCGTCCCAGGAGAACAGGGAGATCCATCCGCTGTGCAGCAAGGGGAACAGCAGGAACAGTCCGTACACGAGGAACGCCGGCAGGATGTAGAGGTAGCCGACGCGCCTCGGCTCAGCGGCCGCCACGGTTCTTGTCCAGGTCGTCCTGCAACACCGTCAGGAACTGCTCGACGGAGAGCTGCTTGGCCAGCAGCTGCTCGGTCGCTCCGGTCACCACGTCGTAGGCGGTGGCCGTCGCGTAGTCCAGGTACGGCACCATCTGCGTCGAGCGCGAAGCGGTCTGCCACGCGGCGAAGACATCCTTGTTGAGCCCGGAGACCGTCTGCTTGTCCGCTTCGGTCGCTGGCAGATTTCCGTTGTCCGCCAACACCTTCATCGCGGCGGAGTTGGTGATGAAGTCGATGTAGGCGGCAGCCGCGTCCGGGTTCTTGCTGCGCCCGCTGACCGCGAACGGCAGGCCCGTGCCGCCGGTGACCGTCTGCCCGGGAGGCAGTTGGAAACCGGCCTTGTCGCCCATGGCCGCCTGCAGGTCCGCGCTCAGCCAGGTGCCGCTGACGTGGAAAACGCCCTCGCCCCTGGCGAAGGCGGCCCACGAGTCATCGCCCTTGATCCCCGCGAAGCCCTGCGGGAAGTAGCCGTTGTCGGCCCAGGAGAGCACCAACCGCGCGGCCTGCTTGTTCGCGTCGGTGTTCCAGGTGACGCCGTCGCGGCCGGTGGCCAGCCGCGTCTCCTCCTCGGCCTTGCCGTAGCGGTGCATCGCGAGGCTGAACAGGTAGGTGCCGCTGCTCTTCTCCAGGTTGCCGAACTGGATCGGCAGCTCGCCCGCGCGCTTGGCAGCGGCCAGCGCGGCGTCGAACTCCTCCCAGGTCCTCGGCGGCTGGACGCCGAGCTTGGCCAGCTTCTCCTTGTTGTAGTAGAGCCCGACCAGCTCGCCGGTCTGCGCGACGCCGTAGAGCTTGCCCTCGCCGAGCACGGCGCCGCTGTCGGGGTACTTGGCGAGGCGCAGCACGGAGTCCGGCATCCGCTCGGTCCACTTGTGCGCCGTCGCGTAGCCGTCGAGCGGTTGCAGCAGACCGGCTTTGACGAACGAGCCCATGTCCTGCTTGCCGTTGTTGACCTGCACGACGTCGGGCGCGTCCGCTCCGGTCAGCCCGAGCTTCACGGTGCTGCGCAGGTCGTCGAAGGAGCGCGCGACCCGCTTGATCCTGATGGTGGGGAACTTGCGCTGGAACGCGTCGTTCAGCGCGGTGATCTGCTTCTCCTGACCGCCCCGGACCTCCTGGTCCCAGACGGTCAGCGTCACCTCGCCCATGGTCGCGGGGTCGGTGCGCACCTCCCCCGCCGGGCGGTCGGCCGGGCGCTGCCCGCTCGATCCGGACCCGGGAACGCACCCGGCGAGGACCAGGGACAGGGACAGGGCCGCGAGAGACGCCGCGAAGCCGCGCAAGTTTCCTCCTCACATCACGGGTTTCCCCGGAGGCCGATCGTCGGGCTGGCCCTGCGCACGGTGGCACAGCCGTGGCTGGGCAGCAGGTCGTCGAGGAAGTGGTAGCCGCGCAGGCCGTCGTCGGGGCGGCAGCTCAGCGCCCGCCACCACGTGGCGATGTCGCACCAGCCGGGCGCCGACAGCGAGCCGCCGAAGTGCTGCACCGACAGCGCCGCGCACAGGTTGGCGAAGTGCACGCGGTCGGCGAGCGGCCACCCGGCCAGCGTGCCGAACACGAAGCCCGCGCCGAAGACGTCCCCGGCTCCGGTCGGGTCGAGCGCGTTCACGTTGAGCCCGCCGACCTCGGCCTCCTCGCCGGTGCGCGAGTCCACCGCGACCGCGCCGTCGCCGCCGCGCGTGACCACGACGACCGGGACGATCTCGGCGAGCTTGCGCGCTGCGGCCTTGGGGTCGTCGGTGCGGCTGTAGCGCGTGGCTTCGACGGAGTTCGGCAGGAAGACGTGGTAGCCGTCGAGCAGCTCGCGCAGCATCGAGGGCGCCCACTTCTCGCTCGGGTCCCAGCCGACGTCGGCGAACAGCAGCGAACCGTCCTGCTTGGCCTGCTTGACCCAGTTGTCGCTGTGCAGGTCCACGTGCACGAAGCACGCGCGCGTCCTCGGCGGCGGGCTGAGCAGTTCGTCGGCGCCGGTGGGCGACGCGTGGCCGTGCGTGACCATGCTGCGGTCCTTGTTGACCGCCATGGACACCGTCAGCGGCGAGTGCCAGCCGTAGAAGCGGCGCGAGTGCGTGAGGTCGACCTTCTCCTGGTTGGCCAGCACGTCCCAGCAGAAGTCGCCGTAGACGTCCTCGCCGAAGGCGGCGGCCAGCCCGGTCTTGAGCTGGAGCCTGCTCAGCGCGACGGCGAGGTTGGCGATCCCGCCGGGACTGGAGCCGAGGCCGGTCGACCAGATCTCGGTCCCGGTCCTGGGCAGGTGCGGCAGGCCGGTGAAGATGATGTCGAGGAAGACCGTGCCGGAGAGCAGCACGTCCAGCGCCGGGGGCTCCCCCGGCAGCTTCGCTCCCGCGTCGAGGTCCACCTCGATCTCGACGTGGTCGTGGTCGTGGCGCTCGTCGTGTGGGCCATGGGGCGGCTGATGATCCACCGACTACTCCTCCCCTGCGAATTCGTGGAGTCTGCACCCGCGTGCAGAGATGTGACAAGACATGAGCATGCCACCTGACGCGGATCGGACTTTTTGGGACTTCTTCGGACTTCACCGGCCAAACGATCACAGATGTGAGCGGTTTTGACTGATAGTGTTCAGATCGTGCTTCCTCAGCGCCGCCACTCGGAGATCCTGCGATGCCTGTCGCGGGAGGGCTCGGCCTCCGTCACGACGCTCGCCGAGCTGCTGGACGCCAGCCACGCCACCATCCGCCGCGACCTGATCTGCCTTGAGCGCGACGGTGTGCTGACCAGGGTGCACGGCGGCGCGATGATCAGCGCTGACGCCGAGCCGCCCTTCGACTACGCGGCGGGCGAGGACCTGGCCGACAAGGACGCCGTGGCCAGGGCCGCCGCGAACCTGGTCGCCGACGGCGAGGTGCTGTTGCTGGACATCGGCACGACCACCCACCGCCTCGCCGCGCACCTGCACGGGCGCGCCGTCACCGTTATGACCAGCAACCTCGCCGTCTACGAGGAACTGGTCGGCGACCACGCGGTGCAGCTGATCCTGCTCGGCGGCGTGGTGCGGCGGAACTACCGGTCCATGGTCGGCTTCCTGACCGAGGACGCGCTGCGCCAGGTGCGGGCGAACCGGCTGTTCATGGGCACGGCGGGCGTGCGCGCCGACGGCTCCGTCATGGACGACACCGTGGTCGAGGTGCCGCAGAAGCGCGCCATGCTCGCCGCGGCCGACCAGGTGGTGCTGCTCGCCGACGCGGCGAAGTTCCCGGGCGCGGGCCTGGCCAGGATCTGCGGGCCGGACGAGGTGAACGTCCTGGTCACCAACGCCGGGGCGGACGAACGGACGCTCAGTGTGATGAGCGAGTCGGGTGTGGAGGTAGTGCGCGCATGAGACTGGTCGTGCTGGGCGGCGGCGGGTTCCGCGTCCCGCTGGTGCATTCGAGCCTGCTGGGCGATCCGGACCGCCTGGTGGACGAGCTGGTGCTCTACGACGTCGATCCCTTGCGGCTCAAGGGGATTTCGGCCGTTCTCGACCGGCAGGCGGCTTCGTGTTCGTGGCGCCCTCGGCTGCGCGTGACCACGTCGCTGGAGGACGCGGCGCGCGGGGCCGACGTCGTGTTCTCCGCGATCCGCGTCGGCGGCCTGCACGGTCGCACACTGGACGAGCGCGTGGCTCTCGGCGAGAACTTGCTCGGCCAGGAAACCGTTGGTGCTGGCGGGATCTGTTACGCGCTGCGGACGATCCCGGTCGCCATGGAGATCGCGTCCACTGTGGACAGACTGGCTCCGGACGCGTGGCTGATCAACTTCACGAACCCCGCGGGCATGGTCACCGAGGCCATGTCGGCGGTGCTCGGCGACCGTGTCGTCGGCATCTGCGACTCCCCCGTGGGCCTGTGCCGCCGCGTGGCCCGCGCGCTGGACGTTCCCTTCGAGCGCGCTGGCTTCGACTACGTGGGGCTCAACCACCTCGGGTGGCTGCGCGCCGTGCGGGTCAACGGCCACGACCGCCTGCCCGCGCTGTTCGACGATCCCGTCGCGCTGACGTCCTTCGAGGAGGGCAAGCTCTTCGGCGCTTCGTGGCTGCGGACGCTGCGCGCGATCCCCAACGAGTACCTGCACTACTACTACTTCGCCCGCGAGACCCTGGCTTCGATCTCCGGCCAGGCGACGACTCGCGGCGAATTCCTTCTGACACAACAGGATCGCTTCTACTCCCAGGTCCTCGCCGCGCCCGATGCGTTGGAGCTGTGGGAGAACGTGCGATTGGAGCGCGAGGCCACCTACATGGCGGAGGGCCGCTCCGTCGCCGACGCCGGTGAGCGCGACGCCTGCGACATGGACGGCGGCGGCTACGAGCAGGTCGCGCTCAGCCTGATGACCTCCATCGCGGGCAACAACCCCACTTCGCTGATCCTCAACGTCCGCAACCGAGGCGCTGTGCCCGGCCTGCCCGACGACGCCGTGGTCGAAGTGCCGTGCGTCGTCGGGCAGGCCGGGCACAGCGCCTCGGTTGCGGACGTTGAGGATCAGCGA
>NZ_MUMH01000350.1:0-480 GCF_002155965.1 Allokutzneria sp. NRRL B-24872
CCGGGCAGCAGGAGCACCGGCCGCCCGCTGTCGCCGTGCACTCGGACTCCGTCGATAAGCATGATCACTCCTGATTCTGATTATTGCGCAACAATTTTGACAATAATTATGAGACAGAATCGCCGTGTATCGTCTATCAGCGATAGCGGGCAGTTCGGGGACGAGGAGCGGGAATGGCTGTGCCAGCCAGCGATGACAGCGGTTCGCAGACCGTTCCCGAGCGGATCGCCGCGGCTGTGCGGGACGAGTTGCTCGACGGCGCCCACCCCGTCGGCACCCGACTGCGCGAGTCGGACCTGGCCGAGCGCTTCGACGTCGGCAGGCACACGATCCGCTCGGCGCTGCGCCTGCTCGTCGAGCGCGGCCTGGTGGTCCACGAGCGCCATCGAGGAGCCGTCGTCGCGCCGTTGAGCAGGCAGCGCATCGACGAGGTCTTCGACTACCGCAAGCTGCTCGAACTCGGCGCGCTCCGCATGGCGC
>NZ_MUMH01000350.1:528-958 GCF_002155965.1 Allokutzneria sp. NRRL B-24872
AGCTCTTGCAGGGCGGCGTCGCCGCCGAGGAAGCCCTCACCGAGGACATCGACCTCACCGGCAGGGCCGCACTGCTGACCGCGTTGCGCCGCGCGGAGGAGACCGTCCGCTTGCTCGGCCATCAGGGGGTCACAACCGGTCGGCCAGCTCGATGAGGCTGCGCACACCGAAGCCGGTGCCGCCCGAGGGCACGCCGTCGTAGGGATCGCCCATGTTGAACGCCGGGCCCGCCAGGTCGAGGTGTGTTCGGCATCGGCGATCGTCCTTCCGGTCGGGTTCAGTGCGGTGCGGTTCCCAGAGCCACGTGGCCGGGCGTTAGTTCGTCCACTGTGGACACTCCGAGCAGTCGCAGAGTGCGCCGGACCTCGGTGGCGAGGATGCCCAGCGCGCGGTCCACACCGCGTTCTCCACCCGCCATCAGCCCGTACCT
>NZ_MUMH01000351.1:0-151 GCF_002155965.1 Allokutzneria sp. NRRL B-24872
CGCAACGCGGCGGCGGGCACGTTGCGGGCGAAGGACCCGGCCACGGTCGCCGAGCGGCGCCTGCGCTTCTTCGCCTTCGACCTGGCCACCGACCCGGACAGCACGGACGCCGACCTCGGCAGCGCGCTGAAGGCGCTCGGGTTCACCGCCG
>NZ_MUMH01000351.1:183-650 GCF_002155965.1 Allokutzneria sp. NRRL B-24872
CGCGACGCCTACGCGGCGGCGGGGACGCGGTCCAACTCCCCGCGCGGTGCGCTGGCGTACAAGTTCGCGGCCGAGGAGAAGACCACTGTGCTCGCCGACGTGGTCTGGGACGTCGGCAAGACCGGCAAGATCGCTCCGGTCGCGCACCTGGAGCCGGTCTTCGTCGGCGGAACGACCGTGACCAGGGCGACGCTGGCCAACCAGGAGGTGATCCGCGCTCGCGGCATCAAGATCGGCGACACCGTGCTGGTGCGCCGCGCGGGCGATGTGATCCCGTTCGTCGCCGGAGTGCTCGACGCCGCCAAGCGCACCGGCGCGGAGCGCGAGATCGTCCCGCCGAGCACCTGCCCGTCCTGCGAGCAGCCGCTGACCGAACAGGGCAACAGCCGGGAACTCTTCTGCACCAACGTTTCCTGCCCGGCGCAGACCGTGCGCAGGCTGATCCACTGGGCCTCGCGCGCCGCCGC
>NZ_MUMH01000352.1 GCF_002155965.1 Allokutzneria sp. NRRL B-24872
TCTCTCGTCCCTGTAGTACGTCCCGGTTCGCAAGTGTGCACCGAGCGCGGTCACCCTCGGTGTTGCGGGTGAGCTGACAGAGTGGCACACCCGCGTGCCGCCTCCGTCGCACTTACCCTGCGAACGCATTCTCCGAACACTGGATTCCCAGGTCAGCCGCCCGGTCGAGCAGGCCATTCCGCGGTGACGGCCCCCGAGGGGGCCGGCCCCACCAGCTCGGCGAGCCGCGCGAGTCGCCTCCGTCCGGTGACCCGGAGCGCCGGTTCGCCGTCACCGGCGGCGATCACCGTCGCCGCCAGACCGGCCGCGGTCAAGACCCCCAGCAGTGGATCATGGGTCTCCGGCGCGTCCGGGTCCAGCCCCAGCGCGTAGGCCGGTCCCTGCCACCGCCCGGCGGCCAGCGCCCAGACCCGCAGCGCCCGCCCGTCGAGGGTGAAGCTAGCCGGGACCCGCTTGCGCCCGCCAGGCGACCACGCCGCCGCCAGCCCGGTGAGATCGGCCCGGAACGGGCTGCCGAGCACCGTTCGTCCCCGCTCCGACCAGCCAAAACGGGTCAGCACGCCGAGTTCGGCGCACGC
>NZ_MUMH01000353.1 GCF_002155965.1 Allokutzneria sp. NRRL B-24872
GCGCGAGGTGCAGTTCCTCTGCCTGGACTTCGGTGGAGGCGGTCTGACCGCGCTGCGCTCGCTCGCCCACGTCAGCGGCGTCGCCACGCGGCGGGACGGCAACCAGGTGCGGCGCTCGGTCGCCGAGGCGCAGAGCCTGCTCGCCGAGCGGGAGCAGCGCTTCGCCGACCTGGGCATCGACAGCATGGCCACCTACCGGCAGATGCTGCGCGCCGGTCGCTTCCCCGAGGACCGCTTCGGCGACCTGTTCCTGGTCATCGACGGCTGGGCGACCATCCGCACGGAGTTCGAGACCCTGGAGCCCGCGCTGTCGGAGCTGGTCAACCGCGGTCTGGCCTTCGGGGTGCACCTGCTCGTGGCGTGCAACCGGTGGATGGACCTGCGGATGAACATCCGCGACATGTTCGGCACCAAGGTGGAGCTGCGCATGGGTGACGCGACCGACTCGGTCATCGGCCGCAGGCAGGCCTCGGCCGTGCCGGAGCAGTCACCGGGCCGGGGTCTGGCCCCCGACGCGATGCACTTCCTCGCCGGAGTGCCGAGGATCGACTCGAAGGAGACCGCGGAGAACCTCACCGAGGGCACGCAGAACCTGGTGGAGACGGTCAACGCCGCCTGGCGGGGACCGAAGGCCTCGGTGGTGCGGCTGCTGCCCGCGCTGCTGCCCTACGAGGAGCTGCCCGCCGCGGAGCCGGGCCGCAAGGCCGTGCCGATCGGCATCGCCGAGCGCGACCTGCAACCGGTCTACCTGGACTTCGCCGCCGAACCGCACCTGGTGCTCTTCGGCGACGTGGAGTCCGGCAAGAGCTCGTTCCTGCGGGCGCTGGCCACCGGCATCATGGCCCGCTACTCGCCGAAAGAGGCCCAGATCGCCCTGGTCGACTTCCGCAGGAGCATGCTCGGCCTGGTGCCGGAGGAGTACCTCATCTCCTACACCACCACGCAGGCCGCGGTCGGTGACATGGTCCAGCTGACCATGGGCGTGATGACCAAGCGGCTGCCCGGCTCCGACGTCACCCCCGAGCAGCTGCGCAAGCGGAGCTGGTGGAGCGGCCCCGAGCTGTTCATCCTG
>NZ_MUMH01000354.1 GCF_002155965.1 Allokutzneria sp. NRRL B-24872
ACACGGCGGTCCGGCTGGGCCTCGGCTACCCGCGCGGCCCGCTGGAGTGGGGCGACCTGGTGGGCGGCGAGATCGTGGTGCGCATCCTGCGCGGCCTGACGGCGGCGACCGGGGACCCGCGGTACCGGCCGAGCCCGTGGCTCACCGAGCGGGTCGCGCTCGGGCTGCCGCTGACGTCGCCCGGCACGACCCCCGCCGACCTCCGGTCCTGAAAGGACAGCGGGCCGCCTCCGGAATCCCGCAGACGGCCCGCTTTTCGTTCGAAACTAAAGGAAGCCCGTCACCAAGGACGGTCGACCGCTCCCGTCTGCGGCGTGTACGTGATGTAACCGCCCTGGAAGTCGCTGCGGTACACCGATCCCGTCACGTACTCGTCCGTCGTCGGGTAGCGCAGGTACGACCGCTCCCAGCCCAGCGCCGCCCAGCGCTTGCGGATCTCGCCCTTGATCACGTGCGCCCCGGTGGCGTTCGTGAAGTAGATCGAGTGGCCGAGGCTGAAGTGGTTGAACCGGCCGACGCCGTCCGGCGTGCCGTCCTCGTCGTTCGTCGGGTAGCCGAGGCCGCGCTCGTACCCGTACGCCGCCCACTTCTTGCGGATCTCGCCGTAGATCGCGTGCGCACCCGTCGAGGGCGTGAAGTAGATCGAACCGACGTTGTTGCCCTTGATGAAGTGGTTGAACCGGCCGATGCCGTCGGGCGTCCCGTCTTCGTCGTTCGTCGGGTACCCGATGATCGCGCCGTAGCCGAGCGCCGCCCACTTCTTCCGGATCTCACCGTAGATCGCGTGCGCACCCGTGGCGGCGGTGTAGTAGA
>NZ_MUMH01000355.1 GCF_002155965.1 Allokutzneria sp. NRRL B-24872
GCTCGGCGATCTCCTCGCCCGGTTCGGAGTCCAGCAGCACCGTGTCGGCCGTGATCGGCTCCGCCGCGCGCTCCGCCGGGGTGTTCGGCTGCGTGGCCGCCAGGCGCTCCGCGACCGCCGTGTCCAGCAGTCCGACCGCGATCCCGTCCGCCCGGACCAGCACCACGCCCCGGCCCGCGGCGGCCGCGAGCGCGTCGGCGACCGGGCTCTCCGCCGGCAGTTGCAGCACCGGTCGCAGCAGCTCCGCCAGGGTCAGCCCCTCCGGCCAGGCCGTGCGCCGTTCGGCGGCGAACTCCGCGCTGGCGCCCGTCACCACGAAGGCCGCCATGAGCACGCACACCACGAGCCGCAGCCACTGGTCCGCCCCGCCTTCGACGAGGCCGCTCACCGCCCACACCACCAGCCCCGCGGCCACGAAACCGGCTCCGGCCACCGCTGCCCTGGTCCCCGCGCCCCGGCGCCCCGTGGCACCCCAGACCGCCGCGCGCACGATGCGCCCGCCGTCCAACGGCA
>NZ_MUMH01000356.1 GCF_002155965.1 Allokutzneria sp. NRRL B-24872
TCGGCGAGCTTGCCCGCCGCGGAGCGGGCCGGGGTGGTGGTCCGCGCGGAGTCGCCGTTGGTGATGACGAGCCGTCCGCCGTCGAGCATCACGGGCTCCATCGGCGCCGCGTAGTCGTCGCCCTGGCCGTCCATGTCCGGGCCCTGCCAACCGGGTCCCTTGGTGTCGCCGCTGTAGGCGCTGGTGTCGACGAGGACCTTTCGGACCTGCTGGCCGTTGGTGGCCGCCTTGACCTTCGCGACCAGGTCGTCCAGCTTCGCCGCGCCCGGGTAGAAGCCCTTCGCCCCGCCGGAGATCGTCGGGTCACCGCCGCCGACCAGCACGATCGTGCCGGGCTCCGGGCCCTCGACGACCTTGGTGGTCAGCGTCGCCTGCGGGTCGAGCGCGAGCAGCGCCGCGGCCGAAGTGATGATCTTGGCGGTGGACGCGGGCGTCATCGCGGTGCCCGCGGACTTGTCCCACAGCACGTCGCCGTTGGCCGGGTCGACGACGGTGCCGCCGACCGTGCCCAGCA
>NZ_MUMH01000357.1 GCF_002155965.1 Allokutzneria sp. NRRL B-24872
CCAGGCGGTCGCGTACGTCGGCCTCGCCGAGTTCGGTCTCCTCTGCACACAGCGCGATGTGGTCCTCTGAGACGGCGCCGGTGAGGGCGGGGGCGCGGCCGGTGAGCCGGGTGGTCAGGATGATGACGTCGGCCCAGTCCGGGACGATCTCCCGCTCGGCACCCTCGGGCGGGTCGACCGTGACGTCGAGACCGAGGCAGGAGAAGGGCGCGTAGCGGTCGTAGACCTCGGCCAGGGTCCACTCGAAGCGCCCGGCGACCAGGACGAGTTCGAGGGGGCCTAGGGCGCCGGGGCCCAGCAGGCCCTCGTCGAAGGCGGCGAGGTCGAAGTCGGTCGGCTCGAAGCCGACGAGGCGGTCGGCGCCGGGACCCTGGAAGTCGCCCGGGAGTTCGATGCCTCCTGCGGCGCACAGCCTCGCCACGTGGTGATACGCCGTGTCCAGGGTGCGGAAGCCGTCCCGACGGCGCTCGATGGCGAACCGCAGGAGGTCCATGACGGACAGGTCCTCCTGCAACCGCGAGGGGCCGGAGACCATGCCGAACAGTGTGGGCTCCGCGTCGGAGAGGAAGTCGAAGTCCGCCTCGTTCAGCCGCAGATCGTGGAACTCCGGGGCGAGATCCGGGACGCGCAGCTCCAGTGCCGTGTCCAGACCTCTCAGCTCCTCGGCCA
>NZ_MUMH01000358.1 GCF_002155965.1 Allokutzneria sp. NRRL B-24872
ACCGGTACCGGCCTCGGCCGGCTTCCCCGGCGCACGGCGTGGCCGATCCCGCGCCGATGGCCAGCGCCTGCCCGCGGTCCGCCTCCTCAGTGCGCGGCGCATGGCGTTGTCGATCCCGCGCTCGCCGGCCGCCGCGTGCGGGCGTGCGAAAGCCGGGGCGCCACCCCCATCGAGGTGGCGCCCCGGCCGGACCCGGATCACCGGGACTTGTGCTCGCTCTTGCCCTTGCCCGCGGCCGCCTGGCCGTTGCCGTTGACCGGCTTGGACGTGGCCGGCTTCGGGGGCTCCGGCTTCGCCGGGACCGGCGGGACCGCCTGGTCCGCCGGGGTCACCGTCTTGTCCGCGGGGACCGGAGCCGGCGCGGGGGTAGGAGCCGGAGCCGGCTTCTCCTCCGCCAACGGGTTGGACCGCTTCACCTTCGTCACGGCCACGATCGCCGCCGCCACCGCACCCAACGCCACCAGCCACGGCCACCGGGCCCGGCGCGTGCGCTCTCCGCGCGCCACCGTCTTGGCCTCCTGCAGCGCCACCGCCAGATCACGCTTGGCCGTGGCCACCGCCTTGCGGCGCTTGCGGTTCGACTCGTTCG
>NZ_MUMH01000359.1 GCF_002155965.1 Allokutzneria sp. NRRL B-24872
GGGTCCTCCGCAGGCGGAGGCTGGTCGTCGTGCACGCACAGCAGCGGCTTGTCGGCCGAGGCGCTCAGCTCGCTCGGGGACCCGGGCGGAAGCACCATCAGCCGGTCCGCGCGACCCACTGCGAGGTTGCCCAGCTCCGGCCAGCCCGCTGCCTGGCGGGTGAACACCACGACCCTGGCGCCGAAGCGCAGCGCGCGGAAGGCGAGCAGCCGCGCCGCCCACATGCCGCCGACCAGCAGCGCCTCGGTCTGCTCCGGTCGGAACAGGGGGATCGCGACCGGCTGGCCCGACTGGTCCCTGCCCAGCCGCAGGCCGAAGGAGTCCCCGGCGATCTGCAACAGGTCCAGTTCCTCGTCGGTGGCGTGGTGGTGGCCGATGCGCAGCGGGGCGAGGCCCCCGTGCTTGCGCGACTGCCACGGCTCCTCGTCCTTGACCGCGCCCTTGTCCGGAGCGGTGGTCGGCGGGGTGGGCGGGGCCAGCGGCGGACTCGATCCGACGGCCAGCGGCTGGGCGAGCAGGGTGCCGGTGGCCGCGGCTTGGGCGGCCGCCGCGGCGTCGCTCGTTCCCGCGGTGCCCGTGTAGGCCATCGGGCCGCCGAGGACCTGCCCCATCTGACCCGGCGGCGGCATGGCCGCCGGGCGAGGCTGGCCCTGCTGTTGCTGTTGCTGGTGTTGGGGGCCGGGTTGCTGGGGGCGCTGCTGGTACTGGGG
>NZ_MUMH01000036.1 GCF_002155965.1 Allokutzneria sp. NRRL B-24872
GTTGTTGCCAAAACGCGAAAAACCCGGCCTGCGGAGTGCGCGGGCCGGGCTTCCGGAGTGCTGCGTGCGGGGGTGCGGAGTGCGGGTGTCAGCGCTTGTCGAGGTCGATGAAGTCGCGCTCGGTGGGGCCGACGTAGATCTGGCGCGGACGGCCGATCTTGGTGGCGGGGTCCTTCATCATCTCGCGCCAGTGGGCGATCCAGCCCGGCAGGCGGCCCAGCGCGAACAGCACGGTGAACATCCGCGTCGGGAAGCCCATCGCGCGGTAGATCAGGCCGGTGTAGAAGTCCACGTTGGGGTAGAGCTTGCGGGAGATGAAGTACTCGTCGGCGAGCGCGCGCTCTTCGAGCTTCTTGGCGATCTCCAGCAGCTGGTCGTCACCGCCGAGCTTCTTGAGCACCTCGTCGGCGGTCTTCTTGATGATCGCCGCGCGCGGGTCGTAGTTCTTGTAGACGCGGTGGCCGAAGCCCATGAGGCGGACGCCCGCCTCCTTGTTCTTCACCCGCTCCACGAACTTGTCGACGTCGCCGCCGTCGGCCTTGATGCTCTCCAGCATCTCCAGCACCGCCTGGTTGGCGCCGCCGTGCAGCGGGCCGAACAGGGCGTTGATGCCCGCGGAGACGCTCGCGAAGAGGTTGGCCTCCGAGGAGCCGACCATGCGCACGGTCGAGGTGGAGCAGTTCTGCTCGTGGTCGGCGTGCAGGATGAACAGCAGGTCGAGCGCCTTGGTCAGCGTCGGGTCGACGTCGTAGGGCTCGGCCGGGAAGCCGAAGGTCATCCGCAGGAAGTTCTCCACCAGGCCGAGCGAGTTGTCGGGGTAGAGGAACGGCTGGCCCGCCGACTTCTTGTACGCGTAGGCCGCGATGGTCGGCAGCTTGGCGAGCAGGCGGATGGTGGACATCTCGACCTGCTGGTCGTCGAACGGGTTCAGGCTGTCCTGGTAGAAGGTGGACAGCGCGGAGACCGCGGAGGACAGCACCGGCATCGGGTGCGCGTCGCGCGGGAAGCCGTCGAAGAAGCGCTTGAGGTCCTCGTGCAGCAGGGTGTGCCTGCTGATCTTGGTGGTGAAGTCGTCGAGCTGGGCCTTGGTCGGCAGCTCGCCGTGGATGAGCAGGTAGCTCACCTCGACGAAGCTCGACTTCTCGGCCAGCTGCTCGATCGGGTAGCCCCGGTAGCGCAGGATTCCGGCGTCACCGTCGATGTAGGTGATCTCCGAGGAGCAGGAGGCGGTGTTGACGAAACCGGTGTCCAGAGTGACGAGGCCGGTTGTCGCGAGCAGTTTGCCGAGATCGATTCCTGGCGCGCCCTCGCTGGCGGTCACCAGAGACATCTCGTGCTCGCCGCCCGGGTGGCGCAGTGCGACGGTGGTGGCGTCAGCCGAAGTGGCCGCCTGGTCAGGCGCGGTCGTCGCGTCGGGCATGCGAGTCCCTCTCACGCTCGGACGAGGACGGGTGGAAAACGGTCGGGATGTCCGTCCGCAGCACCGCCTCGTTGGGGTCCTGGAGACTCCAAGCTAGTAGGCGGTACGCCCTTTTCGCAGCCTTCGACTTACCCGCTCGGGGCAGTTGGGACAGGTATCACATAACGCGCGTACGGTCCGGTTCGCCGCCTTTGGTGGCTCAGACCACGCGCTTTGCGGTTACTGAACGGTATCTGTACCGGTCAGGGCGCCGTGACGAGCGCGGACGCGCTGGACCAATGCCCGACGTGGGCACGGGCTCGACCAGATGACAACGGTGTCGCAACGGTTGAGCCATCCGGGCGAGCATCCCGCCCAGGCGGCAAAGGTCGCGCCCACCCACACCACTCGGATGGTCGCAGAACGTGGCGGAGCCGGGAACTCCGCGTGACGTTCCCGGCTCCGCATCACGTTCATTCCCTATTTCAGCTCGTCCGCCCACGGAGGTTCCGCGCCCGCCCTGGAACACGTGATCGCCGCCGCACGGGCAGCGAATTCCAGTGCCTCGCGCCAGGATTCCTCAGGCATTTCCCGCACGGATTCCGTGGAAAGCGCGTTTGCCGCGTCCAGCCAGTGCAAGATCGCCGCGTGCACGGTGTCCCCGGCGCCGATCGTGTCCACCACCTCGACCCGCTGACCGGGCACGCGGACCAGACCACCGCTCGGCGTCAGGACCGCAAGGCCGTCCCCGCCGAGCGTCACCACGATGCCCGCGGGCCCCTTGCCCGCCCAGTCGCGCAGCGCGGGCCACGGGTCCTCCGCGTCGGCCAGCCACGCGGCGTCCTCCACGGAGAGCTTGAGCAGCCCGACGTGCGGCAGCCAGCCCAGGAAGCGCTCGCGGTAGGCGGCCGGATCGGTGATCAACGCGGCCCGGATGTTCGGGTCCAGCACGGTGAACCGACCGCGCTCGGACTCCCTCCGCAGCACGGCCTCGTACGCGGACGCGCCGGGCTCCAGGACCATGCCGAGCGTGCCGAGGGAGACCGCGCGCACCTCCTCCGGCAGCGGCCCGGGATCGGTGACGAGCCGGTCCGCGGTGCCCTCGACGTGGAAGGAGTAGCGCGCGGAACCGTCCTCGGCGAGCCCGACGACGGCCAGCGTGGTCGGCTCGGCGCCGCGCTGGAGCAGTGAAGTGTCCACAGTGGACGCACCGAGCCGCCCGACGAGCGCGTCGCCGAAGAAGTCCGTGGACACCTTGGACAGGAACGACACCCGGCTGCCGAGCCGCCCGAGAGCGACCGCCACGTTGTACGGACCGCCGCCGAGGCGGGGCAGCAGCGCGGGCAGACCCTCCACAGTGGACTCACCGGAGGGCGATGGCACGAGGTCGACGAGGGCCTCCCCGCCGACCACGATCACGGCGCGCTCCGGCGGAACGGGTCGGTGACGACGCCCTCGCCGAGGTCGGAGTCGAAGCGGTAGACCTCGCGACCCTCGATGAACACCTGGAGGGCGCGGCTCATCACGTCGAGCGGGTCGCCGGACCAGATCACCACGTCACCGTCGAGACCGGGCGTCAGCGAGCCGACGCGGTCGTCCAGGCCCATGAACTCCGCCGGATTGGTGGTGATGGAGCGCAGCGCCACGTCCGGGTCCAGGCCCTCCTTCACCGAGAGGGTGGCCTGGTGCACCAGGAAGTGGATCGGCACCACGGGGTGGTCGGTGGTGATCGCGATCCGCACACCCGCCTTGGCAAGCAGGCCGGGGTTGCGCAGCGAACGATTGCGCAGCTCCACCTTGGACCGCGAGGTCAGCAGCGGGCCGATGATCACCGGGACATCGCGCTCGGCGAGCACGTCGGCGATCAGGTGGCCCTCGGTGCCGTGGTTGATCACCAGGCGGTAGCCGAACTCGTCGGCCAGCCGCAGCGCCGTGGCGATGTCGTCGAGCCGGTGCACGTGCTGGCACCACGGCAGCTCGCCGTCGAGCACGCGGACCAGCACCTCCATGGTGGTGTCCCGCTCGAAGGGCTTGTTCTCCTCGGCGGCGTGCGCGCGCCGGGCCCGGTAGTCCTGGGCCTTGGTCAGCGCGTCCCTGATCACCGCGGCCACGCCCTGGCGGGTCGACGGCAGCGTCTTCTTGTCGCCGTAGACGCGCTTCGGGTTCTCGCCGAGCGCGCTCTTCACGCTGACCGGTTCGGCCACCAGCATCTCGTCGACCGTGCGGCCCCAGCACTTCATCGCCATCGTCTGGCCACCGATGGGGTTGCCGGAGCCCGGCTTGATCACCGCGGTGGTGACGCCGCCGGAGAGCGCGTCCGCGAAACCCATGTCGGCCGGGTTGATCGCGTCCAGCGCGCGCATCCTGGCGCCCACCGGGTCGGTCATCTCGTTGGTGTCCTGGCCGGCCCAGCCCTCGGCCTCCTCGTGCACGCCCATGTGCGCGTGCGCCTCGACGAAGCCGGGGAGCACCCACGAGCCGGAGGCGTCGACGACGGGGACGCCCTCGGGCACCTCCACGTCGGCGTCCGCGCCTACCGCGGTGATCTTCCCGTTCTGGACCAGCACCGTTGCGCCGTCAATGGGGTCCCCGGCGACGGGCACGACGTATCCACCTGTGATCGCGACATCCACGGTCGGACGGTAACCGCTCCGTCCAACACTAGAAACCCGATCTGACCTGTTGAAGACAAACACGGCCAAGTGGTCACGTGCCGTCAGGCGATCGGGCGCAGACCCCAGCTGCCGGACCAGTCCTGGCCGGGCTCCAGCTCGCGCAGGTCGATGCCGGAGTTGAGCGCGTTGGTCGGGCAGGTCATCGGCTCCACCGCGATCGCGGAGCTGGCGCCGGGGAAGCCGGTGGTCGAGAACACCTGCACCCAGCCGAAGTCCGGCTCCGCCCAGATCTCCACGCCGGTCTCCGGGCCGACGAGGCGGTGCCGGATGATCCCGTCCTCGTCGGCGACGCAGCCGCCGTAGGTGTGGTCGAGCAGCATGCCGTCGAGCTTGCGGGGCTCGCGGAAGTCGAACTCGCCGCCGTCGAGCGGGGCGACGGGGCCGTTGGGCAGCAGGCGGTCCTCGTCGACCGGCAGGTTGGTCCGCGCGGCGAGCTGGAGGGTGCACTCGTACGCGGGCGCGTGGCCGGCGCGCGGGTAGGGGTGCACGCCCACGCCGAACGGCGTCTTGCGGTCGCCGACGTTGAGCATGGTGTGCGTGACGGTCAGGCCGCCGTCGGCGTCGAGCGCGTAGCGGACGGTGGTGCGCATCGGCACCGGCCAGCCCGCCTGGGCCTCGATGAGCACGCCGAGGGTGATCGCCTCGGCCGAGCGCTCGACGACCTGCCAGGGGATCGTCCTGGTCAGGCCGTGGATGGCGACGTTGCGCTTGGACTCGCTGAGCTCCAGCTGCTGCGGCTCGCCGTAGAAGCTCCACTGGCCGTCGCGGACCCGGTTCGGCCACGGCGCGAGCACCAGCCCCGCCGAGAGCGGTGGTGCCTCGGTCTCGGCGAAGCTGGTGACGTACGGCGCTCCGGCCACTTCGAAAACCCGAAGGCACGCGCCGACCTCGGTGATGACGGCGCGCGCGGCTCCGTTGGTGATCTCGAACTGCTCGCCCGTAGGCTGCCCCGCTCCCATGGGGGCAGCCTACGCAAACGATTCAGGTCTTCGATCCGGTCTTACTTGGTCAGCGCACCCGCGTCGAACTCCGCCTTGAGGTGCTGCTTGCGGCGGAAGAAGAACCAGTTGATCATCCACATGACCAGGCCGATGCCGAGCAGGATGGCCGCGAGCACGTACTGCTGCGGGGCCCGCCCGGTGAACGGCAGCGCCAGGTAGGCGCAGGTGATCGCGCCGATGACCGGGACGATCGTGGGCGCCCTGAAGTGCTTGTGCTCGGCCTTCTCCTTGCGCAGCACCAGGCAGGCGATGTTCACCACGGTGAAGACGATCAGCAGCAGCAGCGCGGTGGTGCCGCCCAGGTCCTTCAGCGGCACGAAGGAGACCAGGAAGATCGCGATGATGCTGGTGAAGCCGATGGCGATCCACGGGGTGCGCCGCGTCTGGTGCACCTTGGCGAAGGGCATCGGGATGATCTTCTCGTTGGCCATGCCGTAGACGAGGCGGCTGGCCATCAGCATGTTGATCAGTGCCGAGTTGGCGACCGCGAACAGGCCGATGAAGGAGAACAGGGCCAGCGGGAAGCCGGGCGCGCCGACCTTCACGACCTCCAGCAGCGCGCCGGAGCCCGCGGCCTTGAGCCCGGCGGCCGGGATCAGCAGCGAGGAGGTGACCGCGACCATCACGTAGATCGAGCCCGCGACGGCCATGCCGAGCAGCATCGAGCGCGGGAAGATCTTGACCGGGTCCTTGCACTCCTCGGCCATGTTGACCGAGTCCTCGAAGCCCACCATCGCGAAGAAGGCCAGCGAGGTGGCCGAGGTGATCGCGATCAGCGTGCTCTGGTTGGCGGTGTTGAACTCCACCAGCCGCCCGGGATCGCCCTGGCCGTTGACGACGGCCATCACGCCGATGCCGACGATGATCACCAGGCCGGAGAGCTCGACGATCGTCAGCACCACGTTGGCCTTCACCGACTCGCCGACACCGCGGAAGTTGATGAACGCCAGCAGCACGATGAAGCCGATGGCCACCCACGGCGCGGGCGTCTGCACGAACTCCTTGAGGTAGGTGCCGCCGAAGGCCACGGCCGCCGAGGAGGCGGAGGTGATCCCGGAGCACATCACCGTGAAGGCGATCATGAAGGTGAAGAACGGTTTGCGGAAGGCGCGGTTGGTGTAGAGCGCGGCACCCGCCGCCTTCGGGTACTTCCCGACCAGTTCGAGGTAGCTGAACGCGGTGAGGAAAGCGACGACGAAGGCGATCAGGAACGGCACCCAGAGGGCACCACCGACCTGACCCGCGACATCTCCCATCAGCGCGTACACGCCGGTGCCGAGGATGTCACCGATCACGAAGAACAGCAGCAGTTTCGGGCCGATGGCCCGCTTCAGCTCCGGTTGGCCTTCGGCCGCTGGGGCGGCGGCCGTGCTGGGCGGCGTCGTCTCGGACATGCCAACAGAGTGTGCCTGGTCACTATCCGTACAAGAAGCCAGCCGCGCCCATCTGTTCTTCGAGCTAATTCAAAAGGTTATTTCGCGATTGATCTTCATCTCCGCGACCGTTGCTGAGCAGATCACCCGGCTGGCAGTCCAGGACCTCGCACAACCGGGTGAGCGTGCTGAAACGGATGGCCCGCGCGCGACCGTTCTTCAGCACCGACAGGTTCACCACGGTCACGCCCACCCGCTCGGCCAGCTCGGTCAGCGTCATCCCCCGCTCGACCAGCAGCCGGTCCAGGTGCACCCGAACGCCGTGGGTCTCGGAGTCCGCCGACACCTACACCGTCCCTTCGAGGTCCTTCTGCATCTCGCTGCCGATACGGATGATCCTCGCGAGCGACAGCAGCACACAACCGAGGATGAGCGGCCACACAGGGAATTCCCAGGGCGCGTACCAGGACCAGGAGTAGCGGGCGGGGTCGAGGAGCGAACTCAGGAAGGCGCTGCGCGCAACGGTCTCGATCAGGCTCGCGGCGGTGCAGCCGAGGACCAGCAGCCACCCCAGCACCCGCAACCGGCGCGCGGTCAACGCGGTGTGCAGCCCACTGTCCCGAACCGCGCTGACCAGGCGGTGGGCGAACGCCAGCAGCCCGATGTTCACCACCGTTCCCAGGTGGTTGGCGACGCCCCACAGCACGCGCTGCTCACCGGTGACGGGCTTGGCGCAGAAGCGGATCTCCAGCACGTGCGCGTCCGTGCCCGGCCTCAGCCCGTCCATCTCCAGGGAGCGCTGCGTGACACCGCTGCTCTCCTCGCAGAGCACGTCCGATCCGAACGGGTGGAACGAGCCGATGCCGACCACCGCGAGCAGGATGCTGACCGCGTAGCCCACCGCCACCAGCACCAACAGCACCCGGACGATCGCCGCGGCGGGCTCGGCCGGGTTGTCCAGCGGGTTGTTCTTCTGCGCCACCGTGCCTCCTGAGACATATCGAAAAACGATGGTATCGCTTATCGATATGGCCCGCCAGTAACCACCATTGCTGTTACAGTGGTTTCATGAGGACCGTCGCCGTGCTGGACGCCCCGTCGAACCTGGGCCTGCGCCCGCCGAAGCCCGCGACCGTGCCCGGGACCGCCAAGGCACCCGGAGCCCTGCGCGAAGCGGGCCTGCTGACCGGGCTCGGCGCGGAGGACGCCGGGCACCTCGTCGCGCCGCGCTACGACCGGGAGGACTGGGAGCCCGGCGACGGCGTCTTCCACGCGCCGCTGATCGCCGAGTACGCGGAGCGCTTGGCAACGCGCGTCGGCAAGCTGCTCGACGCGGGGCGCTTCCCCGTGGTGCTCGGCGGTGACTGCGGAATCCTGCTCGGCACAGGGGAAGCCGTTCGCCGCCACGTGCCGCGGGCGGGGCTGGTCTACCTGGACGGGCACTCCGACTTCCGGCACGTCGGCAACTCGCCGCACGTCGGCGCGGCGGCCGGCGAAGCGCTGGCGCTCGTCACCGGCCGCGGCCAGGACGATCTGTCCAATGTGGACGGAAAGGGTCCGATCTTCGCGGACGAGCACGTGGTGCTGATGGGCATCCGGGACGACGACGAGGACCTGGACGAGCTGGCGGACACCAAGATCCTCGTGCGCACGGCCTCCGCGATCAGGGCGGCGGGCGCGGCGAAGAGCGCGAAGTGGGCGCGGCGGCGGCTCGACCGGCTGGACGGCTTCTGGGTGCACCTGGACGTAGACATCCTCGACGCCGCGGTGATGCCCGCCGTGGACAGCCCGGACCCGGGCGGCCTTGAGCACGAGGAGCTGGCGGAGCTGTTGTCCGGCCTCACCAGCGCGCCGAACTGCCTCGGCGTCGAGGTGACCGTGTTCGACCCGGACCTCGACCCCGACGGCGGCCTGGCGGCGGCGTTGACCGCCACGCTCATCGCTGGGCTGGCTTCTCCTCGCTAGGCGCGACGTAGCGCCAGAACGCCGGGAGGAACAGGACCGCGACCACGGTCAGCACCACCACGAGCACTCCACCGCCCGCAGCCGCGACACCCGCGCCCGCGGAGGCGCCGACCGCTCCGTGCAGCATGTCGGCCACGCGCGGACCGCCCGCAACGACGACGGTGAACATGCCCTGCATCCGGCCGCGCATGTCGTCAGTGACCGCTGCCTGGAGCATCGCGCCCCGGAAGGCCATGGACACCATGTCCGCCGCTCCGCCGAAGGCCAGGAAGGCCACGGCCCACCAGACCGAGCCGGAGAGCCCGAAGCCGATCATCGCGACGCCCCACGCCACGACCGAGACCGCGATGGCGACGCCGTGCCGCTCGACGCGCATGAACCAGCCGGAGAACAGCCCGCAGACCGCCGCGCCCAACGGGATCGCCGCGTAGAGCAGGCCGAGCGCGGGACCGCCGCCGGGCGGATCGCCGAAGGTGCGCTCGGCCATCTCCGGGAACAGCGCGCGCGGCATGCCCGCCACCATCGCGATGATGTCGAGCAGGAACGAGGCGAGCAGGACGCTGCGGGTCGCCACGTAGCGGAAGCCGTCGATCACCTCGCGCAGTCCCGCCCGGCGCGAGGGCGAGTCGCCGACCGGCGGCATCGCGGGCAGCCGGAAGACCGCCCACAGCGTCGCGGTCAGCGCGATCGCGTCGATCAGGAACAGCGTCGAGACGCCGACCAGCGGCAGCAGGACGCCCGCGAGCAGCGGGCCGAAGACGGCCGATGTGGAGAACGTGGTCGTGTTCAACGCCTGCGCGGAGGGCATCAGGCGCAACGGGACCAACCGGGCGAGCACCGCGCTGCGGGTCGGCATGTTCACCGCGAAGAACGCCTGCTGCACGCCGAGCAGCACCAGCACCGTCCACGGCGAGTTCATCCCGACAGCGGCCTGGCCCCAGAGCAACACCGAGGTCAGGGCCACGCCAACGTTTGTCACCAGAAGCAGCTTGCGGCGGTCGACCGCGTCGGCGATCGCTCCGCCCCAGAGCCCGAAGACGATCAGCGGGACGACGGCGAAGGCACCGGCCAGGCCGACCCACGCGGAGGAGCCGGTGAGGTCGAAGAGCTGCTTGGGAACCGCGACGGTGGCCAGCTGACTGCCGAGCGCGGTGACGATGCCGGACAGCCACAGCCGCCGGAAGTCCGGGATGCCCAGCGGCTCGGTGTCGATCACGATCCGGCGCAGCCACCCCTTGCGGACGGGGACGGGCGGGTCGATCGTCCCTGGCTGCTGACTCCGAGATTCCGCCTTGTCGTCCACGTTGTGAGCGTAGGTAACGACCGTCAGCAGAGAAAGCGTATTCCGGCTCACGTAGGGGATTCCCGGCTTCGGGACCCGTCCCGGAGGTCGTCGTGACAATCGGCCGCATGGACTTCCAGCAGCAGGCCGCTCCCCCAGCCAGGACGCACGACGCGCTGGCCGTCGCGCTCGGCAACGCCTCCCTGCTCGGCGTCGGCTACCTGCTGGCGGGGCGCCGCAAGCTCGCGGTCTTCACCGGGATCGTCACCGTGCTGCTCGTCGTCCTGCTCGGCACCACCTTCCGGACGGGGTGGTTCGAGCTCGTCGTGCTGCTGTGGTGGCTGGCTCTCACCGCCCACGGGTGGTTACTGGCCGGTGGGCGCGCTCAGCGGATCAAGGTTCGCCGCGAGCGGAGCATCGCGCTCGGTGTGGCTCTCCCGGTGCTGGTCCTCGTGGGCCTGATCCGGGTCGACTCCGCGATGATCGGCAGCTCCGTCACCGAAGCTCGCGGCAACGGCGACTGCGCACAGGCGCTGACCGCGCTGAACCAGGTGTGGTTCGCCCACTACGTGGTCGACGCCCCGATGACCGTCGAGGGTGACGCCACGGTTCGCGCGTGCCAGTGGCTCAAGGCGACCAAGTCCAAGTTCACCGTCGCGCTCACCGGAGACGTCGAGTCGATGAAAGCGGGTTTCCAGGGCCTGGCAGGACTTCGCGGCGAGCTGCCCGGCCACGAGAAGATGGCCGATGTCGTGCTCGACGGGTTCTTCGGCGGCCTGCCATCCAAGGAGCCCTGCGACACCCTCTCGATCACCGATGCACTGCGCGCGGAGAAGCTGAGCGGGAGCGAGGCAGATCGCTCCGCGCACGCCGTCGCCCGCGTCGAGCCCGCCGCGCTCATCGGCTGCGGCGACAAACTCATGACCACGCAGAGCTGGGCGGCGGCGCGGACCCGGTACGAGCAGTTGCTCAGCCAGTACCCCGGCACCGAGTTCACCGCGCGCGCCCAGGACGGCATCAAGCGAGCCACACTGGCCATCGAGCTGGCGCACGTGCGCTCGCTCGGGAAGAACTACTGCTCCAAGCCCGCGGCGTACAGCGGTGCGGCGCCCTACGGCCCGGGCACCAACCGCTCAGTGGTCTACGGCGACAACACCTACGTCTACACGAGCAAGTTCCCTGCCGAGTGGATCACCACCGACATCGGCGACGCCGTGCTGGTGCTCTGCGCGGGCGACAAGGACTACGGCGCGCAGGTCAAGACCTGCGCCTACCGCAACCAGGGCACCAACGCGCGCGAGAACATCAGCTTCCACAACATCGCGATCCCGCTGACGGCCTACGAACTGCGGACCGGAAAGCCCGTTTTCCAGACCACCGTGGAGATCGGCGGAACGAGCTGTCCGTTCTTCGTGCCCGGTAGTGAGGTCAACGCGTCGTCGCAGTCCTACGTCACCCCGTCGGACGACCAGGTGCGCGAGGCGTTCTCCTACGTCGTGAACGAGTGACGGGCGCTCAGGGCGCGAGCCGCTCGACCTTCCAGCCGTCGCGGTTGTCGCGGAAGCGCAGCCGGTCGTGCATGCGGTCCTCGCGGCCCTGCCAGAACTCGACGATCTCCGGCCGGATGCGCCAGCCACCCCAGTGCGGGGGAACCGGGATCTGCTCGGCGTCGGCGAAACGCCTGCGCACGGAGTTCAGCGCGGAGTTGAGCGTGTTCCTGCCGGTGATCACGCGCGACTGCGGAGAAGCCCACGCGCCGAGCTGGGAACCGCGCGGACGGCTGTTCCAGTACTCCGCGGTCTCCGCAGCGCCGACCTTTTCCACGCCGCCGCGAATGCTCACCTGGCGTTGCATGGAGAACCACGGGAAAGTGGCGGAGGCATAGCGGGTCGCCAACAGATCGTGACTCTTGTTCGAGGTGTAGTTGGTGAAGAACACCACGCCCCGGTCATCGAGCCCCTTCAGCAGCACGGTGCGTGAGGAAGGGCGGCCCTCGCGGTCGGCCGTGGCCAGGACCATCGCGTTCGGCTCGGGGATCTTGAACTCGATCGCCTCGTCCAGCCACAGTTTCAGCTGCTCGTGCCAGGTGTTCGCCAGCGAGGACTCGTCAAGCACGCCCGCTTCGTAGGACACCCTCATGGCTGGCAGTGCGATGTTCACGTCCGCGTCCGGCATGACGTTCCTCCGTGGAATTGCTGGCCGACCGACACAACCCGTGAGAGCGGACCGTACGGCCTCGACCGCCTTTGCGGAACCGCCTGGCCGGTGATGCATGCCACCGCACGAGGTGATTGCTGCCACCGAGTGTGCGGGTGGAGGGTTACTGCACCGAAACAGATGGAAGGCCGCCTTGTAAATCTGTCCGGGTGGCCACTAATGAGCCTTGCCGACAGCGGCGGGCGAGGAGGCTGATCGGATGCACAACGCGGTGCAGGACGCGAGCGACGACAACGGGTTCCGCCCCGGCCTCGAAGGCGTGGTCGCCTTCCGGACCGAGATCGCGGAGCCGGACCGCGACGGCGGCGCGCTGCGCTACCGGGGCGTGGACATCGAGGAGCTGGCCGGCCGGGTCACCTTCGGCGACGTGTGGGCGCTGCTCGTGGACGGCCGCTTCGGCGCGGGCCTGCCGCCCGCCGAGCCGTTCCCGATCCCGGTGCACACCGGCGACGTCCGGGTCGACGTGCAGGCCGCGCTGGCGATGGTCGCGCCGATCTGGGGCTACCGGCCGCTGCTGGACATCTCCGACGAGACCGCGCGCGAGGAGCTGGCCCGCGCCTCGGTGATGGCGCTGTCCTACGTCGCCCAGTCCGCGCGCGGCATCGGTGTTCCCGCCGTCCCGCAAGACCGGATCAACGAGTGCTCGACGATCACCGAGCGCTTCATGACGCGCTGGCGCGGCGAGCCCGATCCCGCGCACGTCAAGGCGATCGACACCTACTGGGTCTCCGCCGCCGAGCACGGGCTCAACGCGTCCACCTTCACCGCGCGCGTGATCGCCTCGACCGGGGCCGACGTCGCCGCCGCCATGTCCGGCGCGATCGGCGCGATGTCCGGGCCGCTGCACGGCGGTGCTCCGGCGCGGGTGCTGCCGATGATCGAGGCCGTCGAGCGGACCGGCGACGCGCGCCGCGTCGTCGCCGACATCCTCGACCGCAAGGAGCGGTTGATGGGTTTCGGCCACCGCGTCTACCGCGCGGAGGACCCGCGGGCCCGGGTGCTCCGCAGGACCTGCCAGGAGCTGGGCGCCGAGCGCTTCGAAGCCGCCGCCGCGCTGGAGAAGGCCGCGCTCGCCGAGCTGCGCGAGCGCAGGCCGGACCGGGCGATCGAGACCAACGTGGAGTTCTGGGCCGCCGTGGTGCTGGACTTCGCCGAGGTGCCGCCGCACATGATGCACGCGATGTTCACCTGCGCCAGGACCGCTGGCTGGTGCGCGCACATCCTGGAGCAGAAGCGCACCGGCAGGCTGGTCCGCCCCTCCGCCGAGTACATCGGCCCGGCCCCGCGCTCCCCCGAGAGCATCGAGGGCTGGTCGGGCATCACCCCGGTCTGACCCCGCAGACGGCCGATGCCCGGCTCCAAGAGGAGCCGGGCATCGGTTGAAGCCATAACCATGGGGACGTGCACCACGTACAGATGTACTTGATGTAGAGGCCGTTCCAGGTCTTCGCACCCAACTCTACACTTCGACCCCACCATGTCCAAGAACACGAACACGGCCACACACGCACTCCGCGAACGGCGACTCTCGTCAGACAGGCTTGCCCCATACGTGTTCGCATGCGGTGATGACCAGGCACATGCCCTCAGGCTGTACGAGTGGAACATCGAGCTTTCGGGCGCTCTCTACGAAGCCCTGGCCGTCGTCGAAGTCGTGGTGCGCAACGTCATCCACGACGAGTTGACGGCGTGGCACACGAGCCGAGGACTACCGGGAACGTGGCTGGACGATCCCCAACGACAACTGGGGGAGCCCGCGCGACGAGATCTGGCGAAGGCCAAGGAAAGAGCGCAACAGTGGCGCACCGTACGCGGGGTACGCGAAGCAACTCGTCCCGATCCACCGCCTGGTGCGATCATCGCCGAGTTGTCGTTCGGTTTCTGGAGCTTCCTGTTGGCCGCCCAGTACGAGCACACGCTCTGGACTCCCTCGATCCGACACGGCTTCCCCGGCACGAACAAACGCGAGCTGGTGCAACGGCCGCTGAGACGGCTTCACCAGATCCGAAACCGCATCGCCCACCTGGAGCCGGTTCACGCGCGAAATCACGAGGCGGACGAGCGCGACATGCACACAGTGCTGCACCTGGCTTGTCCCGAAACAGCGAACTGGGCGCGATCCATGCGACGAATAGCCGAGATCGCCAGCAAGAGGCCGTGAGCAGGCCAAGCGCATCCACCGGCCGGTGGACATCGCGTTCCACCACCCGTTCGTCGCGACCGGGCACCGAGGGACGACACCATGGGGTCATGAGCGGGAAGGAGCGTCTCGGCACAGCCCACGCCGTGACCGCTCCCCCGCTCAGGGCCGTCGCTCCCAGGTGCGACGGAGGGGAATCCGGGGGCCGGGGGCACCGGGCCGAGCGCTCGCGCGGGGAACAGGGGGGACCGCTTCCCCGCGCGGGCGCGGCCACCACGGCGCGCCTCTCCTGCTCACAGCGCCGTGATCGTCCGCCAAAACCCAGTCGTGCGGACGACGCGCTCGGCTCCCGGGCCCGTCCGTGACGCCGAAGCGCGGGCGCTGGGAGCACATCGGCACCGCCCTCAGCTCCCTGGGCCACTGGCACGTGCCCACCAAGGGTTCCTCCGTGCAGGAGGAGCACGGCCGGAGCTGGTCGGAGAACGCGTGGCTGCGGGTCTTCCCGATGTGGGACGCCTTCTTCGCGGCGTTCCTCGCGCTCACGCTGACCACGGTCTCGTTGGCGCCCAACAGCGTTCACACCGACAAGATGCGCGCGATCGCGCTGCTGTGCGCGATCGGTGTCTGGTACTGCCTTTTCGGTCGCTCCTCGATCGGCCGCAAGGGACCGCCGTGGGTCGGCATCGTCTACGTCGTCGGCGTGATGGTGCTCTACGGGCCCGCCGTCGCCGCGTCGCTGGACGCGAGCTCGATCCTGTTCGTGCTCGGCCCGCAGCTGTTCCTGTCGGTGCGCTTGCGGCTGGCCATCACGATGATCCTGCTGCTGGACCTCACCGCGATGGCCGTGCTGATCATCGAGGGCGAGCCGTGGCAGACGATCGCGGTGTACGGGATCTTCGCGCTGATGACCGCTTTCTACGCGCTGGCGTTCGGGCTCTGGCTCGACCGGATCGCCGAGGAGAACGCCGTGCGCGAGCGGCTGATCGACCAGCTGGAGACCTCGCGGGCGGAGGTCGCCCGGCTCTCCCACGAGGCCGGGGTCTCCGCCGAGCGCGAGCGGCTGGCCGGGGAGATCCACGACACCCTGGCGCAGGGCTTCACCAGCATCGTCACCCTCGTCCAGGCCGCTCAGTCCGAAATGGACAGTGAGCCGGACGCCGAGCTGGCCCGGCGGCACCTGGCGCTCGCCGTGCGCACCGCGCGGGAGAACCTGGACGAGGCGCGGGCGCTGGTCGGCGCGCTCACCCCGGCCCCGCTGGCGAACTCCTCGCTGGTCGAGGCGATCCGCAGGCTGGTCGAGCGGGTCGGCCACGACCTCGGGATCGCCGCGGAGTGCGTGGTCTCCGGGGAGCCGACGCGGCTGGCGACCGACATCGAGGTGATGCTGCTGCGCGCGACCCAGGAGGCGCTGAACAACGTCCGCAAGCACGCGGAGGCGAGCGCGGTCGCGGTGTCCGTGGAATTCACAGAAGAGGCCGTGCTGCTGCGGGTCGCCGATGACGGCGTGGGCTTCGACCCGGAGAGCAAGCCGACGGGCTTCGGCCTGCCGGGGCTGCGCGGACGGACAGATCAGGTGGGTGGCGCGTTCGCGGTGAGCAGCGCCCCCGGCGAGGGAACGGTGGTGAAGGTGGCGGTGCCGATATGAGCGACGACCTGATCAAGATCATCCTGGTCGACGACCATCCCGTTGTGCGAGAAGGACTTCGCGGGATGCTCAACGCCGAGCCCGATCTGGACGTGGTGGCCGAGGCGGCGTCCGGGCCGGAGGCGCTGGCGATGACGCTCGCGCACCGGCCGCAGGTGGTGCTGATGGACCTGCGGATGCCCGGCGGGGACGGGGTGGCCGCGACGGCGCGCATCCGCGCGGAGTGCCCGGACAGCAGGGTCGTCGTCCTCACGACGTACGAGACCGACAGCGACATCCTCCGGGCGGTGGAGGCGGGCGCGTCGGGCTACCTGTTGAAGGACACCTCGCGCGTGGACCTGCTGCACGCGATCCGAGCGGCGGGCCGGGGCGAGACGGTGCTCACGCCCTCGGTCGCGGCGAAGCTGTTCAGCCGGGTCCGGGGCGGCCAGGTGCCGAGCCTGTCCGCGCGCGAGGTCGAGGTGCTGCGCCAGGTGAAGCGCGGGCTCAGCAACGGCGAGATCGGCAAGGAGCTGTTCATCAGCGAAGCGACCGTGAAAACGCACCTCCTGCGCGTTTTCACCAAGCTCGACGTCTCCGACCGGACCGCCGCCGTGACCACCGCGATGGAACACGGCCTGCTGGACTGACCGGCTCTTCGCCGCGGAATGGTTTTCTCCGAGCGGGAATCGGGGAAGAACATTCCGTGACGATTGAGGCGAGCGGGCCGGAAGACGCACCCGCGATCGTGTTCCTGCACGGCGCGGGTGTGAACCGGAAAATGTGGCTGTCCCAGGTGAGCGCGCTGGAGAAGGAATTCCGCGTCATCACACTGGACCTGCCCGGCCACGGCCCGCTCGCCGACCGCCGCTTCCGCATGGCGGACGCCGTCGCCGAGGTCGCCCGGGTGGAGTTGGAGCGGCCCGCCCTCGTCGTCGGCCTCTCCCTCGGCGCGCACGTGGCCATGAGCTTCGCCGGGCAGTACCCCGAGCGCGTCGCCGGCCTGGTGGTCTCCGGCGCTTCCGGGGACCACACGGGCTTGGCCGGGCTCCGCCTGCGGGCCAATGCCGCGCTGCTCAGCACCGTCTTCCGGATCGTCGGTGACCGCACCGTGCGCAAGGCCGCCGCGCGCAGCTTCACCAAGCAGGCCGGTCGCGAGGTCGCCGCCGCTGTGCTCGCCGTCGGCGTCCGCCCGCAGGCCGGGCCGGAGATCCTGCGCGAGCTGGCCGGAGTCGACTACACCCCCGGGCTCAGCGCCTACGGCGGCCCCACGCTGATCCTCAACGGCGCCAACGACCGCGCGAACCGCCGCGCCGAGCGCCGCCTGCTCGCCGCCGCACCGCACGCCGCCGTCCGCGTCCTCGCCGGTGCCGGGCACACCGCCAACTGGGACCGAGCCCCCGACTTCACCGAGGTCCTGCGCGACTTCGCCCTCTCCCTGGAGTCTAGCTCGAATTCGAGCTAGAATTCCGGCAAGGAGGTGCTCGGGTGAACATCAACACCGAAGACATGGTGAGCGTGACCGAGGCCAACAGCTCACTGTCGCGCCTGCTCAACGACGCGAGTGCCGGGCGCTCCAGAATCGTGATGCGCAACAACAAGCCACTTGCCGCGATCGTGAGCCCTGAGGCGGCCGCGCGGCTGCGACACCTGGAAGAACTGGAAGAGGACCTGAAGTTGCTCAGCCTGGCGCTGGTGCGAACGGTCACCGACGACGGCGCTCGTCACAGTCTCGACGACGTCGCGGCCGAGTTCGGCATCGATCCCGCGGAACTGGATGAGGACTGAGCTTTGGCCCGCGTTCTTCTCACCACCGAGGCCAAGGAAGACCTGCGGGACCTGGACGGTTCGGCCCGCAAGATCGTCCTGAAAGTGTTGAAGAAGCTGGAGACCGACCCGGAGAGCCGCGGAGCGCCGCTGGGCAGCCGCCCGGGGAGCAACCTGGTGACCTTTCGCAAACTCGTGGTCGGTGACCGCGACTACCGCGTCGTCTACCGGGTCGAGACGGACGGAACGGTCGTCGTGGTCTGGGTGATCGGCAAGCGCACGGACGGCGAGTGCTACGACCTCGCCGTGTCGCGCATCCGGCTGCACAGCGACGACCCGGAACTCCTCGGTTCACTGGTCGGCCTGCTCGATCGGGCCTGGGGACAGCGGGAGCGGACGACACGCCCCTGACGTGGGGATGGACACCCGGTGGTCACACGCGGGTCATCCGGCTGCGACACTGAGGGCTCCGGCAACGGCGCCGGGTCATCCTGACCACGAGACCGCCCTCCGGAGGCGCCGTAATGACCCAGACGGCTGATCCCACGACCCTGAAGCTGCCCGCCGAGCTCAAGCCCTCGGACGGCCGGTTCGGCTGTGGACCGTCCAAGGTCCGTCCCGAGCAGCTGGCCCGCCTCGCCGCCGAAGGTGGCGCGCTGATGGGCACCTCGCACCGCCAGAAGCCGGTGAAGGCGCTGGTCGGACGTGTCCGCTCCGGGCTGCGCGAGCTGTTCTCGCTGCCCGAGGGCTACGAGGTGGTCCTGGGCAACGGCGGCACCACCGCGTTCTGGGACGCCGCCGCGTTCGGCCTGATCCGCGAGCGCTCGCAGCACTTCACCTACGGCGAGTTCTCCTCGAAGTTCGCCACCGTGACCAAGGGCGCCCCGTTCCTGGGCGAGCCGGTCGTGGTGAAGGCGGAGCCCGGCAGTGCGCCGGAGATCACCGCGCACGAGGGCGTCGACCTCATCGGCTGGGCGCACAACGAGACCTCCACCGGCGTGATGGTGCCGGTGAGCCGCCCCGCGGGCAGCGAGGGCGCGCTCGTCGCGATCGACGCCACCTCGGGCGCGGGCGGCCTGCCGGTCAAGGCCGAGGACTTCGACGTCTACTACTTCGCGCCGCAGAAGTCCTTCGCCTCCGACGGCGGCCTGTGGCTGTCGCTGATGAGCCCGGCCGCGCTGGAGCGGGTCGCCGAGATCGCGGCATCGGATCGCTGGATCCCGGAGTTCCTGTCGCTGAGCACCGCGCTGGACAACTCCGTGAAGGAGCAGACCTACAACACTCCGTCGGTCGCGACGCTGTTCCTGCTGGCCGACCAGATCGAGTGGATGCTCGGTAACGGCGGGTTGGACTGGGTCACCGCGCGTACCGCCGACTCCGCGTCGCGCCTGTACGGCTGGGCCGAGTCCTCGCAGTTCGCCACGCCGTTCGTGACCGAGGAGCGCAACCGCTCGCACGTGGTCGGCACGATCGACTTCGCCGACTCCGTCGACGCCGCGACCGTGGCGAAGGTCTTGCGCGCCAACGGCATCGTGGACGTGGAGCCGTACCGCAAGCTCGGCCGCAACCAGCTGCGCGTCGCCATGTTCCCGGCCATCGAGCCGGACGACGTGACCGCGCTGACCCGCTGCGTCGACTGGGTCGTCGAGCAGATCGGCTGATCCACCACTGGTTGCCCACGGCCACATCGTGATCACGCAGTGTTCACGGTGTGGCCGTTTCGGCTTCGTATCGTCACGAGATCAAAGATGCGTAACCCCTTGCGCTTCGGGCAAGATCGCATGGGGAAGAGACATGAGTGTCGGCGCGCCTACGCCGTCAAGTAGGCACGCCGACATACCGTGACCTCTAGCGAGGTGAAGTAAATCGGGGAGGCAGTGATGCGAGCGCTGCGAGTCGTCGGGCTCGGCGAGGACGGTCAGACCGTCGTGCTGGAGGACGCGGAACGTGGTGAGCGCTTCACGCTGCCCGCTGACGACCGGCTGCGCGCCGCCGCCCGCGGAGACCTGCCCAAGCTCGGCCAGGCCCAGATCGAGCTGGAGAGCCAGCTGCGGCCCCGGGAGATCCAGGCCCGCATCCGCGGCGGCGAGTCCATCGACCAGCTGGCCGCGTCGGCGGGGATCGACCCGCAGCGCGTCGAGCGCTTCGCCTACCCCGTTCTGCTGGAACGCTCGCGCACGGCCGAGCTGGCCCAGCGCGCCCACCCGGTCCGCGAGGACGGCCCCGACGTGCAGACCCTCGGCGAGGTCGTCGCGCACGCCTTCAGCCTGCGCGGCCAGGACCACGAGTCGGGCAGCTGGGACTCCTGGCGCGGCGAGGACGGCAAGTGGGTCGTCCAGCTGCTGTGGCGGGCCGGCCGCTCGGACATCCGCGCGCACTGGATCTTCCACCCCGGAGCGCACGGCGGCACGGTCACGCCGCTGGACGAGCACGCCGCCGACCTGATCGACCCGACGCCCAACCGCTCGCTGCGCACGGTGCGGCCGGTGACCCAGCTGGCCCGGCAGGCGCTGGAGTTGGACGAGTCGCACGGCCCGCTGGAGCAGTCGCTGCTGCTGCCGCCCGCCGTCGAGGCGGACCCGGCTCCCCCTGCACCGCAGGAGCCGACCGGACACGGCCGCTACCAGCCGGAACCGCTGCCCGCGGAGATGGACCCGGGTCCGGCCGCCGAGACCGGTGAGCCCGAGCAGGCGGTCAGCACGGAGGTCGAGGAGCCTCAGCCCGAGGCCGATCGGCGCGCCGAGCCCGCCGCCGCCCGCAAGGGTGGCAGGAAGAACCACCCGATCGTCCCCTCGTGGGAGGACGTCCTGCTCGGCGTCCGCTCGCAGCGCGGCTAGCGCCGAGGCACCACGGACACCAGGGCCCCTGTCGGATCTCCCGGCGGGGGCCCTGCCGTTGCTGGCGCTGGTCAGGCTCGGATGCGGTCGACCATCGCGGAGAAGCGCGGTTCGGCGGCGGCGCGGTCCAGCTCCGCGGTCAGCACCACCTCGTAGGTGAGCACGGCGCGCTCGCACACCGAGCGTCCGCGCTCGGTGACCTCGGTGCACACGCCCCTGCGGTCGGTCTCGCAGAGCTTGCGGGTGGTCAGCCCTGCCCGCTCCAACCGCGCGACGAGCCTGCTGATCGAGCTCTGGTTGAGCCCGACGGCGTCGGCGAGGTCCTGCATCCGCAGGTAGCCGAGGTCGCTCTCGGCGAGGGCGCACACCGCGCGGTACTCGGACAGGCTCAGGCCGTAACCGCGTTGCAGCGCGCGTTCCAGCGCCGCCTCGATCTGCCCGAACAAGGCTGTGAGGGTGGACCACAGCTCTCGGTCCGCCGGGATCGGCGGCAACAACACCGGCATGGCTCGTTGTGCGAACACCGACTCACTCACCTTCTGCTGCCGTTATGGAAACGTCACCGCCACCAGTTCACCGCACGCGCCGCGCTCGCGCCTCCGACTGGAGGTCTACTTCTGCATGCCCCGGTGAGGTATTGCGCGAAAGCACCCCGCTCTAGTAGTCGGCCCGCCGAACTGCTCGTTCGGATGATCGGGATGCCTGCGGAGCGTGCCCGCGCGAACACGCGAAAATGAACCCGAATACGCACGTGCGCCCATTGATCAAGCACCCGCGAAGGGGGCGCCGCGTGCGTGCGGTCGGCGGAAAACCAGATGACCACACGCCGCCGTTGGTCGTAGCGTCGCTGGTTCGAGCCAGACGCTAGGGGGATGTTCCGGTGAGCGACCGGGGATCGACACTGAAAGAACTGCGAAGGCTGATTCCCTACTACCGAGCATCCCGGCTCCCCCTCCTCGTCGCGGGGATCTGCGCGCTCGGCGCCATGATGGCGGGGCTGACCATCCCGCTGGTGACGCAGAAGATCATCGACGGGCCGGTGCGCACCGGGGACACCGTCGGCCTGTTCTGGCTGGTGCTGCTCGTGTTCGGGCTCGGGCTGGCCGAGGCCGGTCTGCTGTTCGCGCGGCGGCAACTCTCCGCCCCGCCGAACAACCGGGCCGAGGCGGGGATGCGCGCGGCCCTCTACGCGCACCTGCAACGCCTGCCGCTGGGCTTCCACGACCGCTGGCAGTCCGGCCAGCTGCTCTCGCGCGGGGTCGACGACGTCGCGACCATCCGCCGCTTCATGACCTTCACGCTGATCTACCTGGTGATCAACTCCACCACGATCGTCGTGGGCCTGGTGATCATGTACACGCTCGCGCCGCTGCTCGGCGTCGCCGTGACGGTGTGCCTGCTGCCGCTGGTGGTGAGCAGCTACTTCTACGAGACCCGCTACCGCGTGGTGGCGCGGAGGGCGCAGGACCAGGCCGGTGACCTCGCCACCACGGTGGAGGAGTCCGTGCTGGGTGTGCGGGTGCTCAAGGCCTTCGGCCGGGGGAAGCACCTGCGCGCGCACTACCTCAGGCAGGCGGCCGACCTCCGGGAATCAGGTCTGCGCAAGCTCGCCGTGCTCGCGCTCATCTGGGCGGTGATCATCGCGCTCCCGGGCCTGGCGATCGCCGCTCAGCTCGGCGTCGGCGCCCACGGCATCGCCACCGGCAGCATCACGCTGGGCACCCTGGTCGCCGCGGTCACCCTCACCACCTTCCTCACGTGGCCGGTGGAGTCGCTGGGGTGGTTCCTCGCCGAGATGAACTCCGCCGCCGCGGCGTGCGAGCGCTTCGGCGAGGTCGCGGACACGAAGCCGAGCGTCACCGACCCCGCTCACCCCGAGCAGCTGGCGAACCCGGTGCGCGGCGAGGTCCGCTTCGAGGGCGTGCGCATGCGCTACCCCGGCGCGGAAACCGACGTTCTGTCCACAGTGGACTTGACGCTGCACCCCGGGGAGACCGTCGCCCTCGTCGGCGCCACGGGATGCGGCAAGACCACGCTGACCTCCTTGGTGCCGCGCTTCTACGACGTCTCCGCCGGGCGGATCACGTTGGACGGCAAGGACATCCGCACGCTCGCGCTGCACGAGCTGCGTGGGCGGGTCGCGGTGGCCTTCGAGGAGGCCGTGCTGTTCTCCGCGACCGTGCGGGAAAACGTGGCCATGGGCACCGACCGGCCGACGACGGAGGAGGAGGTCCGCGAGGCGCTGCGGGTGGCGAACGCGGAGGACTTCGTCGACGCGCTGCCGCAGGGCCTGGACACACCGATCGGCGAGCAGGGGTTGTCGCTGTCCGGCGGTCAACGCCAACGGCTCGCCCTGGCGCGCGCGGTGATCGGCCGACCGGCGGTGCTGGTGCTCGACGACCCGTTGTCCGCGCTGGACGTGCACACCGAAGCCGAGGTCGAGCAGGCGCTGCGCCGCGTTCTGCACGGCGTCACCGCGCTCGTGGTGGCGCACCGCCCGAGCACCGTGCAGCTCGCTGACCGCGTCGCCGTGCTGCACGAGGGCCGCATCGTGGCGACGGGGACGCACCGCGAGCTGTTGGACTCCTCGACCGTCTACCGCACCCTTCTGTCCACAATGGACGAACCCGTGGAGGTGACCGCGCGATGACGCGCCCACTGGAGATCGAGGCCGAGCCGGGCCGCGCGCGCAAGCTGCTCGGCTCGCTGCTCCGGCCGCACCGGGCGAAGGCGATCGTCGCGATGCTGTTGGTGCTGGCGGAGAACGCGGTGCACCTCGCGGGCCCGCTGCTGATCGCGGGCGCGCTCGACATCGGCGTTCCCGCCGCGGTGCGCGGGAATCCGACACCGATCGCGTGGTTCGTCGCGGGCTACGCGGTCAGTTCGCTGCTCACCGCCGGGCTGCGGTGGGGCTTCCTGATGACGTCCGGGCGGATCGGCCAGGACGTGCTGATCGACCTGCGCGGCAGGCTGTTCACCCACTCGCAGCGGCTGTCGCTGTCCTTCCACCAGTCCTACACCTCCGGCAAGATGATCGCGCGCGCCACCAGCGACATCGACACGCTCAGCGACCTGATCGACGAGGGCCTGGACGGGCTGATCTCCTCGGTGCTGACCGTGGTCGGCGTGACCGTGCTGATGCTGTCGCTGGACCACCGGCTGGCGCTGATCGTGCTCGCGGGCTTCGTGCCGCTGGTCCTCGCGACGCTGGCCTTCCGCAAGGCCTCCGCCGTCTGCTACCGCCGCACCAGGACCGAGATCGCCAAGGTGATCACACAGTTCACCGAGACGATGACGGGCATCCGCGCGGTGCAGGCCTACCGGCGCGAGGAGGCGAACGCGAAGGTCCTCGACGAGCACAACGACGGCTACCGCGTCGCGCAGAACCGCGCGACGTGGGTGCTCGGCGTGTACCTGATCACGCTGCGCCTCGTCGGCTCGCTGTCCTTCGTGATCGTGCTCGCGGTCGGCGCGTGGCTGGCGTCGGCGGAGAGCCTCGCGGTCGGCGTGCTGGCGGCGTTCCTCATCTACGTGCGCCTGTTCTACGACCCGCTGGAGCAGCTCGGCAACTTCCTCAACACCTACGCCTCCGCCAACGCGGCGCTGGAGAAGATCTCCGGCGTGCTGGCCCAGGAGCCCGGTGTTCCCGAGCCCGCGCGGCCGACGCCGCTGCCCTCCGCGCGCGGTGAGCTGCGGATGTCGTCGGTGTCCTTCCGGTACTCCGGCGAGACGCCGATCGTGCTCTCCGGCATGGACCTCCGGGTGCCCGCGGGGCAGACGCTCGCGGTGGTCGGCGCGACGGGGGCCGGGAAGTCCTCGCTGGTCAAACTGTTCGCCAGGTTCTACGACCCGGAGGCGGGCGTGGTCTCCCTCGACGGCGTCGACCTGCGCGAGCTCAGCGACGAGGACCTGCGGCGCGCGGTGGTGATGGTGACGCAGGAATCGTTCCTGTTCACCGGCTCCGTCGCGGAGAACATCGCGCTGGGCAAACCTTCAGCGCAGCGTTCGGAGATCGAGGCGGCGGCGAGTGCGGTCGGCGCGGACAGCTTCATTTCGACCTTACCCGAGGGGTACGACACCGACGTGAACAAGCACGGCAGCCGCCTCTCCGCGGGGCAGCGGCAGCTCGTCGCGTTCGCGCGGGCGTTCCTCGCCGACCCGGCCGTGCTCATCCTCGACGAAGCGACGTCCAGTTTGGACATTCCGACGGAGCGGGCCGTTCAGGACGCGCTGGAGACCGTGCTCCGCGACCGGACCGCGGTGATCATCGCGCACCGGTTGTCCACGGTGCTGATCGCGGACCGCGTGCTGGTGATGGAGCGCGGCGAGATCACCGAGGACGGCTCGCCGGAGGAACTGCTCGGCCGTGGTGGGGAGTTCGCCTCACTGCACTCCGCCTGGACGGCGTCACTGGCCTGAGGGCGCGGGCTAGCCCAGCAGCAGGGCCAGCGTCAGGGCCAGCCAGGCGGAGAGCAGCCCGGCGGTGGCGCCGAGCGCGACCCACCGCCAGACCGGGACCGCCTTGGACAGCCACAGCGAGGGCGCCAGTCCTGCGGCGATCAGCACGTTGGCGCCGAGGGCGAACCACGGGCTGGCCTCGGCGAGACCGCTGGACAGGGCGATGATCACGCAGAGCACGAGCACGGCGACGAAGAGGCTCACGGTCAGCCCCGTCGCCCACGGGGTCGGTTCGCCGATCGGCACCGGGGGCGGCGGGACCGCGAGGCGCGCCCTCGGCACGTCGACGGTCTCGGTGCCTCCACCGATCGGGTCGCGGTAGCGGACCGGAACGCCCAGCAGCGCCGCGATCCGCCCGGCGAGCAGGCGGCCCCGGTGGGTGATCAACTCCAGTGCCGGGCCGTCCTCCCCGTGCGGGGGCGGGGAAACCTGGCGCGCGACGGAGGCCCACTCGTGCAGGGCGGAGACCAGGGCGGCGGGCAGCGCGAGGTCGGCAGGGTCCAGCGCGCGCCCCTCGCCGGCTCGGACGAGGACCGCCCGCCCCTGGTCCGCGCGCAGCTCCACGGCAGAGGATCTTAGGGCCTTTCGGGTGAACGCCACCGTCGCGGGATCTCTTCGCCCGTCAGGAGGACGGGTCAGTTTCCCTTGACGTGTCTTGGATTCCGATGGCGTAGAAGGCGATCGCGGCGGCCGTGGCGACGTTGAGCGAGTCGACCCCGCCGTACATCGGGATGCGGACGGCCACGTCGGCGGCGGCAATGGCCTCCTCGGTCAGCCCCGGTCCCTCCGATCCGAGCAGCAACGCGGCCTTGCCCGTGTGCAGCCCCGCGGCGGACAGCGGAACGGAATCCGCGCGAGGGGTGAGCGCGGCGACCTTGAAACCGTTGTCGCGCAACAGATCCAGGCCAGCGGTCAGATCGTCGAGAAAGGCGAACGGCACTCGCAGCACGTGCCCCATCGAGACGCGGACGCTGCGCCGGTAGAGCGGGTCGGAGCATCCAGGTGCGAGCAGCAGGCCGTCGAGGCCGAGCGCGGCGGCGTTGCGGAACAACGAGCCCAGGTTCTCGTGGTCGCCCACACCCTCCAGCACGGCGAGCCTGCGGGAGCGCGCGACGAGGTCGGTGACCGGCGGCTGCACGGCGCGGTCGGCGCTGGCCAGAACGCCGCGGTTGAGGTGGAACCCGACCACCTCGGCCATGATCTCGGCGGTGGTCACGTAGGCGGGGACGTCCAGCGGCGCGAGCTGGTCCCCCAGCGCCTCGATCCGGCGCCCGACACCGAGCAGCGCGCGGACCGGGAAGGGCGAGGCGAGCAGGCGTTCGACCACCACGACGCCCTCGGCGATCACCAGCCCCCGGCCGCCGGGCCGGTCGGGTCGGCGGTCGGCCGTGGACAGGTCGCGGAAGTCGGCCAGCCTCGGGTCGGCCGGGTCGTCGATGGTGATCACGTTCGCCACCTGCGACATTGTGCCGTTCTCAGATCCTGGACTACACCGTCCAGTAACAATCTGCGCTTTGCACTTCCTTGACCAGGACTTTGTCACACAATGTCATGTCGATGTGACAGAGAGCACCGGTTTGGCCGCTGGTGGCGGGGGAACCGCTATGCGACGGTTGTCGTTCGCTTTGCCGCTGGTGTGCCCCTCGGAAACCAGCCGACCGCACGGGAGGGCGGCATGGGTAGGGACGTGTCGGAACGGACGTTCAGCAGGGAGGACCGGCAGCGTTATCGGGAGAAGGTCCAGCGGTGCCTGGACGCGCTCGCCCGGATGCTCGCCGAGAACCACTTCTCCTTCCCCCGCCAGCAGATGGGCCTGGAGATCGAGCTGAACCTGGTGGACCAGGCGCTCAACCCGGCCATGCTGAACGCGGTGGTGCTGGAGAAGATCTCCGATCCGCTGTTCACCACAGAGCTCGGCCAGTACAACCTGGAGATCAACGTCCCGCCGCGCCCCCTCGCCGGGGACGAGGCGCTGGAACTGGAGAACGAGCTGCGCGCGGTCCTGGACGGCGCGGACAGCAAGGCCCACGACGCGGGCGCCAGGATGGTGATGGTCGGCATGCTGCCGACGCTGCGCGCCGAGCACTTCGACCGGCGGTTCCTGTCCAGCAATCCGCGCTACGGCGTGCTGAACCGGCAGATCCTCGACGAGCGCGGCGAGGACATGCTGCTGGACATGGAGGGCGTGCCGATGCCCGGCCGCCCCGGCGAGCGGCTGCGCAGCTACGCCGACTCGATCCTGCCGGAGTCCTCGTGCACGTCGGTGCAGCTGCACCTGCAGGTCGACCCCGACGACTTCGCCGCGCACTGGAACGCGGCCCAGTGCCTGGCGGGCGTGCAGGTCGCGCTCGCGGCGAACTCCCCGTTCCTGCTCGGCAAGGCGCTGTGGCAGGAGACCCGCATCCCCATGTTCGAGCAGGCCACCGACACCCGGCCGCAGGAGCTGAAGAACCAGGGCGTCCGGCCGAGGGTGTGGTTCGGCGAGCGGTGGATCACCTCGATATTCGACCTGTTCGAGGAGAACGCGCGTTACTTCCCCGCGCTGCTCCCGGAGGTCGAGGACGAGGACCCGCTGGAGGCGATCGAGGCGGGCAGGGCTCCGCAGCTCGGCGAGCTCCGGCTGCACAACGGCACCATCTGGCGGTGGAACCGGCCGGTCTACGACATCGTTGACGGCGTTCCGCACCTGCGCGTGGAGAACCGCGTGCTGCCCGCGGGGCCGACCGTGGTCGACGTGCTGGCCAACGCGGCGTTCTTCTACGGAGCGCAGCGGGCGTTGTGCGAGCAGGAAAGGCCCATCTGGAGCCAGATGTCCTTCCAGGCCGCCGAGGAGAACTTCTACTCGGGTGCCAGGCACGCCATGCAGGCCCAGCTCTACTGGCCGGGCATCGGCTGGATTCCGCCGGACGAGCTGGTGCTGCGGCGACTGCTGCCGATGGCGCACGACGGCCTGCGCGCCTGCGGTGTCTCCGACGAGGCCCGTGAGCGCTACCTCGGCATCATCGAGCAGCGCTGCGTGACTCGTCGGACCGGTGCGTCGTGGCAGCGTGCAACCGTTGCGCGCCTTGAGGAACGCGGTCTCAGCCGAGACGCCGCGATCACCGGCATGCTGCAGAGCTACATCGAGCTGATGCACGTCGGCGAACCCGTCCACACCTGGTCACTGGGCGCCTAGCGCCGCGTGCGCAGCTCGGTGACGTCGAGGGTGTGGTCGGTGGTGATGCGGGTGGCCAGCCTGCGGTCGTGGGTGACGAGGATGAGCGCGCCCGGGTACTCCGCCAGCGCCTGCTCCAGTTGTTCGATCGCGGGCAGGTCGAGGTGGTTGGTCGGCTCGTCCAGCACCAGGCACGTGGTTCCGCGCGCCTGGAGGACCGCAAGGCCCGCACGGGTGCGTTCTCCCGGCGACAGTGTGCGGGCCGGACGGAGTACGGCATCCGCTCCAACCCGGAACTTCGCGAGCAGCGTTCGTGATTCCACCGTGGACAGTCCGGTCGCCGCGGCGACCACGGCCAGCGTCGGCTCGTCGGTGGCGAAGGCGGCCCGGAGCTGGTCGACCTCGCCCACCACCACGTTCGCCCCGGCGCTGCGGGCGCCGGAGACGAGCGGGAGGCGGCCGAGCACCGCCGCGATCAGCGTGGACTTGCCCGAGCCGTTGGGCCCGACGACGCGCCACCGCTCACCGGCGCCGATGGTCAGATCGACCGGCCCGAGCGTGACGTCACCGCGTCGGACGACGGCTTGGCGCAAGGTGAACACGATGTCGCTCCCGCGCCCGGCCGAGGGCAGCGTCAACCGCAGCTCCCATGCCTCGCGCGGCTCGTCGACCTCTTCCAGCCGGTCCAGCTGACGCTCGGCGAGGGTGGCCTTGGCCGCGACGTTCTGCGCACCCTGCTTCCGGCCGGACCTGACGCTGCGATCGGGCTCGTCGTTGATCGCCTTCGCGCTCGTCGCGCGCTTGACGCCCGTGCGGGACCACTCCTTCGCCCGGCGCGAGCGCTGGACGAGGTTCTCGCGCTTGGTCGCGTACTGCTCGTAGGCCTCGCGGGCGTGCCGCTCCTCGTTCAGCCGTTCGTCCACATAGGACTCCCAACCGCCGCCGAACAGCTTGAGGCGGTGGGAGAACTCATCCAGCTCGGCGACCGTGGTGACGGTGCGGGCGAGGAACTCGCGGTCGTGGCTGACCAGCACGATCGCCGCGCGGCTGCCCACCACGTGCTGTTCGAGCAGCTCCAAGCCGCTGGTGTCCAGGTCGTTCGTGGGCTCGTCCAACAGGATCGCGTCCGCTCGCACCAGCAAGACCGACGCCAGCCGCAACCGCGCGGCCTGCCCGCCGGAGAGCTGGTCGGCGCCACGGCCGTCCAGCAGGTCAGCGGCCAGTCCCAGCCGTTCGCACACCGCGTCGGCCCGCTCGTCGAAGTCGGCGGCGCCGACAGCCGTCCAGTGGTCGAAGGCGTCCGCGTACTCGGAGCCGGACGGGTTGTCCGCGAGCAGTTCGGCGGTGCGCTGCAACTCCCGCTCCGCACGGCCGACGCCGGTCCGCCGAGCGAGGTGGTCGCGCAGGGATTCCCCTTGGCGCAGATCGGTTTCCTGCGTGAGGTACGCGACCGTGGCGCTGGGCGGACGGGTGCGGACGGTGCCTTCCTCAGGCGGGAGATCCCCGGCGAGCACGCGGAGCAGCGTGGACTTGCCGACTCCGTTCGGGGCGATGAGCCCTACGCGATCACCAGCAGCGACATCGAGATCTACCTCCGCGAGAACCGTTCTCGGACCGAATGACAGCGAAAGACCGCGCGCTACCAGAACGGACACCCGAACCACGGTGCACCAGCCACCCCGGCTCGGCAACTGGTTTATCGGGCAAGCCTTTCCTCGTCACTCCGACGTGGGCAGCTGCGGCACTCGTCCTCCACCGGGATGGTCCACCACAGGCAGCACTTCGACCTCAGGAAGACCAGCTTGTCCCCCGCCGTCGATTCGACCAGGCGCCCGGTGTGAGCGAGCCAGGGCACTTGTGCGACGAGCGCCCTGTGCGCTTCGAGCAACTTCTCCTTCGGGGCACGGGCACGAGCCATCGCGGTGCCGAGCCCGAAGCCGATCTGCCCCGCTACCGGACTCCACGCGCACCCCGGCTCGACGGACAGCGCCTCCGCAAGCGCTCGCATGTGCCCTTCCAGCACCAAGTCGGCCACGTCCGCCAGGCCGCTCGCCGAATCGGCAACGGGCTGAATCGCCTTCGGTTCAACGTAGACAACGCCGAACCCGTGCCCGTCTCCTCGGATCGAAACACCATCCGGATGCACGAGCACATCTCCGATGACCGTGGGCATGACCGTCACCTGGCACACGCGAATCGCATAGCAAGAAAGAAAAGTACGCGCCGCCGACGCGCGGAGGGTGTGCCCGCTCGATGTTTCCTCGATGTCGACGAGCGACCTCAGCACATCAGGCTCGTAGATCAAGTCTGCGCATCTGATCGCATCAGCGGGAGGCGTGCCGACGACGACCTCCGCCTCCGGGCAGCACGCCGCGAACAGCTCCTTCACACCGGCCCCTGAATGTCCAAAGTGGACCCGATCAGCCGCCCGCGAACGCCGAAGACGTCAGCGAGCAACCGCTCGTCCAACACCTCGGACGGAGTCCCGGACCCGACCAGACTCCCGTTGTCCAGCACAGCGATCCGGTCGCAGTAGGACACGGCGAGTCGCAGGTCGTGCAACGTCAGGAGAACTGCCAGCCCTTCGTCAGCCAGCTCGCGCAACAGGCCGAGCACGCCGAGCTGGTGCCGCAGGTCGAGGTGGTTCGTCGGCTCGTCCAGCACCAGGACTTCGGGCCGCACAGCCAGCGCACGAGCGATCGAGACGCGCTGCCGTTCTCCACCGGAAAGCGTGCGGACATCCCGATCGCGCAGGTCGACGAGCCCAGCAGCCCGGATCGCCGACTCCACCGCTTCGCCGTCCTCGGCGCGCATCGCCTCCAGCCAACCGCGATGGCACACACGCCCCTGCTCGACGACCTCGGTCACCGTCAGCGAGGCCGCGTGCTCCGGCTCCTGCGTGCTCGCCGCCAACCTCCGAGCGAGTTCCCTGCGCGGCAGTTCGTCTACAAAGGACTGTCCTATGTAGACCTTTCCGGCCGCTGGGGCGACCGCGCGGTACAGGGATCGCAGCAACGTCGTCTTGCCGCTGCCGTTCGGGCCGACGAGCCCGAGCACTTCGCCCGGGGTGACCGCGAGGTCAACGCCGTCGACCACGAACCGCCCGCCCAAGCGCACCCTGAGGCCGTCAGCGCGAAGGCTCATCCCATCCTCCGTCGGTTCCGCAGCAACATCAGGATGAACAGCGGGCCGCCGACGGCAGAGGTGATCACTCCGACCGGCAACTCCGACGGCGAGGCCAGCAACCGGCCGAGCAGGTCCGCTGCGACCAGAAAACCCGCGCCCAGCAAGGCCGAGACTGGAAGCAAGCGCCGCGCGTCGGAGCCGACGAGGAACGTCGCGACGTGCGGCACGATCAGCCCCACGAAGCCGATCCCGCCCGCGACCGCGACCGAGGTGCCCGCCAGCAGTGAGACGCCGATCAGCATCACCAGCCGGAAGCGGCGGGGGTTCACCCCGAGCGCGGTCGCGGCGTCGTCCTCCGCGTGCAGGAGATTGATCCGCCGACCTGCCACGATGCCGCCCAGCACAGCCAGGACGAGCACCACCGCGGGTACCGCCAGCGCGTCCCACCTGGCGTCTCCGAGTCCGCCCGCGAGCCAGAACAGCACCTGCTTGGCCTGATCTCCCTTGGCATGCAAGAAGATCACGAGAGACAGGCCCGCACTGCACACCTGGCCCACCGCGAGCCCGGCGAGCACCAGCACGCTGACCGAGCCCGAGCGACCCGAGATCGCGAGCACCGCCAGCAGCACCCCGAGTGCTCCGACAAAGGCCACTGGCGGCAGCGCGACCATGCCTAGAACCTCTACCCCAAGCACCATCACCAGTGATGCCGTGAGACCGGCACCCTGTGAGACACCGAGGAGGTAGGGGTCGGCGAGGGGGTTGCGCGTGACGATCTGCGCGATGGCTCCCGCAATGGCGAGCGCCGCGCCGACCACCACGGCCATCGCGACCCTGGGCAGGCGGGAGTCCCACACGATCGACGCGCGCACCGGGCTCCACGTCACGTCCACCAGCCAGGGCGCGAACGGCTCCGCGAGGATGCCCCACACGTGACTGAGGGGTAGCCACACGGAGCCGAACGACACTGCCAGCACACACACGACCACCACGGCAGCCGTGAGTGCGAGAACCGTGAACAGCAGAGGTGGCCGCTTTCGAGCCACCCCAACGAGAACCGTCACCAGGCCACACCGGGATGCAGGCCGCGCGCCAGCTTCTCCACCGCGTCAGCCAGGCGGATGCCCTCGATGAGGTCCGGCAGGGTCAGCGTGACGTACTTGCCCTGCGCCACGCCCGGGGTCTTGGCGACGAGCGGATGTCCTTGCAGGAAGGCACGTTTGCCGTCCAAGCCGCCCGCACCGAGGTAGTCCACCAGCACCACGGCCTTCGGCGCGCGCTCGGCGACCTGCTCCCAGCTCGCGTCACCGAAGATCTTCGGCAGGTCAGCGAAGATGTTGCGGCCCCCGGCTCGCTTGGCGATGTCGTTGCCCAGGCCGTGACCCCCCACGGTGAACGCGGCCTTCTCCCCGCTGTCGTAGAAGAACACCGGCACCGGCTCGACCCCCTGGACCTTCGCCGACACCGCGTCGATGCGCCGCGTCGTCTCCTCCGCCAAGCTCTTCGCGCGCTCGGCCACCCCGAACGCCTTGCCGAACAACACCAGGTCCTCGGTGTAGGTGGTGATCCCGATCGGCCCCGTCGAGCACGACTCCGCCAGCAGCAGAGTCCGAATTCCCTTGCGCTCCAAGGCTTCTCGTCCGCGTCCGTCCTTCTCCGCGAACGCGCTCGCGTAGCCGCCGACCACCACGTCCGGCTCCGCCGCGAGCACCTGCTCCATCGACGGGTACTTCTCCGCGATCAGCTTGATCTTCTTGTAGTCCGCCTCGATCGACGCGGGCACGTCCGGGGTGTCGGGGTAGGCGGTCCCCACGATGCGGTCGGTCAGGCCAAGCGCGACCAGGATCTCCGTCGCGTGCTGGTTGAGGCTGACGATCCGTTGCGGCGGTGTCGGGAACGACTGCGCCCTGCCGCAGCTCGTCACGCTGGTGGCCGACGACGCGGGAGCGGGCGCCGGGGTCGCACACGCGGCCAGCGCGACGGTGAGCGCGGCAGCGCTGAGCGCACGCCGAAAAGACCTGGTCATTGGCACCTTCCGTAGACCTCGACGGAGTTCGAGCCGAACGTGCTCGGGCAGGTGTTCGGGCTCGCCACCGCGCGTGCGGAGGCCCACCGTTGCGGGTCAGCGCCGGACTTCGACCGGTCTTCCCCTGCCTGAGACGTGTATTCGGTTGTCGCCCCGGATGCTCCCCGAGCTGCGGCGGGCCGGTCAAACCCCTGGTACGGGTTGTGACCGTATTCCCACCTGGCACGTGTTTAGACCCACCGCGCGAGGTCGATCCAGATGCAAGTAAGTTGCAACTAAGAGAGACTTGCATCAACGAGGCACACCGGAGGCTCACCGTGGCGCAGTACGTCTTGCCGGAACTGGATTACGACTACTCGGCTCTGGAGCCGGCGATCATCGGCGAGATCAACGAGCTGCACCACTCCAAGCACCACCAGGCCTACGTCACCGGCGCCAACCAGACACTGGAGAAGATCGACGAAGCCCGGGACAAGGAAGACTTCGGCTCCATCGTCGGCCTGGAAACCACCCTCGCCTTCCACCTCGCCGGACACGCCCTGCACCAGGTCTGGTGGAAAAACCTCTCCCCCAACGGCGGCGACAAGCCCACCGGCGAGCTCGCCGCGGCAGTCGATGAATTCTTCGGCTCCTTCGACGGCCTGCGCGCCCAGCTCAACGCCGCCGCCTCCACCATCCAAGGCTCCGGATGGGGCATCCTCGCCTGGGAGCCGGTCGGTCAGCGCCTGGTCACCCAGCAGCTCAAGGACCACCACTCCAACCTCTCCATCGCCACCACCCCACTGCTGGCCTTCGACGCCTGGGAGCACGCCTACTACCTCCAGTACCGCAACGTGAAGGCCGAATACTTCAACGCGCTCTGGAACGTCATCAACTGGAACGACGTCAACGAGCGCTTCGTCTCGGCTCGCGCGGGACAGAACGGCTTGCTGCTCCAGCCCTGAGACCTGGCAGTGGATGCTCCGACAAGCGAAGCTGCTCAGGAAGGACCCCGGCCATCCTTGGTGGCCGGGGTCCTTTTGCGTTCAGCCGCAACCAACACCCTGACAAACGAAAAGCCCCTGACTCCCGGTCGGAAGTCAGGGACTCTTCATGTTCCCGAACTGACTGCCGCTCCCACCACGAAGCGGACAGGAATTAGGTTAGCCTAACTTCACCGGGGTGGCAAGCCCCAGTCACTTCCGGGTGAGCACCCGGAGCCGGACCAGCCGGCGGACCGGCAGTCTGATCCCGCCGCGGCGCATCAGCACGACCCCGCAGACCAGCGCGAACAGCAGCGAGATGGCTCCGCCGAGGAACACCGGCGAGCGCGGTCCCCAGTGCTCGGCGACCCATCCCATCAGGGGACTGCCGAGCGGGTTCCCGCCCAGGAACACCAGCATGTAGAGGCCCATCACCCGGCCGCGCATCTCCGGGGCGACCGAGAGCTGCACGATCGCGTTGGAGACCGTGGTGAAGGTCAGCGCGGCGGCTCCGGTGAGCACCAGCAGCGCGCCCATGGTCCACGGGTCGGGCATGAAGCCGGTGATGATCTCCAGCGCGCCGAAGGCCGCGGCGCCGCCGATGAGCAGTCGCTGGCGGGGCTGTCCCCTGCTGCTGCGCCGCGCGGCCATGATCGCGCCGGAGAGCGTGCCGACGGCGATCGCGGTGGACAGCGCGCCGTAGAGGGAGGCGTCGCCGTGGAACTCGTTGCGCGAGATGACGGCCAAGGTGGAGTGGAAGTTCAGCCCGAAGGTGCTCACCCCGAACGCCAGCACCATGATCACGACCAGGTCGGCGCGCCCGCGCACGTAGCGCAGGCCCTCGCGGAGCTGGCCGCGCCCGCGCGGGACCGGCTTGGAGCGGAACAGCTCGGCCGGGTTCATCAGCACCAGGCCGGTGATCACCCCGGCGAAGCTGGCCCCGTTGACGACGAACACCCAGCCGGTGCCCACCCAGTTGATCATCAGGCCGGCGAGGGCCGGGCCGAGGATGCGGGCGATGTTGAAGGTCATCGAGTTCAGCGCCACCGCGTTGGTGACCTGCGCCTTGCCGACCATCTCCACCGAGAAGGACTGCCGCACAGGTGTCTCCACGGCGGTGAACACGCCCAGCACCAGGCAGAGCAGGTACACGTGCCACAGCTGCACCACACCGGTCACGTCCAGCGCGCCGAGGGTCAGCCCGCACAGGCCGATCGCCGCCTGGAGCACGATGAGGAACTTCCGCTTGTCCAGCCGGTCGGCGAGCACGCCCGCCCAGAGCGACAGCGCGAGCGTCGGGGCGAACTGGATCGCGACGGCGATGCCGAGGGCGACCGGGCTGCCGTCGGAGAGCTGGAGCACCAGCCAGTCCTGGGCGACGCGCTGCATCCACACGCCGATGAGGGAGATGACCTGCCCGGAGGCGTAGAGGCGGTAGTTGCGGGTTCGCAGCGAGGAGAACATGCCGCTACGAGGCTTCTCGTTCTCCTGGGGCGCCTCTATATCCACAATGGACGGAGGGGGTGTGCCTGGCGGGGAGTGGTTGTCGTCGAGCGGACGCTGACTCCTGGTGTTCCCCGCGTGAATCGGCACTTCCTTACTGCCCCGCCATCCTGTCGATGATCTCGGCCGCGCGGGAGAGAACCTCCCGTTCGGACTCGTCCAGTTCCGCGAGCCGCTTGTCCAGCCACCGCTCGCGCGCGCAGACCTCCGCCTTGATGAAGGTCCGCCCGGCCTCGGTCAGGTCGACGATCGCCTGCCTGCCGTCGGTGGGGTGCGGCGAACGCGTCGCGTACCCGTGTTCCTCCAGTGCGGCTATCACCCTGGTCATGGACGGGGGCTGGACCCCCTCGCGCGATGCCAGCTCCCCGGGGGTCAACGGCCCGCCCTTGTGCAGGCTGGACAACGCGGAGAGCTGGGTCAGCGAGACCGTGGAGTCGCTGCGCTGGGCGCGGAGCCTGCGGTTGAGCCGGACGACGGACAGCCTCAGGCGGCTGGCCAGGTTGGGCTCACCCGGTTCGGACTCCGACATGTCTTTAGCATACCTCACTATCTCGCTGCCGGAGCGCAGGTCCCTCCGACGTAGCAGCGCAGCGGCGGCTCGGTCTCGGTGGCCTGGCCACCGACGACGTCGAACAGCTCGCTCGGGCGCAGCAGCGGCAGGCTGGTCGCCATCGCCACGAGGTCGGCCCCCGGCAGCGCGCGATCCGAGCAGAGCGAGCCCGAGACCCGGCGCGGATCGGCCGCCCCCGCGTGCTCCAGGGCGTCCACCGTCAGCGCGTAGCCAACGGCGTCGGCGAGCAGCGTGAGATGTCCGGTGTGCCGCAACGGGCAGAAGACCTGCGTCGCGATGTTGGTGGCCTCCGGCAGCAGGCTCGCGGTCGGCTGCGGGGTCACCAGCTCGTCGAAGAGCGTGTGGATCGAGGTGTAGGACGGTCCCGGCGGGAGCTGGCCGAGGTTGACGTTGCGGATCAGCTGCGACTCCGGGTGCAACTGGCGGACCGCGGGCTGGCACAACGGGTTGCGGACGCAGTGCTCCGCCGCCGCGCGCGATCCCCGGTAGGGCACGCCGAGCCCGACGTAATCGTCCACTGTGGACCGAATGTCGGGCCAGAACCTCAAGGCCCACAACGCGAGCACGCCGCCCTGGTCGTAGCTGACGACCGAGACCTTGTTGCCGCTGCGGGTGGCGACGGTGCGGATCGCGTGCACGACGTACTCGGCCGCGTCCTGCATGTCGTCCATGCCCTTGCCCGGCAGGTCGAGCACGCACACCGGCCGGTTCAGCTTGCCGAGCGCGCGGCGGTAGCCCCAGTCCCATGTCTCCGCCGCGCTCAGCCCGGTGCCGTGCACGAGCAGCACCGGCTTCGCTGTCCCGGAGTCGTCCACGTCGCCGCCGCAGGACAGCGCCGTGTTCAGCGCGGACGCCGGGGTGTGCAGGACGGGGCCGGGTGGTGGGGGCTGGGGAACCGCTTCGGCCGGCAGCGAGAACGTCGCGATCACCGCAGCACAGGGCAGGAGCCGCCAGAGCTTGTTGATCCCCACGACTTCCGAGGCTAGGCGCCGTTCACCCGACCAGCCACGCGAGTCACCCGGCTGTGGGTCAGATGCCCAATGCCTGGCGGAGCGGGCCTACCGCGAAGTAGGCGATGAAGGCCACCGAGACCACCCACATCAGCGGGTGCACCCTGCGCGCCTTGCCGGTCACCACCTGGAGCAGCACGTAGCTGATGAAGCCGGCGCCGATGCCGTTGGCGATGGAGTAGGTGAACGGCATGACCACGATCGTCAGGAACGCGGGCAGCGCGATGGTGAAGTCGGAGAAGTCGATCTCCCGCACCTGGCTGACCATGAGCGCGCCGACGATCACCAGCGCGGGCGCTGCGGCCTCGACCGGGATGACCTGGTAGAGCGGCGTGAAGAACATCGCGACCAGGAAGAGCAGGCCGGTCACCACGTTGGCCAGCCCGGTGCGCGCGCCTTCCGCGATGCCCGCGGCCGACTCGATGTAGACGGTGTTCGACGAGGAGGACGCCAGGCCGCCCGCGACCGCGCTCGCGCCGTCGACGAACAGGGCCTTGCCGGTGTTGGGCAGCTGGCCGTCCTTGTCGAGCAGGTCGGCCTCCTTCGCGAGACCGGTCATCGTGCCGATGGTGTCGAAGAAGTCGGTCAGCACCAAGGTGAACACCAGCAGCGCCACGGTGATCGCGGGCAGTCGCCACCACGCGCCGAAGGACACGTCGCCGACCAGCGAGAGATCGGGAAGGCCGAAGAACTGGTCGGGAAGGCCCGGGTAGCCCAGGCTCCAGCCCCTGGGATCGGTGCCCTTGGACGGCCCGGCCTTGAAGATCGCTTCGATGACCATCGCCATCGCGGTGCTGCCGAGCACGCCGATCAGGATCGCGCCCCGGACCTTGCGCGCCACCAGGACTCCGGTCAGCAGCAGGCCGAACACGAAGACGAAGGTCGGCCACGAGGCGATCGAGCCGTTGATGCCCAGTCCCACCGGAACCGTGGTCTTGGCGTCGTCGGGCAGGCGGCGGACGAACCCCGCGTCGACGAAGCCGATCAGGCAGATGAACAGGCCGATGCCGACCGCGATCGCCGCCTTGAGCTCCGGCGGCACCGAGTTGAACACCGCCGTGCGGAAGCCCGTCGCGACCAGCACCAGCACCACGAGGCCGTTGACCACGACCAGGCCCATCGCCTCCGGCCAGGTCATCTGCGGCGCCAGGGTGACCGCGACCAGGCTGTTGATGCCGAGCCCGGTCGCGATGGCGAAGGGGTAGTTCGCGATCAGTCCGAAGAGGATGGTCATCACGCCGGCGACCAGCGCGGTCACGGCGGCGACCTGCGGGACCGGGAGGATGTTGCCGAGCACGTCGCGTTTGGCGCCCGCGTCGTCAGCCGCGAAACTGCCCATGATCAGCGGGTTCAGCACCACGATGTAGGCCATCGTGACGAACGTGACCAGCCCGCCGCGGACCTCCCGGCCCACCGTCGAGCCACGCTCGCTGATCTTGAAGTAGCGGTCCAGCCTGCCTGAGCCCATGCGCACTCCCTGCCGCGACGTTTCGGCCGGTAGCCTGCCCGATGTGGCGGAGAAGAGCGAACCCGGTCAGGTCACGAGCGCGGAGAGCCCCGCGCCCCCGCCGCTGCCCCGCGCCCTCGCGGACCCGGTCCCGCTGATCGCCACCGGCACCGCGCTGTGGTTCGTGGCCTTCGCGGTGCTGCTGGTGCTGCGCACCGCCTTCGACACCGGCCAGTGGGTCTGGGTGTGGACCACGCTCTGCGGCGGCGTCCTCGGCCTCATGGGCTGGTCGATCATCATGTGGCAGCGCCGCGCCTCCCGCCGAGGTTCCCGCACCGCCCAACAGGGCGACGGCCTCTAGCCGCCCGCGCTTATGTGCTGAATGACTCGTTCGCCAACGTGAACGTGCTGAATGACTCGTTCAGCACGTTCAACCACCTGAATGACTCGTTCAGCAGGTTGAACCACATGAACGAGTCATTCAGGTGGTTACGCGAGGTGGGTGGTGGCGGTGGGGGACGCGAGCAGCGCGGAGAGCTGGTGACGCTGGGGCCAGCGGTTCAGCACGTGCGCCAGGGCGCGGGCCAGGCCGGAGGGGGTCTCGGTGGTGTGGAGGCGGCCGGAGTCGTCGCGCCACCACTCGGCCTCGTGCACCGCTCCACGCACGCTCACCTCTAGGCGCTCGTGCAGGACGACCTCGCCGTCGGGGAAGGGCACGCCGATGAGGTCGCACGCCTCCACGACGCCGTCGAGGTCGGCCCACTCGGACGCGGTGCCGGTGCTGACAACGAAAGCCTGCGCGTAGTCCGACGCGAGCGGGAGGTCGAGCAGGTCGGCGAGGACTTCAGGCGTGCCGCCGCCGACGAGCGTGCCCGGGTCGAGCACGGGCAGCAGCCACGGGCCGTCGAGCACCACGGCGTACTCGGTGGACACGACGGCGCCGGAGAGCGCGCGGACGAACTCGGGAACGTCCACATCGGACGGTTCGAACAGCCCTTCGGAGACGGCGTCGGCGAGCACGGAGTGCGCGCGCAGCATCGTGCCGTCGCGCACGAGCCGGTCCTCATCACCAAGGCGCGCAAGCAGATCCTCGGCGTCGAAGGCGTCGTCGACCGACAGGCCGGAGCGGACGCCGAGCTGCACCAACAGGTCCTCGGACAGCTCCTCGGCGGGCACCACCTCGTAGAGCCCGGCGAGGTCGTCGGCCTCGGGCAACCGCCAGTGCGTCGGCGGCAGCCCGTCGAGCAGTGCGTAGCGGGTGAGCCACCAGCCGGTGTAGCCGTCGGGCTGCGTCAGCGCGCGCCACGTGTCGGGGTCGGCCGCGAGCAGCCGCAAAGCAGCGGGCCACGCGTCGTCGGCGACCAGGTCGAGGTCGCGGACCGCGCGCAGTTCGGCGGGCGGGTTCGCGTCGCCGTCGATCTCCTCCCACCACGCCGCTTCGTCGGCGAGGCGGTGGTCGGGGCCGACCGGGGACTGGTCGACGAGCACGGTGAAGCCGTCGAGCACGCCCACCGCGCGCAGCGTCTCGCCCGCCCACTTCGCCGCGAGGTCGTCGGAGAGCACGCCAAGCGGCGCGTCCTCCTCGAAGATGTCCAGCAGCGGGGAACTCGGCAGCATCAGCTCGTCGGCGCGGTGGATCTCGCGCTCGGAGTCGCGCAGCGCGAGCGCGCCGAGCCAGTCGCGTGGACCTGCGTGCTCGACCAAGCGCAGCACGGCATCGGCGAGCGCGTCCACGTCCAGGTCGAGCCCGGCTTCGGCGTCGGCGACGCTGCGCTCGACGGAGGCACGGAGTTCTGGCGCGTCAAGGAGTTCGTCGGCTCCGGCACGCCCGGCGCCCAGGCGCTCCAGCAACGGGTGCGCGGCGTCGGCGTGCACGAGCCGGAGGCCGAGGGCGTCCACAGTGGACAGATCGGTGTCGAGGACCAGGGTGCCGCGCGGGCCGACCGCCATGCGGCCGTCGGTCAGCGGAACGGGCAGGGCGGCCAGCTCCTCGCTCGCCCTGGGATCGGCGTCGAGCAGCTCGGAAACCGCTTCGTAGAGCTGTTTCCACCACTCCGGCGCGCGATCGAGCCCGGTGACCGACTCGACCAGCTCGGCGAGCCGGACGCGCGGAACACCCAACGCCTGCAACGCTTTCGCGTGCGAGTTCTGCGCGAACTCAGCGGGCAGCAGGTTCGGCAGCACGTCGGTGAGCAGCTCGGCCAGCTCGGCGGAGGGCCGGTCCAGCACACGCGCCCGCGACGGCGCGATGTCCTCCTCGGCGACCGAGGTCAGCCAGGAAACCGAGCGAAGCGCGGAGATCACCGCATCGCGCAGCTTTCCGTCCACATCGGACAGTGGGAACCCGGGAAGCGGCACGAGGGCGGTGCGGTGCTCGACCGGAAGGGTCAGCAGCAGGTCGGGGTAGCACTGCGCGGCGGCTTCGAGAACGCGGTCGGTGGCGGGACCCGCCATCAGCCTGCGGCGCGACGGCTCGACCGGCAAGGTCGCCAGGAGCCTTGCTGGCAACGACATCCGCTCGTCGGTCGGCGTCGGCGTGTGCAGGACGTCCTGGTCGAGCGGCCTTGGCGCGCCACCGGCGTCGAGCTGCACGGCCCAGCAGACCGTCCACTCAGGACGGAGGCGCGCCTCCGCACCGAGCCCGTGCAGATCGTCCTCGCCGAGCTTGCCGTCCCTGCGGTGCACGTGCCACGTGGTCGAACCCGAGTCCCCGTGCACGCGGAGATTGCCGTCGGGCAGGTCCTCGCGGCGCCAGCTCCGGCCGTCGATCTCCACCTCGGCCAGGCCGGGCAGGGCGAGCAGCAGGTCCTCCGCCTCGGCGGCGAAGCCCTTGATCACCTCGTCTGGGTCGATGTCCGCGCGCAGCGGCAGCCGGACCTCGGTGGTGAAGCCCTCCGGAACGCCGGGCTCGTCCGCGCCGATCGGCCACACCAGGCGCAGCACCGGCACGGCGCCCCCGCGCTCGGCCAGCGCCTCGGCGACGGTCGGCAGGTCCGCGCTCACCGAACGCGTGTGGTCGGCGGAGAACGCGATGCCGCCGGTGGTCGAGACGACCCTGGGCTCGTCGGTCACCGCGAGCACCGCGGAGAAGCCGACGCCGAAGCGGCCGACCCGGTTGGCGTCCTTCTTGGGCGAGGCGCGCAGCGAGGCCAGCGCGGCGACACCCTGCGCGGTCAGCGCCTCACCGGTGTTCGCCGCGCGCAGCTCTCCGTCCACAATGGACAGACGGAGCCGTCCGCCGCTGCCGGCCGCGTCCGCGGCGTTCTGCGCCAGCTCGACGAGCAGCCGATCGCGGTAGCCGCCGTAGCGCAGGTCCTCCTCGGCGTTGGCGTCCTCGCGGAACCGGGTCGGCGAGGCGCGCCACGCGTCCAGCACCGCCTGCCGCAGCGCGGCGGTGCCGAAGGGGTCCGTGCTCATGACTCGGTCGCGGGCTCGGCCTCGGGCGCGGGATCGGCTTCAGCCGAGGGCTCGGCCGAGTGCGGGGTGTCGGTCGACGGCAGGTCCCCGCCGCGCGGCGTGTGGTCGATCTCCAGCACGGAGTCGTCGTAGACCACCTCGGAGATCGGCACGATGGAGCTGGTGTCGACCTCGGCCTCGGAGTGCGCGCCGCAGCCGTACTCGGCGTGCACGACGCGCCCGTCCGCCGGGGCGAGCTCGTTGGCGCAGACCCCGAACGCGGCCTTCAGCGAGCCCTGGAGCTGGAGGAAGAAACCGCAGTTCCCGCAGTTGCCGGGGGCGGCCTTGGCCATGTCGCTGGTCGGGCCGAAGTCGCCGCGGTGCCAGCGTTCGGCGGCGTCGGTGCGGCCCTCGCGGGAGAGCACGCGCGGCCGGCCGAGGCCGATCTCGTAGGCGACCTCCTGCTCACCGGGATCGTCGTTGAGCACGTAGCCGGGAGCGAGGCGCGCGTCGTCGGGGGCGGTCGGCAGCAGATCACCCGGACCGAGGTCACCGGCGCGGATGCGCTGGTTGTACGGCACCCAGTCGGGGGCGACGAGGGAGGACGGGCCGGGCAGCAGCACGACCTCGCTGACCGTGACGGGCTCGTCGGGGCCGACGACCGCGACGGTCACCGCCCAGCGCCAGCCGCCGTAGCCGGGGTGCGCCGCCTCGAACAGGTGCGTGGCGGTGACGTCGTCCTCGGCCGTGACGCCGACGTGGTCACCGACCTCGCCGCCCGCCTCTTCCGCGGCGGCGCTCCTGGCCAGTTCGAGCGCGTCGACCAGCACCTCAGCGGGTTGCGTGGTCGCCGCGTCGTGGGTGTCCGCCGAATGGTGGCTGGCAGGAGTGGAGGTGGGCGTCACGGTTGACGATTGTGCCGCATGTCCGTACGGCCCTCGTCAGGCATGCCAGGCTGGCCGCATGCGACGCGCAACCTGGCGGTACGGCGCGGTGGCCGCTGCGCTGGCTGTGGCGGTCGGCGCCGTGTGGCTGGCCGAGGGAGACACGCCCGGCGGAGCAACGGCGCAGCAGCTGCGCGTGGAGGTGCTCGGCACGCTCCCGCACGACACCTCCGCGTGGACGCAGGGCCTGGAGCTGCGCGACGGCGTGCTCTACGAGGGCACCGGCCTCAAAGGGCAGTCCAGCGTGCGCGAACTGGACCCGGTGACCGGAGCTGTGCGCCGACAGGTGCCGTTGCCCGAGCTGTTCGGCGAGGGCGTGACGGTGTCCGGTGACCGGCTCTGGCAGCTCACCTGGCAGGAGGGCGTCGCGATCGAGCGTGACCGCTCCGACCTGCGCGAACTGCGCCGGGTGAGTTACCAGGGCGAGGGCTGGGGGCTGTGCCTGGACGGGTCGCGGCTGGTGATGAGCGACGGCAGCTCCACGCTGACCCTGCGCGATCCCGCGACCTTCGCCGAGCTGGGCAGGGTCGAGGTCAGCCGGGACGGGCTGCCGGTCCGGGAGATCAACGAGCTGGAGTGCGCGGGCGGCGCGGTCTGGGCGAACCTCTGGAAACGCGACGAGATCGTGCGGATCGACCCGGCCAGCGGGGCGGTGACCGCTACCGTGGACGCGTCCGGCCTGCTCAGCCAGGCGGACAGGACGGCGACCGACGTGCTCAACGGCATCGCCGCCGTACCGGGGACGGACGAGTTCCTGATCACCGGCAAGCTCTGGCCGAAGATCTTCCGGGTGCGGTTCGTGCCGGTGCGATAACGCGTGGTCAAGGCTGGGACACTGGCAGCACGACGTACGGCAGGATGAGGACGTGACTGGTACCGGTCGGGGCCGCCCTGGTTGGGGCGGGGGCAACCGCAAGCGGCACAAGGAGGCGCAGGAGCTGCACAGCTCCGCGGAACCGCCGCGCGGTGGTGACCGGCGCACCCGTCCCGACGAGCAGCCGTCCTACCCGTGGGACGAGGACCCGGACTACCAGGCACGACCCCGCCGCCAGCGCACCGAGCCGGAGACGCGGTACGAGCCCAAGTACTACCCGCCGGACAGCTACCCGCAGCAGCCGCCGCGCTACCGCGAGCGCTACAACTCCGACGGCTACCCGGTCCCGGTCGAGGACTCGGGCGGGCACGACCGGCACCAGGACAGGCACCAGGACAGGCACGAGGAGTACCCGGAGCAGCACAACCGGCTGGCCCCGCCGCCGGAGTACGGCTCGGCCGGGCCGAAGCTGCCGAAGAAGATCACCGTCAGCCGGGTCGCGGTCTACCGCACCCGTCAGCTCGGCCAGCAGGCCGTGCAGGCGTTCCGGCGCGGGGTGCACGCGGACGGGGCCGACAAGTCCGGGCTGGCCGCGCTGACCTACGCGGTGATGATGAACTTCGCGCTGGACGCGGCGATCGCGGTGGCGCTGGCCAACACGCTGTTCTTCTCGGCGGCCAAGGGCGAGAGCCAGGGCAAGGTCGCGCTCTACCTGCTGATCACCGTTGCCCCGTTCGCGCTGGTCGCGCCGGTCGTCGGCCCGCTGCTGGACAAGCTCCAGCGCGGCAGAAGACTCGCGCTGGCCGCCTCCTTCGCCGGGCGCGCCGTGCTCGTCATGGTGATGGCGACGAACTTCGACTCGTGGGGGCTGTACCCGGCCGCGCTGGGCGCGATGGTGCTGTCCCAGTCCTTCGGCGTGCTCAAGGCGGCGGTGACACCGCGCGTGCTGCCCCCGGACATCTCGCTGGTGAAGTCCAACTCGCGGATGGCCGTGTTCGGCCTCGGCGCGAGCGTGGTCTTCGGCGGCATCGCGGGCGGGCTCGGCCAGCTCATCCACGAGTCGGCCGCGCTCTGGTTCGCCGCGGTGATCTGCGCGATCGGCGTGTGGCGCTGCCTGCGCATCCCGGCGTGGGTGGAGGTGACCGAGGGCGAGGTCCCCGCGTCGCTGAGCGCCAAGGCCGACAAGCGCGACGGCAAGCCCAAGCGCCAGCCGATGGGCCGCACCCTGCTCGTCGGCCTGTGGGGTGCGGGCTCGATCCGCGTGCTGACCGGCTTCCTGACCCTGTTCGCGGCGTTCGTGATCAAGGCGCAGACCGAGGGCGACGCGGTGCTCCAGCTGATGCTGCTCGGCGTGATCGGGGCGGCGGCCGGGCTCGGCACCTTCCTCGGCAACGCCATCGGCGCGCGCCTGCAACTGGACAAGCCCGACACCGTGGTCATCGCCTGCCTGAGCACCGCGCTCACCTCGGTGGTGTTCGCCGCGCTGATGGAGGGCCTGGTCACCGCGGCCATCGTCGGCCTGATGGGCGCGACCGCCTCCGCGCTGGCCAAGGCGTGCCTTGACGGGGCGATCCAGACCGACATGCCGGACGAGTCGCGGGCGTCGGCCTTCGGTCGCTCGGAGACGATCCTGCAACTCGCGTGGGTCTTCGGCGGCGTGCTCGGCCTGCTGCTGCCGCCGGTCTACTGGCTCGGGTTCACCGTGGTCGCGTGCGTGCTCGCGCTCGGCCTGGTGCAGACCGTGCTGACGCACCGGGGCACCTCGCTGATCCCCGGCCTCGGCGGCGACCGGCCGCTGCGCCCGGGCAGCGAGGACCGGACCAAGCCCACGGCTCCCCCGGTGCCTCCGGGCTCACCGGGCTCTCCGGTGAGCAGGCCGGACGGCTGGACTCCCGGGTGGCCGGGCTCGCAGGGCCAGCCGGGCGGAGCCCCGCCACCGCACTCCCCGTAGGTTTGACGCGTGCGTCGACTCGCTCTCCTGCTCGCGGCCGCCGGTGCCACCCTCGCCGGGTGCGCCGCGCCGACCCCGCCGACCGTGACCTTCTACGCGGCGGGCACCTCCGTGGTGACCGGCCCCGCCCAGCACTGCGACGTGCAGGTGGAGAACTGCTCGGCCGACCCGGACGCGCACGCCGTGCTGCGGGTGCCGCCGGGCAGCCCGTTGCAGATCTCTGTGGACGCCCACGTCGGGGAGACCCCGTGGCAGGTCGTCTTCCGCTTCCGCGACGCGGCCGGCACGCAGATCGAGGGCCGCAGCGCGGTGTTCTACGGCGAGAACGAGCGGCTCGCCTACACCCTGCGGCTGCCGACCAACGCCGCGCAGCTGGAGACGGTGGAGATCCAGCAGTTCGGCGGGGTGCTCGCGGCGCGCGAGGACGGCGGCGTCGACTTCGTCACCAGGGGAACCTGGGTGCTCTCCGTCGACGACCGCCGCTGAGCGCTAGTTCGGGTCCAGTTCGCGGGCGACGGCGCGGACGACGTCGGCGACGACCTTGGTGGTCTTGCGGTCCGGGTAGCGGTTGCGCTGCAGGTCCGGCTGGACCTTCATCTCCAACAGCTTGATCATGTCCTCGACCAGGCCGTGCAGCTCCTCGGCCGGGCGGCGCTGCGCCTCGGCCACCGAGGGCGCGGGGTCGACGAGGCGGACGGACAGCGCCTGCGGGCCGCGACGGCCGTCGGCGACGCCGAACTCCACGCGCTGGCCGGACTTGAGCGCGTCGACCCCCGCGGGCAGTGCGGAGGCGCGGACGTAGACGTCCTCACCGCCGTCCTGGGTGACGAAGCCGAAGCCCTTCTCCGCGTCGTACCACTTGACCCTGCCGGTCGGCACTATGCTCACCGTTCCCTTAGCTTCATGTTGCGCCCCGCGCGACTGCCCCGGATTCACCCTGCGGCGTCCTCGCATGACGAACGCGTCCTAGGGCCTGTCCTCAAAG
>NZ_MUMH01000360.1:0-322 GCF_002155965.1 Allokutzneria sp. NRRL B-24872
CGGAGAACTCGTGCGGGTACTTGCGCAGCGCCGTCGACGGCAGGCCCACCGCGGAGAGCAGCTCGCGCAGCCGCTTCGCCGTGGCGTCCTTGTCCTTGTCGAGCTCGTGCGCGCGCAGCCCCTCGACGAGGATGGACTCCACCGACTGCCTGGGGTCCAGGGAGGACAGCGGGTCCTGGAACACCATCTGCATGCGGCGCCGCATCTTCCGCAGCGGCTCGCCCTTCATGGTGGACAGGTCGGTGCCGTCGAAGACGACCCTGCCCCCGGTGGGCTCGGTCAACCGGAGCATCGCGCGGCCCAGGGTGGACTTGCCGCAGCC
>NZ_MUMH01000360.1:332-836 GCF_002155965.1 Allokutzneria sp. NRRL B-24872
AGGTCGACCCCGTCCACCGCGTAGACGTAGCCGACGGTCCGGTCGAGCACGACGCCGCGCTTGATCGGGAAGTGGACCTTCATGTCCTGGACGCTGACCAGGGTGCTCATGCGGACACCTCCTGCTCCTGCTCGACGGGGTTGTGGCAGCGGAGGAGCCTGCCGTTGTCGGCCTCCATCACCGGTGTCGTCTCCACGCAGGTGTCCAGCGCGTTGGGGCAGCGCGGGGCGAAGGCGCAGGCGCTGGTCCACGGGATGTTGTCCGCGACCGAGCCCTTGATCGGCACCAGCCGCTCCCCGCGCGGCGCGTCGAGCCTGGGGATCGAGGCCAGCAGACCGTGCGTGTAGGGGTGCCTCGGCCGCTTGAACAGCTCGTGCCGCTGCGCCCGCTCCACCACCCGCCCGCCGTAGAGCACGTTGACCTCGTCGCACAGCCCGGCGACGACGCCGAGGTCGTGGGTGATCATCACTAGCGCGGTCTCGGTGTCCTGCACCAGTTCCGCCA
>NZ_MUMH01000361.1 GCF_002155965.1 Allokutzneria sp. NRRL B-24872
GACGAACACCCTGCAATACCGTGTCGACGGGCGCGAGGACGCCCCGGTCCTGGTCCTGGGACCGTCCCTCGGTACGACCTTCCACATGTGGGACCGGCAGATACCGGAGCTCACCCGTGACTGGAGGGTCGTCCGCTTCGACCTCCCGGGGCACGGGGGCGCGCCCGCGGAGCCCTTCACCTCCGTGGCCGAGCTCGGCGACCGGCTCCTCGCCACGCTCGACGCGCTCGGCGTCCAGCGCTTCGGCTACGCCGGCTGCTCTCTCGGCGGCGCCGTCGGTCTCGACCTCGTCCTCCGCGCGCCGCACCGGGTCGCCTCCCTCGCCCTGGTCGCCACCTCGCCCCGGTTCGGCACCGCCGACGAGTTCCGCCAGCGGGGCGTCATCGTCCGCACCAACGGCCTGGAGCCGATCGCCCGCACCGCCCCCGAGCAGTGGTTCACCCCGCTCTTCGCCGGCGCGCAGCCCGCCATCGTCGACTGGGCCGTCCAGATGGTCCGTACGACCGACCCCGCCTGCTACATCGCCGCCTGCGAGGCCCTCGCCGTCTTCGACGTCCGCGAGGCCCTCGGCAGCATCGGCATCCCCGCCCTCGTCCTCGTCGGCTCCGAGGACCGGGTCACCGGTCCCGCCGAGGCCCGCACCCTGGTCGCCGGCATCGCCGACGCCCGGCTCGCCGTCGTCCCCGGCGCCTCGCACCTCGCCCCCGTCGAGCAGCCCGCCGCCGTCACCGACCTGCTCACCGAGCACTTCTCCGGCATCGCCCCGGAGGCGAGCGGCACGCTGGCCGTGCCGCCGCCGCCCGCGCCGCCCGTCCCTGCCGCCGAGCCCGCCCCGGTCGCCCCGGAGG
>NZ_MUMH01000362.1 GCF_002155965.1 Allokutzneria sp. NRRL B-24872
GGCTCGCGGGAGCGTCGGGACCTTCGGGTTCCCCTTGGGGCTCGTCCGGTTCCCCGGGGTTCACCCGTTCCTCCGGCCCCTGCGTACGGCGGACCCTGGACTCCCTGGCCGCGGGCGCGGTGGCCCGTACCGGCGCCGCGAGCTGCACGGTCTATCTGCTGGAGCCCGGACCGTCGGCGAACCTGCGCCTGGTCGGCGGCGGCCACGGCCACACCCCGCCGTCCCGGAAACCGGCGCTGGAGGCGATCGCCGGGGCCGCGCCCGTCATCCACGGCGGCGGTCGTACCGGCGCGGACGGCGAGGGCCCGGCGCGGGGCGCGGTGGCCGCCTGGCCACTGCTGCGCGAATCCACCGCGATCGGCGCGATGTGCTGCCACTTCCCGCCCGGCCGCGACCCCGGCGAGGCGGATATCACCCTCCTGGAGGTGATCGCGGGGCATGCGTCCTGCGCGGTGGAGAACGACCGGCAGCAGGGGGCCACCCAGGAGAGGTCCGTCCGGGAGGAGCGGCAGCGCATCTCGCGCGAGCTGCACGACTCGGTCTCGCAGGCGCTCTACGGCATCGCACTGGGTGCCCGTACCGCCCGCGAGATGCTGGAACGCGACATCGACAGCGCGGAGCCGGTGGGACGGGTCGAGACGCCGAGCCCACTGGAAGGGGCGGTATGGGTCGATCCGGCGGGCGGCCACGAGGCCGTCGGGGAGGTGGTGGGCCTCACCGAGCTGGCCGAACTCG
>NZ_MUMH01000363.1 GCF_002155965.1 Allokutzneria sp. NRRL B-24872
ATCGGCGAACCGGCCGAACTCCTGCTGCACGCCTTCGGCCGCGCCGAGGTTCGCCTGGAGTTCGAGGGCGAGCAGCGCGCCATCGCCGTGGTCAACGGCCTCAGCCGAGGCATCTAGTCCGGTGACCGGCCCGGGGAGCGAACTCACACGGAAAGTTGGTGTGCGTGAGCGCGACCGAGCGGAGGAAAGCGGGGCTCAGCGGCGTTTGGCGAAAGGCATTGCGGCAGTGCGCTCACCAGGGGCGGCGGNNCCGCCGCCCCAGGCCGCCCTTTCGGCCGTGTGCTCACCGCCATGGTCACCCCGTTCACCGAGACCGGGAAGCTCGACCTGGACGCGGCGCAGAAGCTCGCCGCACACCTCATCGAGTCGGGCAACGACGGGCTGGTGCTCAACGGCACCACCGGTGAGAGCCCGACGACCTCCGACGCCGAGAAGGCGGACCTCGTCCGCGCGGTGGTCGAGGCGGTCGGTGGCAGGGCGGCTGTGGTCGCGGGTGCGGGCACCAACGACACCGCGCACAGCGTGCAGCAGGCCATCGCCATGGAGAAGGCGGGCGCGCACGGGCTGCTGGTGGTCTCCCCCTACTACTCCCGGCCCGCGCAGACCGGGTTGCTCGCGCACTTCTCGGCCGTGGCCGACGCGACGTCGTTGCCGGTGATGCTCTACGACATCCCCGGCAGAACGGCGGTACCGATCGAAGTGGACACGCTCTGCGCGCTCGCCGAGCACCCGAACATCGTCGC
>NZ_MUMH01000364.1 GCF_002155965.1 Allokutzneria sp. NRRL B-24872
ACATATAGCCGGGCACCAGCGGCAGCACACAGGGGGAGAAGAAGGAGACCAGCCCGCCGAGCAGGGCGACCGGAAGCGCCAGCAGCAGCGCCCCGGTCAAGACGGTCTGGTTGGGATCGGTGGCGGCGGCCAGCGTGCTCACGGAGGTCACTTCTCCGCGATCAGCGGGGTGATCATCGAGCGCAGGCGCTCCTCGCTGAGCGGCGTCAGAGCGCGGGCCGCGATCCTGCCCTCCCGGTCCAGGACGATCGTCGAGGGGATGGCCTGCGGGTTGAGGCTGCCCTTCGGGAAGCGCAGCATGAGCTTCCCGATCGGGTCGTACAGGCTCGGGTAGTCGACGCCGTATTCCTTCTCGAACCTGAGAGCGGGGGCGCGGTTGGAGTCACGGGTGTTGATCCCGACGAACTGCACGCCCTTGGCCTTGGTGTCCTTGGCGACCTTGGCGAGGTTCGCCGCCTCCGCCCGGCAGGGGGCGCACCACGAGCCCCAGACGTTCAGGACCACGATCTTGCCCTTGTAGTCCGCCACGTCCAGCGGCTTGTCCTCCAGGGTCTTCCCTGACAGCTTGGGGGCGTCCTTACGGTTCTCCTCGGAGACCGTGTCCACGCCGCCCTTGCCCTGGACGAACTTGGTGTCGGCGGAGCCGCCCGAGGTGCCGCCCCCGCCGCAAGCGGTCAGGGACAGCGCGGCAACCGTGGCCCCGACGGCCAGCACGGTTGCGCGACGACGGTTCGCGAGGCCCCGAGGGGCACGGCAGGCGCTCATGTGAAAAGTTTCGCATGGCCCTTTTGGGGATCTTCGCCACCCCCCTCCGGGCACCCCTGCCCGGGGTCCGAAGGGCCTCCGCGGACCTTACGGCCCGCCGGCGCGGTCAGTGACCGCTCGCGCTCCACGCCTGGCCCACG
>NZ_MUMH01000365.1 GCF_002155965.1 Allokutzneria sp. NRRL B-24872
CACCGGGACCGGTCCCGGTGTCGGTGGTGGGAGGTAGCGTCCTGGCCGTGCAGGTTGGAGAGCGGATTACAGAGCTTGCGGACCAGGTCGTGGCGTTGCGTGACGCCTACTACCGGGGTTCGCCGTTGGTCGCGGACGCGGAGTACGACGCGATCGAGGACGAGTTGCGCGGTCTGATCGAGGCGCACCCGGAGCTGACGCCCGATCCGAACCCGCTGGAGCAGGTCGGCGCGCCTTCGGTGCTGCACGCGCCGGTGCGGCACTCGCGCCCGATGCTGTCGCTGGAGAAGGCGACCAAGCCGGAGCAGGTGGCGGCGTTCTTCGACCGCTTCCCCGGCCAGCCGGTGGTGGTCATGCCGAAGCTCGACGGCCTGTCGCTGGCGCTGGTCTACGAGGACGGCAGGCTGGCCAGGGCCGTGACCAGGGGCGATGGCACGACCGGCGACGACGTGACGCCGCTGGTGCGCGCGCTGACCGACGGGGTGCCGGACCGCGTGGACGCGCCCGGCCGGGTGGAGGTGCGCGGTG
>NZ_MUMH01000366.1 GCF_002155965.1 Allokutzneria sp. NRRL B-24872
CGAGCAGGCGCCGCGACTCCAGCACCATGTCGTCGGCCACGTCGGTGGGGATGACGTTGTCCAGCGCCTCGATCTCCCGCCACAGCGACGGCAGGTCGTAGACCTTGGTCACCACCGCGAAGGCGCGCACCGCGTCGGTGGGCGATGCGGTCATCTCCTCGGCGAGGCGGAAGGCGTAGGAGATGCCGCCGCCGTCCACGACCTCGTTCACCAGCAGCGTCGCGATGATCTCGCGGCGCAGCGGGTGCGAGGGGATCGCGTCGCCGAAGCGCTCGCGCAGCGGGTGCGGGAAGTACTCCGGCAGCCTGCTCGCGAACGTGCCCAGCTCGGGCAGGTCGCTGGCCAGCACGTCGTCCTTGAGCGCCAGCTTCACGTGCGCCATCAGCGTGGCCAGCTCCGGCGAGGTGAGGCCGTCTCCTGCCTGCTCCATGGCCTTGAACTGGCCCCTGGTCGGCAGCGCCTCCAGCGCCCGGTCCAGTCCGCGCTTCTTCTCCAGGTCGGTGACCAGGCGCGCGTGCACCGACAGCATCGGCGCGGCGTGCGCGCGCGCCTGGTCACCGACCTGGAGAAGAA
>NZ_MUMH01000367.1 GCF_002155965.1 Allokutzneria sp. NRRL B-24872
ACCCTGACCTTCAACGGGCTCTCCAAGGCGTACCGGGTGGCGGGCTACCGCAGCGGCTGGCTCGCGGTCTGCGGCCCCAAGGCGCACGCCACCAGCTATCTGGAGGGGCTGACCATCCTGGCCAATATGCGGCTGTGCGCCAATATGCCGGCCCAGCACGCGGTGGCCACGGCGCTCGGCGGCCGTCAGTCGATCCACGACCTGGTGCTCCCCGGCGGCCGGCTGCTGGAGCAGCGGGACACGGCGTACGACCTGCTGACCCAGATCCCGGGCGTGACGTGCGTGAAGCCCAAGGGCGCGCTGTACGCGTTCCCCAAGCTGGACCCCAAGGTCTACAAGATCAAGGACGACCGGCAGATGGTGCTGGATCTGCTGCGGGCCGAGAAGATCATGATCGTGCACGGCACGGGATTCAACTGGCCGGAGCCGGATCACTTCCGCATCGTCACGCTGCCCGCCAAGAAGGATCTGGCGGACGCGGTGACCAGGATCGGGAACTTCCTGGACGGATACAGCCAACCCTGATCTTTTAGCCTCAGCCCAACTTTAGACAGGGTCTAAGTTAGGATGGTCTCCTGACCCCTTGGAGGCCATCCATGTACGAGCCGATCCGCACCAAATCGGTCCACAGCATGG
>NZ_MUMH01000368.1 GCF_002155965.1 Allokutzneria sp. NRRL B-24872
GCTGACCGAGGGCAACGCGGTGGCCATCTACTCGGTCTACCTGGCCATGGTCTATCTGCTGGCCATGCCGGGCGGCTGGTTCGGCGACCGGGTGTGGGGCCCGCGCAAGACGGTGATCATCGCGTCCGGGATCGTCATGGCCGGGCATCTGGCGCTCTCCGTCCCCGGCCAGGCGACCTTCTTCGTCGGCCTCGCCCTGGTGGCGCTCGGCTCCGGTCTGATCAAGGCCAACATCTCGACGATGGTGGGCCAGCTCTACGACGGTCCGCAGGACCCGCGCCGGGACGGCGGCTTCACCCTCTTCTACATCGGCATCAACGTTGGTGCCTTCGCCGCTCCGTTGGTGATCGGCACCGTCGGCCAGTCGTACAACTGGCACCTGGGCTTCGCGCTCGCCGCGCTGGGCATGGCACTGGGTCTGGTCCAGTTCCTGATCGGCACCCGCCATCTGAGCCCGGAGAGCAACGTCGTCCCCACCCCGCTGGCGACCGAGGAGCGCCGCTCCTGGCTGCGCAAGGCGATGATCTGGCTGATCGTCGCCGCGGTCTTCTACACCGGCGTGGTGCTCAGCGGGAGCTGGACCCTCAACT
>NZ_MUMH01000369.1 GCF_002155965.1 Allokutzneria sp. NRRL B-24872
CGGTTACCTCTTCGCCCCCGCCGAGCTGTCGGGCCTCTTCCGGCGGCTCGGCGGGGGCGAGAGGTAACCGAGCATCAGCGCGTCGGCCTGCTTGGACACCTGGTACCGGTTGACGGAGTCGCCCTCGGACTCCAGGATCCGGTCCAGCCGGCGGACGTCGCCGTAGCGGGCGCGGTAGCCGTCCCAGTCGAGTTCGGCCAGCTCCCCGTAGCCCTCGAACTGGCTGACGACGCCCCGGTGGAAGGGGACCAGCAGCCGCCGTGAGACGTCCTCCCAGCGCTCCGGCTCCGCGCGGTCCAGGCCCACCCGCTCGAACAGCTCACGGCGGCGCGGCTCGGGCAGGGTGCGGGCCATCTCCAGGGCCCGGTCGAGCACCCAGGCGGCGGTGACGTTGGTGTACGCGTTGTCGTCGATCCCGGGGCGGTCGGTGCCGGGATAGCCGTCGTGGTATTCGTCGGGCCCGACCACCCCGCGGATGCGGTACCGCCCGTGGTCCGGATCCATGACGGCGGTGTCCGCCCAGAAGCGGGCGATCTGCACCAGCATCTCCGCGCCCTTGGTGTACAGGAAGTCGGTGTCGCCGCTGGCCTGGCAGTACTGCCACACGTTGTACGCCACCG
>NZ_MUMH01000037.1 GCF_002155965.1 Allokutzneria sp. NRRL B-24872
CACCCGGCCCGCCCCGTGCGCAGCTGCCGCTTCTCCAGGTAGCCCTGCCCGACGTCGTCGTAGTGCGCGTCCCTGCTCACCGACCGCCTCCAGCCCTCGCAAATAGCCCAGAGTTAGACCATTGCCGCCGCGTGTGAGCGAGGTTACAAACCTCTGCCAGGCTGTCAAGGGCCATGGTCGTCCGAACGGCCGATTGCGCCAAGTGTGTGCCCGCGGTGAAGCTGTGTCGGCTTTCGTGACGGTTTGCGCGCTATGGGGGGCTCGCTGCCGCAACTGTCCAAGGGGGAAGTTGTGCGTTCCAGCGGTGTGCGGCGATTCGCCGTGCCGTTTTCACTTGCGCTGGCAGCATTTCTGCTGCTTCCAGCGCTGCCGGCGGTCGCGACCGCGCCTCCGGCCCAGCCGACCGAACTCGGTGTCGAGGACGGCCTGATCCCGTGCACCGTGGGTCCGGAGCGGCCGTTCGTGTTCACCAAGACCCCGCGACTCAGGGCGCGCGTTTCCGCCGGTGACGGCGGCTTCCTCAACGCCGGGTTCCGCGTGCTCAAGGGGACTGCCGACGCTCACACGTGGGACGGCAACGAGCAGCGCGTGACCGACACGCCGTCCGGTTCGTTCGCCGAGGTCACCGTCGCCGCTGGCCTGATCGAGGACGGTCAGGTCCACACCTGGCACATGTGGGCGGAGAACGCCGCAGGCCGGACCTGGTCGAAGTTCTGCGAGTTCGAGGTCGACAGCGTCTCGCCGGTCGAGCCCGAGGTGTCCTCGCCGGACTACCCGGAGGCGACCGCGCGGCCCGGACCGGGGAGGCCGGGGACCTTCACCTTCCGCGCCAACGGAAGCACCGATGTCGCGAAGTACCAGTACACCTTCTCCGGTGAAGAGACCGGTCCATGGACTGATGTACGGCCGGACAACTTCGGCGGCTCGGTGTCGGTGACGTGGGCACCTGACAAGCCAGGCACGCATTACTTGCTGGTGCGGTCGGTCAACCGCGCGGGGAACACTTCGCCGATCTACTGGTACGAGATTCGCGTGCGTTCCGCATAGCGACGCTTCAGGGCCATCGCACTGGCGTGGGGGATTGGGGTCCCGCACGCCCTTCATGCAGGGGGAAAGGTGTATCGCAGGGGGATGTGGCGTGCTCGCACGCCCGTATTAGGCATGCTCATCGCGGGGTTGCTGGTGGTTCCAGCTGAGGCGAGCACGGACTCCAAGACCACGGAGACCACCGAAGTCGTCGCGAATCCGGACGGCAGCCACACGTGGACGGAGCACCTTCAGCCCGTCCGCGTGCGGAGAGGCACGGGCTGGGTGCCAGTGGACTTGAAACTGGTCAAGCGCTCGGACGGCACGATCGCGCCATCAGCGGCGCCGGTCGATCTCCGGTTTTCCGCCGGAGGAAAGGGAAATCAGGCTCCGCTGGTGGTGCTCGGGCGCGATGCGCGCGAGGTGGGACTGCGCTGGAGGAGTGAACTTCCGGCGCCGGTCCTCGACGGAGCGCAAGCGACCTACCGCGAAGTCCTGCCCGGCGTGGACCTCGTCGTGCGCGCCGAGGTCGAGGGCTTCCGCCAGGTCCTGGTCGTCAAGTCCGCGCAGGCGGCGAGCAACCCGGAGCTGCGCAAGGTCGCGTTCGGCCAGCACACGAAGGACGTCACCGTGCGCCAGTCCAACGCCGCGCGCTCGCGGACGATCGGTGGCTTGGAAGCCGTCGATCGCACGGGCTCCGTGGTGTTCTCCGGCGACGCCACGCGGATGTGGGACTCCTCCGGCACGGCAGGCGGAGTGGCCGGTCCCGGCGAGGGCGGGCGGAGCGCCGTGATGGGTGTCGAGCTGTCCGCGAGCGATATCGCGATCAGCCCGGACCAGGGCTTCCTCGGGGACGCCGCGACCAAGTACCCGGTGTTCCTCGATCCGGAATTCTCCTGGCACGGTGGGAAGAACCACCACGCCGTGGTCCAGTCGGCCTGGCCCGACGCCCGGAACTACGACCGCACCGACGGCGACCTGAACGAGCTCAAGGCGGGCTACGCGCAGGAGCGCGGGAAGACGTTCAACTCCCGTTCCTTCGTGGAGATGGACGCCTCCGCCATGCGCGGCAAGCAGATCTTCTCCGCGACGCTGCGCACTCGGGTGATCCACTCGCACAGTTGCTCCGGCGGCCCGACCGAGGCTTGGCTGACCGGCCCTATCGGCCCCGATACCACCTGGCTCCAGCAGCCCGCGTGGCACTACCAGGTCGACAACGTGGCCGTCTCCAACAACGCCCGGTACTGCCCGTCGCACGGCGGCTCCGAGTTCGACGTCACGCGCGCCGTGCAGCAGGCTGCCGCCGAGAACTGGCACCACGTGACGATCGGACTGCGCGCCCGCAACGAGGGCGTCGACACCGAATGGCGCCGCTACGAGGTGAACCCCGCCTTGGTGGTGCGCTACAACTCGCCTCCGGACGAGCCCGCTGAGCTGAGCATGGAAGGCGGCTTGATCCCCTGCGCCACCGGGCCGGAGCGACCGGTTGTCTTCACCAAGACCCCGAGGCTCCGCGCGCGGCTGTCCGATCCGGACGGTGGACTGATGGACGCCGGTTTCCGCGTGTTGCAAGGCACGGCGGACAAGCACACGTGGGACGGCAATGAGCACCACGTCGCCGACGTTCCATCTGACCTCTTCGCGGAGATCCAAGTCCGTGACGGGGTGATCCCGGGGCACGGCGTCTACACGTGGCACGTCTGGTCAGGGGACTACTCCACCAGCCGCTGGTCCAAGTTCTGCGAGTTCGAGATCGACACCGTGCCGCCGGGCCTGCCGACAGCCGTCTCGAAGGAGTACCCGCAGGCGACTCCAGCTCTGGGAGTGGGCAGGCAGGGGACGTTCACCCTGAAGCCGAACGGGACGACCGACGTCCGCAAGTACCTGTACACCTTCACCGAGTGGCAGAACGACGACCCCCAGCGGGTTGTCGAGCCCGACCGGCTCGGCGGCGAGGCGACCCTCACGTGGACACCGGCCAAGAGCGGGAAGCACTACCTGATCATCCGGTCCGTCGACCGGGCCGAGAACCGCTCCGGCCTCTTCATCTATGAGATCAGGGTCTCCGACTGATGACCCCGTTCCGCTCAGAAACAAGGGAATTCTCGTGATGCGCAGATCTCGACGTGGTTTCGGCGCGGGCGCTGTGATCTTGGCGGCGTCTCTGGTGCTGTCCACGGTTTCACTGACACCCCAGGCCACCAGCGCGCCCCGAAGCACGATGGAGCCGCACAAGGAGCGCAGCGTCCCGGGCAAGCCCGTTGCGATGCGACCGCTGCCGATCAACGAACTCCAGCAACAGCTCGCCCGGAAGCTCCCTGCACCGCAGTGGCCGGTGGCGGCCAAAGCGGAGGTCGATCTGGGGTCGCAGGCCAGAGCGCCCGGCAGCGTGCTCGCCCAGGCGGGTCGAACACCGGTCTCCGTCGGAAGGCCTGCGACAGCACTTACACGGCAACCGGACCAGGGCAAGGTCCTGATCGAGACTTTCGACCAGAAGAAGTCAGGGGTCGCGGGGGTCACCGGCACGATCCTTCGAGTGTCCGGTGTGGACGGTCCGCTTTCGGTTCGCCTGGACTACAAGGGGTTCGAGCACGCGCTGGGTGGCGGCTTCGGTTCGAGGCTGACCTTCCACCGTATGCCCGAGTGCGCCCTGGTTACGCCGGAGCGGCCTGAGTGCCGCGTCGGCGCACCGGTTCGCACGGAGAACGACACGGCCAAGCGCATGGTCACGACAGAGATCCCGTCCGCTACCGGATCGGGTGTCGTGCTCGCGGCGGTCGCGGCGGGCTCTGGCTCTGGCGGAACCTACGAGGCGACACCGCTCTCTCCCTCGGGCAGTTGGTCCGCTGGCGGATCGTCCGGTGACTTCAGCTACGCGTACCCGTTCAAGCTCCCGTCAGCTCCGAGCGGGAAGGGACCCGCTGTCTCGCTCGGGTACTCCTCGGGCAGCATTGACGGCCGCACCAGCGCGACGAACAACCAGGCGTCGACGGTCGGCGACGGCTGGGAGATGTCCGCGGGCGGCTCCATCGAGCGGCGCTACAAGGGTTGCGCGCAGGACCTCGGCGGCAACCAGGGGCAGACCAAGACCGGCGACCTGTGCTGGGCGACCGACAACGCGACGCTGAGCCTCGGTGGTACGACCTCCGAGCTCGTCAAGATCTCGAACACCGTGTGGCGGCCGAAGCGCGATGACGGCTCGCGCGTCGAGAAGATCTTCGGTGGCGTCAACGGGGACGACAACGGTGAGCACTGGAAGGTCACGACCACCGACGGCACGCAGTACTTCCTCGGCATGAACCGGCTCCCCGGCTGGACGGCCGGCAAGCCCGAGACGCGCTCGACGTGGTCGGTTCCCGTCTACGGCAACAACACCAACGAACCGTGCAACAAGGCCGCGTTCGCCGACTCGTGGTGCGACCAGGCGTGGCGGTGGAACCTCGACTACGTCGTCGACCCCAAGGGGAACGTGACGACGTACTACTACGAGCCGGAGGGCAACAACTACGGCCGCAACGCCAAACCCGGCGACGCGACCGCCTACACCCGCGGTGGTGTCCTGACCCGCATCGAGTACGGACTGCGCTCCGACGCCGTGTACGGGCCTGCGCCCAACCAGGTGCGCTTCGAGCACGCGGAGCGGTGTCTGCCGAACGGTGGCATGCGCTGCGAGCCGGGGCAGCTCAACAAGGACACTGCGAAGTCCTGGCCCGATGTGCCCTTCGACCGCCTGTGCGCACAGGGGGAGCAGTGCACCAACCGTCTCGCCCCGTCCTTCTTCAGCCGCAAGCGTTTGACGAAGGTCGTCACGGAGATCCGCAGGGACAACACCGGCGACGCGTTGAAGTGGCACGCGGTCGACTCCTGGACCCTTCGACAGGAGTTCCCACCGACGACGGATGGACTGGACCCGGCGCTGTGGCTCGCGGGCATCACCAGGACCGGGCACGTCGGCGGTGACGCGTCCCTGCCCGAGATGGTCTTCCACGGGGCGTCGATGCCCAACCGCGTCGATGCCAAGGAAGGGCTCGCGCCCATCGAACGACCGAGGCTCCGTCGCATCATCAACGAGGCCGGCGGTTACACCGAGATCGGCTACACGGCCGCCGAGTGCGACCGGAACGGCACGATGCCGCCCAATGCCGAGTTCAACACCCTTCGCTGCTACCCGATGTTCTGGACACCGGAGCACGCGCCGGAGCCGATCCTGGACTGGTTCCACAAGTACGTCGTGCGTGTCGTGGTCGAGGACGACCGCTACTCCAGCTCACCGAAGAAGACCCACTACGAGTACCACGAGGGCGCAGCGTGGCACTTCGACGAGAACGAGTTCGCCGAGATGCGGCACCGGACTTACTCGTCTTGGCGCGGCTACCGGTGGGTGCGCACCTGGACGGGTGAGCCCGGAAAGACGTTGTCGCTGACGGACACGCGCTACATGCGTGGCATGGACGGCGACCCGCTCCCCGGAGGCGGTAAGCGCGAAGCCTGGGTGCCCGACAGCGACGGCGGGAAGCTGCGCGATCACGAGCGCCTGCAGGGTTTCGTCCGCGAGACCGTCCAGCACAGCAAGGGCAGGATCGCGTCGGGCTCGATCAACGACCCGAAGGTCCAGGGGCCCACCGCGACCGACGGTGACAAGCAGGCATTCCTGCTCAACACCGAGTCTGTTCGCGGTAGAACGTTGTTGGAGAACGGGAAGTACCGAAGGACCCAGGTTCTCACAGAGTTCAACCAGGAGGGGCTGGCCACCAAGGTCGACGACGTCGGTGACATCGACGTCGCGGGTGACGAGAAGTGCACGCGCACGTCCTATGCGCGCAACGAAGGTGCGTGGATGCTCAACTACGCGTCTCAGGTGCGCACGGTCGCGCTCGCCTGTGCCAAGGGCGATGGCACCGATGCGGACATTGTCACCGATGTGCGTTCTCTATATGACAACAAGGAGTTCGGTGCGCCTCCGACTCGCGGTGAGGTGACGACGGCACAGCGGTGGACCAAGGACGGTTACCAGGACGTCGCTCGGACCAAGTACGACGCGTACGGTCGCGCTTTCGAAGCGCTTGATGCCGCGAACGCCAAGACCACCACGACTTTCACGCCCGCGTCCGGCTTCGCAGCGCGCACGGTCACGTCGACGAACCCGCGTGGGCACGTGTCTGTGAACACCGTTGAGCCCGCTCGGGACCAGGCGGTCTCGGAAGTCGGCCCCAACGGGGAGCGGGTCGACATCGAGTACGACCCGCTCGGGCGCACGGTCCGGGTGTGGAACCCGGGTCGGTCCAAGGACTCCAAGCAGACTCCTTCTCGCGAGTTCACCTATGACTACAGGGCTGACAAAGCGTCGGTCGTGGCTACCAAGGTGTTGCGTGAGGACAACACCTACGCGATCTCCTACGCCCTCTACGACGGCCTCATGCGGCTGCGTCAGAACCAGACGCCGCCGGTCGCTGGCGGTCGCCTGATCACCGACAACTTCTATGACGACCGCGGTCTCGTGTCGCGGGCCAACGCCGTCTTCTACAACGAGAACGCGCCGGAACCGGAAATGTTCGGCGCGACCGAGAACGCGGTCCCGAACCGGACGGTCACCGAGTACGACGAGATGGCCCGCCCGACGAAGGCCGCCTACCACAAGTTCGGCGTCGAGCAGTGGGCGACCACGACGGCGTACGGCGGCGATCGCACCCACGTCACACCGCCCACCGGTGACACCCCGATGACGATCGTCACCAACGCCCAGGGCCAGGCAACGGAAAGGCACCAGTACCAGGGAAGAACGCCTTCCGGTGCTGCTGATACGACGAAGTACGGCTATGACCGGTTCGGTCGGCTCGAGGTCATCACCGACGCCGCCGGTGGACAGTGGCGCTACGAGTACGACGAGCTCGGTCGCAAGCGCAAGGACGTCGACCGCGACAAGGGCGCCACGACCTACACCTACGACTCGCTCGACCAGGTCAAGACGACGACCGACGCGCGCGGTCAGACCCTGACTTACGAGTACGACGACCTGCGCCGCAAGACGGCTGTTCTCGAAGGGAAGAACAAGCTCACGGAGTGGACGTACGACTCCCTGAAGAAGGGCTTGCCGACCAGCTCCACACGCTTCGTCAACGGCCATGCGTACATCGAGCGCGTCACCGCCTACGACGCGCAGAACCGCCCCGAGGCTCGCCAAGTCGTTGTGCCGCAGACGGAGGGGAAACTCGCGGGAACCTACACGTTTGGCACCAAGTACACGCCGAACACCGGCCTTGTTCGGTCCAGCACGTTGCCCGCAGCTGGAGGACTCGCCGCGGAGGAGGTGAGCTACGAGTACAACGAACTCGGCCAGGCCGTGAAGACCAGCGGCGCATCGGTCTACGGACAGGAGCACCTGTACACGAAGTACGGCGAGAACTACAAGATGTGGATCGGTGACGGCGACCAGCGCGTCGAGAAGCACTACGGCTATGAGGACGGCACTCGGCGACTGGTGAAGGCGGAAGCCCTTCGAGCGTCCGGAGGCGAGTGGCAGACCTACGTTCGCGACTACTCCTACGACCCTGCGGGCAACGTCACCAAGGTGTCCGACACGGGCGAGAAGCGGCCCACGGACACGCAGTGCTTCCGCTACGACCACCTGCGCCGCTTGACGAAGGCGTTCACACCGTCCGCAAGCGACTGTGGGCCTGATCCCTCAGTGCCCGCACTGGGCGGTCCTGCGCCGTACTGGGTGGACTTCAGCTACGACAAGCTCGGCAACCGCAAGACCGAGACCAAGCACACCGCGCAGGGCGACACGACTCGCATCTACGAATACCCGAAGGTCGGTGAACCGCAACCGCACAGCCTGCGCGCTGTGACGCAGAAGGGCCCGGCAGGCGAGTCGCGCGATGAGTTCGGCTACAACGCCAACGGCGAGACGACCACCCGCAAGGTCGCCGGCGACACGCAGAAGCTCGACTGGAACTCCGAGGGCCGCCTGGCGAAGGTGACTCACGCCAACGGGCAGATCTCCGAGTACGTCTACGGCGCTGATGGCTCCCGGCTGCTCAAGCGCGAGCCCAAGTCCACCGTTCTCTACCTCGGCGGCACCGAACTCGTGCTGGACAAGGACCTCGACGTGGTGCGCGGCAAGCGTTACTACGCGCACGGCGGTGAAACCGTCGCGATGCGGACGTCGTGGGGCGGGCTCACACTGATGACCGAGGACCACCAGGGCACGCCCAAGGAGTCCTACGGCAAGAACAGCGAGCCCGTGACCCGGCGCTACCTCGACCCGTTCGGTGGGCTCCGCGGTGGCACAGGAACCTGGCCCGACGACAAGGGATTCGTTGGGGGAACACAGGATTCCACCGGCCTGACCCACCTCGGCGCCCGCGAGTACGACCCGGCCAACGGGCGGTTCCTGTCCGTTGACCCGGTGATGGACCTCGCCGATCCGCAGCAGACCAACGGCTACTCCTACGCCAACAACTCGCCCATCACCATGAGCGACCCTGACGGGTTGCGGCCCATGCAGATGTGCATCGACGACCGCTGCCAGCACGTCGTCATCCCCGCGCCCGGCGGCGACCACCTCGAGCGCATGCCCGACGGAAGCCGTTACCTGCACGGCAAGAACGGCCGCTCCCAACGCCTGTCCGGCCCGACCCAGGACGTCAGCGATCACGTCGCCGCCGCTCTCGCCCGTGAGGGCGCCAGCCGCGCCGAGTACGAACGCGCCCGCGCACTCGCCGCCTCCAAGAAGGGGTGGTGGGACGTCGTCCTCGACCACGCGGGCGACATCGTCGGTGACCTCATCGGCATCAACGACGTCAAGTCGTGCTTCACCGGCGGCGACCTCTTCGCGTGCTTCGGCCTGATCCCGTGGGGCCGCCTCTTCAAGGTCATCGGCAGCGCCGGGCGGATCGCTTCCGCCATCGCCGCCGCCAACCGCTGGATCGACGAGGTCGCCGCGGCACGCGCCACCCTGCGCCGCCTCGACTCCATCGTCGAGAGCGCGCGCCGCAACGAGCCCCCGTGCAACAGCTTCACGCCCGGGACGTTGGTGCTCATGGCCAACGGCTCGCGCAAACCCATCGAGCACGTGAAGCTCGGCGACCAAGTCCTGGCCACCGACCCCGTCACCGGCGAGACCGGCCCACGCGCCGTCGTCGCCACCATCATCGGCTCCGGCACGAAGCAGCTGGTCGAGGTGACCGTCGGCTCCGGCCCCGCCATGGCCACCGTCACCGCCACTGCCGGACACCCGTTCTGGAACGCCAAGACCTCGCAGTGGGAGGACGCCGGGGACCTTCGCGCTGGCGACGCTCTGCTGACGCCGTCACGCGACGTCGTGCCTGTCTCGGCTGTTCAGCAGCGGTCGGCGGAGCAGCAGGTCTTCAACCTGACCGTCGAGGGTGTTCACACGTACTATGTGCTGGCGGGCAACTCTTCGATTCTTGCCCATAATTGCGGTGAGCAATTGTATGAAGCAGGGGGGAAACACGGCTTTGAAGCAAGGTGGAGCCATCGGGGTGAGAACAGTGCCGAACCTCGCGATGGGCAGGGGGCGCTGGAAAATTCAGTTCAGGTTAAAGCGTCGTCTCGGCGCCGAATCGGAGTCGATCCTTCGAACGGAGATCGGGTAATCCTCGACCTCTCCAGAGAGATCCCGTGTGGTTGTACGGTTCCTGGGGGGAGTAATCAACTTTTTCACGGCCACGTCCGAACGGATGTGAGCACGGATCCAGGAATGTCAAAAGCAAATTCCGCCTTGAATAAGGCCATTAAGTCAGGAAAGATTCAGATCCCATGACAAATGAGTCGGGCGTGGAGCTTCAAAATTGGCGAAAAGCTATGGAGGCTGCTGTATGGAGTTCAGAAGTTGAAGCTGCCACCGATGCTCTTCTGGGGATCACCTATAATGATCCTGATCGTGTTTATGTTGAAAGCATATTGCTCAAGTGTCTTTCTGTTGAATGTGATCGTCAGGTTCGATCGTTGGCTGTAACGTGCATCGGTCATGTGGCCAGAATTTATCGATCGGTGGGCCGTGACGTGCTGAGAAAACTGGACGAGCTGCTCGATGATCCAGATCTCAGTGGTGTTGCGGAAGATGCTTTGGATGACGTCAAGTCTTTTGTTGTCAGCTGATTCACATGCATGACTTTCGGCGAGGCGTCAGGTCGGGGAGAAGCTGGTAGGGGTGAATGAGCGGGAGGTGGATAGGCCTGCCCTGTCGAGGGCGCCTTCTGTGCTATCGACGCGCGGCGGAGCGGGTTGGGAGCTGGGCATGACCTGGCGGGGCTTCGTCTAGGGCATATTCGCGGATCGTGCTCCCCGGTGCTGACGCTCGACCGTTCCGGTGAGCTGATAGGGCTCGTTCGACTCCAACAACTATCGTTGGCATCGACGGGGCGGAGATTGGGTCAAGGAGGAGCTGCACGGGTCCTGCGCGACGAACTGGATCTCGGCCCGTACTACGGAGCCAACCTGGACGCGTTGTGGGATCGCCTGTCGACGGACGTCGAGAGGCCCGTGCGGATCGTGTGGCGGAACTCCGAGCTGAGCGAGCGAGCCTTGGGCGCTGACAGGTTCGAGAAGGTCCGTGAGGTCCTGCGTGGTGTCGAGGCGCGGGATCGGTCGCTGGGATGGCTCGACCGTTTCGTGGTGCGGTTTGTTTAGCGCGAAGGAGCTCCTGGCAGCTCTCGTCGACGTTCTGGAGGTGCCCTGATGGCGAAAGAGATCGAGATTCCGATGCACGGCCCCGAGGGACGCTATGTCACGCTCGCGGACGTGCTGCGGTGCGTCAACGGCGAGCCGCTGCGGTGGCGAGTGCTGGAGTTCTCCGGAGTTGGGCGGATGCCGAACGGGATGTCGGTCGACGAGTTCGAGAGAGTCGCCAACTTCGCTCCGGGCGGGGTGCCGTTCGAATGGGCCTCGCTGCTGGAGTTCGCCGCCGCGCTCGCCGAGACGCATGACCTCAGCCTGGTGGGCACGGGCGACGACAGGTTCGCGGAGCAGACATCGCTCGACGACGAGAGGCTTTCCGGTGCTCCTGTGTACATCCAGGCACTCGACAGCGGGCGATGGGTGGTTTCAGGGCGAGCTGAGTTCGTGAACGCGGCTGCCCTTGCTCGCTTGAGTGCCGAGGTGCGGGCGGAATGAACAGTCGTAGATGGCGGTCGATGGCCGCCCTGCTGCCGGGGCGGCCACGTGCGCCGTACCTCCTTCAGGCCGACCGGCGAGCGGAGGTGGAGAAGACGCTCAAGGTGGACGGCTTCTCAGTGGCGAGTTCGGAGTTCGGAGGTGTTTCTTCCAGCCAGGATGCATCCGTCCTTTGCGGTCGAGCGCTTGAGTATCCCGACGTCTACCGCGGAGGGTGGGACGGCTTCTTCGACCTGCTCTGCTCGGAGTTCCAGGAGCGTCCGCGCAGAATCGTGGTGAACCTGCTGGACTCGGACCGGTTGGCGCGTCGCGATCTTTCACTGTTCGTCAACATCTCCTGGGCGCTCTTGAGGGCGACCGAGACGGTCGAAGCCGAGGGAGCTGGAGAGTGGCAGCTTGAGTTTCTTTAGTGGGGTCAGTGGGAGCCCGGTTGGTCGCAGCGTGGGAAGTAGGAGCCACAGGTGTTTGCCGCGTCGAGGCGGACCTGCCCCTGTGATCCGGTCGCGCCAGGTTGAAGCTGCCGCAGTACGTGCTCGACGTGGCTGAGAGGCTGGACGGGTGAGCGACTGGGAGAAGCTGGTCGGGCTGGCAGCGCCTGGAAATGAAGGCGGTCTCTACGCCTTCGAGTTAGCTCTGCACGTGTTCTCCGCGCACACAGCGGAGGAGTGGAACGCCCAGGACGGGTGGAGGAGCGGGTTCCCGAACCTGGACCCGGACTGGTGGTTCTTCGCCGAGGACGTGTTCGCGGACCAGTTCTTCCGCACGCCGACGGGGGAGGTCGGGGTGTTCCGCGCGGAGGAAGGCGAAGCGGAGATGCTGGCGCCGGACATCGAAGGCTGGGCGGAGATGGTGCTGGGCGATTTCGAGGTGTGGACTGGCCATCCGGTCGCGCACGAGTGGCAGAAGGAGCACGGGCGCCTGGCGGAGGGGGAGCGGCTGACACCGAAGATTCCGTTCGTGCTGGGCGGGAGCTACGAGCTGGACAACCTGTACGCGGCGAGCGCGGTGGAGATCATGGCGTTCCGGGCGAGCCTTGCCGCGCAGGTCGAAAGCCTTTCGGACGGAACCGAAATCAGGCTCGTCCATGAGTAGCCTCCCGCCGCATGGGACACACGCGAAGGGCGTTTCTGGGTGCGGTCGGGGCGATGGCGGTCGCCACGCCGCTGGCGCACGCGCTGCCGAACTACGTCAGCGGCAGGGTGATCCAGACAGCGCTGAACAACGCGCGTGACGGCAAGGGGCCGAGGGACGCGGCTGGGCGGTACATCGCGAAGCCGGGCAAGGCGACCTACCTGCTGACCGAGCCGCTGATCATCCACGGCAACACCCACCTCGACGTCACCGGAATTCGCATCGTGGCGCGGTTTCCGGCGACGGGGGTGAAGAAGACGATGGTGCTCAACGCGGTCGCGGCGAGCACGGGCGGGTACGGGGCGCCGGGGAACATCGCGATCACGGGCGGGTCGTGGGACCCGACGTGGGACTTCTTCCAGCGCGGCGTCGGGCACCTGGCCCCGCCGATGAACGTGATCACGTTGATCCACACGAAGAACGTGGCGCTGACCGGCATGACGATCTACAACACCAAGCACTGGCACGCGATCGAGCTGAACGCGATCCAGAACGGGCTGGTGCGCGACTGCTCGTTGCTGGGCTGGATCGCCGACCCGAAGCAGGGGCTGTGGCACGGGGAAGCCGTGCAGGTCGACCTGCCGAACGGGGTCACGGCGTGGGCGGGCAAGGCGGACGGGACGCCGTGCCGGACGATCGTGCTGCGCGGGAACACCTGTGACAAATCGGGATCGCAGCTCGGGTTCGGGCAGTTCACCGGCTCGCACACGGCGCACCCCGGCGTGACGCACAGCGACGTGCTGGTCGAGGCCAACACGGTGACGAACTGCGAAGGCGGGATCTACGTGAAGTCCGCTGAGGCCAACAGAACCGTCGTGATCACCGGCAACAAGGTCAGCGGTACCAGGACCCGGCCGAGAGTCGGAGTGCGGGCGGTGCAGCCGATCAGCGATGTGGTGGTCTCCGGCAACGCGGTGACGCCGTGCTCGTTCAGCTACGTCGGCGACGTCGCGCACCGGAGCCCACCACAGCAGTGCTAGGCGCAGGCGCCGAGGTCTTCCCAGACACCCCAGCGGCCGGTGCTGCCGGGCTCTTCACCTCGGGTCCACCACTTGGCGCGCCACTCGTGGTTGCCGTGGGAGACAAGGGTTCCACCGTTGTAGATCTTGGCGGACTCCCAGGCGGGGTTGTCGCACGAGCCCGGGTTGCTGGTCGGCCAGGGCACCTGCGGGGACTTGTAGTAGTTGATCCCGGCGGCGTCCCAGCGCGGACCCTGCGCGGCGAGGCGCTGCTTGAACGCGTCCCAGTTGTGCGAGGACGCGGGAGCCCAGCCGAGTTCGGCGATCGCGGGAAGGCGCGGGAAGGCCATGTACTCGATGTCGGCCAACGTCTTCAGCGTCTCCGACCACAGCGGGGCCTCGACGCCGAACACCGAGGACTCGCCGACGCCCTGCGCGTAGGTGGCGGGGTCCCAGTTGTAGGCGTCCTGCACCTCGATGTAGCCCGCCCAGTTCAGGCCGAGCGGCGACTGCGCGTTGTACTTCATGTCCAGGTACGCCTTGTTGGCGGGCGACATGAGGATCTTGTTGCCACGCGCGGCGGCAGCGGTGACGGCGGGGTTGCTGGCCTTGGTGTCCCAGAACTGGATCACGGTGGAGGTGGGCACGTCCGGCTTGGCCTTGGCGACCTCGTGCCAACCCATCGCGGTCTTGCCGTACTTGGCCAGGACGGGCAGCGCCTTGGTCATGAACGTGTTGTAGTCGGCCTCGGAGGTCGCGTGCGCCTCGTCACCGCCGAGGTGGAAGTACTTGCCCGGCGTCAGCGCGGCGATCTCGCGCACCACGTCGTCGACGAACTTGTAGGTGATGTCCTTGTTGATGCACAGGGAGCTGTAGCCGACCGCGATGTCGGTGCGCAGCGGCGGTGCGACCCCGTCGCAGTTCAGCTCCGCGTAGGAGGCCAGCGCCGAGTTGGTGTGGCCGGGCATGTCGAACTCGGGGATCACGGTCATCTGCCGGGACGCGGCGTGCGCGATGATCTCCTTGTACTGCTCCTGCGTGTAGTAGCCGCCGGGGCCGCCGCCGACCTGGGTGCTGCCGCCGTAGGTGGCCAGCTTCGGCCAGCTCTTGATCTCGATGCGCCAGCCCTGGTCGTCGGTCAGGTGCAGGTGCAGCGTGTTGATCTTGTAAGCGGCGATCTCGTCGATGTAGCGCTTGACGGTCTCGACGGGGAAGAAGTGCCGCGCGACGTCGAGGTGCGCGCCGCGGTAGCCGAAGCGCGGGTGGTCGAGCACGGAGCCGCCGGGCACGGTCCACGGGCCGGGCTGCGTCCGCGCGCTCTCCGCAGCGGCGGGCAGCAGCTGGCGCAGCGTCTGCACTCCGGCGAACAGGCCAGCGGTCTTGTTGGCGCGGATGACGATGCGGTCAGCGGTGGTGTCGAGCTGGTAGCCCTGCTCGCCAACGGCCGGGTCAGCGCCGGTCAGCAGCAGGGAGACGCTGTTCGCCTGCGGGGCGGCCGACGGGATGACGGGCAGCGCGAAGCCGGTGGGACGGCGCAGCAGCTGGCCGAGGTAGGAGCCGACGTCTGCGGCCTCGCGGCCGGGCTGGACCACGATCCTGGTGGCAGGGGTGATCGTGAACGTCGCCGAGGCGTTCGGGGTGACCTTCACGGGAGCGGGGACGATGCCGGCGTAGGCCGACGCGGGAGCCTGGGCCAGCGCGGTGGGCGCGCTCGCGGCGAGCCCGGTGGCGACGAGCAGTGCCGCGGCCAGGCCGCTGCCCAGCCGAGCGCCGATGCGTGGTGATCTCACGGTGATCCTTCCCGGTGGAGTCGTGCGCACGCTGCACCAGAGCGGGACATTCGCGGCGGCGGCGCCCGAGCAGGGACCCGTCCCGGGCTTGCGGGCCGGTCCGAAACCATGGATATCCGGCGGTATGTCCGGTGTCAAGGTCTAGACCACCTGGGCGAGGTCAGAGCGGCGGACGCGGTTGATCGGGCCGCGACGAGCACGACCACGGACGCGGTTCGCGTCCGTGGTCGTGGGGTTTGCCGTGGTTCGCGACGCCGCGAACGGGGGTTCGGGCTACCTACTGGCCGTTCGGGCCGGGGCCGAAACCTGGCTGTCCTGGGGCCTGCTGCGGGCCGGTCGGTTGGGGGCCGAAGCCGGGCTGCTGTTGTGGGCCAGTGGGTTGCGGCCCGAAGCCGGGCGGCGGGCCGAAACCTGGCTGCGGCTGGGGGCCGGTCGGCTGCGGGCCGAAACCTGGCTGTGGACCG
>NZ_MUMH01000370.1 GCF_002155965.1 Allokutzneria sp. NRRL B-24872
TGGCACAACTGTCGTTCTCCGTGCACTCGCAAGCAAGACCCAAGGCGCCTTCACTTTTTCACCGGTGTTTCACATCACGGGAAGGGCGCGCACGAAGAACCCCACCGTCCGAAGTGGACGGTGGGGCTGAAGTCCTTGCGCCGCTTGGCTCTCAGAGCTTGTCGGGGGTCCACGGGCTCTGGCCCTTGATGGGGCGGGTCTTGTCCTTGAAGCGCGGCTCGGCCAGCTCGTCCTCGCGCAGCGGGACCAAGCCGGTGGCGATGGAGCGCATGATCCGGTCGCGCGCGCGGACGGCGTCGCCCGGCGTGGTCGGCGACAGGTCCTCCAGCGGGACCTGCGGGCCGAAGTGGACCTTGAACTTCGGGCGCTTGAAGACCGACTTGAACCAGGAGGTCATCAGCGGCTTGAAGTCGCTCCAGCCCTCGACGTTCTTCGAGCCCCAGACGACGGCCTCGTGCGCGCCCCACTGGCTGACCGGCAGCACCGGGGTCTTCGCGCCGAGGGCGATCCGGGCCGCGCCGCTCTTGCCGCGCTCCGGCCACAGACCGGCGTCCAGCGAGATCTGGCCCTCTGGGTAGATCACCAGCGTCTTGCCCTTGTTGAGCGCGTCGATGGCGTTGTCCATGGCCTGGGTGACCGTCTTCTCACCGCGGTCGACCCGCACGTGCCGGCAGGTGCGCCACGCCCAGCCCACCACGGGCGCGTCGAAGAGCCCGCCGGTGGACATCAGGTACGGGTAG
>NZ_MUMH01000371.1 GCF_002155965.1 Allokutzneria sp. NRRL B-24872
AATCGCGACGCGCGGACGGCCTCACCGGCCTCCTCCTTCGGGATCACCGGCCCCGCGCTCATGAAGCGCTGGGCGGTGGCAGCGGCGATCCCCCAGTCGATGGGCCCCTGGCCCTCGACCGGCGGCATGTCGGGAGCGGCCGATCCGGCGTTCACCCCACCGACGCTACCCGTGGCCACCCGGCTCAGGCATCAGCCAACCGGGCCGTCCGCGCGTCGCGATTCGATCACCGGCAGCCGCAGGAGCGGAGTGCGGAGGCCATCACGTCCAGCGCGGCGCGCGAGTCGGCGTTGGCCCCGGTGCCGTTGCCCAGGAACGCGAAGACCAGCAGCTTTCCGTCGGTGTCGGTGACCAGCCCGGCGAGGCTGTTGATCCCGTTGAGCGTGCCGGTCTTGGCCCGGACCCACCCCTTGCCCGCGGTCGCCGAGCCCGAGGCGTAGCGCTCGGAGAGCGTCCCACTGCCACCCGCGACGGGCAGCCCGGTCAGCAGCGCGCGCAGCTTGGCGGTGCGCTCGGCGTTGGGGCCGGAGGCCGGGGCGGCCGCCGCGGCGAGCACGGAGCCGAGCAGCTTCGGACTGATCTTGTTCTGGGTGGAGAGACCGCTGCCGTCGACGAGGGTGATCCCGGCCAGGTCGAAGCCGTTGCGGGTCAGC
>NZ_MUMH01000372.1 GCF_002155965.1 Allokutzneria sp. NRRL B-24872
GTCTCCCCGAAGGCGGCGAACGACACCGGTTCGTTCATGTCGTGCCACACCCCGGAGAAGCCCTGCGCCAGCCGCTCCGCGTACAGCCCGCCCCACCACTTGCGCACCCGCGGATCGGTGAAGTCGGGGAACACCGATTCGCCCGGCCACACCACTCCGCGCACCTCACGGCCCCGGGTGTCGCGCACGAAGACGTCCTCCGCCGCCCCGCTCGCGTACACCGCGTTGCCCGGCTCCGCCTTTACCGCCGGGTCGACGATCGACACCAGCCGCACCCCGCCCTCGAGCAGCTCGGCGGCGAGCCCCGGCAGATCGGGAAAGCGCGCGCCGTCCACCGTGAACACCCGGTGCCCGGCGAAGTGGTCGATGTCCAGATGCAGCGCGGACAGCGGCAGATCCCGCTCCCGGTAGCCCGCCACCACCCGCCGGACCTCCGCCGCGTCGCCGAACCCCCAGCGCGCGTGGTGATGGCCGAGCGCCCACCGCGGCGGGACGGCCGGGGCGCCCGTCAGCGCCGTCCAGCCGTGCAGCACCCGCGCCGGGGTGCCCACGATCACCCAGTAGCGCAGCGGGCCGCCCTCCATCCGCGTCCGGCAGCTGCCGGGCCGGTCGTGGCCCGAGCCCGCGCCCTCCTCGCCCTCCCGCAGGGTGACCGAGCCGTCCCAGGAGTTGTCGTGGAACACCAGATGGGTGCCCGCGTCGGCCACCACCAGCTGCACCGGCATGGTGAGATACAGCGGATCGTCCCCCGGCTCGAAGCTGCCGCCTGGGTCGGTGTTCCACAGCCGGTACACACCGTCCCGCAGCCGCGGCCCCGACGCCCGTCCG
>NZ_MUMH01000373.1 GCF_002155965.1 Allokutzneria sp. NRRL B-24872
ACCGACCAGACCCTCGACTCCGTCACCGTCGAGGGCGGCGGCACCGTCGAGCTCACGCCCGCCAAGGGCAAGGGCGGCAAGGTCGTCGTCCCGGCCGGCGGCTCCGTGGTCCTCGGCGGCACCGGGAACGCCTCCGCGGTCCTGTCCGAGGTCACCGACGCGGTCAAGGACGGCAACGCCCAGCAGGTCACCTTCGAGTTCAGCGAGACCGGCAAGGTCTCCCTGCGCGCCTTCGTCGTCCCCGCCGAGCACTACTTCGAGAAGTGGGGCCCGTCGGACATCCCCGAGGCCCCCGCAGCCAGCGCCTCCCCGTCCGAGGAGGCCGACAGCTCCGCATCCCCCGACGCCACGGGCTCGCCGTCCGCCGACGCGACGGCCACCGAGGAGGAGGGCACCGCCGCCGGCTCCACGGCCTCGCCGTCGTCCTCGGCCACCGGGGAGACCACGGGCCACTGAGGCCGGCCACACCGGCCGCCGGGCCGCCGAGGTCCGTGAGCACGTACGCCGAAGGGCGGCACCCCCTGCGAGGGGTGCCGCCCTTCGGCGTA
>NZ_MUMH01000374.1 GCF_002155965.1 Allokutzneria sp. NRRL B-24872
ACCTGTACTCCGGCGCCGAGGCCGCGCGCTTCTTCTCCACCCTGATGCTCGTCTTCGGCCTCGCCCCGATCCTGGCCCCGGTCCTCGGCGCCGGAGTACAGGTCGCGGACGACGGCCCTGGCGACGACGATCCCGGCCGCCCCGGCGAAGCCCTGCACGAAGCGGACGACGGTGAAGCTCGCGATGTCGTTGGTGAACACGCAGGCCAGCGACGCCACGACGAACAGGCCGATGCCGAAGAGCAGCGGGCGCTTGCGGCCCCACATGTCGCTGAGCGGGCCGATCACCAGCTGGCCGGCGGCGAGGCCGATCATGCAGGCGGTGAGCGTGAGCTGGACCTGGGAGTGGCTGGCGCCGAGCCGGGCGGCGATCTCGGGGAAGGCGGGCAGGTACATGTCCAGGCACAGCGGCCCGAACGCGCTGAGGCCACCGAGCACGAGCACCAACCGTGTCCTGCCGTTACTGTCCCGCATCCGTCCCCCAGGTACCCTCAGAAGCTGTTAGCTCTGAGACAGAGTAATTGAGGAAGATCCGACCAGTGACCCCTGTTTCCCATGACGTGGACCTCAGCTGCACCGTCGGCCGGTTGCAGCGCGCGCTGCGCCGGGCCGCAGCTCGCGCTGCAACCGGCCGACGGTGCAGCTGAGGTCCACGTCATGGGAAACAGGGGTCACTGGTCGGATCTTCCTCAATTACTCTGTCTCAGAGCTAACAGCTTCTGAGGGTACCTGGGGG
>NZ_MUMH01000375.1 GCF_002155965.1 Allokutzneria sp. NRRL B-24872
ACCCCGAGGTACAGCCCGGGGCAGGACTGGGACTACGAGCCGGTGTGGTGGACGGCCAACCCGGCCGGCGTGGGCGCGCGTCCCGCCTCCGGTGCCACCGCCGTGGAAGCGCAGTCCGTCCGTACCGCTCGGGGAGGTGCCCGTGGTAGCTGGTGAGGTCGTCAAGAAGGAGCTCGACCGTGAGCTCGGCGTCGGTGAGGCGCTGACCATCAGCGGCCGCGTCTCGGTGGCCAGGATGGTGTCGCCGCAGCCGCCCACCGTCCCGTTCACGCCATCGCAGCTCGCGTCCCTCGACGAGGCGCTGACGCTGGCGAGCCGGCTCACCGGGCTGGACTTCAGCGTCTACCTGGGTGAGCTGGGCGAGGACAGCCGGGCGAGCGCCGAGTCGCTGCACGCCCAGATCGGCTCGCGCGCCTCCGACGCCGTGCTGATCGCGGTGTCCCCGGGCGCGCGCGTGCTGGAGGTGGTGACCGGCGAGGAGTCCTCCCGCCGCATCTCCGACCGCAGCTGCAAGCTCGCCGTCATGAGCATGGTCGCCTCCTTCAAGGAGGGTGACCTCTCCGGCGGCCTGGTCAGCGCCCTGCGCATGCTCTCCGACCAGGCGGGCCCCGCCCCCAAGCACTGATCCTGCTCAACGCACAACGCCCGCCCACTG
>NZ_MUMH01000376.1:0-864 GCF_002155965.1 Allokutzneria sp. NRRL B-24872
CAGCCGCGTGTGCTCGGGCGGATCGAGGTTGAGCATCATCCGCCGCACGTAGCGCAGGTCCTCCGGCGTCGCGGGATCGCGGATCTGCGTTGCGCCGAGCTGCGAGGAGAAGACCTTGGGATCGCGGAGGACCCGGCGCACCTCAGCGTGCCCGAGCACCACCCAGAACCCCTCGTCGGCCCACAGGACCGGCCCCTTCTCGCGCAGCTCCCGCAACCTGTCGTACGGGACCCCGCGCACGTACGTCTCCGGATCAAGGACGCGCTCCACCGGCTCATTGGAGCAGAAACACAACGATCGGTGCTCCACCCGCGACAGAGCGCGAACGCCGGGTGGATGATCATGGTGTGACGTTGCGCGTGCGTAGAGGTGGAGAAGGCGGCCCGACCCTGTTGCTGCTGCACGGGATGGGCGCGACCAGCGAGGCGTGGAACGGGGTGATCGCACGGCTGGACCGGTACTGGGACGGCTCGTGGGCGGTGCCCGACCTGCCCGGTCACGGCGACTCCGACCCCGTCGAGCACTACTCCTTCGGCGCCATGGCCGCGGCGCGGAGCGGGTCGTCGTGCTCGGGCACTCCCTCGGGGGCGTCGTCGGGCTCGCGCTGGCCAGTGGCTGGTTCGGCGTGCGCGTGGAGGCGGTGTGCGGCCTCGGCATCAAGGCCAGCTGGTCCGACCAGGAGCTGGCCGGAGCCGCCGCGGCCGCCGGGAAGCCCGCGCGCGCCTTCGAGAACCGCGCCCAAGCCGCAGAGCGCTACCTCAAGGTCTCCGGCCTGCACGGCATCGTCGAGCCCGACTCCTCGGAGGTGGAGGGCGGCCTCGTGCTCGCCGACGGTGGCTGGCGCCTGGCGATGGACCAGCGCGC
>NZ_MUMH01000376.1:876-1034 GCF_002155965.1 Allokutzneria sp. NRRL B-24872
CCCGCCGCCGACCTGCGCGCCCTCGTCCCCGAGCCGGTCATCCTCCGCGGCCTCGGCCACAACGCCCAGGTCGAGAACCCCGACGCCGTCCTCTCCCTCCTAGCCACCCTCTGACCGCCGCACGCGATCCACCCCCGCGCTCGCCCCAACGCGCGCCG
>NZ_MUMH01000377.1 GCF_002155965.1 Allokutzneria sp. NRRL B-24872
CGAGCCCGAGGTGATCTGAGCACCATGCGTCCGGGTCGTCCGATGGCGGTGGACTGGGTTGCCAGTCCGCCCGTTCCCGTGCGCCCGTACCGGCAGCGCCGCCAGCAGCCGCCCCGCTACACCGGGCCGCCGTCCTACCCGGCTCCGCCGAGGTGGGGCCTGCCCGCGCTGCCGTGGCGCTGGCAGATGTCGGTCCCGGGAACCGCTCCACAGGTCAGTCCCGCCGAGCGCATGCGCGTGCTCTCCGGCACCGCGACCACGCTGCTGTGGGTCACCTCGTTCGCGTGCGGTCTCGCCGCCGTCGCCGAGCTGTGGCGCTACGTCATGCTGCTGATCAGCCGCTCCGCCGTGCTCTCCTACGGCTGGCTCAAGGCCTCCGACGCCCTGGTGATCACCGCGGGCGTGCTCGCGCCGGTCACCGCGCTCGTCGCCGGCACCGCCGCGGTGCTGTGGCTGCTGCGCGCGCGCCAGGCGGCCTCCGAGGCCACCGGCAGGGCTCCCGCGCGGCCCGACTGGCAGGTGCTGGTCGGCCTGCTCCCCGGGCCCAACCTCAGCATCCCCGGCTCCACGCTGACCGAGCTCGAGCACGCCGCGCTCGGCGAGCCCGCCGACCGCAGGCCCTACCCGTCGAAGATGCTGCGCATCTGGTGGATCACCTGGGTCGGCGGACTGGTGCTCGCCGCCGTCACGCTGCTCTGGAGCCTGCGCTCCGGCGTCCAGGCCCAGGCGGACGGCATCGTGCTGCGCATGCTCACCGACTCCGCCGCCGTGGCCGTCGCCGTGCTCAGCATCCGGGTGATCACCAGCATCACCGCGCTGCTCTCGCCGCTGGAGAACGCCTCCGCGCACCGCATGCTCGTCGTCCGCGTCGACGGAGCCCCCACCCCCGAGCCCCGCCCC
>NZ_MUMH01000378.1 GCF_002155965.1 Allokutzneria sp. NRRL B-24872
CCGCGCGGCGAGGTGGCTGCTGTCCAACCGCCCGCAGCCGCTGGCCGTGGGCGCCGACATCACCCGCTTCCAGCGCGTGGTCGGCGATCTCGCGCCGAAGGCGATGGAGATGCTGCGCGGCCGCGAGCTGGAGACCGTGCAGGCGCACGCCGATCGGCTGACGTCCTCCGGCGTCCCGGAGAAGCTGGCCTGCCGCGTCGCCTCGCTGCTCTACACCTACTGCCTGCTCGACGTCACCGAGGTGGCGGAGCTGGCCGAGCGCGAGGGCGGCCTGGTGCACGGCGGCGAGCACAGCCCGCGCCAGACGGCGGAGCTGTACTACGCGCTGTCGGAGCACCTGGACGTCGACCGGATGCTGGTCTCGGTGAGCGCGCTGGAGCGGGGCAACCGCTGGCACGCGCTGGCCAGGCTGGCGCTGCGGGACGACCTGTACTCCACGATGCGGGCGATCACCCTGGACGTGCTGCGCACCAGCGACCCGGACGACTCCGCGGACTCCAAGATCGCGAAGTGGGAGGAGGCCAACGCCTCCCGGCTCGGCAGGATGCGGGCGGCGATGCAGGAGATCAAGGAAGCCGGGCGGCTCGACCTGCCTACGCTGTCGGTG
>NZ_MUMH01000379.1 GCF_002155965.1 Allokutzneria sp. NRRL B-24872
GCACATGGGCGTCGTACCAGCGCGGGTCGGCCGGGGAGACGAAGAGGGTGTAGCGGGGTGAAAGGAGCACGCCGGCCGTGATCGGCAGCGCCAGTACGGCGCCGGCCACGGCGGGGCCCGGCACCCGTACCTCGCTGAACCGCACCGCCGCGGCGGCCAGCGCGACCGCCGGCGCGCACAGGGCGGCGGCCTCTACGCTCACCGCACCCACCGCCAGCGCGGCCCACCGCGCGGGGTCGGCACCTCCCCGTACGACGGCCAGCACGGCCACCCACCACACCACGACCGCGGGCGCCACGACGGCCGCGCGCAGTGCCTGGCGCAGCGGACGCGGCACGGGAGGGACGCCGGTGGTGAGCCGGGCCGGGTCGTCCAGGACGAAGGCCGTGCCCACCGCCCCGCACAAGGCCGCCGCCCGCACCACGGTGACCAGCACCTCCGCCGGGAGGGTCATGGAGAACAGCGCCGGTACGGCGGCGACGGCCAGCCCGAGGGCCCAGCCGGCGGCCATCGTCGTCCACGGCAGCGACCGCGCCGTGGGCCGTACCAGCGCCAGGACCACCGCGGCCCTCGCGCTCACCGGGAGCCGTCGGCCCCCGCGCACCGGCGGTCGAG
>NZ_MUMH01000038.1 GCF_002155965.1 Allokutzneria sp. NRRL B-24872
CCCATGCACCCCACCGCCCCGCTCGCCCCATCGCGCGCCGGCGTGGTCTAGGCCTTCCCGTTTCGTACTCATAGCGGGATTTGGGAGCGCTCTCTTTCCCGAGTGGAGTACGAAACGGATCTGGCGTGCCCGGTGAACGTTGAGTGGGCGCGAGCGTGGAGTGGGCGCACAGGCGCGGGCGTGGAGGTGGAGCGGGCCGCACGTGGGTGTGGGCGCGCGATGCGGCCGGGTGCGTGGGGCGCGGTGGACTCACGAGATGTGATGGGCTCCCGGAGTGCGGCGATTCGCGACGAGGCTTCTCGTTGCGCGCCAGCGAGTTCCGCGGTCTTCAAGACCCGCTCACCCCTGCGCGAGCAGTCTCCAACCACTCCAAACCCTCGCGCCCCAAGGGTTTGGGGTGGTTGATGACCACGGCGACCGGGGTTCGGTGGTCTTGAAGCCTGCCCAACCTCGGCGGTCGGCGAACGTGGCGGTGCGCGCAGAACCGCCTGGGCCGGGCTCAGCGACCTGGCGACCGCCCACGTCCGCCACGCCGCTTTTCGCGTTTTGGCAACAACTTGTGCGGGAGAGCGCTCCTGAATCGCATCGCGTTGCCAAAACGCTTGGAGCGGCGCGGGGCTAGGGGCGGTGCATGGGGACGTGGGGGATGCCGTCGTCGTCCATGAACTCGTCGCCGACCACCCGGTAGCCGAGCGAGGTGTAGAAACCGGCGACCTGGGTCTGGGCGTCGAGCACGGAGGGCTGGTCGCCGATCTCGGTGAGCGCGGCCTCCATCAGCTCGCGCGACAGGCCCTGCCCTCGCGCGGGCGCGGCGGTCACGACACGGCCGATGCGCGCGGTGCCGTCCGGCTCGTCGAGCACGCGAACGTAGGCGAGCACTCCGTCGGGCGCCTCGCTCCACAGGTGCACGGTCGACGGCGTGAGGTCGCGGCCGTCGAGCTCCGGGTAGGCGGCTTTCTGCTCGACCACGAACACGTCCACCCGCAGTCGCAGGATTCGGTAGAGCTCCTCCGCGCTGAGCTCGTTGCCGGTCGCCCTGCGCTGGGTCCTCTCGGTCTTCGTCACGCGCACGTGCGTACCAGAGCCGGGCTGGAAGAACCAGTGTGACGTCCGGGTGACGTGGTGGAAACCACGGCGAACGCGTCAAGATTCCGCAAAATCTTCTGCTAACGTCGTCGCGGGCGAGAAATTTGCCTGCCGACCACGGGTGTTGGCATCCAGGAATCCGCCAAGAGGGGGTGCGCCATGTCCGCCATCGACACCAGCCAGCTTCCGGTCTTCGTCATAGCCAGCGTGATCTTCGTGATCACCCCCGGGGTCGACGTCTTCCTCCTGCTGCGCACCTCGATGCGCACGGGGACGCGGGCGGGCCTGCTCACCCTCGCCGGAATCCACTCCGCGAGCCTGGTGCACGTGGCGCTCGTGGTCTCCGGCCTCGGCGTGGTGCTCGCCAGCAACCCGGGCGTGCTCACGGCGCTGCGCTGGCTCGGCGCGGCCTACCTGACCTACCTGGCTTTCGGCATCGCCAGGGACGTGTGGCGCTCGCGCGGCGGCCGGGTCACCGACGGGGAGACCGCGCGCGGCACCGACCGGCCGTTCCGGCGCGGCTTCGTCTGCAACATCACCAACCCGAAGATGCTGCTGTTCTGCCTGGCGTTCCTGCCGCAGTTCATGGGCGCGGCGACCAGCCCGGTGCTCCAGCTCGGCCTGCTGGGCGTGGTGTTCCTCGTGCTGGCGGCGGCGTGGGAGACCGGGATCGTGCTCACCGCGGCGCGCGTCTCCGGCAAGCTCCAGCGCCCGGCGGTGCTGACCACGCTCGACGTGGTCTCGGCGACGGCCTTCCTGACCATGTCGGTCGGCCTGGTCGTCTGAACAAGCGAAGAGGCGAGGGCGGTTGCAGGGACCGTCCTCGCCTCTTCTTCTTGCTGTGAAACGAAATTACGAGTTGATCTGAGCGGTCAGCGCGGCGTGGTACGGCGCGACCCTGGCGTAGACGCCGGGGTAGTTCGGCAGCGCGCAGCCGCGCCCCCAGGAGACGACGCCGATCAGCTTGCCACCGGCGACCATCGGGCCACCGGAGTCACCCTGGCAGCTGTCCTTGCCACCGGCCGGGATGCCCGCGCACACCATGGAGGTGTTGCTGTACTGCGGGTACGCGGTCTTGCAGGTGGCGTCGGAGGTCACCGGGACGTCGACCTTGAGCAGGTAGCGCGATGCCGAGCCGCCGGAGCTGGTGGTGCCCCAGCCGAGGACGGTGGAGTTGGTGCCGGCCGCGTAGAGCGCGGTGTCCTGCGGGGTGGCGAGCGGGAGCACGGCGGAGTTGACCCGGCTGGCCAGCGTCAGCACGGCGACGTCGTAACCGGCGGTCGCGGTGGTGTAGCTGGGGTGCACCCACACCTTGGAGACGTTGGTGACGGTGCCCGCGGTGCTCTGCTTGTCCTCGCGGCCGGAGACCACGCGGACGGCGGAGGCGGCAGTGCCCTTCACGCAGTGCGCGGCGGTGACGACCTTGGTCGGCGAGACCAGGGTGCCGCCGCAGAACTGGAAGCCGGAGGTGTTGGTCAGGAAGACCGTCCACGGGTACTGGCTGATGCTGGCCCGCGTGCCGCCCACGATCTGGGTCTGCGGGTCTCCGCTGTCGGCCGCGACGGCCGACGGGACGAACGAAAGCCCGATCGCCGACACGGCAACGGCCGCTCCGGCGAACCTAACCAGGCGACGCAGGGTTCCCGCCATGGTCGTGCTCCTCTCGCATGCCCCAGGCCCTCACCGGGGGTGAACACAATGCAAGCGCTCGGTCACGGAGTGGCACAACGGCCGTTAGATGTAGGCTGAACAGCTCAGCACTTGGGAAATGTTTCACCAAAATGACCTGGAGCAGCGGATTCGTCGGCGAAGTGCACGTTCTGCCGAACAAACCCCGGAACGGCGTCCGGCCCGGCGCACCCCCACTGGGAAGGGTGCGCCGGGCCGGAGCCGCAGGGTTACCAGGGAAGCCGATCAGGACTTGATCTGCTCCTGGAGCACGTCGTTGTAGGAGGAGACGCGGGCGTAGACGCCGGGCTTCTTCGGCGCGGCGCAGCCCTCGCCCCAGGAGACGACGCCGATCAGCTTGCCGCCACCGATCAGCGGGCCGCCGGAGTCACCCTGGCAGCTGTCCTTGCCGCCCTCGGGAACACCAGCGCACACCATGGAGGTGTTGCTGTACTGGGAGTACGCGGTCTTGCAGGTCTCGTCCGAGGTGACCGGGACGTCGACCTTCAGCAGGTAGCGCGATGCCGAGCCGCCGGAGCTGGTGGTGCCCCAGCCGAGCACGGTGGAGGTCGCACCCTCCTTGTAGAGGGCCGCGTCCGCGGAGGTGGCCAGCGGGGCGGCGGCCTGGGTCAGGTTCGAGCCCAGGGTCAGCACCGCCACGTCGTAACCCGCGGTCGCCGTCGTGTACTGCGGGTGCACCCAGACCTTGGTCACGGTGGCGGTGGTGCCGTCCGTGGCCTGCTTGTCCTCGCGGCCCGCGACCACCTTGATGCTGTCGGCGGTCTTGCCCTTCACGCAGTGCGCGGCGGTGACGATCTTGTTCGCGGCCGCGATGGTGCCGCCGCAGAACTGGAAGTTCGAGTTGTTGGTCAGGAAGACCGTGTACGGGTGGTCGGCGATCTTCGCGCGCTCACCACCGACGATCTTCTGCTCCGGCGGGGTTGCCGCAGCGGCCACGGACAGCGAGGTGATCCCACAGGTGGCCACCGCGAGCGCGACCCCGACGGTTCTGGCCAGACGGTGCAGGGTAGCCGCCATCTTTGCCTCCCAATCGCGCATCTCAGCAGTTGTTCCCCGGATGGGTGACCTCCGGGGCTACACAGAGCAAACGCTTGGTGAGATCAAGAAACAACGGCTGTTCGAATTAGTCTATTCAGCCCAGTCGGATGGACCACGCGCGCAAAGCCGCACTGGTCCATTGGGGATCATGATTCAGAGCTGGGCACGCACCGTGTCCAAGTAGTTGGTCAGCCGGACGTAGACACCCGGCTTGCCGGCCCTCGCGCAGCCGTCTCCCCACGAGGTCACGCCGACCACGACACCGCGCACGAGCAGCGGCCCGCCGGAGTCGCCCTGGCAGCTGTCGATCTGGCCGCCGTCGTAGCCCGCGCAGAACATCTTCTTCGGGTTGTACGAGCGGTAGGAGCGCGAGCAGGTCGCGTCCTCCATCACCGGCACGGTCGCCGACATGAGGTAGCGCGAGGTCGACCCGGTCTCGCTGGTGGCGCCCCAGCCCGCGACGACGGCCTCGGTCCCCGGCGCGTAGCTGGCGCGCTCGCCCTGGGAGACCAGGGTCGCGGTCGGCGCCAGGATCGGCGTCTCCAGGGTGAGAACGCCCAGGTCATCGCCCTCGAAGACGCTGCGGTAGGACGGGTGCTGCCAGGACTTCGAGCCGCGCGAGGCCTGCCCGGCGCGGCTTTCGGTGTCCTCCCTGCCCGAGATGACGGTGATCCCCGCCGCGGAGCGCTGGTCCACGCAGTGCGCGGCCGTCAGCACCTTCGTCGGGGTGAGCAGGGCGCCGCCGCAGTAGACGGAACCAAGCCGGTCGACGAGGTAGACCAGCCCGGGGAACTGGCCCACCGCGGCGCGCTGCCCGCCGACGACGAACGGCTCGGCGTGCACCTCCTCGACGGGCTCGTTCGCGGCGGCGAAGCCGACCACGACGGTGGGCACGAGTGCGGCGAGCGAGACGGCGGCAAGGGCGATCCCCAGCACTCGCCTGCGGGAACGGGTCGCTGCGGGCGGGGTCGACATGCGCGATCTCCTTGTCCATTTTCCGGCGTCCCAAACCACCGGATTCTTCAACGAGGTCCACTCGACTAGTCGGCGTACCGGCCACTGATCTAAATGGACGGCGTCGAACGGCGGGGCATCGGGGTGCCTCAAAGATCGTTTGCGCCGTTCGTGGGAAGCTTGCGCGGTGGCCGTTTTTTCACAGCGTCTTTCACAGAACACGCTGACGCTGGTGTGCGCAGCGGCCCTCGTCGTGGGCTGCTCAGCCCCTACCGCACCGCCTCCCACCAGCGCGTCCGCGCCGACGACGACCACCACGACCACCACCACGCCAACGACCGCCGCGCCGACGACGACGGTGGCGCCGATGGCCCCGAAGCCGTTGTGGCGCGTGGGCGCGCGGCCGTTGCCCAAGCGCCCGGACGGTTTCGGCGCGGTCCTGCCCACTCCGCAGGAGCTCGTCAACCGCGCGTTGCCGACCACGGACGTGCTGCCCCCGCCCAGGGAGAACCGCTTCGTCTCGACGGTGAGCGCTGTCCCAGCCGACGTGCTGGCGCGCAGCACGTGGCAGCAGGGGTGCCCCGTGCGCAAGGAGGACCTGCGCTACCTGACGCTGTCCTTCTGGGGCTTCGACGGCCGCCAGCACACCGGCGAGCTGCTGGTGAACGCGAGCGCGGCGGAGGCGATGGTCACGGTCTTCGGCAAGCTCTGGGCGGCGAAGTTCCCGTTGGAGGAGATGCGGATCTCCGCGCGCGCGGACCTCGATCGCGCTCCGACCGGCGACGGCAACAACACCTCGGCCTTCGTGTGCCGCCCAGCGCGCGGGCTGACCACGTGGTCCTCGCACGCGCTGGGCATCGCCGTGGACATCAACCCGTTCTGCAACCCGTACCTGCGCGGCGACCTCGTGCTGCCGGAGTTGGCGGGCGCCTACGTCAACCGAACGCGCCGCTCACCCGGAATGGTCTTCTCAGGAGACGTGGTCACGCGCGCGTTCTCCTCGGTCGGTTGGACCTGGGGCGGATCGTGGCGCTCGCCGAAGGATCTGATGCACTTTTCGGCCAACGGCAAGTAGATGCCGCGCCCCGTCGCGGCTACGGTCGCGCGCATGCGGGGAAATCTAGCTCGGATCGGCGTCGCGGCCGTGCTCGCCACGGCACTCACCACCGGTGTCGCGAGCGCGGGCCAGCCAACGCTTGATCCTGTTGCACTGCAAGCAAGCCTGACGAAGCTGCACGAGGCGGGGATGCCCGCTGTCTACGCCGCCGTGCGCGACGGCAAGCAGCGCTGGCAGGGCGCGGCCGGAGTGTCCGATGTGGACGCGGATGTGAAGGTGCCCGCGCGTGCGACCTTCGAGCACCGCATCGGCAGCGTCACCAAGCCGATGATCGCCACCGCGGTGCTCCAGCTGGTGGCAGCGAAGAAGATCGTGCTCGACGCGCCGATCGGCGACTACCTGTCGGAGAACGTGCCGGGCGAGCTGGGCCGCCGGGTGAGCGTGCGCATGCTGCTCAACCACACCAGCGGTATCGCGGACTTCGTCGCGGCGCTCTTCCCGAAGCCGGAGGACATCGAGGCGAACCGGTTGCGCGACTTCGACACCGCCGCGCTCGTGCGCACCGCGCTTCCACTGCCGCCGACCGGCGCGCCAGGCGAGAAGTGGAGCTACTCCAACACCAACTACCTCATCCTCGGCCTGCTGCTGACCAAGGTCACCAAGGCGGACTTCCGCGAGTACGTGGAGCGCCACGTGCTGCGCCCGGCGGGGATGAAGCACACGTACTTCCCGCGCAAGGAAACGACGATTCGCGGGCCGCACGCGAAGGCCTACGAGGAGCTGTACGGAGCCTTCGTGCCGCCCAAGGACTTCAGCGTCTACAAGATGACCTGGGCGGACGCGGCCGGAGAGATCATCGCGCCGATGGCCGACGTGGTGGCCTTCCACAAAGCCTTGCAGGGCGGCGAACTGCTCGCGCCCGCGCAGCTCGCGGAGATGAAGCGCACGGTGCCGATCGTCGCGCCCAACGGCACGAAGGTCGGCGAGTACGGCTTGGGGCTCAACGTCTACGCGCTGCCGTGCGGGCGGATCTGGGGCCACGACGGCGCGGTGTGGGGCATGGGCACGTTCAGCGGCTCGACCGAGGACGGCCGACGCCAGCTCTCCGTCGGGACGAACCTGATGAAGTACCAGCGCGTCGGCTCGGACGGGACGCTCAAACCGCACCCCACGATCGATCCCGCCTACCTCGACGTGATCACGAAGGCCGCCTGCGGCAGCTCGACACCGCGCCCGGCCAGCGCGCTGCGCGTCACTGGCTGACACGAGAAAGGGGGCGCCTCGGGCGCCCCCTTTTCGTTGTGCGGCTCTACTTCCCGTCGCCCGACGGGGGCCGGTCGTCCGGGCCGCCGGTGAACTTGCGCCAGACCTTGCCCGCCGTGCTGGACAGGGTCTCGCCGACCTCGTTGAGGACCTTGGCGAGCGGGTCGGCCGAGCTGGCGATGGCGTCCTTGTAGGACTTCGCCGCCGACTTGACGTCGTCGCGCCAGTTGGTGACGTCGTCGTTCTCCCTGCTGGGGTACTCCCCGGCCAGAATCGCCCGGTACTCCTCGCCCGCCGCCCACTTCTGCAGGTCGGCCGCGCGGACCACCGGCAGCGGGTCGAGGCGGTTGCTCAGGTGCAGCAGCTTGAGCACGCTGTCGCGCACGTCCGGGACCTTGTCGTAGTCCTCGGCCTGCTTGAGGTAGGCCTCGGTGTCGATCTCGTTGACGTCGATGCCGCCGGAGAGCTTGATGTGCGTGCGCAGCGCGACCTCGGGGTCCTGCACGCAGAGCAGGCCCGCGCGGTCGGCGGAGAGCTGCGCGCGGCGGTACCAGTCCTGCAGCGCGATGATGATCGCCCGCATCCCCCAGTAGCCGATCGGCATCCACGCGATGCCGGTGACCATGGAGATCAGCCTGCGCAGCACCGTGTAGTAGACGGCGTGCCCGGAGAGGGCGTGGCCCATCTCGTGGCCGATGACGAAGCGCAGCTCGTCCTCGTCGAGCAGTTCGATCAGGCCCGTGGTGATCACGATGAACGGCTCGTCCATGCCGATCGTCATCGCGTTGGCGTGCGGGTCCCGCGCGACGAAGACCTCCGGCGCGGGGTTGATGTCCAGCACCGCGGCGCACTCCACCCGCAGGCGGTGCACCGTCGGGTACTGGGTCTCGGTGACCCGGATCGAGGACGCCAGCGAGAGCAGGCGCTCGCTGCGCTCCCCGAGGGCACCCGAGATGGCCTTCAGCACCGCGGGGAATCCCGGGACGGCGCGCGCGGTCGCCAGCGCGCCGCGGTCCGCCGGGTGCTCGTACGCGCGCGGGCTGATGTTCGGAAACCGAACCCGGCCGGTCGCGGCGGGCGGTTGAGGCGGTTGGTTCACAGAATCTCCCCGATCCTTGGTGTGCGACCGAGGCTAGCCCGACCGGGCGGAGCGCGAGATCGGTGAGAACCCTGATTCCACCCCCGAAACCGGCCGTGACCAGCTCCGGGGGCGTCGGCCCCACCCCCTGTCAGAGGCCGACACCCCCGTTGACTCCCCCGACCCCACGTGCAATCTTGACCAGATTCCGTTTTCAGTCAAGCAGTCAAACAGCCGTCATGAGGTGACCAGCCCGTGCCAGAACGCGCCGCCAGGGCGGAACGAGTCCTGGACGCGGCGGCCGAGCTGCTGCTGCGCTGGGGCTACCGCAGGACCACCGTCGACGACATCGCCAAGCGCGCCGGGATCGGCAAGGGCACCGTCTACCTGCACTGGCGCACCCGTGACGACCTCTTCCAGGCCGTGCTCGTTCGCGAGTCCGCCCGCTACCTGCGCAAGCTACTGGTGGAGATCGCCGCCGACCCCGCCGCCGTGCTGCCGAACCGGATGGTGCGCATCGGCTACCTGGCGGTCATGAGCAGCCCCCTGATGCGCGCGATGCTCGTCGCCGACGAGGAGGTCCTCGGCTCGCTGGTCAGCCGCGACGGCAGCACGGTGCCGACGGCGGTGCTGATGCTGGAGCGCGAGGGCTACGACGCCGCGATCGCGAACGGACGCCTGCTTCGGGGTGATCTCAGCCCGGAACTGGAGATCCAGGGGCTCACATGCACGATCATGGGGTTCTATCTGATCGACACGGCGCTGCCCGGTGGCTCCGGCATGGGGCTGGAGACCACCGCGGACGTGCTGGCGCACATCGTGCGCAACGCGTTCGAGACCAGGGACACGCCGTCCGAGGAGGAACTGACGAGGATCGCCGGGGACGTGACCGCCTTCTACGAGCGGACCCACGCGCGCTGCGTGGACTTCGTGCGCGGGGCGGCGGCGCGGAACTGAGGCGGCAGGGCCCGAAGGGGTGAGCTTCGTGGTGGAGGCGCTGGGAGCACGGCCGACGACGGCTGAGGGGGACCGGCACCGCGCGCTGCGCGGATCGGAGCCCGTCGCGCGGGACGCCGACTCCGGGACCTGGCTGGTCTACCGCTACGAGGACGCCGCGCGGGTGCTCACCGACCACGCCGCGTTCACCTCCGAGTACGCCTCCTCCAGCGCGCTCGTCGCCAGGCTGCTCTCCGGCCGCGATCCGGTGGTGATCACCTCGGCGATGCACCGCGAGCTGCGGCGCACGGTCAGCCGCAGGTTCACGCCGGGCGTGGTGGCGGCGCTGGGTTCCAGGGTGCTGACGCTGACCACCGAACTGCTCGACCGCGTCGCCGGGGACGAGCGGATCGACCTCGCCACCGACCTCGCCTTCCCGCTGCCGGTGCGGGTGATCGCGGAACTGCTTGGTGTTCCGCAGCAGGACCTCGACTCCGTGCTGCTGTGGGTGGACGCGTTGTGCGGCAACCCTCCTCAGCCCTCGGTCGTGCCCGCTCAGCGCCGGGTCTCCGCCTGCGACGCGCGCTCCGAACTGCTGGCCTACCTGTACGCGCACGTTGCCTCCTACCGCAGGGCGACGCACGCCGACCTCACCGCGGAGTTCTTGGGCACCGAGATCGACGGCCAGCTGCCCGACGACGACCAGGCGGTCGCGCTGCTGGGTCTGCTGCTGCTCTCCGGGCACCTCACCACGACCAGCCTGTTGGCTTCCGTCGTGCTCTGCCTCGACGAGTTCGGCGAGGTCGGTGAAGAGGTGCGCGCCCGGCCCGACCTGCTCGCGCCGACGATCGAGGAAGTGCTGCGCTACAGCCCGCCGGTCTCCCGCGTGACGCGCAGGGCGAAGCTCGACGTGGACCTCAGCGGGCGGCGGATCGCGGCCGGCGAGCAGGTCGCGGTCGTCATGGACTCCGTGACCCAGGACGAGCACCGGTTCCCCGCCCCGGAGCGCTTCGACATCCACCGCAGGACCACCTCGCGGCTGTCCACCGGCTACGGTCTGCCGTTCGGACCGGGCTCGCCCGTCGCGCGGTTGCAGACCCGGATGGCGCTGGAGCTTCTGCTGTGGCGCTACTGCGAGATCTCCGTCGACCGCGACGCGCTGCGCTCCCAGGTCATCGGGTGGATCACCGTGCCGACCTCGATGCCGCTGTGGGTGCGGTCGAAACGCGCCGTGCACAACGCTGAGGTGCCACCGCAGGGCGGTCAGGGGTCACACTTGTCCCGTGGACGTCGACATTCTCGGTGAGCCCTATCGGGTTCGTACGCTGCCCCTCGCCCGCACCCAGGACGGCGACGAGGTCGTCGCGACCCTGGTGCGGCTCCCGGCTGATTCGCCGGGCAAGGGCGCGGTCCTGTACGTCCACGGCTGGTGCGACTACTTCTTCCAGGACCACGTCGCCCGGCACTTCGCCGCCCAGGGCTACGACTTCTACGCGCTGGACCTGCGGCGCTACGGGCGGTCGATCCGCCCCGACCAGCTGCCGACGTACACCGCGGACCTCACCGAGTACTTCGAGGAGATCGACGCCTCGATCGAGGTGATCCGCTCCGAGCACGGACACCGGCGCGTGGTGCTGCTCGCGCACTCCACCGGCGGGCTCATCGCGCCGCTGTGGGCGCACGAGAACCGGGCGTCGGACCTGGTCGACGCCTTGGTGCTGAACAGCCCGTGGCTGGACCTCGCGGAACCGTGGCTCACCCGCACGGTCGGCACGGCGGTGAACAACGTGGTCGGCCGCTTCGCCCCGCGCCTGGTCGTGAAGCCCGGTCTCGCGCCGACCTACGGGCACAGCCTCAGCTCCACCCACAACGGCGAGTGGACCTACGACAACGCCTGGAAGCCCTCCGAGCACTTCCCGGTGCGCGCGGGCTGGCTGCGCGCGGTCCGGCTCGGTCACGCGCAGGTGCACCGAGGGCTGGACATCCGCGTCCCGGTGCTCGTCGAGCACTCCTCGCGCAGCCTGCTGCACCGCAAGAAGTGGGAGCCCGCGGCGATGACCGCCGACACCGTGCTCGACGTGGAGCAGATCGCGCGCTGGGCGCCCAAGCTCGGCCGCGACGTCACGACCGTGCCGATCGAGGACGGCATGCACGACCTCTTCCTCTCGGCTGAGCCGGTGCGGAACAAGGCGCTCGCGGAGATCGACTCCTGGCTGGCGCAGCGGCTGTCCCCCTGAGGACGATCCTGGTGGATCGGGGTCGGATTCCGGGCAGACCCCGAGGTGTGGATGGCGTGGAATGGGCAACCTGAAGTGGAGGGGCAATAGATCTTCAGAGATCCCGGCCCCGCCGCGAGGCCCAGGAGGTAACGCAAATGTCCGCTCCGTACCGCACCCACCGACTCACCCGTTCCCGCGACAGCGTGTTCTTCGGCGTCGCTGGCGGCATCGCGGAGCGCTTCGGCTGGCGCCCCGGCGCCGTGCGCCTCGGCTTCGTGGTGTCCTGCGTGCTCCCGGGCCCGCAGGTGCTGTTGTACCTGGCACTGGCCCTGGTACTGCCCAAGCCGGACCACTGACGCGAATTATTTACCCGCCATTTCGGACAATCACCGCAATCCCGCCGAACTCGCGTTTCCTTTCACGAGAGCCGGATTATTCTGTTGCCCTGGAAACGGGTGGCAGGAGTCCGACATGGCTGGAGCATCGGTGCGACGGGCGGCTTCCCACGGAATCGACGCCCCGGTCGTCCTGCTGGGTTTCGGCTTCGGAGTGCTCACCTGCCTGCTGACGACGACCATCACCGACGGCCCGGTTCCCCTCGTGGGTGCCGGGCTGTTGGCGTTGTGCGCGCTGGTGCACCTGCACACCACGCTGCGCGGCAAGTTCGCCGTCTGGGAGGAACTGCTCGACGAGCTCCGGTTGCGCGGTGACGAGGACGTGCTGGACCTCGGGTGCGGCCGGGGCTCCGTGCTGCTCGCCGCGGCGAGGCGGCTGGAGGCAGGGGGAACCGCCGTGGGCGTCGACCCCTGGCGCAGCCTGGACCAGGCGGGCCACGACATCGACACCACCAAGGAGAACGCCCTCGCGGAGGGCGTCGCCGACCGCGTCCAGCTGCGCACCGGCGAGCTGACCGGGCTGCCGCTGCTCGACGACTCCTTCGACCTCGTGCTGAGCGGCGTCGCGATCACCGCCCTCGCCGGGGCCGACGCGCGGGCGCTGGCGATCCGCGAGGCGGTCCGCGTGCTGCGCCCCGGCGGGCGGATCGTGCTCGCCGAGGTCGGGCACGCGCGCCAGTGCGCCGCCGCGCTCACCGAACTGGGGATGGCGGAGGTGCGCGGGCGCGGTCTCGGCTGGCGGATGTGGTGGAGCGGCCCCTGGGCGCCGACCACGCTGGTCACCGCGCGAAAGCCCTGAAAACCTCCCGTTCAGGTGATAACGGGGCAATCACGGGCGTACCCACACCGCCTGATTCGGGTCATACGTCGGGGTGGCGCATCAGTCGCTCTCAGTTCACACGATTCCGGGAAACGGGTGAAACAGCGAATTGGGGCTGCCGATATCCGGAATCGGGTGTTGCACTGGTGACGGGCCCACCACTCACAGAATTCGCCTTAGTCGAGGGGAAGCAACACCCATGCGAACCATCACGAAGCGCGTACTGACCCTGGCCGCGACGACGGCCCTCTCCGCCGGCATCGCACTCGGCGGCCTCCCGGCCTCCGCAGCACCGGCGGCCCCCTCGGGTCCCTCGATGTCCACGCAGGTGGACGCGCAGGAGAACGGCGAAGGCGAGGTCGAGTCGGTCGCGGAGGGCTACGCGACGGTCAAGCTCAAGACCGGAGTGCGGGTGAAGCTGCGCCTGGCCGCTTGCATCGTCATCGGCGGCCCGCTCGTCGAGGGCGTGTCGGTGCGCCTCGGCGTCAACCTCCTCGGCATCAGAATCCTGGTGGTGTTGTAGCGCCATCGACGATCCCCGAAGGGGGCGGCCGGTTCTCCGGTCGCCCCCTTCGTTGTGCCGCCGTGTCCGCGTCGAGACAACGACCGCACTCAGCGAAGGCGAAAAGTTTTCTAACGATTTGCGCGATTCCCACGTCGTGCTGGCGCGGGTAATCCGACCGGGCACATCGCGTGTCACGCTCCGAATTGTCGCCTCCCGTTTCGAGTGAATCGCTCTCCGCCCACTTCCCATCTGTCGAGCGAGGAGTTGACTGAAGGTCAGTTAGGCATTCACCGGGAGGGGTGCGATTCCATGCGTACTTTCACCAAGCGGGCCCTCGGCGCCGTCGTGGCCACCGCGGTCGGCACGGCCCTGCTGCTCGGCGCGGCTCCGGCGGCGTCGGCGGGCACGACCCACGCCAAGGCCGGGGCGGCGGTCCAGGCCGCGGCCAAGGTCGAGGGCTCCGTCACGGCGGTCGCGGGCGGCTACGTGACGATCAAGCCTAAGGTCGGCGCGGCCGTCAAGGTGCGGCTGGCGGGCTGCGTCGTGATCGGCAAGATCCGGGTCGGCGTGCACGTGCGGCTGAGCGTCAACCTGCTCGGCATCCGCGTGCTGGTCGTCCTCTAGCGCTCTCCCGACGGGCGGCCGGCGCCACCGGCCGCCCGTCTCACACGTCCGGGTGGAGCACTCGGAAATCATGATCATGTTTCGCGATACTGGGCGGGAGG
>NZ_MUMH01000380.1 GCF_002155965.1 Allokutzneria sp. NRRL B-24872
CGCGCCCACACGGTTCGCCCGCTCCCGAAGGCCGGGCCGGAGGCGGGGCTGTCCGGGACGTGCGGTGTGCCCGGTGTACGGGGCCGGGCAAACCCCACGGCGCGGACAGCCCCGCCTCCTGGGCGGCGTTCGGGAGCGGGCGAACCGTGTGGGATCGCGTCAGTCGGGGCGGTCGCGAACCAGACCGACTGATCCTGACGGTATGCCGGCCGGAGGCGTCGCAGGTCCCGAACCGGCTACCGGCGGCGCCGAGGTCGTCTCGCGCCGCCTGCGACTCCCGCTCCGGCGACATGTCCGCCTCGTCTTCGAGGTACGCGCCGACCTGCACCTCGGCCTGCTTCCACTCGCCTGCGGCGTCATCGGCCCGAGACGATTCCGAACCTCGTTCCGAAACGATCGGCAAGCCCGGCCGACGGCCCCGGTCGTAGGGGCGAAGCATTTCGTTCCACTCGTCGCCCCGTACCTTCCCGGCACCACCCCGTTACGGGTTCCCGCTTCTGCCCGTAGCGGGTGCCGGGAAGCGAACCGCGCTCCTGGCCCGGGGATCAGAGCCCTCGGTTCGGCATGTTGGGATTGCGGCCCCGCACCGGAGTCATCCGCCCGTCGGAGCGGAAGCAGCGCCGAGGTGGTGGGCGACCTGTGACGGATGAGTCAGCTGGGGATAGTGCCCGGCCCCGGTGATCTCGGCCACCGGGAAGTCGACGGCCTCGACCAGCGGGTCGG
>NZ_MUMH01000381.1:0-351 GCF_002155965.1 Allokutzneria sp. NRRL B-24872
CAGCGGGCGGGGGTGGTGTTCGCCGGGCCACCGCGCTCGGGCAGGCCGAGGAAGACTCCGGCGAGCACCACCGCCACGGCGAGCCCCGTGGTCGCCGCGGCCAGGGTTCGCTTGCGGCGCTTGCGAATCCGGTCTCCGCAGGCGATCACGTCGCCCGCGTTCACGGCGAGCGGCGGCGCGCTGCGCGCGTTGAGCACCGCGAAGGTCGCTCGTACGTCCTCTTCACGCACCACGTCACACCTCCACTGGCATGTCGGCGAAGTCCGGCCCCAAGATGCGCCGGAGCGCGGCCAACCCACGGCTGCCTTGACTCTTCACGTTGCCGGTGGAGCACTTCAAGGCCGCGGCGGT
>NZ_MUMH01000381.1:402-567 GCF_002155965.1 Allokutzneria sp. NRRL B-24872
GTGCCAGTCACCGCACAGCAGGTAGGCGGTGAAGCGCGTGCCGGAGGCGCACCCGTCGAAACAGGCGCTGAACTCGGCGTCCCAGACAGGGTCGGTCACGCGTCGTGGTCTTCCGCGTGGCGCATCACTTGGACGCCGGGCACCGCGCGGGAGCCGGGACCGGCG
>NZ_MUMH01000382.1 GCF_002155965.1 Allokutzneria sp. NRRL B-24872
CGTCGCGGTGCACCAGGCCGAGCGCGTGCGTGCTGTCGAGCGCTGCGGCGACCTGGCCGACGATGCGCAGCGTCTCCTGGAACCCGAGCACCCCGTTGCGCTCGTTGAGCACCTGCCGCAGGTTGTGGCCCTGGACGTAGTGCATCGCCAGGTAGCGCGAACGCCCGACCTCGCCCGCCGCGTACACCGGGACCACGTTGGGGTGCTTGATGGTCAGCGCGATGCGCGACTCACGCTCGAAGCGCTCGCTCAGCCCCGGCGAGGACTCCTGGACCTTCAGCGCGACCAAGCGGTTGTGGTGGCTGATGTCCTCGACGAGGTAGACCGTGCTCATGTTCGTGCGCGAGAGCGCGGTGCGGCGGCGGTAGGCGGGCAGCAGGTCCCAGGCGACGTCGTCGAGGTACCCGTCTTCTGTCTCTTGCACCGCCGTCCTCGGGGTTGGAGGTCCGCGCAGTCTAACGGCCGCACACCCCCGCCAGGCCGAAGCCGCGAGCCCCGCCCCCACTCCTCCGCCCACTCAACGCCCCGCGCACGCCAAAACCGTTCCTAGACGACCGCCAGGCGCGATGAGTGGGGGCGGGGCTCGCGGCTTCGGCCTGGCGGGGGTG
>NZ_MUMH01000383.1 GCF_002155965.1 Allokutzneria sp. NRRL B-24872
GTACAACTCCGACGTCCTGCTCGCCGTCGGCACGCCGGGCGAGGACATCGGCACGGTGACCGAGGCGGGCGGCGCGGCGGTCTTCCGGATCCAGCCCTCCGGCGCTTACACCGAGACGGCGGCCATCGACGCCGCGGTGGCGGACGTCGAGGGCGACCCCGTGGCGGGCGACTTCCTGGGCCAGCGCGTGGCCATCTCCAACACCAACACGAGCGTCGTCACCACCGCCGACACCGTGCGGCTGGCCGTCGGCATCCCCGGCAAGGACATCGGCGCCGCCACCGACGCGGGCGCCGTCCAGGTCTTCCGGCCGCTGGGCACGATCGGCGCGGCCGACCGGCTGGTCACCCGCGGCTCGGGCCTGCCGGGTACCGCCACCAGGCGGGACCACCTGGGCATGTCGCTGACCGGTGGCGCGAACAACCTCTACGTCGGGGTGCCCTTCAGCAAGGCCTCCGGCACCACCAAGGGGGTCCTCCACGTCGTGACGTGGGCCGACCTCGACGGCACCACCAGCACGGGTGCCACCACGTACCAGCCGGGATCGGGCGGACTGCCCGACAGCGGCGTCTCGTTCGGCGTGGTCGGGTGACGGACGGCATGGAGAGAAGGAAGTACACCGCGATGACGTTCTGTTCGAACGGAGGTGCGGAAGAAGGGGTGGGCGGCAGACGGCCGGTCCGCTCGCTCACCGTCGCCACCGCGCTGACGGCCCTGCTGGTCATGACGCTCGGCAACGCCCCCGCCCCCGAGCCCACGGCCGCGACTGTCGCCACGGACAAGGCCGCCGAGAAGGCGGGCAAGGGCTCTGCCACGGCCCTCACCGAGGACGCCGCCCAGGACCGGGCCGCGAAGACCGGGAAGAAGGTCGAGATCACCGGCCTTCGCGACGAGCGCAGCACGACGGTCGCCAACCCGGACGGCACCTTCACCGTCACCGAGTACGTGCAGCCGGTCCGCACCCGCAAGAACGGCGCGTGGACCGACATCGACACCACGCTGGTCAAGCGGGACAACGGGACCTACGCGCCCAGGGCCGCCGTCACCGCGATGGCCTTCTCCGGCGGCGGCGACCGCACCTTCGCCG
>NZ_MUMH01000384.1 GCF_002155965.1 Allokutzneria sp. NRRL B-24872
GTGCGCACCAACTGCGGGCGTTCGTCCGCGTCCTCGCCGAAGGCTCCGATCGAGAGGTCGATGTAGTGGTCGAGACCGAACGCGGTCAACTTCACCTCTGCGGCAGCCCGGACGTTGCCAGTCATCACGGTCTGCGTGACCCCGTCCCGCGCCGCAAGGGCCGCGAGCAGTGGTGGCACTCCGGGGAGGGCATGCCCGCGTTCGCGTAGGTCGGCCGCGCGACGTACGTGGGCGGCTCCGAGTGCCTGGGCGAACCGCTCGAACAGGTCACGGCTGTCCTGCAGTCCATGGAGTCTCAGCGTTTCCCGGAGGATGACCGCCTCGGTCGATCCGTCGGTCTTCGCCTGCTCCCGCATGGGCTGGCCGGCGACCTCTTCGAACGCTTCACCCCAGATCCCGCGGCCGACTCCTCGGGTATCTACGAGTGTGTGGTCGATGTCCCACAACACGAGCAGCGACACTGTATTGCCTTCCGATCGTTGGATACCGACCCCCGTTGGTGACGGGCACCATACGCTGAGTGGGCATACGTACGGAGGTAGGCATGGTCGCATCCGATCTGCCCATCGGCGACAGGATCAGGCACTACCGCGGCGAGCGGCGCCAAGATGTCGTGGCTGGGCTCGTCGGCATCGCTCCCGATTACCTGTCCCAGATCGAACGGGGCTTAAAGGTGCCGTCGCTGCCCATCCTGCACGCCATCGCCCAG
>NZ_MUMH01000385.1 GCF_002155965.1 Allokutzneria sp. NRRL B-24872
CCAGTCCGACGGCAAGCCGCTCAACGCCGCGAAGCTGCCCTACATCGTCGTGCCGAGCTCGAGCAGCATCTGGAAGTACAGCTCGTCGCAGCTGAAGGGCGGCGGCTCCTGCGCGGTGATCTACAACGGCAAGGTCGAGTACGCGGTCATCGGCGACACCGGCCCGTCGCAGATCATCGGTGAAGCCTCGTACGCGACGGCGAAGGACCTCGGCATCAACCCCGACCCGTCCAACGGCGGCACCGACTCGGGTGTCACGTACATCTGCTTCAAGAACTCGACCGTTTCGCCGATCGAGAACCACTCGGCCGCGACCAGCAAGGGTGAGAGCCTCGCCACCACGTTCGTGAACAACAACTGACGCTCGCGCGAACCGGGGCCGATCCGTTCAAGACGCGGATCGGCCCCGGCTGCTGTGCTGGGGCGCATGAGCAAGGAACTGCGGAAACTCGCCAACGTCGGACCCGCGATGGTCCGCGACTTCGCCCGCCTCGGCATCACCGAGCCCGCGCAGCTGGCCGGGCGCGACGCCGTCGAGCTCGCAGAGCCGTTCGTACAGCTCGACGGCGTGCGGCACGACCCCTGCG
>NZ_MUMH01000386.1 GCF_002155965.1 Allokutzneria sp. NRRL B-24872
GCACGGCGGCGGCGTCGTCCAGCGGCATGAACAGCGGCAGCCGGTCCAGGTACGCCTTGCCTCCGGGGCGGTCCTGGGTGCGTTTGAAGATCTCCAGAAAGTGGTCGTCGAAGAAGAAGACCCACACGTACCAGTCGGTGACCAGCGCCAGGTCCTCAGCGCTGGCGTCCGGGTGCGTGTAGGCGCACAGCAGCGCGTAGTCGTGCGCGTCCAGGTCGGCGGTCTCCCAGACGCCGGACCCCTCCAGCATGCCCATGCGGCGTGCCCACTCCCGCGAATGGGACCGCGCCTCCTCCAGGTGGGGGTTGAGGCGGGCCGGGTACGGCACGTAGAAGTCGGGCAGTTCGAAGGGTTGCGACAACGTGCGGTCCCCCAGCTCGTCGAATCGGTGCGGCGGTTGGCCTACCCAGGGCAGAGCGATCAACATCCTTTTTCACCCGTACGTGGGATGCGCCCGTTACGGGGTTGTCGAACAAATTCCGTGGCAGGTCCCGCAGTTGCGCTGCTAGGTTCGCGATCGTGGCGAAGCTGAATCAGATCATCGCGGTCGAGAAAGGCGTCAAGTCCAAGGTGGCCCAGGACTTGGCGCAGGCGAAGCACGGGATGGGTAAGCCCCAGATGCTGGCCGGTATCTCGCGGACGTACCAGCCCAAGGA
>NZ_MUMH01000387.1 GCF_002155965.1 Allokutzneria sp. NRRL B-24872
CGAGCACCCGAACATCGTCGCGGTGAAGGACGCCAAGAGCGACCTCTTCGCCAGTTCGCAGGTGATGAGCCGCACCGACCTGGCCTTCTACTCCGGCGACGACATGATCAACCTGCCGTGGTTCTCGATCGGCGGGGTCGGCGTCGTCAGCGTCATCGGGCACGTGGCCGGGGGTCGGCTGCGCGCGATGCTGGACGCCCACGAGCGCGGTGACGTCGTCGCCGCGCGCGAGATCCACCGGGACCTGCTGCCGGTTTGCGCGGCGTTCGGCAGACTGGGCGGTGTGATCTTCAGCAAGACAGCGCTGCGCCTGCGCGGCCTCCCCGTCGGGGAACCCAGACTGCCCATCCCCTCGGCCACTCCCGCCGAGCGCGACGCGCTCGCCGCGACACTGCGCTCGGCCGGCCTCGACCTCGTTGAGGAGGCGGTCGCTCAGTGACCTCGCCGACGACGGCCAGTCGCGTACAGACCCACCGCTCCACCGCGCTCATCCCGCCGCCGAAGCTGCCCGAG
>NZ_MUMH01000388.1 GCF_002155965.1 Allokutzneria sp. NRRL B-24872
TCTCGGCCTCGCTCTTCTTGTTCGTCACGACCGGGATGCGGACGAAATTGAACCGGCGCTTCAGCGCGGACGAGAGGTCGTTGACCCCCCGGTCTCTGCTGTTGGCGGTGGCGATGATCGAGAAGCCGGGCTTGGCGAAGACGATGTTCTCGCCGTCGGCGCCGTCGAGTTCGGGGACCGAGATGTACTTCTCGGAGAGGATCGAGATGAGCGCGTCCTGCACGTCGCTGGTGGAGCGGGTCAGCTCCTCGAAGCGGCCGATGGTGCCGGTCTCCATCGCGGTCATGATCGGCGAGGGGATCATCGACGCGCGGGACTGGCCCTTGGCGATGACCATCGACACGTTCCAGGAGTACTTGATGTGGTCCTCGGTCGTGCCGGCCGTGCCCTGGACCACCTGCGTGGAGTTGCGGCTGATCGCGGCCGAGAGGAGTTCGGCGAGCCAGCTCTTGCCGGTGCCGGGGTCGCCGATGAGGAGCAGGCCGCGGTCGGAGGCGAGGGTGACGATGGAGCGCTCGACGAAGCTGCGGTCGCCGAACCACTTCTGCGACACCTCCCGGTCCAGACCGTCGGCGCGCTCGGAGCCGAGGATGAACAGGCGGACCATCTTCGGGGAGAGGCGCCAGGAGAACGGCTTGGGGTTGTCGTCGATCGACTCCAGCCAGTCGAGTTCCTCGGCGTACTTGATCTCGGCGGGAGCGCGGAGCAGGTCGGACATGTACGGAGCCTTTCGGTCTCGGGTGAGGTCTCAGGTGAGGAAGGTCTTGAGTTCGTGCACGAGCTTGCCGATGTGGCCGGAGATCACCGGGGTGCCGAGCGCCTTGAACCGCTCCCGGAACCAGGGGTTGACCTCCTGCCGTCCGGAGCTGGTCA
>NZ_MUMH01000389.1 GCF_002155965.1 Allokutzneria sp. NRRL B-24872
CCTGTACTTCTACGGTCTCGAACGCCGCCTGCTGACCGAGATCCACGACCTCGACGACGCAGACGGGGAGTTCGCGACCCTGGTGGGCGAAGTGCGCCGGTTGCTCCGGATCTACCGCGGCAACCGCTCCTTCCGCGGTTACGCGGAAGGCTTGCTCGACGCGGTCGCTCTCCTCGATCCCACGGTGCGGCACGACCGCGCTGCGCCGCCGGTCCCCGAGTGGAGCCAAGAGTTGCCCGTGGAGCTCAAGATCGGGCTGGCGCAATTGGCCGTCGACGGACGTCCGATCCCGGCCGACTGGGCTTTGTCCTGGTACGGCCACCATCCCGACGCCCACCTCCGGACACCCGCCGTGCGTTGCCCGGACGAGTTCCTGGAGCTGTTCACCAAGCGCTACCGCGCGAAGTTCGGCGACGGGATGCTCGTCAAGCCGAACAAGCCACGCCTGTCCGTCGGCTACTACGCCGCCAGCAGCGGCTTCCACGGCCACGTCACGCTCGAGAACACAAAGCTGCCCGACGTCGGCAAGCTGACCGGCCCGATCACCAAGCTACGAGACATCGTCGAAGACGTGACCAGCGATCTTGACGCCTACAGCCGCTACCTCGGCCGCAACCCGGACGGCGCCGGCTCGCCCGCGGCCATCGCGCTCCTGCCGGAGGGCGTCACCCACAAG